>CAYYQE010000009.1:0-63450 GCA_964473745.1 uncultured Candidatus Peribacteria bacterium
GACTAGGCCTCATTATCGCGGGGATAGCTAGCTTAGCCCTTGGATTCATCCTTCCTCATACCATCCTAAATCAAATCAAACGCAATGAATGAAGCTTATAAAAAATATCTTTTAACAATCGCCTTAACTGCGGCCATTAGCTGGTTAGCGTGGGGGATTGTTATTACCAAATTAGACCCTTATGAATCCACTGGCCTAGCTCTCGGACTTTTCTTTTTAAGCTTACTTTTTGCCCTTATCGGCTCTTTTACGCTTTTGGGGTTTGGCCTAAGGCGTTGGGTTGGGAAAGATGAACTTCATGAACAACATCTTGGCGTATCACTTCGCCAAGGAGCCCTTTTAAGCCTTTGCACCATTTTGTGCATTGCTTTTTTAATGGTCGGGGTTCTTAAATGGTGGAACGGCTTATTGCTCGTCACCATTGCGGTTTTGATTGAAATGTTTATTACAAGTCGGTCGTAGTCTCCGGATCATTCTCCACAATTCGAATTCGATCAAATGGCCACATTACAAACCAGGCTCTTCCTTGAATTTCATCAAGCGTTATATAAGGAGTAGCCCCTTCTTCAGAGCAACCAATAGTACTAAAACACCGTCTGGCATCGCTGCTGGCTTTTCGATTATCTCCTAAAACAAAATATTTACCTTCCGGAATTTCAAACACTGAATTATCAGGAGAAGAAGGTTCTGTATAACCCCAGTTTACTTGATTAAGATATTCAGATTCATCCAATTTAAGCCCTTCCGGATTCTCATCATTAGTTAAATAAACATAACCATCATGAATTTCAATTGTTTCGCCAGGCAAGCCAATCACTCTTTTAATATAATAAGAATCTCCACTTGGCTCACTAAATACAACAACATCACCACGATCAGGTAATCCTACCTGCCATCCCAAAATATTCAAATAACCTAATTTATAAATCATAATGTATTCGCCATCAGCCCGAATACAACGTCCATCAAAATTGTTAAAAGTATCGCACATCGAAGGTCCGTGAACTTGGAAGGGAGAAAAAATAAAAGTACGGATCACAATTACAAGAACAATAATCACCACTGAATTCAAAATCACATCCAGAACAAACAGCAAAAATGATCGCAAACGAATATGCATATTCAAAAATTAGTCGCCTGAAACATAACACAAACCTGGCGCTTAAGAAAAGGGGATGTTAAAATCACTACATGCTCGCAAATATCTTGTTTCGCGCCTACTTAAACCCAGGAGAAAAAATCCTGTACGTAGCGCATGTACATCCCTTTACAATCTATAAAAGCTTCTTAAAACATTTGTTTTTTGGATTTGCCTTGCCCGGGCTTTTTTACTTAATGATGCCGCCTTTTTGGCCAGTTTGGGCCGTCTGGGGAGGGGTAGGAGCTATTTACATGCTTCATTTTTATTTAGATTGGTATTTTGATGCAATTTTAGTAACTACCCAAACAATTATTGATTTGGAATGGAGTGGGATTTTCAAAAGATCTGCCAGCCGCGTTGAATATCACACTATTGAAGGTGTTTCCTACGAAGTAAATGGCTTTTGGGCCACGGTATTAAATTTTGGAGACCTGGCCATCGACCGCATTGGGACGGGATCACAGATCGGTCTAAAAGACGTTTCTTTCCCCAAAACAGCTGAACGTGAAATTCTAAGCGCCCAAAACGAATTTATGCGCAACAAAAGCTTCCGAGAACATCAAACTCTCAAAGATTTGTTAGCCGCCATGCTACAAGATCATTCCAACAAATAATGAATACTATTTTAATTACAGCCGTAATAGTCCTTATAATTTTATTTATAGGACTTATTTTTTGGACCCAAAGCAAACGCTCTAAATTCTCTTCACAAGATTTAAAAAGATTTAAAAAGCACTGGAATAAAATTCTTAAAGAAACCCACAGCAATCCCAAAGGCGCAATTTTAGAAGCAGACAAACTTTTAGACGAAGCTCTTAAGCTAAAAGGGTTCCATGGTTCACTAGGAGAAAAAATGAAAAAAGCTAATTCAATTTTTTCTAATCGAAACGGAATCTGGGACGCCCACAAACTTCGCAATCGTATCGCACACGAACTTAATGTGAATATCTCCAAACAAGAAACCGAAACTGCAATCCGTCAATTCAAACAAGCCTTACGTGACTTAGGTCTTCAACTATGAGTAAACGCTTAAAAAATCATTTCGTCCTAGGAATAACTGGGAAAATTGGAGCTGGCAAAAGTACGGTTGCCAAAATTTTAGAAAAAGAGGGGTGGGCCAAGCTAGATTGCGACGCCATTGTTCACGAATTATATCAATCCGGGGGGCGTGGTGCTGACAAAATACAAACTTTTTTCGGAGATAAATTTATCAAAAAAGACAAGTCGGTAAATCGTCGAAAATTACTAAAAACACTCCTCAAAAACACTAAAAAATGGAACATCTTAAACCGCCTAATTCACCCTTTAATAGCCGATGAAATCGAACGAAAAATCAGAAAAATTACTTCGCCAAAAGTGGCTCTAGAAATTCAAATTTTTGATGAAAAATTGTTTGGTGATCTTATTGATAAATTATGGGTTATTCAGGCGCCAGACACTTTAAGGCACCAGCGTTTAACCCGAGATAAAGAAGAAATTGAGGCTATTGAAGCACAGCAAGAGGCTCTCCCAAAACCCACCGGCGCCACCCATATTTCAAACAGCAGCTCTCAAGACGATCTATTGAAGACCGTTTCAGAAATCCGTATATTATAAATACTATGTCCTCCTACGAAACAGTAATTGGGCTCGAAATTCACGCCCAAATGAACACTAAATCAAAAATGTTTTGCTCCTGTAGTAATGACTCATTCGGGACAAAACCAAATATAAATGTTTGCCCAATTTGCATGGGTTTTCCCGGGATGCTCCCAGCCACTAATAAAGAGGCTATTAAAAAGGGCATCAAAACAGCGCTAGCTTTTCGCTGCCAAATCCCGAAATTTTCTAAATTCGACCGAAAAAACTACTTTTATCCAGATTTGCCATTAGGATTTCAAATTTCTCAATTCGATGAACCAGTTTCCGAAAAGGGATATGTTGAAATTGAAACCAATGAAGGGGTTAAAAAAATTGGTATTACCCGCGTGCACATTGAAAACGATGCCGGTAAATTAACGCACGCCTCGGGCGGCAGTCTGGTCGATTTTAACCGAGCCGGGAGTCCGTTAATGGAAATTGTTACCGATCCAGACATGCGCTCCGCCGAAGAAGCCAAAATCTTTGCCAAAATGGTGCAAGCTATTCTGCGCACCATCGGCACATCAGAAGCAGATATGGAAAAAGGCATGATGCGTTTTGACGCCAGCATTTCTACTCGTCCAAAAGGGGAGTCCAAGCTTTATCCTCGCGCTGAAATCAAAAACCTAAATTCTTTCCGGTCACTCGAAACCGCTTTAGAATACGAAATCAAACGACAAATTAAACTATGGGAAGAAGGCAATCCTTTAGATGGAGACATTACTATTGGCTGGCTTGATGATCAACAAAAAACAAAATTACTACGCGATAAAGAAAGCTCCGCAGATTATCGTTATTTCCCCGAACCAGATTTACCACCACTAGTTGTTAAACCCGAAGAAATTGAGGAATTAAAAAACAGCATCCCAGAATTACCTTTAGAAAAACGTCGTAAATTCATTGAAAAATATGGAATTTCCGAAGAAGAAGCTTTGTTTTTTAGCGAAGACCCAGATCTATCCATTTATTTTGAAGAAGTAGCCGAAAAAACCAAGGAGCCCCAAAAAGCAGCCTCTTTTGTCGGAACAATCTTAATCGGTCGCTTAAAAAATGAAAATAAAACATTACAAGATTGCCAAATTAGCGCCGCAGATATGATTCAACTAATTATGCTCGTAAAAGAGGGGACTATTTCCAACAATCAAGCCAAAGGAGTTGTATTCGAGGCCATGTTCGAAACCGGCAACTCACCAGATCAAATAATCGAAGAAAAGGGGTTAAAACAGGTTAGTGATTCCAGTGCCATCGAGAAAATTATAGATCAAGTTTTAAACGAAAACCCCACTGCGGTAGAAGACTTTAAAAACGGAAAAGATAACGTTCTTGGATTCTTGATTGGACAGGTTATGAAAGCTTCCAAGGGGCAAGCTAATCCTGGAATGGTTAACGAAATAATGCATAAAAAACTTTCTTAGGGTATAATAGTAGGTGAACTTAACCCTCCTAAACATGCTTACGGCCACCGATTTATTCTTTGTCATCTTGGCAGTTGCGATTGCCTTACTTAGTATTTTCTTCTCAATCACCCTTGTTTATGCCATCCTTATTTTGCGCGATATCAACAAAGCCACTGATGCAATGCGTGATTCTGCGGAACGCATTCACGGCATGATTATCAAACCAATCAAAATGACGCACGAAATCCTCAAGTACGCCAAACCAGTTGTCGAGGTAGTTGAAGATCGTTTACGCCGCGAACAAGACGAACCAAAACCCAAAGCAACCCCAAAAAAGAAAACAACTAAGAAGAAGAAAAAGTCTTAGCGCTTCTTATCGCGTTTAAACATCACATGAAACGGAAAAACTAACGTCGCGTTTAGAATGCGCTTAATTCGACGTGGCTCCTGAACAATTCGATAAACCCATTCCAAACCTGATTTTTGCATCCAGGTTGGGGCCCGATGCTTTACCCCAGCCACAAAATCAAAAGCTCCACCAACACCCATCGCTACTCGGATATTGGGGATTTTTTCTAAATTACGTAAGATCCATTTTTCTTGATTTGGAGCACCATAAGCTACAAACAACATATTTGCCTCCGAAGCATTAATCCGATCCACAATTTCGGCTTCGTCACGCGGATGAGGAGAACCAGAAAAAGCTCCTACAATCTGATCAAAACGCCATTTGTCCGCAACTCGACGGGCCACACCAGGCGCCGCTCCTAGTAAAAAAATCTTAGCCTCCATCTTATGGCTCTGATGTATCAACTTTTCCATTAAATCAGTACCAGTTACTCGTTCTGGTAATTCGCCCTTTGAGCGAATCGAAAGCAACATTAAACTTAGCACCCCATGTCCCACACGCGCTAATCGCCCCTGGTGCTTAGCTAAATTTGCCGCCCACAAAATCCCAATCCCATCGGCGATTCTAAGTGACGCTTTGTTTAAAATCTTCTTATATTTTGGATCTTTTCGCGCCTCCAAAACAATTTCTGGGTTTGGAGTAACTACCATATGCTGTTCCCCGGAACGCATAAATCTATCCACCACAGAAACCGCTTCATCACTCGTTAATTTATGAAAATCTACTCCCATTACTGGAACTGTTCGCGTTGCCAAAAAAGGCCTAACCACAACTAAATGATTTCCAAAACGACCCTGTTTAGTGCTTTTTTCAGCAATTATTTCAAAACCCGCATCCTGCAACAAAATAAGCAATTCTTTTAAACGAAAAGCATGTGCAAAACGCATTTTGGGATTTTTTTTGCCCCACGGAACCAGCAAATCTTTCCAAGAATAATTTCCCCAACTAAAAATTGAACGGAAAAAAGCTCGCCCAAAATAGGGGAGTGATCTTAAACGATACAAATTCCAGACAGAAAGAAACAAAACCCCATCTTTGGAAAGTGATTTCGAAAGTTCAGCCAAAGCTTTTAATTGCAATTCACGAGAAGGAATATGATGCAGAACAGCCACAGAAAAAACAGCGTCATAAAAACCTTCCTTAACTGGCAAATCCAAAGCATCACCCTCTTTAAACTTAATCTTCCTCCCTTTTTGTTGTTTTTTTGCAAAATCAAGCAGTTTTTTAGAATTATCAATTCCCAAATACGACTTAAAATCACGCTCTTCAAAAAACTTCAAAAGCCTTCCATTCCCACAACCAACATCTAAAACACGTGCATTTTCAGGTAAAAATTCCGCAAAAAAATCCAAATCCGGCCACAATCTTTGGCGCGATCGATTAAATTCAGGGGCAATCGAATCATAAATCTTGCGAACTTCTTTGGTCAGCTTGGTTGCCGTATCTTTTTCCATGCGTTAGGTTAAGAGCAACTCTATTGTAACAAAATAATGACCAAAATCGACGCCCAAATTAAACAATTCATTGAAGAGGCCCAAAAAACCAATCTTCAATCTGAAGATGACATTGCTAGATTCAAAAAAGCTTTTGCCAAAAAAAAGAAAGCAAGCACGTTATCCAACTACAACATCGTAAAAACCTATCACGCCTTAGTTAAAAAAGGCGAAATTAAAGAAGATCCCAATTTCTTAAGCCTTTTTCGCAAAAGAAAAATCCGTAGCTTATCCGGCGTAAGTGTTATCACCGTACTAACAAAACCCTATTATTGCCCAGGAAAATGCGTTTTTTGTCCCACTGAAAAAGACATGCCAAAAAGCTATCTTTCCAATGAACCAGGAGCAATGCGGGCGGTACTCAATGATTTTGATCCTACTCGCCAAATAGAAACCAGATTAAAAAGCCTTCAAAATCAGGGCCACCCGACCGACAAAATAGAAATTATCGTACTTGGAGGTACTTTTTCAGCCTATCCTCATGCTTACCAAACCGCTTTTATTCGCAACCTGTACAACGCTCTTAACGGAACTCATTATCGCAGTCTCCAAGCTGCCCAAAAGCATAACGAAACCGCTAAACACCGCTGTATCGCGCTTAGCTTGGAAACCAGGCCAGACCATATCACCAAAGATGAACTCCGCCGCTTTCGGCGCCTCGGATGCACTAAATTACAGATCGGACTACAAAGTTTATATGACGATGTTTTAACGCTAAATAAACGAGGTGAAACAGTTGAGCAGGGGAGGCGCGCCGTTCAATTGGCGCGCGACGCAGGCTTTAAATTTTCCGTACACATCATGCCCAACCTCCCGGGGAGCACACCAGAACGCGACTATGAAATGATGAAACAATTATTTGAAGATCCCGCCTACAAACCTGATTTTCTTAAACTTTATCCCTGCAGCGTTGTTCCGTATTCCGAACTCGAAAAATGGTGGAAAAGAGGGGAGTACAAACCTTATAACGACAAAACCCTTCTCAATCTTATTATTAAATGCAAAAAAACTGTTCCCGAATATTGCCGCATTGATCGTTTAGTCCGCGATATCCCTGGTGAAAGTATTTTAGCCGGGAACTTAAGCACAAATCTCCGTCAAATTATTCAAATTCAAGAAAAAAAACCCATCTGTCGTTGCATCCGCTGTCGTGAAATTCGTAAACAAAGCGTTAATCCCAAAAACATCAAATACAAAACTCAAAAATTCACAGCGGCGAACGGCCAAGAATTCTTCCTAACTTACGATGATGTTTCCAAGGACAAACTTCTGTCTTTACTGCGCCTCCGTCTTCCCTCCTATCTGTTTAACAACAAAAAACACTTCATCCCAGAACTCCAAAACACGGCTATTATCCGCGAAATTCACACTTATGGATTTCAGGTTGAAATTGGAAAAACAGATAAAAAAGCTTCTCAACACCTAGGTCTTGGTCACAAATTAATCAAAAAAGCCGAAACCATTACAAAAAAAGCCGGGATTTCTAAAATCGCTGTCATTGCTTCGATTGGGACGCGCGAATACTACCGGAAATGGGGCTATGAATTAGAAGGCACCTATATGACAAAATTGTTGTAAAAACAAACCAAACAAACTAAACTATAATTAAAATTTTTGACCCCCTAAATTATGTTTGATGGCGCTATAGAAGCTGGCAAAGAAGCCGGCAAAGATGCCGTAGAACGCATCATAGACCCGAATCAAGACGTCTGGTGGATTCCCAACTTCATAGAAGACCCCTTAGAAGAAAATTTAGGAATGCTCAGCGGAATAATGGGCACCCCAAAAGAAGATCCAGAACAAAGCCCAGATAAAGATGAGGAAGATGACGATGAAGGCCTTTTGGATACTCTAGGTAATTTATATGAAAAAGGTAAAGAAATGCTTGGGTGGGGAGACGAAGAAGAAGCTGAATCCAAGGAAGCTTATGTCGAAGCTGCCGGGGAAAAAGCCGGTTTACTCGGAGAAATAATTGAAGGAGTAGCTTTACGTTATTTCCCAGATGCGATGAAGTGGTGGGATATTGTTCGCCCCGCTTTAAACCCTATTTTAGGGAAAAGAGAAGAAATGTTTTCTTGGGAAAACGAATTTCGATGGATGACCGCTGCGGCTGGCGAAGCCACACCAGATTGGGCCCAAGGATTAGCCATGAAACCCTTTCTTGCTCAAATCAAAAAGGCTTTTCCGGAAATCGCCGAAGCCATGGAAGAAGACCCGGAAATGCCCCTCGAAAAACTACGGGAAATGCTCCAGTGGTACATTGTTTTTGAAGCTGGTCGTGGCCGACATTACACCGCGTCTTAAATCTTATAAATTCTAATAACTTAATAAAATGTTGCAAAAACTTCCTACTGAAAAACTCAACCGTTTCTTTTCTCTTTTAAGCTTTGTTCCCATGCCTCGGCGTGAAAAATTCATGTGGGTAAAACTCTTAAAAGAAATGGACGAGGCTCAATTAGACAAATTAATTAAAATTCTTTCCACGCAGGCCAATAAAATGACTGACTTAGCCATTAAAGTTCTCGATCGAAGAGCGACGCAAGAAAACACTAAGTCTTAAATTCAAAAGAATGCAACGGATCAAGAGCATCTAATTGTTGCTCAAAGCGAAAAATAATCAGATTCACCTCTGTTAAAGTCTTCCCATCCTTGATCGCTTTTTTCATCTGCGCCCCACAAGCTTGAATCGAAGTCCACGCCACATTAATAAGGTTCTCGATTTGTGGATCATTCGGCTGTTTTCGGGAAACTCTCCCCACAATTGAATAAAATTTAATAAGGAGATGATCAAAGTTTTCCAAAATTTCTATCCGTTCTTTTTTAATCACGAGCTTCGGTTTTAGAGCTTTTTTCAAAACGTTCTTGTTCACGCTGTTTTGCTACACCCTCGTCAACTTTGCCAACTAATCTCTGTAATTCTTCCAGCTGAATATAAGAAAAATATCCCAATGATGATTTTAATCCCTCAAGAACCTCATCTCCTTCTTCACCAAATATCGAATCAATATTTTCTCCTCGCAAAAGTTTCCGCACTTTTTCAATTTTTCTTTGCCTTAAATCACTTTCCATCCAAATTCCCTCCATCATTTCCGGAGCAGGATCAAATTCGTCAAACATGTCATCAAAATCCTCCCAACGCTTATCCCAACGATCGCCCTCTTCAAACTTACCAGCTTCGTTCTCTTCCGGAACAGAAAATTTCTCTAACGAACTTTCTTTATCTGATTTTGAACCTTTATTGGCCATGTAAGTAGTATAACTCAAACCCCAAAAATAGGGGAGGGCTTGTGCTAAACCTGTTTTTCAGGTATAATATAGTGATTAAAAATAAAAATTCTTAAATGGTTGTCTCACCAATTGAAACACTCGATGAAGGGGCTGATGAAACTTTAAGTGCTACCGAACGAGCGCTTAAAGAACTTGAAGCCGAAAGAGGGGATTTAAGTGATGATGAATATTTTAAAAGAAGGTTAGAAATTACTGATAGCACTCACGACCAGCTCACCGAAGCTGTTGATCGTTTAGACCGTCTTGATTGGAATTTATCTTTAGAGGAATTAGAACAAGATGACCAAGCCCTTTTACAGGACTTAAGCTCTCGAATTATTACTAAAATGCGTCACGCCGAATATGAAATAAGTAGTATTGCTGAACTTCCTAAACTCAAGGATTCTGTCATCACAAAAGCAAATTTAGGATCTTTAGAAGTAAAAGCCTACCGATTATTCCTAGAAAACGCGGATAGTCGCTTAGCCAAAGGCTTAGAAAATTTTGCCGCAGATGCTTCCCTTGTCCAACCAATCGCGGAAAGCATTGTTGACCCAGAGAAAGAATCAAAAATGGACTGGGTTAAGGACGCTGCTGGGGGAGTTTGGGATTATGCTAAAAACAATAAACTAAAAGCCGCTGGCCTGGTTACTATCGGGGCACTAGGACTATATGGACTTTATAAATTAGTACCACGTTTTATCAAAGGATTCTTTGCTGATAATAAAAAATCACTCGGGTGGACATTTGGCATGGCCACCAAAGGAACCGCCATTGCTACCACCGGGGGAGCTTTAGTTGCAGCTGGGATGCTTTTGGGTCCCGAATCATGGCGCACTTGGACTCGCGACCGCCTAGGAACCAATTTTAGTTTAAAATCAGTCTGGGAGTCTATTAAAGGACTCTCTTTAAGCCCGTTATTTGAAGGATGCATTGATATAAGCAAAGCAGATCGTGCCGTTGCCAAGACTTTAAAGGTGGGGGCGGAAAAAGTTAGCCTGTTACGAGATGTGGCATTCAACGAATTCGATGATGTGTCAAAAAAATGGATAGATCGCCTAGAGGGGAGGAGTGCGACATTAGACCCAGATTTAGGAATAGATGTAGATTTACCGTTTCTACAAGATAGCGCTGAACGGGAAAGGGCAGTAGAAGCAACCGAGAAACTACTAAAACTTTTTGTCAGCCCCGAAATAAAAGCAACACTCAGAGGAAGAGACATAAAAACTGTAGGGGACGCCATTGATATAATTGCGGAAAACCTTTAAAAACAGGGGATCATTCCCACCCCAGAATCAAACTTTGTACAATATATCTTGTACAAATATTAATAGATTAAAAAATGTGTTCAGTCTTTTTTAAACAATTTATTGTACATTCCCCTACATTGCTTTGTCATTTAGAACAAATAACTACCACAAAACCACACCAAAAAAAATCTACCCAACACCCAACCAATAATTACGCCCAAACTCCCCCACAACCCAAATCAGACCCCTTTGTTTTTGGCTTAAGCAAGCCATTTATAGCATTTTTCGCGATTTAAGAAGCTTTACATTATAGAGCGACTTACGTATCATCTTCTCCTTTTTAAACCAGTGTTTTTTATGGGCAAAAACCGTCCGGCGTCAAATCCAGACCGCCGCGCACAAATTCGAGGCACATTTGAAAATATGCCGCCAACCGCGTCAATGCATGAAATTAAAAAGGCCTTTTTGGCAATTCCGGCCAAAGCACGCACCCAGGCCCGACTAGAAAAATGGACAAACAAGCGTCACATCAAAACACACACTATGTTTACGATCCTTAATCACTATATGGCTGGACAAATCAGGCCTTTAAAACCTGATGAAATCCGAATGATAGAAAGCTTATTCATGAACAAGATAATAATAAGTCAATACAGTGTTGACAAATTCTACGAATGGCTTAATCAAACAACATTCCCAGCCTCGACACGCCAACCAGTGGCTACACAAGCTGAGCCCCATTCCGACCACCCGGAAAATTATGCCGCCATGTTAGGTCGCGCCGCGGTCGCCCAAATTGAGGGCCCACCAAAAAATGAAAAACCAAAAGGCTGGCTAGCGCGCATATTCGGAGGCAAAAAAACTAAGCAATAGTCGCTTGATCTTCAAGTTGTTTGAGGCGGTTTTTAAGAGGTTCATGAAATTCCAAATCCGGGTCTTTCATAACCAAATCAGCGGCCGCAGTACGCACCCTTTTGATTAAATCTGTGTCCCCTAGTGAAGCCATTTTTAAATCTGGGATCCCACTTTGTTTAACTCCATAAACTTCACCCGGACCACGCATCGCTAAATCGATCTCTGCCAATTTAAATCCGTCAGTATTTTTTTCCAGTGAACCCAGCCGCATCCGGGATTCCTCGCCATAGGAATCAGTAAACAAAAAGCAATATGACTGGTACTCCCCTCTTCCTACTCTCCCCCGAAATTGGTGGAGTTGCGAAAGTCCAAATCGCTCTGCCCCTTCAATGAGCATAATTGTGGCATTTGGGACATCAATCCCAACCTCCACAACAGAAGTAGAAACCAAAATATCAATCTCTCCCCCACTAAACTGATTCATCACTTCTTCTTTTTCCGCAGATTTCAATTTTCCGTGCAAAAGACCCAGCTTAAACTCTGCAAAAACCTCATTATTAAGCCGCTCAAACTCCGTGGTTACTGCCTTTACCTCAATTACATCAGACTCATCTATTAAAGGACAAATAACAAACACTTGGCGCCCTTTTTTAACATGATCCGCAATCCACAACTCAGCATCACGGCGCTTTTTTTCCGGCACAACACGTGTGATGATTTCCTGGCGGCCAGGAGGCAATTCATCCAAAATCGAAACATCCTGATCACCATACAAAACTAATGTTAAAGTTCGCGGAATCGGAGTCGCTGATAAGCTTAAAACATGAGGACTCCCCTGCTCCTGCAACTTTTCTCGTTGCTTAACACCAAACCGGTGTTGTTCATCAATTACGGCCAATCCCAAATTCTTAAATTGAATTCCCTCTTGAATCAAAGCATGCGTCCCAATTACCAAATCTACAGTCCCAGTAGCAACTTGCCGCGACACTGCTTTTTTCTGTTTTTCCGGCAAACTACCCATTAAAAACTGAATATTAAATCCAAACGGCTTAAGCAGTGCGGAAACACTTTCATAATGTTGACGGGCCAAAATCTCAGTCGGCGCCATCAAAGCCGCTTGAAAACCAGAATTCATAGCTTGCACCAACCCAAAAGCCGCCACCACTGTTTTTCCAGCTCCCACATCTCCTTGCAACAAACGCATCATGGGATAAGGGGACGTTAAATCTTTAGAAATTTCATCAATTACTCGTTGTTGTGCTCCTGTTAATTCATAACCAAACTCCTCATAAAAACGAGCCGAAACCGCCTCATCAATCACAATTTTTTTACCCAAATCCTTAGCTTTTTTACGAAACTCATAACGCCTTTTTAGCGCGGCGAACTGAAGCATAAATAATTCATCAAAAGCCAATCGGCGCCGCGCCGCCAACAAATCCTCCTCACTTTTTGGGTCATGCACTGTCCGAACTGCTTGTCCATAAGACATCAGACCCTCGGCCTCAATCATTTCACCAGGCATACAGTCTTCTAGCAGCTGCGCCCCTTTAAGCAATGGATTAATTTTTTCACGAATCCATTTAGAACTAATTTTGTCACGTTCATGATAGACCGGCACCAAACGGGCCGTATGCAATTGCTTTTTGCGCACCGCTTCATATTGCGGACTCATCATAGTAACTCGCGCTCGTTCAAACTTAATCTTACCTGTTAAAATCAATTCATCACCATTTCTAAACATACGCTGAATATGCGGCTGATTAAACCACATCACCTCAACACTCCCAGTCGGATCAGTCAGCGTGGCCATAGTCATAATTTTGCCAGTTTTGGTCCGCCGGCTAAACATTTTCGTTAAAACACCTTGTACTACATTAACCTGATCAACCCGCATTTCCGAAACCGTACACATCTCACTCTGATCGCGATAAGTCCGTGGGAAATAATGCAAAAAATCATCAACAGTATAAACACCAAGGCCCTTTAGCTCAGTAATATGCGCCGAAGTGGTCCGCAAAACATTAGATAACCTAGTTTTTAATAAATGACGATGCTCTTCCATAATTTATCCCTTTTTGATGCGAAGGAAGCGACGCTTACCCACTTGGAGCAATACACCATCCCCTTCCGGTATTGGGACTACAAATTCTATATCTTTTGTAGCTTTAGAATCAACCTTAACTCCGCCACCTTCAATTAATCGTCGCGCCTCACTATTCGAAGAAATCGAATCAATTAAACGCACCATATCAATTAACGGCAATTCGTTTTCTGAAACTGTTTTCTCCAGAATCTCATCAGGGAGTTCTTTTTTGGAAAAAACCTGCTTAAAATGAGCCTCGGCAGCCTCGGCGGCCGCGGCATCATGATAAATCTCTACTAATTCACGGCCTAATCTCATCTTAAGATCACGCGGATTAGCTCCATCATCTAGTTGCTTTCGCAAATCATCAATTTCCGCCATCGCCACATCCGTAGCCAATTCAAAATAACGCAAAATCAATTCATCGGGAATAGACATCACTTTTCCGTACATGTCATTTGGTTCGTCACTTACACCAATGTAATTCCCTTCTGATTTACCCATCTTAATCTTGCCGTCTAATCCTTCTAAAATAGGAACGGTTAGAATATTTTGTGGTTCCTGGTCATATCCCTTTTGTAAAACACGACCAGCCAATAAATTAAAAGTTTGATCAGTTCCCCCCAATTCCACATCTGCTTTCAAAGCCACTGAATCATATCCTTGCATTAACGGATACATAAATTCATGCAAAGAAATCGGCTTATTATTCTTCATCCGCTCTTGAAACATATCTCGCTCCAGCATTTGCGCCACTGTAAAATTAGAAGCCAGCTTAATAACATCCGCAAAATTAAGCGGCTGAAGCCAATCAGCATTCCAAACCACTTCCACTTTATCGACATCTAAAACTTTAGAAACTTGGTCAATATAATGCTTGGCATTTGCCTCCAGTTCCTCTTGAGTCTTGGCGGGACGAGTATCTTTTTTCCCAGTTGGGTCGCCAATTTGGCCCGTAAAATTCCCAAACAACAACAAAATATGATGACCTAAATCCTGAAAAGCACGAAGCTTACGAATTACCACCATATGACCAATATGAAGGTCTGCACCAGAGGGGTCGATGCCTAATTTTATGCGCAGTTTTTTGTCGCTGCGAAGTTTCTTTTCTAAATCTTCACGGACAATAACTTCGGTCGTTCCACGATCAAGAAGATCAGCAATTGGATCAGACATAATTAAAAGAACTTAAATATTTATTAAATTACAGGTAGAGTGTACACGATATGCCTGAAACATTCCATATTCAAACAGAAGAGGGAACGCGCCTCGATCAATGGCTCGCTCAAAAATTCCCTAAAGAAAGCCGTAGTTTTTGGCAGAAAAAAGTTAAAAACAACGAAGTTTTGGTAAATAACAAAAAGGCAAAAGCCCACTACGCACTCCGCCTTGGCGACGAAATCAAGTTAAAACTCATTCCTCAAAAAACCACTTTAAAAGGAGAACCAATTCCAGTTTCTATAATTTTTGAAGATGAAAATTACGCCGTAGTAGACAAACCCGCTGGCCTAGTTGTTCACCCTGGCATTGGCAATAAAGAACATACCTTGGTGCACGCCCTAATTCACCATTTTGGTGAAAGTTTAAGTAATAGCGGCGGATCAGATCGACCCGGCATCGTGCATCGCCTCGACAAAGATACTTCGGGCCTCATCATCATCGCCAAAAACAATGAAACGCATCGCCTGCTTTCCAAACAGTTCGAAGCAAAAACCATAAAAAAAACCTACTTAGCCCTGCTGGAAGGTCATCTTAACCCGGAAAAAGGAACTATAGAAGCGCCTTTAAATCGCAGTCGTAGTAACCGCCAAAAAATTAGCATTTCCAACCGCAAAGGCAGCCGCAACGCCTTAACTCATTATCAAGTTCAAAAATATTTCACTCTTCCTACCCCCTGTTGCTTAGCCGAAATTCAAATTGAAACCGGTCGCACCCACCAAATTCGCGTTCATTTTCAGGGGATCGCCCATTCAGTTTTGGGGGACGAAACGTATGGGCGCCCCAAAGCTAACGCGCCCCTCCAAGAATTAGGTTTAAACCGACAATTCTTGCACGCGGCTGAGTTGTCTTTTATCTCCCCCACTACCAAAAAGCAGGTTACTTACAAAAGCCCACTTCCAAAAGATCTAGCAGACGTTCTTAAGCAACTATAATTTAGGCCTCTTTTGTTTTCTTTGGAGCTGCTTTTTTAGCAGCAACTTTTTTAGGAGCAGCCTTTTTTGGAGCAGCTGCCTTTTTAGCAGCAACTGGTGGTTTTTTAGCGGCGGCACTCAACGTACTTACTTTCAAAATTTTAATTCGAGTGAAAACCGAACGATGACCACGAGTTCTTTCGTAACGTTTCTTTGGTTTCATCTTAAAAACACGCATTTTTTCGCCTTTTTCCATCCCCATTGTTCGAGCTTCGACTTTTACATTATCCAAATAAGGCGTGCCAATTTTTACATTTTTCCCATCCTCGTCTCCAGCTAAAAGCACTTTTTCGATCATAAAGTTCTTCCCATCCTCAAGATCCATGTGATCTACTAAGATTTCGTCCTTTTCTCGAGCCATATACTGGGTTGAACCCACTTGAACAACAACAAACATAATAATATCTTTTAAATTCGCTTACGCAAATTACTTAACAAAAGAGAAAAAAGCAAGTGAATTTACGACGAAAATTCATTCTTTGCTTCCTCAGTGCCCTTTTTCAGCGCCAAAACAGCGGCTTCGGTAAATAATTCCACCATTTCTTTTAATTGCGGGACTTCTTCCGAACGAAAAGGCTCTAGAACAAAACTAGATAAATCCTGCTGACTCGGAGAACTTAACCCTCGACTTTCAATTCCTAATTTGAAACGAGTCAGTTTCTCAGTTCCCAAGGTCATCAAAACAGATTTCATACCGTTATGACTGCCGGCCGAACCTTCTTCCCGAATCCGAACAGTCCCAAGTGGTAAATCAATATCATCAAACACCAGCCACACATCACTATTAGAAATCTTGTAAAACTGCTTTACCAAAATAAGCGCCTCCCCTGAAAGATTCATAAAAGTCTGAGGCTTCAAAAGAACAATTTTTTCTCCGTTAAATTCACCGCGCGCAATCTCACTCTTAAACTTTGATTCATTCCGAAAATCCGTAATTTTTAAGCGTTCGCGCAACATATCCATCGCCACAAAACCCACATTATGACGGGTTTTCACATATTCAGAACCAGGATTTCCTAAGCCAACGATTAGTTTCATACTAAAACACAGTTTAACAGATTAACCTGGGAACTCCAACGTGTCTTTACCGATTTGTATTAAATCGCCTGGATTGCCTTTTAATTTTCGAATTTCTCTCATAATTCCCATTTTTTCCAAAATATCATAAACGCGCATTCGCGCTGACCGATTGCTTAATTCAGACATCACCACAATTTGCTTAATTCGCTTACCTTTAACAACAAAAACAACCCCATCACGAGATTCCTCGCGTTCCACATCAAAATCCTTAGCCGCTTTTTCAAGATGAGGACGAAACACTCGATATCCTGATTTCCCAACCGTCGGCGCTTCAGTAGCTGCTTTTTTATAAAGATGCTGCACTTTGACCCATAAATCCAAAATCAAAGGCTTTAAGCCTTCCCCAGAAACCGCCGAAATCATAAAAAATTTAATTTTTGGAAGAGCTGATTTCAATTCATTCAAAAGCAATTCTCTGGTTTCCTCATCAATCGTATCAATTTTATTTATAACTACAATCTGGGGTCGCTTTGCTAATTCCGGGTCATATTCTTTTAATTCCTTAATAATCACTTTGTAATCCTTGGCCATATCTTTAGCCTGACAATCCAACAAATGCACCAATATTGCCGTCCGCGAAACATGGCGCAAAAATTCATCCCCCAAACCCTTACCTTGATGGGCGCCTTCAATTAATCCCGGGACATCCGCCACCACAAAAGTCTGGCCCTTATCCCCGCCCCATTTACTTAAATCAACCACGCCCATGTTCGGAATCAACGTTGTAAAAGGATAATCCGCAATTTTGGGTTTAGCGTCTGTAATTCGTGAAATAAGGGTTGATTTTCCAACTGAAGGAAGCCCTATCAACCCAATATCGGCCACCATACGCATTTCAAGTCGCACCTCCATTTCCTCGCCAGGCTCACCTTTTTCAGCAAAATCCGGAGCCTGACGCACACTACTCGTAAAATGAGCATTTCCAAAACCTCCTCGCCCCCCATGAAGAAGAATAAAATCCTCTCCTTCTTCCACTAAATCCACCATTAAATCTCCTGTTTCATTATTATAAATCAAAGTCCCCGGCGGAACGTCCAATACCAAATCCTCTCCCATTTTCCCAGCTTTATCAAAACGATGACCATCAGTCCCCGCCGAAGCAGAAATCGTCGGTCTATTACGGAGAGTAATTAAACTGTTAATATTAGAATTTACACGCAAAACAATATGACCGCCACGACCACCATTTCCTCCATCTGGTCCGCCATGAGCCACAAACTTTTCACGCCGAAAGCTAGTACAGCCCTCGCCGCCTTTTCCGGCAACAAGTTTTAAAACAACCTGATCGCAAAACATATTTAATAATTACTCAAGTTCGTTCAACATAGAATCCAAAATCGACTCAAACACTGAATAAGGTTGAGCTCCTTCTAATTTTTGACCATTAATGAAAAAGGTCGGTGTAGCAGCAACGCCATAAGAAAGTCCATCAATTAAATCATTTTGAACCTCATCCGACGCTTCCGGACTTATCAAGCAAGCCTCGAACGCCTCCACATCCAGTCCCAAATCAGCCGCGTAAGTTACAAACAATTGATCTGCTTCAGCTGAACCAGACCACTCGCTTAAACTCATAAAAATCTGATCATGCATTTCCCAAAAAGAATCCTGCTCGCCAGCACAATAAGCCGAGAGCGAAGCTAAAGGCGCCTGGGCATGAAAAGAAAGTGGATAATCTCGATACACAAATTTAACTTTTCCAGTATCTACATAATTTTCAACTAAATCGCCAAAAGATTCTAAATGAAAACGCTGACAATAAGAACACTGATAATCACTAAATTCAATAATTTCAATCGGCGCATCATCCCTTCCTAAATAAACATTACCACCAGCTGAAACTTCGACAACTGTTGGCGCTTTCTCTTCCCCTGTATCTCCCCCGACATTTACTTCAATTACCTTAGCATTATCTTCGGTGTCAGTAGAATCACCAGAAAGGGCCGATGGACTTACCTGGGCTACAAAATAACCCACAATAAATCCAACCAATAACAAAGTAGCAAATTTCCAATAGTCCGGTGTTTTTTTAGCTTTAGCCATAAATGTAAATTTTAAAGATTATTTAATATTTTTTGTACAATATTTTTAACAACTCCCCCATCAGCTTCGGCACCAACTTTGCCCATCACAGCACCCATTACCTTGCCCATATCACTTATCCCGGTTGCTCCCACTTCTGAAACTGTGGCCTGAACTATTTCTTGAATCTGCTCTTCTCCCATCATCTCTGGCAAATATTTTTCCAAAATTTCTAATTCTGCTTGTTCGGGACCTACTAAATCGTCACGGCCACCAGCTTTAAACTGTTCTATGGATTCTTTGCGCTGTTTAGCCTCTTTTTTAAGAATTCTCACCCAATCCTCATCGGTTGCCTCAATTTTCTCTTTGCCAGAAACTTCAAATTTCCCAACCGCACTTTTTAGTAAACGTAACGTCGAAACTTTAACCTCGTCACGAGCCTTCATTGCTTCAACTAAATCAGTTTGAATTTGTTCTTTTAAAGACATAAAAAAAGGGATAAGTAGCTTAAACGATACTACCCATCCCCTTTCTAGAAGTCAATCTGTTAGGCAAAATACCCGTAATAAGTAAGTCCGAGTCCAAAAACAACCCAGAGCAAAACCGCGAACACAAAAATCCACTTCATTTTCATCATTTTAGTGGCCATTTTAAGCATTGCACCAGGGAAAAAGGCATAAAGAAGTCCTTTCAAAAGCACTGCCCAACCTAGGATAGTAATAATAAGCGGCCATCCCCATTCCCAAACATTATGAGCCAAAATAAGCGCCACACCACCAAGCATCATCAAAAGAACCGAAATATGCATCAATCCACTGTCTTTAGCAAAATCTTTAATTAGCTTTGGAAAGCTATTAAGTCGAAAAGCATAAGATAGACCAAGCAAAACTAAAATCGGCCCCAACAATTGAGCCAAATAAACTGAATGTTCCATATTTTGGGAGGTTAAAAAAAATGGTAACCATATTTTACTTGAACATGCGCTTAGAACGCAAGTTTTGTTGATACTTAAGAGCAAAGCGGTGCGCCTCGTCACGAAGCCTCTTAAGCAACAATAATTCATCGGAATCTTGCGGCAAAATCAATGCTGCCTTACGCCCCGGCACAAAAATCTTCTCTTCTTTTTTCGCTAAACCAATCACCGGAATTTTAAGCCGCGCCTTTTTAAGAGCCTTTGCCGCAGCCCCAAGTTGCCCCTTGCCACCATCAATCACAATAAGCCCTGGTTTTTTACTAAAAGAAACATCTTTGGAGCCAGTTTGAAACCGATAAACTAGTATTATGGGTTTTTCAATTAAACAACTCTCCTCACATTGAGCCACCTTGCTCTCCATAAATTTGGGGAGGTCCTTAACTTCATAAAAACCATTCCCTTTAAACCAGTTCAAAAGCTTATGACAAGGAACCGCGTAAATCTTGCCTTTGCCCTGTTTGGCCATTAGCGCGTAAAGCAAATCTCGAGCTAAGCCTTCACCGCGATGCTTGGGATGAGTCCACAACGAAGAAAATTCACTCACATTCTTCTCAAACGGTTTAAGGCGCGCAATCCCCACAATTTTTTTACGTTTTTCCGCAATCAACATTTTGTGTTGATCCAAATTCTCAATATCAAGTTTTTCCTTTTTAAGAATTTTTTCAATTTCTGGGAGCTCTTTCTTCTTTGGTTTGCGCAAATAATCTGGCGGGACTTTTAAATATTTAAGACGCCGTTCTAAAACTTCAGAAATAGCCTTCACATCATCAATTTTCTCCTGAACAGAGCGCAATTTAAAATGACGATAATCTGTCTTTTTAGGAAATCCTTTTTCAAAAACCACCATACTTCCCACGGTTTCCGTGCCTCCTAAATGCGAAACATCGTAACACTCCATCCGCCGCGGAAGGCGCGGTAGTTTAAGTGCTTTTTTTAAACCTTCTAATGCTTTTTCGGAATCCAACCCCTCCCCGGCCTGCCATTTAACTTGCGAGGCCCGCGCAAAACTTTTGGCATTTTGCTCGGCTAAATCCAAAACTTTTTTATTACCTCCCTTTTTAGGAAATAAAAGCTTAACTTTTTGACCACTTAACGACGAAATCCACTCCTCCATCAAACTTACATCAGCAAACTCCTCTGGAATTAAAATTTCTTTCGGAAAATCAGCTGTTTTTTCGTAATATTGCTTCATAAAAGAACCAAGCACCTCTGCGTCACTAAGCTCTGCCCCTGACTCAAAATCCACACCCTTAAGCACAAAATTCTCCTGATTAATCAATTTCCCTTCCCGGAAAATAAATAACACCACGTAAGCTGCTCCCCCCTCTACCGTGACGCCAATAACATCGCGCGAAACCTGGTCTGGGGCCGCAACTCGCTGTTTATCTGACAATCCTTGAATCGCCAATAACCGATCCCGCAATAACGCTGCCTTTTCAAAATCCTTATTCTTAGCCGCCTCCCCCATCTCAACTTGAATTCCTTTTTCAATTTCCTCAGATTTCCCCTCAAAAAACTGCACAATCTGGTCTATCGCCTTCCCATATTCCTCCTTGGAAACACTGTACACACAAGTGCCAAAACAACGTTTTTTATGATCTTCAATATCACGCGCCGCTTTTTCTTTAAGCTGAATAAATAATGGACAATGACGATAAGGGTAAGCTTTTTTCAAAACATCCAACACTCGTTTAAGATCCGAGGCCGAAGTTTTGGGACCAAAATACCGCGCCCCATCTTTTTCCAACCTCCTTGTAATGATTATTCTGGGATACTCTTCTTGTGTTGTCACTTTTAAATAAACATAGCTTTTATCGTCCCTCATCATAATATTATAACGAGGTTCCAAGGACTTAATTAAATTAGTTTCAAGGAGCAGTGCTTCTAACTCTGAATCCACCACTGTAAACTCAATATTCTCGGTCTTTTCAACCAGTTTCTGCAAACGAATAGAGGCTTTCTTTTGTTTCTGAAAATACGAAGAAACACGCTTTTTTAAATCAATTGCTTTCCCCACATAAAGCACCCCCCCCTTGGCGTCTAAGAAACGATAAACGCCTGGAGAATGCGGAATATGAGCAATAATGGACTTGAGAGATGACACGAAATCAGTATATCATTCGTCCATGGACCCACAAGTAGCAAAGAAAAAACTTTCCCAAAAACCGTCAAGCGGGCAACAACGCGCCTATTCCAAGGTGAATTACAAACAGGCTGTCCTGGCAACTCTGGCCTATTTTGATCAATTTCAATATCCTCTCACCTTAGAAGAAACCGAAAGATTTCTTTTTCAATTAGAACCAGATCGACATCATATCGAAATAACTCTTCACGAAAGCCAACAAATCCAGGGAAGAGGGTCTTATTTTCAACTTACTCAAGATGCTGATCATATTGCTGAAAGACATTTACGCGCCTTAGTCGCCAAAAGACTTTGGAAACGCGTCAATCGATTTCGCCCTATTTTTGGCCTAATCCCCTACATTAAACTAGTTGCTGTTTGTAACAATTTAGCCATCAATAACAGTAAGCCTGGTAGCGATATTGATCTTTTCATCGTTACAAAACCAGGTCGACTTTTTACCAGCCGCTTAATTCTAACTCTCTGGTTACAGCTTTTTGGAGTACGTCGTTATGGAAGTAAAATCTCCGAAAGATTTTGTTTAAGCTTTTTTGCAACAGAAGAAAATCTCGACTTCACCTTTGTGAAAAAAGAACCACTCGATATTTATCTTGCCTACTGGTTCCAAACCCTCCAACCCATTCAAGGTGACCGGGAAATTTACGAAAAACTCCTACAAAAAAACAATGATTGGCTTCAAAAAATATTCACCAGACCCCCGCACCCCAATATGCACCGCTTCAAAGAGGCGCCGTGGTGGTCCCGCACTATTCGCCATCTTCAAGAAAAAATACTCAACACTTCTTTGGGAGACAAAATTGAAGAAAAATTAGAAAACTGGCAAATCACTCGCGCTCAAAAAAAACGAGATTTAGTTGAGCGAGATAATCCTGAACACGGCATTATTATTTCTCGCCATATGCTTAAATTCCATAACATCGATCGACGCAAGTTATTTTACAAAAACTGGATTCAAACCCTAGAAATTCTTCTTAGAAAGTGATTTCTTCTGATCGCGCCCGGCTCCACGTTTTCGGCCGGCCTTTTTAAAACTAATTTTTATAGCGGTTCCCTCAAAACCAAAACTTTCTCTAATCCTATTTTCTAAATATCGCACATACGAAAAATGTAGTTTTTCGGGATGACGAACTTTAAACATAAAATTTGGCGGATTAACTCCAGCTTGCTCAACCGCTAGAACCTCTGAACGCTTAAGTCCTCTCCCCCCCGAAGGAACATGCCCTTCAATTGTTTCATCCAACCAAAACTCCAAAGTTTTTGGATCAACTTTAAGATTTCGATTTTCATAAATATTTGCTGCTACTTGCAAAACTGGAATCACATTTGTTCTTTTTGTGGCCGAAGTAAACACCACTGGAGCCCAAGGCACAAAAGCCATTCGTTTGCGCAAAAGATTGGCAAAACGATGCCGCATCTTTTCTTGATCGTCAAAAGTATCAATCTTATTTACCACCACAACTAATCCTTTGCCCTGATCCAAAACAAACTCCACCACATGCAAATCTTGAGCACGCACTCCGTCACTACCATCAATCACTAAAACACAAACATCAGAGTCTTCAATGGCCTGCAAACTGCGCATAACACTGTATTTTTCAATTCCCTTCTCCACCTTACCCCGTCGCCGCACCCCCGCCGTATCAATCAAAACAAAATTCTGTTCCTCAAATTCAAACGGCGTTTCCACCGCATCCCTAGTCGTGCCCGGCACTTCCGAAACAATCACCTTAGATTTCCCAAAAAGAGCATTTATTAAAGAAGATTTACCAACATTAGGACGACCAACAAAAGAAATTCGAACCCCAGTTTGAGGAGGCTCTTCAGTTTCGTCATTTGCTAATCCTAATTTTTCTAATCCCTCCAAAGCATGATGTTTAAGCTCATCTAATCCGGTTCCGTGAATAGCCGAAATTGCCACTGGCTCACCAAAACCAAGCTCATAAAAATTATAAGTTTTTTCTTCTAAACTAGAAACATGGTCACATTTATTAGCCACCATCACCGTAGTTTTCCCAGATTTACGAAGCAAATTAGCCGCGTGAAAATCCGAAGCAGTCAAATCAGTCCGCACATCTACCACAAAAATCACTAAATCCGCACCTTCAATTGCTGCTCGCGCCTGACTTTGCACATCTTCTTCAATATCACCATCGGAATTAAGCTCTAACCCGCCAGTATCAATTAATAAAACCTCTTGATTAAAAAATTTCACTCGATGAGAGACAGTATCACGAGTTGTCCCAGAAATTACAGATTCGATGGCGTGTCGTTTCCCCACCAAACGATTAAAAAGGGAAGATTTCCCAACATTTGGACGGCCGACTATGGCTACCACTGGCAGCATCGTAGATTTTTGTGCTAAAAATAAGCGTAAGGATATTAGCAAAATTACCCATGATTTCCAAGAACATCGTAAAAATCAGATCAAAAATTGGACCAGAAATCGAACTTGTGGCGGTTACCAAAAATCGCACAGTCACTGAAATCGAAGCAGCCATCGCAGCCGGGGCAACAATTATTGGAGAAAATCGCATCCAAGAAGCCCAAGAAAAATTCCCAAAACTTAAAATCCCTGTCACCAAACATTTTATCGGTCATTTGCAAACCAACAAAGCAAAACCCGCCGTAGAACTTTTTGACATGATTGAATCTGTAGACAGCCTTCGTCTTGCCCACAAAATCAATGACGAAGCCGCTAAACAAAACAAAAAAATACCAATTTTGCTTGAGGTAAATATTGCTAAAGATCCAAACAAATTCGGCCTCAACAAAACTGAACTCCGCGACAATCTTCCCAAATTACAAACCCTCCCCAATCTGGAAATCCGCGGTCTCATGACCATTGTTCCTTATTTCAAAAATCCCGAAGAAGCACGCCCATATTTCCGCCAAATGAAAACTCTGCAAACCAAACTAAACCTAAAAGAGCTCTCCATGGGCATGACTAATGATTACGAAATCGCGGCCCAAGAAGGCGCCACCATAGTTCGAATTGGCAGCGCTATTTTCGAATAAGTTGTATTGGAAGGCCAAAACAGCTTATACTTGTCAGGTAAATTTAACCTCCCACTATGTTTAAACGAATAATTGCTCTCACTCTTGTCGCAATCATGCTTTTGCCATCTGTTGCTTTTGCGCAGGGGACGTTGTTGCCGGAAATAGACCCAACCGCAGTAGATTGTGTCGAATTGTATGCCTCATATGAAGATCTCGTAGTCGAGTTCTTTATCAATCAATCAAACGAAGCTGTAGGAGAAGATGCGGACGCCCTTAGAAAACATTACCTAGGCTGCGCCATCAAAACCGGCTATGTCCGCCTCTGGATGCTCCCCTACTTTATCTCTTACATTGCCAACTTCTTTATTGCCATTGGTGGGACAGTCAGTTTGCTCTTTGTGGTGATAGGAGGCTTTTGGTATATGACTGGTGGACTTACGGACGACAAAGAAAAAGGCAAAAAAACTATCTTTTATGCTCTGGTGGGAATGGTCTTAAGTCTTCTCGCCTGGATTATTGTAAATGTTATTCAAGTTCAAGTAACCGGCTAATTTATGTCTAAAAAATTCAAAAAACTTCTCAAAAACACACAACGCCAAGCTAAAAAGCTACGTGACAAAGTAAGTAAACTAAAAACAGATCAAAAAACTCGCCACAAAACTCTTGAAAACCTTAAACCCCCATCAAAAAAAGAGCCCAGCCACGTTGTTGTTGAATTTTCCTTACCCAGCGTAGCCAAGGCCACCCTCGTTGTTATTGGCTTATATCTACTTGTTCGGTTTGTGGGCGAAGTTCAGGACGTTATTATTATTATTTTTGTTTCGCTCTTTTTAGCCGCGGCTTTTGATTCAATTGTTGACCAACTTCAAAAGAAAAAAATACCTCGTTCCGTAAGCGTTATCGGAATATATTTAATCGCTTTCGCGGTCTTAACAGTCTTTATTTCGACACTTATTCCGCTAATGGCCCATCAAACTTTGGAATTAGCGCGAACCATCACTGATTTAGTTGCTAATCTCACCAAAGAAGCTTTTATCTGGGAACTTCCTTATGCCGAAAATTTACAAAGCACTTTAGAAGGATTTATCGCCAACGCCGATCAACAAGCGGTTTTAAGCAATCTTCAAGCTGGATTAGAACAAATTGGAGCACAACTCCAAAATTTAGCTGGTAACACCTTTGGGGCCGTAAAAGTGATTTTTAATGGGGTCTTTAACGCTATTTTAGTGCTAGTCCTCACCTTCTTTATTATTGTCGATGAAAAAGGAATCAACCATTTTTTCACTTCGCTATTCCCTTCCAAACACACTGAATACATTATTGCTAAAAGTGACGCCATCAAAGAAAAAATTGGTTACTGGTTACGCGGCCAACTTAAGCTAATGGTAGCCATGACGATTATTACTTTTGTGGGATTGAAAATCTTAGGAATTGAATATGCCCTAACTCTCGCTATTTTAGCGGGATTAACCGAATTACTACCTGTTATTGGACCAATAATTGCCGCCATCCCGGCCTTGCTTGTGGGGCTCAACGCCTCCCCCATGACCGCGCTTTGGGTTTTGATTTTCTACTTCATTATTCAACAATTAGAAGGAAATATCCTGGTGCCGCTAATCATGAAAAAATCCGTTGGTTTAAGCCCAATTATTATCATTATTGCGATGCTAATTGGCTTTCAATTCCTCGGGATTTTAGGTGTAATTATTGCGGTCCCGGTTGCCACGGCAATTTCAATTTTCATCAAAGATTACGCTGCTAAGGAGAAGTAAAAACTTTCAACGTCTGCTTTGCTGCCTTTTCCCAACTGAACTTTTTAACCTGCTTCAAACCATTTTCGCGATACTCATCCGCGGTAGCTTCACGAGTTAATCTTTCCATAGCATCGGCAATCTGCACTGGATCATATGGATCAACCAAAATAGCTGCTTCCCCGGCAACTTCGGGCATCGAAGCGGCTTTTGAAGTAATAACTGGCGTCCCACAAGCCATTCCCTCCAGCACAGGAAAACCAAACCCTTCGTAAGTCGAAACAAATAAAAGCCCGCGCGCAGCAGAATAAACCGCTGCTTTATCTTTTTCATCCACAAATCCAATCATTCTAATATCGGGATGCTCATCCAAAAACACTTTTCCAAACATCTTGGGATCACTACGCCCAGCTAAGACTAAACGATAGGTTTCTAAAGGGTGCATGCGTTGAAAAATAGAAAAACCCTTTACTACGTTCTCTAAATTTTTGCGCGGCTCTAAAGTCGAGAAAGTAAGAAAATAATCCTTTGGTAAATTATATTTTTTACGAACTTTCGCCAAATCTGCCTCCTTTTTAACAGGAGCTAATTTCCCGGGGACCGCCTCTGAAATCACCTTAATTTTTGCTGGATCAACACCATAAACTTCCTCTAATTCATTTTTTGTAAATTCGGAAACCGCAACTACTTTGTGGCTAGTTTGAATTTCGCGCTTCGGATTAACAACCTTGAACCACAAACGACTCTGTCGCGAAAAATGCTGAGGGAAACGCTCAAAAGCTAAATCATGAATCGTAGTTATTTTTCGAACACTTCGAGAAACAGGAGTAGGGCGCGGATCAGGCACCCACATTACATCAATTTTCTGCCCTATTTTCGTGGCAATCAATTTGTCAATTTTAGGCCACTTTAAAAACCGCCACATTAAATGAAGAACCTTGTTTGGATAGTGCGTTCGCACCACTTTCACGCGTCGCCCATCAAAATCAGGCAAAAACTTCTCACAATCGTGACGACAATTATAAAAAAGCACGTAATTATTCTCGCTATCCGCCTCAAAAAGTGCTTTCAAAAGAAATCGAATATAGTTTTCTACACCACTAGTACGACCATGCATTAACGCTCGAACATCAATCCCAATACGCATTTACTTAGACTTTAAAAAATTATCCCAAAAAAGCAGACAAAAAATCACAAAAACTCCACCAAGTAGTCCGCCAACAATCATATTTAACAAATACTGAGGTGGTGTTTCAAAAGGCGACATTGAACTTAAAACCAACACATAATCTGAATTCGTAGCTTGATTATAAATGGCAATATCTTCCTGCACGACCGCCAAAACCGCTTCTTTTGCTACATCCACATCCGCCTCGATCGGAATCGTCATCGTCACCAATAAATTCTGTTTTTCCTGCTTGCGAATCGCCAAATCCACATCTGTCCCCGCCAACGCATCAATGCGCGTATCCATGGCTGGATTTACCAGCCAACCCTGTACTGTTTCGGTAAAATGATCCACCACATTATGGCCATCACTAGTTACCAAATAAGCGGCTGGAATTGCATCGGGAATTTCCATCCCCATCGTAAGAAAAATCAAACCTCCTTGCTTGCCTTCATCAAATTTCCAGGTATAACCAAGCCCCAACAATGCCGTAAGCAAAGCCACGATGAAAACTTTTAGCAAATGACGGCGGAAAAAAATTAGTAAATCTTGAGGGTCCATAAAATAAAAATTAAAAAATTAAGAAGAAAAAGACTTTTGCCAAATTTCCCATTCTTTATTAACAAAAGCTTTGAGTTTTTCTTTAAACACCTTTTCATGAAATTTTTCGGCTTGCGCCCGCACCGCTTCTGGATCAAACACTTTTCGCTCAAAATTATGAATCGCCCGTTTTAAACCATCGACAGTCTGCTGATGAAAAAACAATCCGGATTTGCCGTCTTCTACGGTTTCTAATCCTCCACCCTTAGCATAGGCAATTACTGGACAACCATGAGCCATGGCTTCGAGTGGAGTAATTCCAAAATCTTCCACTTGCGGGAAAACAAACCCTTTTGCATAACGATAGTAATTAAGCAATTCCTTCTCGGGAACCATTCCCAAAAACTCAATATTTCGATCTGCTATCCGGCGCAATTTCTTTTCCTGATTCCCAGTTCCTATAATTTTCAAAGGAAGCTTAAGCTCATTAAAAGCTTTTACAATCAAATCAAACCGTTTATAGGGAATCAATCTTCCCACTGCCAAATAATAATCTTCACGCTCGCTTGGCGGGTCAAAATCCTCCATAGAAACCGGTGGATAAATCACCTCTGCTTCCCGGCGATAATATTTTTCAATCCTCCCCACCACATATTCAGAATTAGCTAAATAGCGGTCAACACGATCCGCGGCAGCCCGATCCCAAATTCGCAAATTATGCAAAATAGAAGGAATCACAAAACGTTTAAGCCATTTTGGCCACGGATAATCTTTTACATATTGGTGCGAATTATCCCACAAATAACGTGGCGGCGAATGACAATAAGAAATATGCAGAGTTTCCGGCTTAGTAATTATACCTTTTGCGCAAGAATGACTACTGGAAATCACCACATCATAAGCACTTAAATCAAAAGATTCAAAAGCCGCTGGCATTTGCCCTAAAAATCGTTGGTGATGACGTTTTGCCCCAGGAATTTTTTGCAAAAAAGAAGGTCGAATATCTACTTTTGAAAATTCGTTCATGTTCCCTTCATTATACAAACTAGTATAAATCGGCGCCTCTGGATAAAGCTCGTGCATAGCCAAAATCACTCGTTCTGCCCCACCCCAATCAGTGAGCCAATCACAAACAATCGCGACGCGTGGTTGATGCATATAAAAACGGAGGAAAAGATCTTCCTCATGATACGGAGCCCGACTCTAAGATGCAAGCATCTGTTTAAGCAAGCAAAGCTGTTTTTGCTTCATCTAGGGAACCATGACAAGTAATAAGTTGCGTCAATCCTACTACTTGAAGAATATCCACAATATTTTCTTGAGCCATGGCAATCGCAATTTTCCCACCTTCCGCTGAAATTTTCCCGTACCAATCTGTTAAATAACCAATCGCTTTACTATTCAAATATTCCAATTCAGAAAAATCAAAAACCAGATGTAGGCTTTTTGGATTAGCTTCAATTAGCTGGTAAATCACCTTGGATTGTTCATCCACATTGCTTTCATCTAATTGACCACTGATTTTTACAATTTTAGCGACTTTATCAGCTTGGTCACTAGCAAGATCTTCGGTGGTGATATTAGCGTAAGTCATAATAACGGGTAGGATTAAGGATTTTTAAGATATTTCTTCACGCGGACGCAAAGACCGCCGCCCTCTGCATCTTCAAACTTAATTTCATCAGTCCATTCGGCCACGATCTTAGCGAGACCGCGTCCACGAAGCCCTAAAAATTGGCTTTGAACTTTCTGAACTTGCTGTTTAAAGATTTCCTGCATTTGGGAAGCTGTAAATTTATTAGGGCCAGTGCCACTATCCACAACAATAATTTCAAGACTTTCATTTGGACGGCCCACAAAAGTAATAACAATCTCATTACCAGGAGCAGAACCATGTTCAATAGCGTTATTACAAAGTTCATCCACTACTGATTGAAAACGGAAAGCCCACTGATCAGAGAAACCCGTCATATTTTTCGTCATAGTTAAGGTGAAATCTCTAATCCCAGAAAGGAAATAGGCATTTGTTGGCAAAGTAATACTAATTTTAACTTCCTCAGCTTCTTTCGGAGCTGTATCAGATGTGGCCGCTTGAGGAGCAGCCGCTGGAGGATTTGTAACAGTAGTAGATTGATTCACGATTTCAGGGGTTTAGATGCAACTAAAATCATATCATTATAACAAACTTCTTTCCTTAAGTCAAACCTGATCTACTCCTATTCATTCTGTTCCTTTTTAGAAACAGCGAAAATTTGCAAAAAAAGAGCATGCAAAAGGAGTTTATTTAAACCTAATTTTTCTCCGTTTTTCTCGACACGATCCAAAATTTCTTGTTCACGTCCCGGGTGATAAGTGGCAATTCCCTCTTTCTTTTTGAATTCTTTAACCTGTGAAATTAATTCAAATCGCTCTCCTAAAAGATTAACAATTTGATCATCAATTCGATCTATTCCGACCCGAAAATCATCTAAATTAAGCTCATCATTCATAAAAATGTATTAGTTTTCTCAAATCATAGCAAAGAAAACGCTTGTTAAAAACTAAAAAATCAAGTACTGTCGTGGCGATTTATTTCTCTAGTCAGTTTTTGGATCATACCATCCTGTCCTCTGCAAGAGGATCCAAGGTATGAAGCGACAAAACCTGGCGTTAACCCTAAGGATTATGACAACTAACACATCCTCAGAAAAAACACTTAAGGACATGCTGAAAAATGCAGTCCATTTTGGACATCGTCCCAGTAAATGGAATCCCAAAATGAAATCTTTCATTCACGGGAAACACTCTGGCGTGCATGTTTTTGACCTTAACCAAACAGCCTCCAAGCTCAAAGAAGCACAGACCTTCCTAAAAAGCTGCTCTAAAGAAGGCAAGGTCGTTCTTTTTGTAAGTACCAAACAACAAGCTATCGAAGTTGTACGCGATACCGCCGAAGAGTGTGGCATGCCCTACATTACTCACAAATGGGTACCAGGCCTTCTCACTAATTTTGGAACTATCAAACAACGAATCAAACATCTAAAAGATTTAAAGGCTCAAGAACTCTCTGGTGAATTTGAAAAATACACCAAAAAAGAAGCTCTGGAGCGCCACAAAACCATTATTAAACTACAAATCGCCTTAGGAGGTGTTCAAGAAATGAGCAAAAAACCAGATGCTATTTTTGTAGTTGATGTTGTTCGTGATCAAATTGCCGTCAAAGAAGCCGCCAAACTAGGCATTCCAATCATTGCGATTGTTGATTCTAATGCCGATCCATCCAATATTACTTATCCTATCCCTGGGAATGATGATGCCATCAAAGCCATCACTTTCCTTGTTAAACAAATTGGTGCCGCTATTGGCCCCAAAAAGGCTCCTAAACCAAAAGTTGAGAAGCCTTCTTAATAACCCTCTCTTTAGCCCCCTTTTCTATGTTTACAGAAGAAAACACCCCTGAAACACCAGCCCCAGCTGCTGCACCAGAAGCTACGCCAGCACCAGAAGCTACGCCAGCACCAGAAGCTACGCCAGCAACTGAGCCAGCCAAGAAAGAAGATGCACCTAAGAAGCCTACTTCTTCCGTTCCTTCGGATGAACGACTTCTTTCCGCTGTCGGATACTTTCCCATGCTTTTTGTAGGAGCTTTAATTGTTAAGCCCAAAAGCAGTTTCTGCCAAATGCACGCTAAGCAAGGAGTAGTTATTACTGGATTAGCCATATTAACTATGTTTGTTTTGCTTATTATCCCATCAGTTGGGTCACTTTTATTTTTAGGTCTTATTGCCGTAATGGCCATTGGCGCTTTTCAAGCTTATTCAGGGAAAGAGTGGAAAATTCCTGTACTTTGGGATTTCGCTTCTAAAATTGATGTAAACCAATTTTTTGCCACTACGCCAGCTAAACCAAAGGCCGAGGAACCAAAGACTGAAGAACCAAAAACCGAGGAGCCAAAAGCCGAGGAGCCAAAGACTGAAGATCCAAAAACCGAGGAGCCAAAAGCCGAGGAGCCAAAAGCCGAGGAGCCAAAAGCTGAAGCGCCGGCCCCAGCAGCCCCGACTGAACAATCCCCACCCGAACAACCTACTTCATCCTCTAACGAAAACCCTCAATCATGACATCTCTTGAAGATATCAAAGCTCTCCGGGGAAAGACCGGAGCATCCTTGCAAGCCTGTAAAAAAGCGCTTGATGAAAATAATGGCGATGAAACCGCTGCAATTGAACACCTTCGCAAAATCGGTGAATCCAAAGCCGCTAAACGAAGTGATCGCGACACCTCTCAAGGTGTTGTAGCCACCGCCCTTAATAACAACACCGCTGTTATCCTAAAACTAGGATGCGAAACAGATTTTGTGGCCAAAAACCCTGATTTTGTTGAAGCAGCTGAACAATTAGCCCAAGAATTCCTTGAAAAAGGTAAAGATTTAAACACCGACGAAACTGTTAACGAAATCGGCCTTAAAATGGGTGAAAAAATCGAACTTACTGAAATCAAATTCCTAGAAAATGCCACCTTTGGGGCCTATGTTCATTCCAATAAAAAAGTTGGTTCAATTGTCGCTCTAGACAATGGCAACGAAGAAATGGCCAAAGATGTCGCCATGCATGCCACCGCCATGAATCCGCTCGTAATTTCTCCTGATGAAGTTGATAGTACTCTTATTGCAAAAGAACGAGAGATTTGGACTGAACAACTCAAAAACGAAGGTAAACCCGAAGAAATCATGGATAAAATTCTTATAGGAAAAGAAGCCAAATTTCGCGGCGAAAACGCGCTTTTGAAACAAGCTTTTGTTAAGGATTCAGAAAAAACTATCGAACAGTTTCTAGGAGACGCTAAAGTAAAAGGATTTGTCCGACTCGGGGCTTAGGGCTATAATGCGAATCCGCTAACCCATTAAAGTGAATTCAGTACCGTTTCACTCTATTCCTGAGGCCTTAAAAGCAATCAAACAAGGTAAATTTGTAATCGTGGTTGATGATGAAGATCGCGAAAACGAGGGAGATTTTGTAATGGCCGCTGAAAAAATCACACCAGAAGCCATAAATTTCTTTGCTAAAGAAGGAAGAGGGCTGATTTGCATGCCAATTGAATCAAAAATCGCCGATCGGTTGGAACTCCCCCCGATGACTATGAATAACACTGAAAACACCAATTGCAATTTTACAGTTTCCGTAGATGCCAAAAAAGGAACTTCTACTGGGATTTCCGTTAAGGATCGTGCCACAACCATAAAAACAATTATCAATCCCGCTTGTACTTCGGTTGATCTGGCCCGCCCGGGGCATATCTTTCCGATTCGCGCTACGCGCGGCGGGGTGCTCGTCCGGGCGGGCCACACCGAGGCTGCGGTCGATCTTGCTAAAATGGCCGGGCTAAAACCTGGTGGCGTTATTTGTGAAATAATGAAATCCAATGGAGAAATGGCCCGACTCCCCGATCTCCTTAAATTCGCTAAAAAGCATGACTTAAAAATCATTTCCATTGCTGACCTCATCCTTTACCGCCGCAAAACTGAAGCATTAATCGAAAAGTTAGCAGAAACTGATTTGGAAACAAAACACGGAGCTTTTAAAACCATAATTTACAAAGAAAAAATTGACGGAACAGAACATGTCGCACTTATTCATGGAAATATTAAAAATAAAAAAAACGTCCTAGTGCGCGCTCATTCCGAATGCATGACCGGTGATGTTTTTGGTTCACTGCATTGTGATTGCAACGCTCAACTACACAAAGCCATGCATTTAATTACCAAAAAAGGAGTTGGCGTTATTCTTTACATGCGACAAGAAGGGAGAGGCATTGGTTTAGCAAACAAACTCAAAGCATATGAACTCCAAAAAAAGGGTATGGATACTGTCGAAGCTAATGAAAAACTGGGTTTCCCACCAGATCTTCGACACTATGGAATTGGTGCCCAAATTTTAACTGACTTAGGCTTAACCACTATCCAACTTCTAACTAACAATCCCACAAAAATTATCGGGTTAGAAGGCTATGGACTTACTATCACAAAGCGTATTCCTATTGAAATGAAACCCCAAAAACGCAGCCAAAAATATCTCAAAACTAAAAAAGAAAAAATGGGACATCTCCTTAAAAAAGTGTAGCTATGCCCCACACTCACAAAAAATGGATGGATCATGCTAAAAAACTTTCTTTAAAAGGCGGTCAAAAAGTTTTTCCAAACCCGATGGTAGGGGCGGTGCTAATCAAAAACAATCAAATTATTGGCCAAGGTTATCATCGTGTTTTTGGTGGACCACACGCGGAAATCGAAGCCCTAAATAACGCCAAAAAAAATAATCATTCTCCTTTTAATTCGACCCTTTACGTCACCCTCGAACCCTGCTGCCATCACGGCAAAACACCACCATGCACCGAGGCCATTCTAAAAGCTGGCATCACAAAAGTTGTTTACGCCCAAAAAGATCCCAACCCAAAAGTTTGTGGCCAAGGAATCGCCTTCCTTCAACAAAACAACATAAAAACCATTCTTTTCCCTGAACGCCCCTTTATTCATTTAAAAATCGCTTGCACCTTAGATAAAAAAATCACCCTTAAAAAAGGTGAAGCCACTCCCCTAACCAATTCCAAAAGCAATAAAAAAGTTCATTCGCTTCGCGCTAAACACGATGCAATTTTGGTTGGCATTCAAACTATTCTTACTGACAATCCACGGCTAACCGTCCGTCACGTAACCGGAAAAAACCCTATTCGCATTATTCTAGACAGCCAATTACGAACTCCTATAAAAGCCTCTCTTCTCGCCGAACCAGGTGAAACCATCATTGCTACCACCAAGCTTAAAACCACCAAAAAATACCCTAAAAACACCACCATCCTTTCCTGTAAATCAAATAAAAACAACCAAGTCGATTTACAAGATCTTTTGAAAAAACTTTTAGCTCGCAATATAAATAGCATCTTAGTAGAAGGCGGCGAACTCATCAGCACTAGCTTTTTAAAAAACAACCTAGTAGATCAACTCACCCTAATCTACACACCCCATCTCGCGCAAAATCCCTCGCTCCCCGCAGTCCCGGATTTACTCTCTCTAAAACCCAGGAAAACAAAACTAATCCAAGACAACCTGTGGGTAGAGAAAAAGCCACTCTTTACCTAACCTGTTATTTCTGCTATAATAAACAGATATAATTGAATCTAAAATCAAAACCAAACCAAATGAAACCAGGATCCCTAGCAAATCGCATCCTCAATGTCGGTAAAAACGAATGGCCTCGTATTGCCTTGGCCTGGACTCTAAACCTGTGTTTAAGAGCTGGATTTGTGATTGGGTGGACCGCCACCATCGCCATGTTTATCAATCGAATCGGAATAGAGCGTTTACCATATCTTTTCGTGCTCAACGCTCTGTTAATCATGCTAGGAACCATTGTTTTTAGCTATTTACTCAAAAAAATATCGCATGGCCTCCTGATTTTCTACACAACCTTAATGGCCATTGCCCTACTTCTGTTAGCTACTTTGTTTTCCTATACCAGTGATTTAGCTTTTTTTGGAATATTACTCCTTGCGCAATCCGTTTTTATTTCCCAACTAAATATTTTAATTACGCTCTTTACCGAAGATCTTTTTTCTCCGTTAGAAAGCCAACGAACTTTCCCACTTATTGCCACCTCTGAAACTATTGGTGGGATCATTGGTGGTTTGACCGTCGGTATTTTAGCCGGTGTTTTACCAGCGTATAAATTTATGTATTTGTGGATTTTAGCAATATCCTTAATTATTCCGGTTCTTTTAACTTCTCACTCTTACGGCAAAAAAACCCCCTGCATCAAAATAGCCAAACACGAACGCACTAAAAAACCACATCAACAAGCTATTCCCAATCTTTTAAAAGGAATCAAAAGAATCCGCAGAGTTCCTTTTCTTCAGGGAATAATTCTAATTGTGATGTTTCAATTTATGTTGCTTTATCTTTTTGAATTTCAATATACCAAGGCTATTCAAGAAGAAGTTATTGCCCATAATCCACCTCCCATTGCTTTTGAATTACATGATTATCAACCAGATACTAGCCTTCAGGTTTCACTTTTAAACGCTAGTCCAGTTGCTGCCTCGACGCAGGCCGAACACGAGATGAATTTAGAAAATGCCCTTTCCCAAAAATTAGGAATGCTGCAAATGATTTTTTCCGCGGGAAGTTTAGTAGTTCAACTATTTCTAACTTCGCGCATTTTGAGCAGTTTAGGCATTGTGAGCAGCCTACTTATCCATCCTATTATTACTGTTTTAAGTCTTATTGGGATGGTCTTTAATTTCAACTTTCTTTCGGCTTCTATCGGGCGAAGTAGCTTTGAAATTACCAGTGGAATTTTCAAAAACGCTTATCATTCTTCCTACTACGCCATTAGGGAAAGCCTAAGAGATCAAACCAAAGAATTAATGGAGGGCTTTGTTAAACCATTTGGGGCTATTCTAGCGTTTATTTTGTTGTTAACCATTCAATCACTTTATACGCCAGAATCAGAATCAACGATTATTACCTCGGTTATGGTTGTTATTGCCGGATTTATGTTTATCCGAGTCTATAGACTACACCAAGATTACACCAATTTATCTTACCGCCATTTAGGCGCTGATAACGATTTGCCAACCAGGTTAAATGCCATTGAAATTTTAGGACAAAAAGGTCATGAAATTAAAAACGAACAGTTTATAAAATTCCTTCAAAACAAACGAGAAAAAATCGAAATTAAAAGACATATCTTGGAAACTCTTCGTTTACGAGAAGACCCTGACATTATCCCGGACATTTTAGAAAGCCTTCAAGACGCTCACCGAACCGTTCGCCTGACTGCTCTTGAAACACTACAAGAATTTAAAGATTTAAATAAATTCCTCGAAAACCGAAACTTTACTAGGCACCATGCTATTGAAGTAGTGAAGAAATTATTTAGAAATGAGGAATCTTCCCAAATTCGTGAAGCTTGTATTCATCTACTTGCTAAATTTGATGACCACGAACTTATACCGTTTTTAATAGAAATTCTAGAATCCGGAGACGAAAAATTACAACGCGCCTGTATCCGGGCCTGCGGCACTTTTAAAGATCAAAGCATTATCCATTACATCAAAAACTATCTTGACCACAAAAGACCATTGGTCCGAGCCGAAGCCATAGTTGCTTTATGGCAGTTTAAAAAAATAAGAAAAACTCTTCGTCATTACCTGGATCAAATGCAATCCAGCCGAAAAAGAGGAGCTATTTTAGGTAGTGTTTACGCTCTAGGTAAAATCGGAACAAAAAAAGATGTTTCCTATGTTATCAAATATCTTGCCTCCAATGATCAAGAAATCCGCAAAAAAGCGGCCTTCGCCATCGCCGAACTAGATCATCCCGCCGCAATCCCGCACATCGTAGAATTTATAATGCACGACGAAAAAGAAACCACCCTCAAAACTAAAAAACTAATACGCGGTCTTTCCAACCATATTGTGGAAAACATCGAACAGCTTGTCCATCTCCGTATTTCTGAATACATCAACGACATTCTAAAAGAAACCGGAGCTTCTACCTTGGCAGAATTAAATATTGAAACCCTAGAAAAACTTAAAACTGCCTATGCCACTGTTGATGAACATCACGAGGTTTTTAAAATTGAAGCACTTATCAAAACTAAACAAAAGAAACCATCTGATTTAATCCATTCCCATGAAACAAATACGTAAAAAACTCATTTCAAAATTCATCTTATTTGAGCTAATTTTAATAGCTCTAGGAGTAGGGGTAACCCTGCTATGGCCCGAATATATTTGGGGAGTTCTTGGCGGAATTGGCTTACTTAATATTGGGGCGTTCTTTTTCTTTATCACTCATCCTTTAAAGAAAATTCTCCGCGAATTCAAAGCTCTTTTAACTGGAAAACGATATAATCGAATCTACACTAAAAAAATGGATGAAATCGGTGTAATCGCCCACTTTTTTAACGCTATAACCCATAGCTTAGAAAGAGTTTCCACTGATATTAAAGACCATCGCCGTATCTCATCTGAGCTCAATGTTGCCCAAAAAATTCAACAAGACCTTATTCCGCAATCCGCCCCGGATATTCCCGGGTTAGATATTATTGCTAAAACCAGACCAGCCGCTGAAATTGGTGGCGATAGTTTTGATTTTATAACTAAAAATGATCGAACTTTTATGTATATCGGGGATGTTACTGGACATGGGGTTCCTTCGGGACTAGTGATGATGATTGTGGACACCCTGCTTCATACTTTTGCGGATATGGTTGAAAATTCTCATCAATTACTCGTGCAAGTTAATAAATATTTAAAACCTCGTATTCAAAGCACCATGTTCATGACCATGATTATGTTGCAATGGATTCCTCAAACCAAAGAAATGAAATTCACCGGAGCTGGACATGAAACTCTAATTCACTACAAAGCTCTTAATAAAACTGTTGATAACTTGAAAGCAGGAGGAATTGCGCTTGGAATGATTCCCGACAATGAAAAACTAGCCCAGGAGCAGCCTCTTAATTTTCAAGAAGGAGATTTTATCATTCTTTACACTGATGGAATAACTGAATCAAGAAATACTGATGGAGAAATGTTTGGCGAAAGTAAACTAGTAAAAATTATAGAGAAAAATGCTCCCGAAGCAGTCTCGGCCGAAGCTCTTTTCCAACGTATTTCAACCGAGGTAACTCATTTTATTGGGGACACTATTCAACAAGACGACATGACGTTATTAGTTATTCGACACGGTGAAAAACCAGCCGAAGCCACTGCCGAGGCCAAAGAATCAACTAAATGGGGCGAAGAACAAACCGAACAAGAAAGCCTCGTAGATTACGAAGATGAAGAGGTAAAAGAATCTGGGCTTAGCACTGAATAAAGGACCCTCTGAAAAATGCCGTCGTGGTGAAAAAATGGTAATTTTAGCATCGTGAGGGTGTTTTTCAGAGGGTCCTAAAGACAAGTGCAGTCCTATCTGATAGAATAACGCGCGATGAAAACTGCAGATTTTGACTATCACTTACCAGAGGAGTTAATCGCTCAAGATCCCTTGAAAAACCGTGATCAGGCCCGGTTAATGGTTCTTCAAAATGGGGAAATTAAACATCGTTACATCTATGATTTGGGCGAGATTTTGGGGCCAAACCATGTTTTGGTATTTAACGAGACACAGGTTTTCCCCGCTAGATTACACGGGAAGATTAAGGACAAATCAGTCGAAATCTTGCTACACCAAGAAATTAATAACGGCCTCTGGGAATGCCTAGTTAAACCTGGAAAACGATTTAAAAAAGGGGTGATGGTAGATTTTGGAGAAACAAGCGCCACTGTGGAACAAATCAATGATGATGGCTCCCGAATTCTTAAATTTTCCAATGCAGGCGAAAAACTAAACCGCATCATCGATCAAATCGGCGAAACTCCTTTGCCTCCATATATAAAACACAGCCAATCGCATCCCGAACAATATCAAACCATTTATGCCAAAAATCGTGGCAGCGTGGCTGCTCCAACCGCTGGATTGCACTTTACCTCAAAATTACTCGAAAAACTCACTGCCCAAGGCATTGAGCAACATTTTGTGACATTGCATGTGGGCCGCGGCACTTTTGAGCCAGTAAAGGCAGATAATATCGCCGATCACCAAATGCACGCCGAATGGTTTACGCTTCCCACCAAAACAGCCGCGGCCCTCAACCAAGCCAAAAGCGCAAACAAACGCATCATTGCCGTTGGCACCACTACCAACCGCGTGCTCGAATCCTGTGTACAATCTGGCCAACTAACTCCTCAATCCAACGAAACCAAACTCTTCATCACTCCCGGATATAAATTCCAATTTGTAGATGGTCTCCTAACTAATTTCCATCTCCCCAAAAGCACCCTCCTTATGTTGATCTCGGCTTTAGCGGGAAAAGAACTCATTGATCGTGCCTATCAAGAAGCCATCACTCAAAAATACCGCTTTTTTAGCTTCGGAGATGCCATGCTAATCCTCTAGCTCTTATAAAAAGTCGGTACAAATTTAGGCGATACCAAAAACGATAATTCCTCAATTTCTTCAAGTGACGGAAGATCAATTTTCCCAATATAAAGGCGCCTCAAATCACCGCCATTCTCAATAAATTTCTCAATCATCCGTTTACCTTTAAAATAAAGAAGATCCTTAGTAAAAGCTCCGGCATTTTTGGTGTCTTCCAATCCCCTTTTCACCTTCATAGCAAAACGAAAAGATCGTTCTTCGTCATACCCCATTTCCCGTGCTTTTTCATAAACATCATAAAAACTCCCCTTTTGTGCAACCTGAGTCAAAATCACCAAGGCTGCTTTCCAAAAATGCTTCTCCGTAACTTGATCCCACACTTGTTCCTGATTATAAATTGCCAACCCCTCCTGAGTAGTTAAGTAACCACCTGTCCCCCGCTGAAAAATTTTATAAGGCTGATTTTTCCCATTTTCCGCGGTATAAATATGAGTTTCTATCTCGTGAGCAATCACCATTTTAAGTCGTGCCTCTGAAAATTTCGCCCCCTTCCGAATAAAAAACGCTGATTTTTTACCGGCCACACAATCCGAAACCATCTCTTCTTTAATTTTTACTTTCCAATTTTGCAGCCCACTTTTTTTGAAAAATTTCTCAAACTTCTTTATCGCCTGCTCAGTTTTAATATCTTCTTTTTCGCTTGGGATATGATTTGGTTTTGTTGCCCAATATTCCTTTGCTTCATTAACCAAAACTTCGGTCGCCTCTCCAAACAAAATGACTGATTTATTCATAAAGTGTTCCGTACCGCGATGCTCCAAGAGATCAATTTTTTGCAAAATCTCCTCCTTTTTTCTCTGAAAAATTCTTCCCAGCGATGTTTCATCCATTTCCAAAGCACTCAATTTTTCTCGCAATGCATAAGGATCAAACTGCAAATCCGTATATACAAATTGTGGATTTTTAACTTCTCCCTTTAAAAATTTCTCCCGCTCAGAAGTCAAATTCTTAGGACGCAAATGATGCAGTAATTTAACCTGTTGATCCACCTCACAAATCACTTCATCAATTAATCGATAATTCTTTTTGTTTTGGACGGGAGTCTCTTTTCGCTTCTTTACACTATCCAAAACTTGAACCCCAGAATCTGCATCTTGAGATTTCCGAGAAGGATCCAACAAAAACCCTTGTAAATCACGACGCCCAATCACCATATTATAATCTTTGGTAGAAAGATCATTAATTGTAACCACTGTCTGCACACGCTTTCCCGCCAAAATAAACTTTAATTTATAAGAACCCTCTACTTTCTTTCCCTTTTTATCAAGCAAGCCAATCTTAGCCGCAAATTCCTCATCCATCTGAGTCTTTCCAATATTTGGATTGATATGAGCCCGAACACGATATGGTTTAGCTTCCATCAAAACTTTTACCGGTTCATACGAACCCACCACCTCAATACCAGTTAAGTGTTTAATTTCCTTTTCCACAACATGGCCAAACATATCTTTAGCAACCCTAACCGCTTTTTCAGGAGTAGTTACCTTAATCCCCTCTACTCGTTCCAAACGTTGGCGCAACGGCGCCAAATTAGCTACCTGCACCCCAAGTCCCGCTCGAGCATTAATTTCTAATAAAACCGGGCCAGTATTTTGATCAATTGAAATATCAGCCGCCATATATCCTAAATTCGTCTCTAATTGAACCTTAGAAGCAATCATCAAAATCTCATCCCAATAAGGAATTTTAAATCCTCGAATTTCACCTACTTCCGGGACCTCCTCAATAATCTGCGTTCCTTGTACAATGTGAGTTGCTTCACCTTTCGCAATATCAATCCCTACCCCAATTGCCCCCTGATGAAGATTCCCCTTTCCTTTTGAAGCTCGTGTTGGCAAACGTAACATGGCCATAATAGGAATCAACTTATACAAAACTACTCGAATATCTGGAAGACCTTTATAAGCATATTTTCGAAGACGTTCATCACAAATCAAAAGTTGCTCAAAAAATGCCACATCCGCCACCCCAGAAATTGAAAATCGTCCCTCCAAAATATCCGCAATACGTTCTTCTAACTCTCCCTGACTCATTTCTTGTTCACTAGCTAAAAAATATTTCCCGGCCCGACGATCCCAAACTGGTAAAATCCCTTCCCCGCCATAACCACGATTAGGCTTTACCACAAAACTCGATGGCAACGAGGAAAAATCATATTTCTCTAAATCTTCTCGAGAACGGATTGTCCCGTAAAGACGTGGCACCGGAATTCCCCGGGCACTCAAAAAGCTTTTTGTCTTAAGCTTACTGTCGGCCATTTTTATCGCCTTACGGGCGTTATAGGCCCCGATATAAAGCAAATTTCGCGCATTAATACCTAAAACTCCGTGATTTTTGAAAATTGCCATAAGAAAAAATTATTCCTCCTCTGAATAGCGGAAGATTTCTCGGAAACGGACATATTCCAATAAACGCAAGCCTGTCCAACGCGCCAAAACCACATTCACAACCAAAAAGACAAAAATAAGCTCTGGATGACCAAAAATCATTGTTTTCAAAAACGCCCATTCAGCAACGTAATAACAGATTATAGACACAAAAGTTGTGGCACTAATCATCGTCACCGCTGACCTAAATCCTCGATCCCCCTGCACACTCACAAATTTCTCAACCATCGTACTCATAATCAACATCGGAAACACAGAAATCGATACCAACTGCGAAATATCAAAATACGCTCCCAAAAACATCACCCCTAAAATAGTTAAACTAACAATTGTAAGCAAAATCGCCATACGCGGAATGTAAAGCAATCGATACCGGCGCAAGAAAAGACGAGTCAGTGTTCCAAATAACAAAATCAACACAAAAATCAAAAGTCCATACCGAATACCCAAGGCAATAAAAGACAAGGTAATAATAGACGGGGTGTACACTCCCATCGTCGTTAATCCCACCACCTGCTTCAAAAAGGCCACAATCGTCACAATCACTGGCAACATCAAAATAAGAAGAAGCGAGTTACTTGGGACCCCTTTTTCAACCATAAAACTAATCAAATAAGAAAGAAAATTAAAAGGAGTGAGCTGCAAAGCCTCGGTAATCTCGGTAAATTCAATCCCGCGCGTCTCTAAATCTTCCACAAAAACATCAATAGACGCCTCTTCAAACAACATCCACATAGCCTCCGGACGCGTTAATACAATTCTATTGGGCAAAATCGTTCGAAAAGTACCCTGAGCAATATTACGCATGGTCGTTAAATTTTGATCAGTAATCACCACTAGCTCTTTATTATTAAACGCTCCCCCACCACTTAAGGTCTGCTCAAAACGAGAAAGGACCGTTAACCCACTACTTCCGCGCGCCCAAATCATAATCGTATCAGTGACCGCAATATCAGAAGCCACCTCATTTAATTTTTGGAATAAATCCTCTTCTACAATAAACTCCGAAGTTGAATCATAATTAGAAATCACCTGTACATACACTCCCTGATCCCTCGCAAAAGCCACTTTGCTTTCAATCCCTTCTTGCTCATCTGCCTGATCTGTAATTAACAAATAACGCTGTCCATACACAAAAATCGGCGTTGTAGTCTCATCATAAAACTCCCCATCCACATAAATCTGTAAAACCAGATCATACTCTCCTAATTCCGTATAAGAATGTACCACTTCTACCCCTTGATCCTTATTCCCATCACCAAAATCCCAGTTATAAACCACCACTTTAGCCTCTTCAGGAAGAACCGAAGTCGAAGCATCAAAAATAGCGGATCGCCCTTTCTCTAGTTGCTCATCAACTGAAATAAGAGCTAAAGAGTCCTCCTCAATTACTGTTGAGACACCTTCAAGGTCAGTACTTTCTCCTTCATCCGCTCGGACCAAAGAGGGAAACAACAACAGAAAAAGCGCTAAAACTAATATTAATCGTCGCATGCGCCCATTTTAGCATGCCTCAACTCTACTCACCAGCCTTTACTTAAGGAAGAAAATCAGGTATACTACATAGATAAAAATCAAAACAAAAGTTATGAAAAAATTACTTGCAAAACTAGCTCTAGGAATTTTCTCCTTTGTACTCCTTATTCCAGGAGCGACTGCCCTAGACTCTGGGATTAGCCTTGATGCAACTGACACGATCGCTGGTTACGGAACACTTGTTCGTATCTCTAACGGCTCACCAAACAGTGATTTAGAACTTCTCCTGGAAAAACCAGATGGAGGCAAAATTCTTTTTGAAGCACAAACCAACTCAAAAGGTACCACTAAACTAGATATTGCTGGCTTTTATACCAAAAAAGCTGGTGATTATGAATTATCAATTGACTCCGTAACAGAAGAATTTCATGTTTATGCCGATAGTGTGTCTACTTCACGGTCATTAATGGAAGTAAACAAACAAACCGCTAGTGCTAATGGCAATGATTACGTCGAACTCAACGTCCACTTATACGACCGTTATAACAATCCTATTTCCGGACATACAGTAGATATTCTTTCTAGTCGCCTAACAGATGAAATCGTCCGAATTTCTAGCAATTCCTATACTAATGAACTTGGGACCATTAAATTTCACGTTTACTCAAAGGAAGAAGGCCTTTCTACCTTTATTGCCCACGATTCAACCGAAGGAATTTCTTTGAATGACCGTGCTGAAATTGCCTTTTATTCGCCAAACAATTCAAGCTCTGATCTAGGCGGGACCAAGTACGGTGTTTTGCTAGCTTCTGGTGAAGACTCTGGTCCGGTCAGCTACCTGGCCTTTGAAAACTTAGACGAAACCGCAGCCTTAAACAGCAGTCTTAATTTTACGGTCACCGCTTATGACGATGACGGTAATAACGCCAGTGATTACACTGGAACTGTGCGTTTTTCTTCCACTGACAATAATTCTACTCTACCTGATGACTATACTTTTGAAGCTGAAGATCAAGGAAGTCATACTTTTAGTTTAAGTCTTTCTTTCAAAACTGAAGGAACGCAAACTTTAACTGTAACTGATATCGACAATACTGATGTTTTCGGTGAATTTGATGTGGCGGTTAGCACTTCTGGCAGCGGAGCCAGTACCACTACCGCTGATACAGATTACACAACCAGTGAAGAATTCAACGTATCAACACCTCTTGCTGGCACTTACAGCAGCAATTCACTAACTTTTATGGGAGAAGCCACCTACGGCTTAAACGTTCAAATCTACGACAATGAAGTTCTAATTGCCAGAACAGCGTCCACTGCTAGTGGAGAATATGCTTACAGTGCCACGGGATTAGAGGACGGCACCCATAAATTTGTACTCACAACTGAAGATGCCGAAGGAAATTTACAAGACACTTCACAAACAATAACCATTGAAATTGACACTACTGCTCCAGTATTAGACTATGCTGAAATAAGCCCTGAAGGTGATATCGAGGCTGAATCAGCATTTGCGATAGCTGTTTTTACTGAACCAAATCTACCGGAAGTTAGTATGATTTTTAGCAATGCTCTTTATGAGCTAACCGAAGATTTAGTTGCCAGTGGGATGTATGAAGGCCGTTTCAGTGCTCCATCGGCCCTTGGCGAATATGAAATTGATATTCTCCTTGTAGATGAAGTTGGCAATGAAATATCACATAATTCTGAACTCTCTATAAATATTATCGAAGCTGTAGAAGGCGTAGCAGAAATTGATGGAGAAAACACAGAAGACGAACTTTATGAGGCCGCCGAAGAAGACCCCGAAGAAGAAATTGTTTATTACCCAGGACAAATAACAGGAGTAGAAACAGTCGCGGGCGACGGACGTGTCACCTTAAGCTGGGAAGCACCAACAACCGTTATAACCGAAACTGAATATGAAGAATGGCTAGCAGCCCAAGAAGAGGAGGAAGCTGATGAGGATGAGGCTGAGGAGGATGAAGCTGAAGCCGAAGAGGATGAAACCGAAGCTGAAGAAGAACTTACTGATGAGGAAGAGCTTGCTGATGAGGAGGAAATCGAATTTACCATCGATCATTACAAAATTTACTACGGCCCAACCATCGACATAATGGTTAGCAAAGTAGAAACCTTGGACAACAGCACAACCTGGTATGTCCCTGACCTTCGCAATGGATCTGAATATTACTTTACCGTGGTTGCTGTTGACGAGGCTGATTTAGAAAGCCTACAAAAAAGTGACGCTGTAAGTGATTCACCAGAATCTGCTGAGGAAGTAGCACTTGAAGAAGCCGCTGCTGCCAAAGAAGCCGAAGAAGCCGCTGCCGAAGCTGAAGCAGCCGCGGTAGAAGCCGCTCTTGAAGAGGAAGAAATCCCTACTGAAACTGGCCCAGAAGTTGCTTGGCTCCTATTATTCAGTGTTGGATTCACACAAGGATACGCTTATCTTCGAAAACGACGTAACAAAATCATCATTCCTATCCAAGACATTCGGGCTTAAAAGATTGTTCGACAGAGACTTAAGAACCTGATAAAGTCTTTAGCGTATGGAATTTTTAATACAATTTGTCGGCACATTATTTGACCTTATGAGTTTGGCTATTGTGGCCCGAATTCTAATGTCTTGGTTTCGCGCTGGACGCAGCGGCCCCATTGCTCAGTTTCTTTATGACGTTACTGAACCAATTTTGGGACCAGCTCGTCGTGTCGTTCCTCGTATCGGGATGCTTGATTTTTCACCAATTGTTGTTTTGATCGCTTTGGATATTGTGCAAGGTCTCCTTATTAATATTTTGGTTCAAATTTAAATGGAACTTCAGGTTTACAACACGCTCACTAACCAAAAAGAGCCTTTTACACCAGTAAAAAAAGGACAAATTTCTATGTATTTATGTGGGCCGACTGTTTATGATCACGGACATTTGGGCCACGGAAGATCAGCCGTAGCGTTTGATATTATTCGCCGCACCCTTGATTATTTTTACGGAGAAAAAAACGTTACTTTTGTGACTAATTATACTGATGTTGATGACAAAATGATTAACCGTGCAAACGAAGAAGGGCTCTCTGTATCAGAATTAGCCGAACGAATTATCCCTGAATATGAAAAAGATTACGCAGCCTTAGGCATTAAAAAACCAACAATTTTAACACGCGCCACCGAATACATTCCGCAAATGATTGAACTTGTGGAAAATTTAATAAAAAAAGGCTTTGCTTATGAAATTGAGGGCGATGTTTATTATGAAATCGAAAAATTTGGTAATTACGGAAAATTGTCCAACCAAAAACGAGCCGATTTACAAGAAGGTGCCCGCGTAGCCGTTGATCCCAAAAAGAAACACCCTCATGATTTTGCCTTATGGAAGGCTGAAAAACCTGGGGAACCTTCCTGGGATAGTCCGTGGGGAAAAGGACGACCAGGCTGGCATTTAGAATGTAGTGCCATGTCCCGCGCCAAACTGGGCCAACCATTTGATATTCACGGCGGCGGCATGGATTTAATTTTCCCGCATCACGAATGTGAAATTGCTCAATCCGAAGCTGCTTACGACGCCCCCTTCTGTAATTACTGGCTTCATAACGGCTTCATCACCATCAACAAAGAAAAAATGAGTAAATCCCTTGGCAATTTCTTCACACTTCAAGAAATTTTCTCTAAATACAAACCCCAGGCCGTGCGCTATTTATTTTTAACGGCCCATTATCGCAGCCCCATTGAATTTAGTGATGACCAACTTACCCAGGCTGAAAACTCCCTCAAACGCATCCACGACTTCATACGTAGTCTCAAAAACGCCAAGGGCAATGATTCCGCTGAACAACTTACTCAAAACTTTTTAGCTGAATTTGAAAACGCCCTTCTTAATGATTTTGACACAGTTAAAGCTCTCGCCTCTCTCTTCACTTTTATCAAAGAAATCAACAAACTAAATATTTCCGCCGAGGAGGCCAACAAAATTCTCAAAACCCTCGAAAAAGCCAATGCGATCCTTGGAATCCTTCCGCAAACAGAAGAAGCCATTGATTCCAACATCGAAAAACTCATCCAAGAACGCGAACAAGCTCGGGCCGCCAAAAACTGGGCCAAATCTGACGAACTTCGCGACAAATTACTTAAACAAGGCATCGAGCTAGAAGACACGGCCGCAGGAACAGTTTGGAAGAAAAAAGACTAGGTCTTATTTTCCTTCTTCTTCGTCTAGGCTTCTTGCTGCCTCAAAATTCGCTTGAGCGACAGTAAGAGCGGCATCTACTTCCTTTCCAGGTTCCTCAGAGCTTAATTTAGCAAGCATGCCCTGAAGATCTCCCGGGACATAAGTTGAAGCATCACCCTCACCTAAACTCACCATAAATTCAAATACGGATATAAGACGAGTCGCAAAAGCCGTAGCTTGTTGAATAAGAAGAGCATGCATCTGCGGATTCGCCGCAACTAAATCTTTATGTCGTTTCTTATCCCAATCTTGTTTATAGCACTCCTCTGGATTCTTTAATAACTTTTCACGATAAACCATTAAACGTTTAAGTATGGCCCGCGCTCCATTTAAAAATTCTTCATCAGCAACCAAGGCTTGCATCTGTTGAGGATCCAATTCCGCAGTGGCCATTAACAAATAAACCGATTGTTTTAATTTTTCAATTAAATCAAATTTATCTAATGATTCCGCCATAAGATGATGGTAACCCGTCCAAGCTGTTACCGAACTATTTTTAAATCCAGAAGACGTAAGGCCAGTCACAAAGGCATCCTGGTCTACATATCTTTGAGTCGCGCTTTGTTCAAAACCAGCCGGGAATTGTGATATACCAGAAAGACCCGGATGGCAAACTCGGCCAACTTGGCGCAATTCTTCAAAATCATTAGGCAAATCACTAAGATCGTGCCCAGTTAGGCCAGAAGGGGTGGATTTCATAACTAAAAAGGTTAAAAGACAGGATGGTACCGAATAATAACTTAACCTCAACCAAAGTCAAGCCACAAGACCTTCGGCCACCTGCCAAACCGGGCCTGCGCCCATCACCAAAATCAAATCCTCTTCTGAAACGGATTCGCGCAAATATTGCGCTGTATTTTCAAATCCGTCTCCAAACCGCACATTAGGATGATGTTTGGAAAGTTCCTCGACCAACTTTTCGGGAGAAACAGCCTCTAAATCCGCCTCACTATCACGCACTTCATAAATACTCGGAATAATAACTTCATCGGCCTCTTTGAAAGAATGCGCAAACTGCTCCAAAAAATGCCGTGTTCGATTGTATTGATGAGGCTCAAAAACCGCTACTAATCGACTTTTTGGGTATTTTTCGCGGGCCCCCTGAATCGCGGCCTGCACTTCTGTTGGATGATGGGCATAATCATCATAAACAAGCGCCCCGTTTAACTTCCCTTTAAATTCAAACCTTCGCCAAGAACCCTTAAAAGAATTAATCGCCTCCAACATCATCTCTTCTTCCACACTCATTACAGATCCCGTCGCAAAAGCAGCTAAAGCATTCATTAAATTATGCTTCCCAGGCACTTGCAATTCAAATTTTTCCAGATCAATCTCGTCAGCCGAAAAATAAACCACTTCACATTCCGCACTTTCCGCCACTTTCCGAACATTATCATCATCGCCATTGGCAATAACCACCCCATCTGACGGCAATTTAGCCACCAATTCTCGAAAAGCATCCAAATAATCATCTAAATCACGATAATAATCTGGATGATCCAGTTCTAAATTAGTTAAAACCACAATTTGTGGCTGCAAATGCAAAAAAGAACGTCGATATTCACAGGCTTCAACCACCATCCACTCCCCTCCTCCTAAACGAAAATTCTTATTATCCAATTCCAACATATTTGTACCAATTACCACGGTCGGATCACGATAAGACTGCATTAAAAGCCGCGCCAAAATCGCAGTTGTCGTTGTCTTGCCATGCGTTCCAGCCACCGCAATCGTCTTAAATTCTTCGGAAACCTCTCCCAATCCCTCGAAATAAGTTTTTATAGGAATGTTTTTATTGCGGGCCGCTTGTAGTTCCAAATTATCAACTGAAATCGCTTCGGTATAAATAACCATGTTTGTATCATCTAATATATGAAGGGCGGAATGACCAACAAAAACCCCTATCCCCTCATCACGAAGAGCTTCTAAAATCGCAGAATCTTCAGTGTCTGAGCCACTTACACTATGGCCGCGTTCCTTATAAAACCGCGCCAAGGCACTCATCCCAATGCCACCAATACCAATAAAATGAATATTCATCGTAAAACAACTCTAGCGCAAGGCTCGTCTAAGCGCCATATTTTTGATAAACTATTTCCGCTATGCCTTACAAACCTTATTCTCATTCACAGTTCAATGTGGCGCGTCTCATTATTATCGTGGGGCTAATTCTAGTGGCTTACATGCTCTATAATCTGACTGTAACAGTTTTCGAAAATCACCAAATTGATGTTCATGTTCAAAATTTCGAACAAAAAAATGAAGAACTTCGCAATGAAAACCTCCAAAAACTAGAAGATTACAAATACTACACTTCCGAGGCTTATATCGACAAAATCGCCAAACAAAACCTGGGACTCGTTAATCCAGGCGAAGAAGTTATCATCCTTACCGAGGGTGACACCCTGGCCTATTTAGAAACTGAAGAAAACGAACTTATTCGAGAACGATCAATGGCAAATTGGAGCAACTCCAAAAAATGGTGGGCGTTTATATTTGACGAAAACCCATTTAAATATTAGAGTAGCTGCGCTTCAAAAACATTAACGCGGAGTGGAGCAGAGGCAGCTCGCCAGGCTCATAACCTGGAGGTCGGCGGTTCGAATCCGCCCTCCGCAACCAGATTTTTTCACAAATCGAACCATGGCAGGGTAGCTCAGCTGGTTAGAGCGCAGGACTCATAAGCCTGAGGTCGTGGGTTCGAGCCCCACCCCTGCTACCACGCAAAACGGGATGTAATCCCGATTTTGCGCAAAGGCGAGCGTAGCGAGCCGCAACCTTTGCACAAAACCATGACTAAACCTAGTGGCTAATCCTGCGGTGGAGCGAAGTAAAAAACTTGACAAACCCTAACAAGCATACTATGATCAGATGGCCATGAAAATTTCAATCGTTTCCAATTCAACTCGCCGTCGCGCTTCACAATTCTAGTGGAGGCGTCAGCTTATGGAAACAAATCAAGTAATAACTCCACTAGAAACGTGGAGTTTTTTTATATTTAAACCTTAAAAATGTTCAATTTTAAATCTCGTCGCCGCTTATTTAAACGCCAGAAACTCCGTCGCTAAACGACGTATCTACTCTTATATAACTTCTGGCATCACGTGTCAGAAGTTTTTTTAAATCTTTACTTACTTATTATGAAAACCTATCACAAAATTGCCTCATTTGAGGCCCATCCAAAAAAAGGAGATCACCTCCTTCTGTTGTATTCCGGCGGGCTGGATACTTCCATCATGCTCAAATGGATTAAAGACCATTATCAGGTTGATGTCAGCACTCTCACTATCGACATTGGCCAAAAAGCCAACTTTAGCAAGATTAAGGGAAAGGCTTTAAAACTAGGGGCCAAGGAAGCCATAATCATTGATGCCAAGGAAAAATTCGCCAAAGAGGTACTTGTTCCGGCCATCAAAGCCAATGCCACCCATCACGGCGGCTATCACCTATTTTGCCCACTAGGCAGGGTCACAATTAGTGAAGTAGCGGTGCAAGTAGCAAAGCAAAAAGGCGTCAAAATTATTGCCCACGGCTGCACTGGCAAAGGCAATGACCAGGTTAGATTTGATGGCTACATTCACACCTTAGATCCGGACCTAAAAATTCTGGCCCCGGTTAGAGAATGGTCGCTTGGCAGGGACGAAGAAATTGCTTACGCCAAAAAGCACAACATCGAGATTCCTAGATCCATCGAAAAACCATACGCCCATGACGACAACTTATTTGGCTGTTCTTCAGAATGCGCCGAAATTGAAGAAATCGACATCTCGCCTCCCCTCGAAAAATTTCTTCAACTTTGTAACACCCCGGAAAACGCACCAGACTCCCCCGAAGTCATAACATTAGCGTTTCAGCAAGGCGTACCAAACAAGCTAAACGACCAAGCTCTCCCCTTAACAGAGCTCATCGCCACCCTTAACCAGATCGGAGCGGCGCACGCTATTGGCATTAGCTACGTCCTGGAGGATAGAATTATCGGCATCAAGGCCAGAAACATTTTTGAAGAACCAGGAGCGCACATCTTAATCAAAGCCCACAAAATGCTTGAACAACTGGTTTGCAGCCAAGAAGAAAACGCTTTTAAATCATTGCTTGATCAAAAATGGGCTGACCTCTGTTTTAGTGCCAAATGGTTTGATCCGCTAATGGGAAATTTGAACGCTTATTTAAACCAAGTTAACACCAAAATCACTGGCGAAGTTACGGTGCATTTATACAAGGGCGTTGCCTCGGTTACCGCTCTCAAATCACCAAATTCACTAGTGGACAAAAACTTGGCCACCTTTATGAAAAATGACGTTCTTAACCAAAACGCCTCCGCCGGATTCATCGAACATTACTGCTTGGCTACCAAAACAGCCCACCAGGCTCAAAAAGCGCAATTAGTTAAGCCAGATTTGCGATTCTAATACTGCACCACCCCCGCCACATATTCCCAAATTTCTGAATAATCTCCTTTATTCGGCAATAGAATATACGCACCTGAAACATTTATCGTTGAATACAAATAATTCGACGTACTCAAAACATGCCCTTGTTCAATCGAATAATCCCGATATTGCTTCAGATAAGTCAAAAACGAGAGCAAATCAATATCCGTATCAACTGATTCTTGCACTGTATTAAAAATCCCAATCAATTCATCGGCGTTTTCCAATAAATTTAAATCCTCAATCCGCTGACGAACCGCCTCAACAATCTGTTGTTGACGCGCTGCTCGATCAAAATCATTAGTGGATTTACGACTACGCGCATACTTAAGCGCAGTCACTCCATCAAAATGCTGGTGCCCTTCTTCGACCGAAAACGTCTCATAAGTAAAATTCGGCCCAGGATAATGCGTATCATAAAGTCCCTTCTCAACATAAACATCAATTCCTCCCAAAACATCCACAATTTCCTCAAAAGAACTTAAATCCACCACTACATATTTCTCGGGAAACAAACCTGTAATTTCGTAAATTTGATCTTTCAAAGCCTCTGCTCCATAACGATAATAAAATTCATTAATTCTTCGCCCATTCACTGCCAAATCACGCGGGATACTAAGCAAACTAACAGTTTCCAATTTTGGATTCACCGATGCCAACATAATCGTATCCGTCAGCCGGCCATGCGTTCCTAAAATCAAAATTTCTAAAGTCTCATCTTTGGAGATCAAGGCCTGCAGTGTTCCAGCATCCACTAAACTTTCCATCGCTTCACTTTGTAGAACAATTTTATCTTGAGCCTCTGTTAATTTGTTCTGCAAGCTAAATACACTCGCTGAATCACCTACTTGCCCAACCTGTTCCTCCAAATCCAAAACACTTTCCGCAACTAAATTTAAAGCCTCTTTTCCACCCATAAATTCCTGATAAAGAAGAAAATTCTCAGTACGCAATTCCCCTATTTCATCAATCATTGAATTCATCTGAAAGTTTTTCAATCGAATGTCTTCAACGATTTTCCCACTCATAAAAGTTAAGGCTCCAGTCATTACAAAAAGCGCCAAAGTCAAAGTAGTCATGGCAATTTTCATATCAGAATTAAGCGCCCGCATCTTAGCCATTCTTTTTAATTTTTTGAGGGACCGATTCTTGGGATCTTTCTCCAAAAGTAACTGACAACTCCGCACTACTATCGAATAATCATGATCATCATAAAGCTTACGTAAAACACGTATTCGATCCTCTGTGGAGAGCATTCTCCATCCTTCTGATCCGGGTATGGGATTCCATTCTTGAGTCATTCTTCTGTTTTTATTTTTTGTTTAAAATTAAGCAGATTTATCAGCGGCTCCACCCAAAGGGGGCGGCGGCGGAATTTTGTTAGCGGCCGGGGCTACTGGGGGCACAACCGGGGCGGCGGCCTCAGTTGGCGCTGGTGCTGGCGGCGTTGCAGACGGCGCTGGCGAAGCTGCTGGTGGCGCTGGCGGCGTTGCAGACGGCGCTGGCGAAGCTGCTGGTGGCGCTGGCGGCGTTGCGGCCGGCGCTGGTGGAGCAACTGGCAACTTAGGCAATGGAGGCTTTTTAGCTCCTTTTGCCTTTTTCTTAGGTTTTTTTGACGAATCTAAATCAATTCCAATCCGCGCGGTAATCTCCTGATCCACAAAAATCTTCTTACGACCATATTTCATACGTGAGTATTGGCGTACAATTTCACGAACTTTTTCACTCTTACCTTCCTCACTATAAAGCGTCTCCAGGGAAAACGGACGTGAAGTAGAATTCTTAATATTCAATTTAATATAAGCCTTATAATTAGAAATCCCAATAATGTCTTGCTCAGTTAAAACCGGGGCATATTCCTTAGCCAAATATTCACCATCATCCGCACCAACCTTAAATGACTGAAGCGTCCCCACATTACCAAACACCGCGTCACGAATCTGGGTGCTGGTAGAACCAAACTTAGACACTACCAACTGGTTAATATACTGATGAGCCATAACTAAGGCGAGACGATATTTACGAGCCTCAGAAAGAATCGAACAAAAAGTATCTGTAGCAAAGTTCTGGAACTCATCCACATACAAGTAAAAATCCTTACGATCATCTTCTCTGGTATCGACCCGGCTCATGGCCGCCATCTGAATCTGCGCCACCATCACTAGACCAAGTAGCTGAGTATTGAGTTCCCCAATCTTACCTTTGGACAGATTCATAAGCAGGATTTTCTGCTCATCCATACATTTTCTAAAATTAAAGGCTGACTTGGACTGCCCAATCGTATTACGAATAATTGTGTTAGTAATAAACGGACCAAATTTGGAACTAAAATACGGAATCATTTCCTGGCGTTCACGATCACCAGTATTGGCATATTCATGTTCCCAGAATGATCGCACCACCGGATTTTCCACCTTTGTAACCTTATATTTCATAAACTCATCATCCGTAAACATGCGCGGCACATCAATCAACGTGGCACCTTCTTCCTTGTCCGCCATCAAAGTAAGACAAGCATTACGGAAATAATGCTGAATACGCGGCCCAAAAATCTCATCCCCAAAAATCTTAATAAAAATTTCCGTGGCCTGACTGGACGCCATATCCTGTTGTTCCGGAGTATCTGCCTCCAAAATATTAAGCCCCATTGGGCGCTCAGCATCCGAAGGATTAAACACAATCACATCTTTAGCCCGCTCTTTGGGGATATATTGCATAATGTCCTCAATCAAATCTCCATGCGGATCAATCACACACACACCATCCCCGTTACGAATATCTTGCCGCACCAGTGATCCCAAATACACAGATTTACCAGTACCAGTTTGTCCAATACAGTAGTGATGACGCCTTCTATCTTTACGAGCAAATCTTATTTCTCGCTTTTCACCACGATAAACATTGTTTCCCAGAACAATTCCTTCTTCTGAAAGAACTTGAGGCGCCGGCAAAACTTTGTAACTAAGCCAACTAATAACCGGCGTATAGTTATAACGACTATTTGGAAAATGATAAATTGTTGCCAATTCCTCAGATACCAAGAGTGAACTTTTTTCTCCATAAGAAGGATAACGATTCCTAAAATTATGCCACATTATCGGCGTATTCAAGGCATCCACAAAAGGAATCACCCTTCGGCTCTGGAAAAAATTCATTGAAGAGTCCTTAAAAACGGTAAAAGCTAAAAGAACATTATTCAAAATATCATCTACTCTTTTGTTTGTTTTGGCCGAAGCCATAACTCTAATTACAGTCTTAAACCCATCCTGAATCGCTTTTTCACCAATATGTTTGGCGGTTTCTTCTTTGGTCTGAAGCATACGAACATAAGAATCTCCAGAAGAAGCTCCTGGAGCATCACTTTTAGCCGCATTTTCATAACCAAATATAAGCGATACAAAAATTGTATTTAATTGTCCAATAATCGGAATCTTCGATAAAAACCCTCCGCTTTCCTTTCCTTTAAACCGAGCCTCACCAAAAGCCTCGGCCTTTTTTTGCCACTTGTCAACTAGTGGTCGCACAATTATCTGAACAGCGGCGTGCTCCCCTTCTTCTAATTTAGAAAAAACATTTGTCAAACCATTAAGTGGATCATTTTCAATTATCTTATAAGATTTAATTGGGAACCACTTAATCATCTGTTGGTACAAATAATAAAGCCTCATTTTATTTCCTGGCGCATGACATTCTGGTTGCTCTTTTGAAAGCTGAATATCAGCATCCGGATAAAAAGAAGTGACTTGTTTTTCAACCATTCCGACATAGTAATCATACGTCACCACCCAAAAATCGATTTTTTTGTAACCGGCCGCCAACTCAAAAGAAACAATGTCATGTTGGAAGAAAAACACCTTAATCCTATTCATAACTCCAAGCTCTTTCATTTCCGAAAGCGCCCGATAAAGTTGCTCCATAATTCCAATTTTTTCCCGAAAATCCTTCTCCGTAGCTTTTTCCTTATCTTTAGCCGACTCTTCACGCGGCATCGTGATTTTCATAAACACCAAATCCTTCTTATGGCTCCAGCGATACCAGTAACGCAAAACAAGCCAGAACACTTTCCAGCCTACGTACAGACCAATAAGTAGTAATATCGTTTGCCACCAGTTATTTAGCATCCACTCAAACATGTAATTTAGTCACTTATAATTCATACTATTTTAACACAAAATAACAGATTGGACAACCTGTTAGGAATAGCTACTTATAAAAGCCTCTTGCCTCATTTAAACCTTATTTTTTACCTTAAATGCCTATTCTGCGAATTTTTGCTGCAAAATCGCCACTAAATCATCAATTTTAACCCGTTCTTGCTCCATTGAATCACGATCACGAATAGTAACACTGCCATCTTCTCCAGAGTCAAAATCATAAGTCACACAATAAGGCGTTCCAATTTCATCCTGACGACGATAGCGTTTACCAATCGAACCAGTGGTGTCAAAGTCACAAGTAGTATGTGGAGAAAGCAGCTCCCAAATTTCCTTAGCATCATCCACTAACTTATTAGAAAGCGGCAAAACCGCGACTTTATACGGCGCCAAATGTTTAGCAAACCGCATTACAATGCGCGTTTCTGTTTCCCCTTCTTTGGCGGTTGGGACTTCTTCCTCGTCATAAGCACTAAGCAAAGTCATCAAAACAGTACGGCTAAGCCCAAAAGTTGGCTCAACCACGTGTGGAATAAATTTTTCATTAGTGTGTGGGTCCAAATACTCCATGTTCTGACCACTCTTTTCCATATGATTTTTAAGGTCAAAATCAGTGCGATAAGCCAATCCATACATCTCTTTCCAACCAAACGGTGTTTCGTATTCAATATCCACAGTTCTTTTTGAATAGTGTGAGAGCTCATCCGCAGTATGCTCGCGCACGCGAGTTTTCTCCTTATCAAGCCCAATAAACTCTACCCAGCGATGCATTTCATCTAACCAATATTCAAACTGCTTTTCCCATTCACTTTCCTGAATAAAATACTCAAACTCCATCAAATCAAACTCAAGTGTCCTAAAAATAAAATTCCCCGGCGTGATTTCGTTACGGAAACAGCGACCAGTTTGCGCAATCCCAAAAGGTATTTTTTTGCGCATTGATTCCTGAATTGTCTTAAAATTAACAAACATTCCTTGGGCTAATTCCCCACGCAAATAAACTGTGCTCGTATCGTCCTGAACAGACCCAATCGAAGTTTGGAATAACAGATTAAAAACACGCGCATCAGTAAAACTTTTATTCCCACATTTAGGACATTTAATTCCATTATCTTTAATAATTTTTGTGAGCTCTTCAGTGGTTAATCCTTCGACTTTTGTATCGGGCATAGCGTCCTCAATCAAATGATCCGCTCGGTGACGAGCCTTACATTCCTTACAATCAACTTGCGCATCATTAAAATTCTCTACATGACCACTCGCCTCCCAAACTTTGGGATTCATCAAAATTGCGGCATCCAACCCCACCATATCCAATCGATCACTCACAAAAAACTTCCACCAAGCATCCGCCACATTCTTTTTTAGCTCCACGCCTAACGGACCGTAATCCCAAGTGTTAGCTAATCCCCCATAAATATCAGAACCAGGAAATACAAATCCCCTCCTTTTACAGAGAGAAACAATTTTTTGCATAAGATTTTCGTCCGCCATATTTTTTTGGTTAAAAGTCCTTAGTTCTCTAACATTAAAGTGACTGGGCCGTCATTAATCAAGGAAACTTGCATCATAGCCTGAAATTCACCAGTCTCCACACGCGTCCCCAAAGAACGCAGATGCTCAACAAATTTAAGATACAAATCATTAGCTTGATCCGGTGGTGACGCCTTTTCAAAAGATGGGCGACGCCCCTTACGACAATCTCCATAAAGCGTAAATTGCGACACTACCAGCGCCTCGCCGGCAACATCCAGCAAAGAAAGGTTCATTTTCTCTTCTTCATCTGAAAAAATCCGTAAATTTGCTGCCTTTTCCGCCAAAGCTTTGGCCTCTTTTCCCGTATCAGAAGCAGTCACTCCCACCAAAAGCAAAAGCCCAGGGCCAATCTCACCCACGGTCTTATCTTGAACCGCAACTTTCGCTGAACTGACGCGTTGAACTAAAACTCGCATATCTAATTTTTTAAGCTTCGCCACCCTCAATTTCCTTTTTCTTATTACGCCAATCTAGAACAGCGTTTTGCAAAACTTTCAAGAAAGATTCAGCGGTTCGATGAGTCATATTAATACGACTTACCACCTTAATCGAAGTAGGTTTAACATTTGGCATAATATAACCAAAATCAACAATTACCTCGTTTTGATTTAAATTAACGGAAACTGCGTTAGCATAAGATCCTTGTTGTTGATCTTCTGGGACTTTAAGTTGCACCTGTTGATTCGCGGCTTTAGCCGCATCATCAGCGTCTTTTTGGTCTGCCATATCAAAGAGTTTTAGAAAATAAAGGCGTGCCTATTATACGCAAAAGAAATCCGAAAAACTACTCCTTAAAAAAGTCTATCTTAAAAAGCACCAAAAAAAGTACTTTTAGCATCTGAGAAACTTGAGGATGCTCCACTTCAACAGCAGAAAATCGTAATCCTTCATCCAAAACAAACATCACCTTTTCACCAATAATTATTAAATTAACTGACCCTGTTAAACAACTATCCGGAACATAACGAACCAACATCCCACGTGTACCGCGGGCCAGTTGACGACGTTCTGAAAAAGGTAAAATTACCCGCGGCACTTTTGATGTTAACCGACAAATTTCCCGGAAAAAACTAAATTGATTAGCATCCTGAATTACATACCAATCCGAAGCAGTGCGCAAAGCAGCTTCGCATCGTTTTTTAAAAAGCACCCGATCCTTAATAAAATTAATATGCCCCCCACTCGAAACATTCCCATTCTTCAATAAATACGATTTTATATCTGGTAGAAAATTTCTAAGGCGATCCCGCTTTGCTCGAATATTTAAAATCTGATCATCACAGTGTTTCAAAAACGCCTCGGGAGAATTAACACGATAAATCCGCACTCGCCTTTTTTCATAACAAGAAAGAAACTCCATAGAACAAAGTCGTTCTAACAGTGAATAAGTACTTAAACGACGCTCACCACAATGTTTAGCAATCTGACTAGCCGGAGCTTCCCCCAATTCTAATGTTGCCAAATATACTTTTGCCTGTTTTTGACTCAGCCCGAAAGCAATCAATTCTGCTTCTAGCATGAGAGGAGAGTTAGGAGGTTTAGTAAAAAGTAATAAATTGTAATGGTTTTTCAAAAAAAGTCAAGTCTTTTGGGCAACTTAGAGAAAATTCGGAGAGTGATGTAAAAAATTCAACAACAGAACAAAAAAAGTTTTAAATCTGAAAAAATCACTCTTCAAAACAATCAAAAGGCCCAAACTCGCAAGATTTTTTGACAACCTAAAGCTTGATTCTCATACTTTGAGCCCCTAACCCTCCACCCCATGCATGTCCTTATTTTAAATCACCACCCTCTTCAGGCGGAATTTCTTAAAAAAAGCCTCCGCTACGAAAACATTGGCGCTGATCTTTGCCATCCCGAAAACTTAATTAAAATTTGGTACAACCAATACGACGCACTCCTTATCCCAGTTAAACAATGGACCATCCCACCTCTCAAAAATCTCCCCGCCACTCTAAAAACCATAGGTAATGTGCCCACTATTATTACTCATCAAACTCCCCCACCAACAAACATAGAAAAAACACTAAAAACACTTTCTTCACTCGAACTGATTGCTACCCAAACTCCTTTTACCAAACTCATTGAAAAAATCAAAAAACTAAAACCCCCTTCATTTAAAACTGCCAACTCGCGTGAAATAAGAATTTCTGATTTGTATATTAATTTAGAAACGCGCGAAGTCTATCGTGAAGGCAAATCTCGACATCTTAGAAATAAAGAATTTTCGCTTTTAGAATGCTTGATGCGCCACTCCGGAAAAGCGCTCACCAGAAGCTATCTTCTGGAAAATGTTTGGGACCGCAACACTACCATTTTAAGCAACACCGTCGACGTTCATATTAACCGTTTACGCCACAAAATTGACCATGGATTTAGCTATCGGATGATCGTCACTATACCCTGTACAGGATACAAATTACAGGTTCAAAACGCATAAAATAAATTTTCTATCCGCAAACCTTTACTCACAATACTTTATGTGCTAGTTTAGCAATATCTTTACAACCTAACTACCTCCCGATATGTCAACCGAACCTCCTGTTTCCTTTAGTTCAACTGGCACTAACATCGCTAATTTAAACTTAAAGGAAATCGTCGAGAAGCTACTTCTCGTTCTTTCCGAAAAAGAAAAATACATTATTAAGCATCGTTTTTCCATTGGGACAGATTCCCGCAAAACACTCGAAGCAATTGGAAAACACTACGGAGTTACTCGTGAACGCATTCGCCAAATCGAAAAAAACGCTCTCAAAAAACTTAAACGAAATGCTTTCAACACTAATCTCAAAATCGTTAACGAACTTGGCAAAAGCATTGTCAAAAAACATGGTGGCCTTTTGATTGAAAAGAAACTGGTTAGCATTATTTTAGGCACCCTTAAAAACGTTTCTCCAACAGAAGCGAATGAAATCAAACTTTCCCTAGCTCTTGATCCAGACATTGCCAAGGCTACTAACACTCTTGATTTTGAACCACACTGGCGCTTCAACACCGTTAGTTTGCCGCTTGTCCGCAAAATCAGCACCTTGGGTTATAACATTCTAAACAAGAAAAGTAATGTTATTCCGGTAGAAACCATTACCAATTTGGTAATGAAAGATGTTGGCGAAGAAATCCCCGAAAGTTTGGTTATTTCCGTTTTGGAAATTGGTAAACAAACCAAATTTGTAAAAGAAGGAGTTGGTTTGAAAGATTGGCGACATATTAATCCTCGCACTCTCCGCGATAAAATTAATTTCATCCTCGAAAGAGAGCATAAACCCCTCCATTTTGTAGATATTGCCACCAAAATTCGCGACTCTAAATTCGATCAAAAGAACATCAATGTCCAAGCAGTTCACAATGAACTTATTCGCAATGATCACTTTATTTTGATTGGACGTGGAATTTACGCGCTTGATAAATGGGGTTACCAACCAGGCACAGTCGGTGACGTAATTGCCTCTATTCTTAAAGACGGCAAACCACGCACCCGTGAAGAGATTATGAAAGAAGTTCTCAAACAACGCCAAGTCAAAAAAATCACCATCTATCTAAACCTTAAAAACGATGCTCGCATCAAAAGTTTAGAGGGTGATCGGTATATGTTTGCTAAGTAAGAAAATTTGCTCAAACTAAAAAAGGAGTGCTAGTATGTGCTCCTTTTTGTATTACTAAAAAAAACTACTATGCCCCCAGCTCTTGCTTATGAACCCGTGATGCGCGAAGCCGCGCCTTTTATTGGTGATGATGACCGAGTCCCAATCAAAAATCCTCACCTTAATCTTGATGAACAGGACATGTATCTCTATCACCTTAAACTAAACACTGAAATTGCTCAGCAGTGGTTTGGGAACGCCAAATTTGTCCTTATGGGAGGAAGTGCTGACCGAGCCTACAAAACTGCTCAACAACTTCACGAACAATTAGGACTCCCTATTGAAGAATTAACAATTAAACCATCTGTCTCTGAAGGGCTAGAAAAAGGTGATTTATCAGAAGTTAAAAGATACGCCAAAGGTAAAGTAAAAGCACAAATCGGAATGCCAACTGAAATTGGAGGAACCGAAAGATTTTCAATGTATAAAGTTGGCCCAGTAGTGGTGATAAATCATGGCATGGGCTTAGGATCCATTGAAATCTTGATGCACGAAATTATTCTCCTATTGCATGCGGCTGGAGCCAAAGGAACTCAATTATTTAGAGTTGGTACTTCTGGTGGATATGGAGAAGAGCCTGGGACTACCGTTATTACCGACCGAGCCTGGAGCGACCGCCCAGACGAAGATGCAGCCATAGATGGAGCTTATTTCCCAAAAACTGTTAATGGAAAAATCGAATATTGGCCATCAGAGGCTGATCCTGAATTAATCGCCGCTTTAGTTGATGTAGCCGAAAGAATCGGGGCCACCGTAAAAGTTGGTGACACCATGTCCAAAAGCACCTTTTATGGGTCTGAATCCCGCATGGACGGGGCTATTTGCGACCTTGATCACTCGGAAGCCGAAGAATTCCACGAAAGATGCCGCGATGAATTTGGCATCATCAACTCCGAAATGGAAGCGGGCGAATTCTTAGCAATCACTCGTCGTTTAGGAATTCGAAGCGCTATTGTTTGTGCCGTCCTAGATAACTGCCTCACTCATCAATCAATTGACTTTACCAAAGAACAACTAGCTGAATTTTCTCGTCGCGCCGAACAAATTGTAATTCACTATATTGCTGAACAACTTGGCATAACTCCTACTGCCGGCGTAAAATCTTGGACAAAAAGCGTCGTCCAATCACTTGTAAGATAGGACGATTATGGTGGGCGATGCTGGGCTCGAACCAGCGACCTTCTGGGTGTAAACCAGACGCTC
>CAYYQE010000010.1:0-25980 GCA_964473745.1 uncultured Candidatus Peribacteria bacterium
AAATTCCATACCAAAAATCCGCGAAAAAATCGCAATATACCTGTTGGCTGGGGCGCAGGGATTCGAACCCCGGATCACGGGACCAGAACCCGTTGCCTTACCACTTGGCTACACCCCAACATTTTTCAAAACCGTCTCAACATCATTAAGTAATTTTTCTGTTTCCCCAGTAGTGCTTTCCACGACATAATCACACTCGGGAATCCAAGTTAACTCTTGCAAATAACTAGCATAACGACGCTCAATCTCTTCAATCGACATAGCCGCTCTTTTCAAAATTCTTTCCTGTAAAATCTCCCAATCCGGAACTGTTAAAAAAATCGACACTAACTGCTCTTTTGGAATTATTTCACGAATTGACCGCAAACCCTGCACATCCACCTCGCGGATTACGGTTTTTCCCTCAGCTAACGCTTCTAAAATCGGTTTTTTAAGCGTTCCATAATAGTGATCCTGATGCACCACCGCATATTCCAAAAATTCCCCCTGCTCAATTTTATGCTCAAATTCGTCCTTAGAAATAAAATGATAGACCTCCCCTGCCCGTTCATTGGGCCGTTTTGCCCGGGTAGTACAAGATAATGGAAATACAAACTCAGGGTGTTTTTCTCGTAACCCAGCCAATACTGTCCCCTTGCCTGAACCTGATGAACCTAGAATTAGTATGAATCTTCCTGGCATAGACTGTTGACTAATTTAAAATGTTGTGTTATTATATTCTAATCCCTTAAGACATATAAGGATTTCAATTCTTCTCTCAAGAAGATTCTAACAGAAAGTAGTGAGGATTGAAATTCCAGGTAAAAAATGGTAAACTATAGGGATTTGATCCTTAAAAAATTGGTCGGCAAAATCCTAACCCAACCTGAAAAGTCGGTAGGGAGGAGGGCCTCACGAGTAAACTTTCCATTTTTAGTCCCTGCTCGTGCCTCCCTTCCTATCTACTTTTCGATTTAGGTTGCGGCTACAACCTCCCGTTTTCCTGGTCTCTCTCCCTCTTAGGAGATCAAGACCTCTTAAACAAAAACAAAAACTTTTGGCATTCGCTTGCTTAAAACCAAGTGATGCACCCAAACAAAAACAAATTTTCTTGGTGGTGAACCAATTAAAACCTCACCAAAGAACGGTAGAAAGGTTACCTGAGCGAACTAGCCGACTCTCAAGTATAAGTTCTCAAAACACTTTATCCCTGTTTGATAAAATCAGCAGATGCGATTTGATAAAATCAGCAGATGCGATAGGTGGATGCGAGGTCTTACAAAAAAACTCACTTTTTATATTGTGAGTTTTTTTGTTGTCTAAATTCTTATTAAAACGGCAAATCTTCTACCGCAACTTCCTCTTTAGGTGCTTTTTTATCAGCATCTTCAACCGGGGGCTCTTCATCTACCCCAATTCCAGCTGGTTCACGATCAACAACCGCTTCACCACTCATTGGCGCACCCTTACTCCCTAACATAATCATATTATCCGCCACAATTTCGGTTCGATACCTCTTTACACCATCTTGACCTTCCCATTCCCGCGTTTGCAAACGTCCTTCAATAAAAACTTTGCTTCCCTTGCGCAAATACTGCGCACAAATTTCAGCTAATTTACCCCATACCACAACATTATGAAACTCTGTTTTCTCCTGTTGTTGGCCATTAGCATCCTTCCAACGATGGTTAGTCGCAACTCCAAAATTAGCCACTGATCGGCCACTTGGTGTCTGACGAGTCTCGGGATCACGAGTAAGATTCCCAATAATTTGAGCTTTATTTAATGACATCGACATTTCAAAAAAGGTTATAAAAATAAGCGTGGCCTAAATGCTACTAAAATAACGCAACTTTGCCAAATGTTTCAGCTCGCCTAAAATTAACCTACATGACATAATGCACCCGTTATGCAAACCACTTACTGTTTTCATCTTGGCCGAAATCACGAACTTTCGCTCGCAGAATTGCGTACTTTTTTAGGAGAAAATATTGAATCACAAGGAGAAATCGCGGTAATTAATATGGATCATTTAGAAGAACCCCGAAAATTTCTGGATCAACTAGGGGGCACCATGAAAATAAGTGAAAAAATCGAAAAATCAATCCCCGAAATGTTGCTTCAAATAAAACCCGAGGGAAAAATTAAATTTGGGCTTAATCTTTTTCCCGCAGACAACCGCAAACTTCTCAAAAAACTTAAAAACATCAAAGACATTTTAAAAAACCAAAAACGCAACCCGCGCTTCATCAACAAAAAAGAAAACCTAACCACCGCCATGATTATTAAAGGTGGCCTAACTAAAGAAGGAACCGACTTTAATTTAGTTGAATTTAAAGGAGAAACCCTAACAACCAGGACCGTGGCCGTCCAAAATTTTGCGGCTTACAGTCTACGCGACTACGAAAAACCAGCTCGTCTCGCCAAAGAAGGCATGCTCCCCCCCAAACTGGCCCAAATAATGATTAACTTAAGTGGCCGCAATTCAGGCACGCTTTATGATCCTTTTTGTGGAAGCGGAACCGTCTTGGGTGAAGCTCTAATTAAAGGAATGAACGCCATTGGTTCAGACTTGGACCCCAAAGCTATCGAAGCCGCCCAAAAAAACACCACCTGGCTCCAAAAACAATTTAAAACAACTGGGGACTTTCACCTTTTTCAAAAAGACGCTCAAGAAATAATTGTCACTGATTTACCGCAAACTCCAGATATGATTGTTAGCGAAACTCATCTAGGCCCACCTTGTAATCCCAAAATGACCGAGGGCCAAATTAAACAAATCCAAAAAGAACTCCTCCCCCTCTACAAAAACACCTTTCACAATTTACGCCCGCTACTCAAGCCCAAAACCCCGTTAGTAATTGCCTTCCCGCTCCATCACGTGAATCGGAGTCCACTCCCTTTACCAGGTTTAAAAGAAATCCTCAAAACAGCTGGCTACAAAATCCACGATGAACTTATTTATCATCGCCAAAAACAGATCGTGGGCCGCCAGATAATTGTGTTTGAAAGTTAAAACGAATTTGATATAGTTACGCCGTGCTCTCCTACCGAACGGACCAAGACTTGTCGCAGTCCGTGAGGAATAAAGTGAGCAATCTCCGGGTCTCGTGGGCCCCGAGGTTGCGAAAACATTATTAGGGAAAAAGAGCCCACGAGAAAAAACCGCAGGTTTTGTCTCGTGCAATTCTCCGGGGTAGCGCAGCGGTAGCGCAGTTGACTGTTAATCAATTGGTCGTGGGTTCGAATCCCACCCCCGGAGCCATTTTAAATTACTCGGGCCCACAGGGTCCGAGGAATTTGAAATATGTGTTTCTGTGGGTGGGATCAGAACCGCAGGTTCGGACATCGAGCGAGCGAACAAAGTGGCCGCGTTTACGGGGACATTTTTGAGCGAGCGATGATGAATAGCTGGCGCGAAGCGACAGCGTCATCCCACCCCCGGAGCCAATTTTTTGCAAATTAAAATTATCCGAAGTCCAAACAAAATTCGAACTTGGTCTACTCATCAAAACTCTCTGTCTTGATTTTAGAATTATTTTTAAGTGACGCTTTCACCGCATTCCAAAACTCCAAAACTTCTTCAAGGGTATCGAAATAAAAATGAAACATATATCCTCTGTCATATCCTGTATCTCCAGAAATTTTATGTCTAAATTCATGACTCTTAGCCACAACTCTATCAAGTTCCTCATCATAATAATCAAATTCTTTACCATAAGGATCACTACAATAAACGTCTCTTTTTTGATATTTTGAAAACGGAAACAAGCCCAACAAACGATCTAAAAATCCTTTATCGAAAGAATCAACTTCATACTTCTGGCAAACAAAACTTACCAAATACTCACTCCCAAACTTAATCAACGCATAAGTTGCCGAACGACTACGTTGACGCCTTTGATTATACGCAAGTGGCAATCTAAATGATTCAATAATATCTCGACCCTCAGAAGCTTCGACACACGCCTCCATTTTCATTCTCAGTTCCCTAGCCAAAGCAATCACCCTTGAAAAACGATCATGATCATAAGAAATCTCCAAGAGCATTTCATGTAATCGGAAGCCTAAATCTGTTAAATGCCTATCTTGAAACGTCTCTCCTATGAACTGCGCATTGGCAGCAACATTTGCATAAGGTTCTTTCTCCTTCAAATCAATGATTTCCAATGATTCTCTTGGTAAGCCAATTGCCAATTTAAGGGATGGATAAGAATAGGAACAATTTTTACCAAATTAAGCCAATTCCGTCAATGATTTGACCTCAAACCCAGTTCAAACATCGTCCACCCCTAAATCTTGAAAACACCCACACTACATAGTATAATAAAATTACTTTCGGGATTGTCCCGCGACCCCGCCAGCAATGGCGGGGAACATTTTTATAGATACAAATTTTTAAACCCTTCTTTAATCTTAATAAAATCACTTTCGTACAATTCCGATAGTTTTGAATAAAACCGCCGATAATCAACTGCCCTAGCTTGATGAAGGCACGCCGTAATAATACGACCATGTTGAGGGAAAGATACATACCATGATCCTTCTCTCTTTTGAGTTGTTGTCGGAATCACAAAATAAAACCCATGCGACAACTTTTTCAAAACAATTACCGGACACGAAAAAAGATCACTTTTCCCATTAATTTCCGAACCCACATTCTCCCCAACACTTGCCCACCAAATATCACCCTCATTTACATAAGGTGGAGAACAGCCCTTAAAATGCAATATTTCTTTTAATCCAATCCATTTTAAAAATCTTTTGATATACATATTATTTTTTGAAGTAGAGTAAAAACCGTAACACATCGAGATGAACAAAACTTAACAAAAAAATGAACAATTTGTGCCCGGGCACAAATTTGCCAAACGAGCTAAATTTCATAGCGCAAATAAAATGAGCGCGTCATCCCGCCCCATCTATTTATTACGAAACTCCTACTTGTGGTCTCCGACTAACAACCGGTCCTTTCTCCCTAAATGACCAATAAGCAGCAGCATTAACTGCAAGAGCAAGGGGTTTGTTTTTAACTGAGCTTGCTCTTCGTAAGATATTTCTTGGGGAAAAGAATTGTCTACGAGTTTTTTCATAAATATCTTGTAATTCAGGTGGTGTCATTTGCTGTGGTTGGAAAACAACTTGCCCTGCCGTATACCTGTTCCAATCTCTGCTAATAATGCGTCCTTCTTCATCTAGTCGTTCAAATAAAGGTGTTCCTGGAAAAGGGGTAAGAATTGAAAAAGTTGCCATATCAAGCTTTATATCAGTGAGTGTATCTACCATATCTCGAATGCTTTCTGGACTATCGTTATCCATGCCTAAAATAAAAGAACCTATAACCGATATTCCATGTCTATGTAATCTTTCTACTGCTTCCCGATAATCGCGTGTTGTATTAACTTTTTTCCCAACTCCTCGTAAATTTTCTTTATTTGTTGATTCAAATCCAATTAGTGATGTTCTATAACCACTTTCTTGCAATAATCTTAAAAGCTCTTCATCATCGGCAGTATCAATCGAACTCATCGAAGCCCATCGTATCCCAAGTGGTCGTAAAGCTTCAGCAAGCCTTGCGGCTTCTTCTCTGTTTGTCAGAAGATTGTCATCATAAAAAGGTACTATATGAGGCCAAAGTGGCGGATTGCGTTTTATAGCTTCGACTACTTGCTCAACTGGGAGACGCCTTTGTTTTCTGCCAATCATGTTCGGGGTGCAACAAAATTCACATGGCTGTGGGCAGCCTCGAGAAATATGTAATGGCATAACTCTTGATCGAGGGGCAAGAGGAATTTCCCATGTTTCTGGTCTATTTGCTCTTCCGTCATATCTTTCTTTTAAATTACCTGTTTGAGCGTCTTCTAATAATTCCGGCCATACACATTCTGCTTCTCCCTGTACGATAGCATCGCAGTGTTCTAGTGCTTCATCTGGGAGAAAAGTAGGGTGAATTCCTCCCATTACAATTTGAATATCGCGTCTTGATTGCCGAAGTCTATCGGCAATTTGATAAGCACGAGGTGCCATTGCTGTTGCGGCCGAGATACCAACCAAATCGTTTTCGGCAATTTGTTCAAGATTAAGAGGACCGGCATTTTCATCGATTATAGTTGCTACATTTGCATCATCAGGGGTACACATTTGAACAGCTGCCAAGCTACTTTGAGAAGCTGTAACTGGATTGTATGACAAATGGTGATAAGAGGGAGCTCGTGGACTAACAAGGGCAATTTTAAATCTAGGATCTTCATAATGTACGCCATTATCAGCTTCTGGATTTCCGAAAATACGTTCACGCGCGCTTCCTATCGCTTGTCTAACACTTCCTGCAACATGAATTATTCGATCTACAGGTCGTTGATCGGTCTCAGGAAAATTAATTCTAGAATCAATTGAGTCCATAAACACTCAAATTATAGAAAGATGATTCAACTTTATCACACACACACCACAGTTCTAACATAGCCCACTATAGGAAGCCATTTTAAATTTGACATGTAAATTCGCAAAAAGCCTTTGCTTGGAGAGGAAAGATTTTTTGAAGTCACAAGCCGACCCCGGAGCGCCCCGCACGATTGACCGCAGGGCGCCCCAGCAGGGGTCACGCTCGGACGGTCACACGCCAGGGTAAGGGGCTTTCTTCTGCTCCAGACGTAGTATCACGAACCAATAGACCATTCCAGCGATCCCGCCGATTACAGCGGCAAAGTCCAGACGTCGTGGTACCAAAAGGATTGCCGCCACGAAACCGAAGATGGCGAAAACAATAATCGGTGCCACAGTCAGCCCCATTCCTAAGTCGCTCCAGATACCCTCCCGCAAGTGCGCGATCGAGCTTCCGATGAGCACCACCAGGACTCCTGGGACGAGAGCACTCGAGCCCGGCCAGTCCAGGATCTTCATCAGGCCTCCGCTGACCAAAGCCGCCGCAATGAAGGTAAAGAACATCCCCACGGCGAAGACCAACGGACGTTTCACGAACAAATTTTCTTCAGCAGTCATTGACTTTCCCATCCGTTCGGCTCGAATGGGCTGACCCCCAACTTCAAGAGCAGAAACACGAAGGCCATGAACCAGAAAAAAATGAGTCCCAGCCCGGGGCCATATATCGTGGCCTCATACCAGTCTCCCTGCTGAGCGATGCACACGAAGCAAGTGATGGCCTGCGAGATAGACATCCCGAAGAGCAACCACCCGAAAGGGCTAATGACATCCTTCTGCATCACGGCCAGACCCAGACCGATCGAAGCCACGAAGCCACCGGTGAGCAGCGCCGAGTTCATGGTAAACCCCGCGTGCTTCTCCAGAAGCCAGGCCAGGCCGATCCCGAGCACCACCGCGAGGAGGCACCCGTACACAGCTATTCGTTTGTTCTTTTTCGCTCTCATTTCACTTCCTCTTCCTTTCCGAGTTTTTCTCAAGCCGCCCGGTACCGATACAGGCCCGGGATCAGCGCCATGAGCAGGATGGGCAAATACCCGATGCACCAGCCCAACAGGAACAGCCAGCCGCTCGGGTCCTCCATAAGAGGGTTGCTACATCCCAAAGCGAGGCAACCCGCGGCGAACAGCCCGAGGACCATCCCCGAGACGAGGTTGACCACTTCGCTTTCGATGATCCAGGGAACCATCACAGCCCCCGTGACACCGAAATAACCGATCCCCATAGCGATGAACATGACCCAGGTGAGCGTCATGTCTCCCGAAAACAGAACCGTTGCTGCAGCCAGCATCGCGAAGGATCCTGCGACAGCCGCCAGCGATAGGCAAGCCAGAATCGCCTTATTCTTCTTCGTTCTTTCCATTCTCTTTCCTTTGCCTCCAGTTGCTACGTGGCCGAATTGACGATCTGAATGACCATCAGGGCCATCAACGCCCCAAATACCACGCTCATTAACAAACCACGTCCGTCGTCCATCCGTTTTTCCTATTCTCCTAAATATTTTTAAATCTTTCCTCCCCAAGCGGACAAAATCCGCAGGGAGGAACACGGCGCCTAGTCTAATTGATCGACTAGAACCGCTTCCTACAACCCACAGAATTACCCACTTGAAGAACCTATTTTTCAAAGATCGTTAATGCCACATTTTACTCAAAATCTCCTGCCGCACCCTATCCATCAACCCTGACAACGTATTGATTGCTGCGCCTTCCACATAACACAATTTATGACAATTATTCGCACACTGACTCGGATTAAACCCATTCAAACGGCTCCTCCCTTCTCCTAAGGCACGCTGTAAACCCCCAACTTCCAACATATTAACTCGCGCTTCACCAGAAAGATGCTCACAAGGCATCACATCTCCATTCGCATAAACCGTAGGAATCACTTGAGGTGTACATTCAAACGCATCAAAATCTCGAATCGTCTGATAATACTTATGACTGGCAGAACGCAAATCATTTTGATCACTCAACCAGTCAATCAATCCCTGATATTCACGATTTCCTTTTAACCGTGGATCTGGCTGTCCATCCGACAAAATCATAGGAGCCACATTGAATCGGATTCCCAAATCTTCACAAAAACGAGCCACTTCAAAAGCATCTCCAATATTATCTCCGCGAACCAAACAATTAGCCGTAACCATTGTTTTATCGGGATTTCGATGACGAGCATAATGAGAAATATTTTCCAAAATAGTATTCGCTGTTTCCTCATCCACCCCCACAAAACCCGCCAACCTCGCCGGATCAACAGAATGTAAACTGACCGTTAAAAGATCAACATGTTCAAACACTTCCGGCCGAAAACGAACCGCATTTGTATTAAATCCAATAGACTCAAAGCCTAATTCCGTACACTCTTTCAAAACAGCTTCAAAATACGGCGAAACTGTCGGTTCTCCTCCAGTTATATAAATATTGGGAACATCAGTCCTAAGCTCTCCTAAAACCCGTTTTGCCAATGCCAAATCCGCAGAAGGAGCTCGACCATTTCCTCTCACCAAAGCCTCTTGGCTGCAACCTCCACAATTCGCATTACACTGAAAGGTAAGATAAAAAATTGCCGCAAGTGGTTTTTTCAAAGGTTCCGGCAACGCCAAATTCTCGAGTACTCTTCTGGCACTCTCAATAGGGGGTGAATGAAAGCGAGCTCTTAAGGCGTCCATGGAGCCATTTTAAAACTATCTACGCAAAAAATCCAAAATATCCCATCACCAAGCCCAAAACCAAAACACCTACTCCAACTAGCTTCATGTTTTTAAGCATTGGACGAGATAAATCGACTAGAAACTTTGGTGCCAAGAAAAGCGTAATTCCTTTGAGCAAAGCAATCCAACCAATAATTGTGACCAAAACTGTCCAATCCTTTACCCACACATTGTGAGAACTCACAATCAAAAACCCTACAACCAGGGCCATTATTCCTCCAAAAAACATATAACCAGAATCTTTGAGCAACGCATTAAAGACCTTTTTGTAATAAGCGCCATTAATAAGTAGGCCAAGACCGAGCGCCACACAAATCAGTCCATAAACTTGTGCAACAAGAATTGATACTTCCATAAGAGAGGGGTTAAACATATAAAAATATCTACATCACATTTTATAGTAATTGTTTAAAAAGTTAATGTCCAATTTCAGAACACATAACCTTTAAGCCGCAACATCCATTCCCTCTATAATATCATTGGCTGCTTCTGCTGAATCCACAGCCATTTCTGTTGTTTCAGCCGCAGCTTGTTTTCCTCGCATCACTACACAATCTTCCAAAAGTAAATCCCCCACCTGAAATTGTTGCGGTCTACCAGTAAGATAGCTCGTTACATAATTCGATTCATTTACCACCCCCATTGCCCGCGATCCAGCGTAATTATTATACGCAGATAAATCCTTAAACACTCGCATATGCCCTTGATTATCAATAATCGCTATCCCTTTATCACTAGCTGTAACCACTGTGTTTCGAAGGTTTGTGGTGGCCTCACTCGCATTAAAATTATCGGCAAATTTATCTAGCTGTTTTGCATTTAAACCGGGCAAGTCCGCAAATTCAGGAAGTGAATTTGCTAAATTTCTAGTATGACTAACTGTTATGGCCACACTTTCTAGTCTTTCCAATTGAACCAAATTACGCTGATAAGACATTAATTGCCGCACTGCTGCTCCTTCCTGAATCCCCATAGCAGCTAATTCTTCTCCTGTCATTTTAGCAATATCATCCGCACCCATCCCCTTTAATCCTGGAATATCATCAATACTTCGCCCCCCAATAAGCACATCATCCATCGCGGCCGAGACTTCACTTATCTCATCGGTTAATGAAGCTATTTTTTCACCTAAACGAGCTACTTTTGACATCCGGAAAGTCTTGGCAACGTCTTGCATGTATTTCATCATTCTCCCCGGAGTCTTAATAATCCCAACCGGAAGGTCAACCAACCCTTTGGCCGTATGAACAATAAATTCTTGAGCACCAGCGGCTCCGGCCCCCACAGCAGAACGCAAAACCCCATGACTTTGTCGCATGGCAGCGTAGGTCGCTTTTGTTACTGTTTTCGCGGCTTGAGCACTTTCCGCTCCCATAAGAAACAACACTAAATTTGTTGTAATTTTCCCAATCCCTTTTCCAATTTTTCCTTCTTCAAACTCTTTCATCGCAAAAGTTGCGCGCACCAGTCCTTTCCAAGCTTTCCCCGCCGTAGCAAAAGAAAACTCACCGTTTTCTACATTCCTTCCAATAAGCGACCCCAATCCCGCTCCTACTTGAGATGGATTCTTTACTAGCATATTAATTCCTCCAAATACTTCAGCAAAACCAGCCATGGTGCCGGCAACAAATCCACAAGGATAATGCGAAAACACTTCCCCGGCTGTCCCAATAATTGGAATGCCTTCAGTTTTATTTTTCACCCAATCCCCTAACGGTTCCATAAGATCATTACCTATCATTCCCAAGCCCTCAGCCGCTTTACCAAAAAACAATCCACCGGTTGCGTCCCACAAACCCGGCCGATCAATCTGTAAATTATCAATAAAATCTTTTTGAGCAGTCAGCGAATTTAAAAGTTGATTATTACTTAAATTACTCATCATCACTCGATCCGCAATAGCTTCGTCCATGCTATCCAGACCCGCGGCCTCTTCTTCGTAAGCAGTTTCTACAGCCGCCATCTCCACCTCTAAATCTGAACTCATAGTTTCTAAAGCTTGCAAACTAGCCTCTACCTGAGCCAAAGCCGGATTAATTGTATTATCTAAATAATTACTAATATCCCCAATCGCCCCTTCTAATTCAGTGTAAACATCCTCCATCCCAACAGCAGCTCCCGTGGCAGCAGACGCTAAATCATCTGTACTAGCAGCTCCTTCCTGAATAGCTTTTTGTTGCCCAACCAATTTTTCTCGACGAGCCTGAAATGTCTTTTTTTGTTCTGGAGACAAATTCCGACTTCCTAAAGCCCGATCAATCATTTGGAGCGCCACTTTTAACTGGCCTTCCCCTTTCGCAAACTGATCTTTTTTACTAGTCATTTCATCTTTAGCTTCACGCGCAGAATCTATTTCTTCTCTTAATTCTTGCATATAACTAGTCAAATCATCCCGTTCGTCAGTCAAATTAGCTTGTTGCTCTTGTAAAACTCCTCGCTTCTCGTTCTGCTTTTCCCGCGAGCCACTTAATTCATCCCGTTTTCCTTCCAACTCTTCCACTTTTTTATTTCGCACAGCCAAAGCTTTTTCCTTCATTTTTTCGGGAGCATCATTCATTGCTTTCCCATAAAGCTCCAAAGTCCCCACTTCTGCTTGGACATCTTGCATGGCTACATTCAAATGTTTCTTAATTGGACGCAAAGAATCAACCAAAAAATCTGTTTCTTTGTCCCTCGCCCCAATATTCAAACCAAAAAAACCGTTTGAGCGTCCAATTATGCTCCACTCCTGCTTAGCTGCTTCAAATTTTTGGTAAGCCTGCGAAAAACCAGTAACCATAGTCATAAATTTCCCCATTTTTTCTGCTAAATCTTGGCCGCGTTGATTGAATTTTTCGAATTCTGTTTGTAACCCTTCGGGAGTGCTTAAATTTTTCATATCAAAATCTAAAGAAGCCAATTCTAGACTCTCCACACTTTCTGCTGCTGCCTTGGCCTCTTGGGCCGCTTCTTTTTGTTTTTCCTTAGCCTCTAGTTGCTCCTCAGTTGGAGCATATTGCTCCAGGATCCCCTCTAATTTTGCCAACATATCCGTGGCATAAGCCTGAAATTCCACTAAATCTAAACCTACCTCGGTATCAGTATTAAATCTTTCCGCAGAAGTTAAAAAATATTGCACCACATTATCGTGTAACTCCCCAGTAAACTCTTCTCCCAACTCGGCAAATTGGTCGGCATGCGCATCTAAAATTGCATTAGACTGTTCTACCAATTGCTCGACTGGCAACTCCTGTGCTTCGGATTCCTCTTTTTGTTCATGGAGGCCCTGCAGCTCATCAGCTGACAGGTGTGGGCCCTCGGGTCCGCCCATATAAATCAATCTGTTATTAAACATCTCCATAACTTAAAGTTGATCAAGTAATTTCTCGGCATCCTCGTGTTCCTGTTCAGTCACTTCGGTTGTGGCGTCTTTGTAAGATTTATTCAAAAATTGTTTTAGCCCCGCATTAAACTGTGGATCCAGAGTATTCATCTTCTCCAAAAACTCATCTTGTTTTAGTAATCCTTCCTCTAAAACTGCCAAAAACTGCTTAAGCCCCTCCTCGGGAAGAGAATCTAAACGTTTCATAATCGCTTGAATATGAACGGATCGCAAAAAATATAAACGACCAAGATGTTTTTTGATGTTGATTTTGAGGGTTTGAGAATCCATAAATAGATACAATTATATCTATTGATTATACCAGAAAACAGGTTAAATTTCAAGCCACTAACAAGCCATCGAACACTCAAAAAGCCCCTCTTATAAAGAAGGGCTTTTTATCTTTTTACAAAACTCTTATTTAGACGTCATTTTATCCATAATTGCGCCAATAAAAGGAGCCAGTGCTAATGGCAACACTCCAACGCAAAGTAACGCCCACATTGGATAACCTTCATAAGGGGCATTGATCTCGGTATAAACAGTGTAACCAAGTAAAATCGTCAAGAAACCAGGAATAAAGAACTTAATCGCAAAACTCCAGAGCGCACCAAGTTGCAACTTAGAAGTCTTGTTAATGTATTTCTTGAGTTTATCACCTTTCATAAACCAACCAACCGCAATCGCCTCTAATATTCCCACAATTACAAACCCGTAATTCACCACAAAATGATCCACAATATCGAGGTAATAAAGCCCCGCACCAGTGGTAAAAATCACACCAAGACCCATGGCCACGGCTGATAAAATAAGGGAAAGCTTTTTAGTAGAAAGTTTAGGAAAGCGATCCTTAAGCGGCACAGCAAACGCCTCGAACACCGAGAAAGCACTATCAATTCCCAATGTAAGAACCATTAAAAAGAAAATCACCGCAACAAAAGAATTCAAGGCTGGCAATAATGTAATCGCTTGCGGGAACACCACAAAAGCAAGCGCTGGCCCACCAGCTACCACTTCTGTAATCCCCACACCTTGAGTAAGAGCCATGTATCCCAGTGTTCCAAACACAACGAATCCAGACATCAAGCTCACCAAGAAATTACCCAGCACAATCCAAACCACACTACCGGTAATATCAACTTTCTTATTGTTCAAACTTCCATAAGCAATCATCACTCCAAAAGCCAACGTCAAACTAAAGAAGACCTGTGAAAAAGCCGCCATCCAGAGCATAGGATCTTGCAAAGCTGGCCAATCAGGGATTAAAAATACTTTTAGACCTTCCATCGCTCCATCAAGAGTGAGGGCCCGAACCAAAAGAATTGCCAAAATCACAAACGGAAGAGTCGCGCTCCATTTAACTACTTTACTAACACTTTCCACTCCTTTCCAAACACAAAAATAAAGAATCACCCAAGCTATTATAAACCCAGTAAATACTGGCCAAGAAATCCCACCAATAATGCCCGGACCATCTGATAAATTCAAAACATCACCAAAAAAGAATCCACTTGGATCTGCGGACCAACCAAGCTGAAAAGCAGACGCCAAATAGTTCACGCCCCATCCCATAACAGCCATATAATAACTAAGCACAATCAGACCGCCAATCATGGCAAACCATCCCAAATACTTGAATGATTTACGAATAGTAGCAAAAGCATCTGGCGCACCTTTTTGAGTCATTTGACCCATCCCCACTTCAAGAGCAAGGAGCGGAATACCAATAACTATGTTGGCAATAATCAAAGCCAACACAAAAGCACCACCGCCGTGCTCATAAGCCATATAAGGAAAACGCCACAGGTTTCCAAGACCAGCAGCTGAGCCCACCGCCGCGAGTATAAATATCCAGCGATTAGGCCAATGTAAACGTTTAGACATAAAGGAGGGGTTAGGAGGATATGTTGGGCTAATTATAATCTTGCCCCTTTAAAAAATCTAGCGCACAATAACAAGGCTTCTTAATCCTCTCAATTTATGAAATCTTTAGAAAAACTTCATCCCGCCTTAATTGGCCTTATACAAACTGTAGGCGTGACCGTATATTGCGGCGCCATTGCCACATTTTTCTTTCACACCGGCAACGAAAACCCTGACCTCCCCCAAAACATTATTATGTTTGTCATGTTGATGTTATTAGTCTTTTCCGCTGGGATAACTGGTTTTTTGGTGTTTGGTTACTCTGCTTATCTCGCTCTCAACAAAAAAACCAAACAAAGCCTAAATGTGCTTGGGTATACCTTTTTGTTTAGCGGAATTGTGATTTTGGGAATGATAGCTTTAATTGCGCTTAACGTTCCGGCGACAGTCTAGTTTGTTACCTTCTTCTTATCCCTTCGTATGATAAAGTAGGAAAGTAAGTAAGGTTTTTTAAACATCTCCAATGTCAGACATTTCTCCCTCCCCCACTTCTCTCGAAGAACTGGGCCAAGCCTATGATCACTTTTTCCCCAAAATCTATCGTTTTCTTTACTATCGTACTAATGAAAAAGAAATCGCTGAAGATTTAACCAGCCTGACTTTTTTGAAAGCTGTTGAAAAATTCCACAAATTCTCACCTGCCAAAGGCACCTTTAATAGCTGGATTTATCGCATTGCCAAAAACACTCTTATTGACCATTACCGCACTAATAAAAAAACCCTAAATATCGAGGACATAATTAGCTTATCCACTGACGAAAACGTCCCTGAAAAAGTCCAAAACCAATTAAACTTAGAAGAACTTCAAGAAGCCCTCAAAAACTTAAACGAAACCCAGCGCGACATTGTAATTATGCGCGTTTGGGACGACCTACCCTACCAAGAAATTGCCGAAATTGTCGGAAAATCCGAAGCCAATTGCAAAGTAATTTTCAGCCGAGCCGTTCAAAAACTACAAACCCATATCAACCTAACAACTTTCCTACTCACCTTTCTAATCCCCCTAACCTAAATCATCATGAAACCAAACATAAACCACCTAATCACCGAACTTTACAGCGCTGACCCCTCCTTAAAAGAGCACGAAAAAGTTTTAAAACCCATCCTTAAAGAATTAATCGCTGCTCGCCCCAACGTTGCCATCGACAAACAATTCAAAGCCAAACTCCACGAAGAGGTTTGGGAACAAATCGAAGCAGTTCAACAAAACCCGGGACGCTTTAGCTTTCCCAAGTGGGCCTATGCTTTTGGCGGAGCAGCCCTAACCGCAATCATTATTGTTCCGGCCTTTCTTGTAAATTTCAGCGGCAACGTTGATACCATGGGAGAAGAGCCCCTCAACTATGAAGGCAAAGGCGGAGGCGGGATGCGGGCTACTTCCGACGCAATCGAAGAAGACGAGGACTACGCGGCCATGATTTATCCCGGCGATTATTCTTACACCACTTTCACCTATGCCTACCAAGGTGACACTATTGAACTAGACGAAAATCCCGTTGAAATTTTCACTCACAAAATTTTCGACAACACCGCCACCCAAGTAAATAACTGGCTGGACGACCTAGACCTGGGGCTTATCGATTTAGGAGCTTTCGAAGAATTCAAAATGTCTTACTTAACCATCGAGCCCGAAGACGATGTTGGATATTCTGTGAATTTTGATTATGCCAATAGCATGATCAGCCTTTCCTACTGGGACGCCAACTCCTGGGAAAGAGAATGGGATTATTCCAGTTCAGGGAAAACAATGTCCACCACCGAAGCCCTCCAAATTGCTGAAGATTTCATTCAAAAACACAATTTAGACTTAAGTGATTTCGGCGACCCACTTGTAGATGGTCAAGAAGTCTACGATGGTTATGTTCAATCTTATATGACGGTTATTTATCCTATTGAACAAAATGGCCTCACTCTATACGGATCCTGGGGCTCACCAGAAGGAATTACCATTACCATCTCGATCGACGATGAACGCGTCGACAGCCTTTGGGGGCTTTCACCACAAAACTATCAAGCCTCTTATTACGATCCTATCACCGACGAAACTCTTGTCATCGAAACCGCTGAACAAGGTGGCTACAATGGTTATATCGACCTTTACGCTGACAATGTCGTTGAACTTGACCTCGGCACTCCATTTGAAGGTCTTACCAAAATCTATGACTATGACGGCGACGAATATTTAGAACGACTGGTCCCAGCCTTAATTTTCCCGGTCACTGAATATCACGAAGACAACTACACCGACTATATTGTAGTGCCCCTTGTCGAAGAATTCCTAGGCGACGAATATCCAGACACGCCTGTTCAAATTATGGAAGAAGAGGCCGTGGGTTAGAAAATTAAACTTCCTAAGTCATCCCACAAACTGTAGAGCTTCCCGTCTTTATGAAGAATTGTAAACTTCTGGGTATCTTGTAAACCTTTTGAATTCATACAATCATCATCCACAATCGTAGAAATTCGTCCTTGCACACTATAAACAATCGCTCCAAAAGGCAGCCTACAAACCGGCCGACCATATTGTTGAATATATCGATTAATTTGCTCCATCAAATCCTCATCAAAAAGATGATTTTCAATCCATTGATCCTGCGGCGTGTTATCACCGCTCGTATACAAACGACGAAAAGTAAGCTGATCAACTCCCATGCCCTTAATCCGTTTCATAAACGCATCCACCCCTTCATCAAAAAACTTATGGCAAGAATCATTCAAATTCACACAAAGACGCACATTAATGCCCGCCTCTTTTAAGCGATCAATTGTATCTTGAACATCAATTTTCACCTTTTCGGGAGTTCTATTAATCGCGGTATTTTCATCACTATCTAAACTTGAAATTGAAAGCGCAAAAGTTTTCACCCCAATTCGCTTAAGTAAAGCTAATTTTTCATCTGTTAAACCGACTCCCGACGATTGAATTTCGATCTTTTTAAAAGGACTAGGCAAAGACTGATTAATTTGATTAAAAAACTCCAAAAACAATTTATTCGAAAGAGGCTCACCATCGCCGGTCAAAACAATTGTATCCACATCCTTATCACGCACCCATTCCATTCTTTCCCGATAAGCTCTCTCGACCTCCCTTCTCTTAACCTCATCTTTAAACACCGCCTTCAAGTTTTTACGATGCATATCCGAAACACAAAACTCACACTTATTCGGACAACCTCCCGGCACCACCAACGACATACTCTGATACTCACTACGCACCGGAATAATATGAAGATCTCGTTCTTGATCTTTTTGCAACTCTACCTCGGCCAATTGAAAAGCTAATTTTGAAGGAAGACTCCCTAAAGTTTGTAATAACTCACTGTTAAATTCTCTAACTTCAGTTCGAATATCATCATTCAAAATCCCGAGTCCAGCCACTTGATCATGCAAAGCTTCAATATCTGTTCCCATAGGCAACCGAACCTTAGCCAAAGCAATCTGAGTTTGTTCGGTGCTTCCCCCCGGAGAATTAAAATTCTGATCACCAATATCAAAAACTTGCACATCACGAATCCAATCTGGATCCAAAGTTGTTTTTTGAAGCAAAGCTTGTTGAGCAACTTGCAAAGCAGTTTTACCTTTCTCAGCCATTACCGCCGGAAACTCCACCAACTCTCCAGATGATCCAACTCTATATTGCTCCGAAACCAAAGTATGAAGTTTTCCATCATGCTCAAAAATAGGCACCGTTAAAACGGTATCTCCACGAACTAAACAAGCTAATTCACTATCGTCTGGCCCGGTTGAAGCGGCTAACGCCATCTCATGTCCAGAGCCCTCGCCATAAGTACGTAATGTCTCTACTGTTCGACCATCAGCTTGTTGTGCTTCGATCCATTCTGGTAATCCAGGCATAATAAAAAAATTAAAGGGTAGATTAAGCGGCCTCTGGCATTTGCGCCAAGACCATATTTATTTCGTTAGGGTCAGCAATAATTCGGCCAGCTCGCTGACCAGGTTGACCACGATAAATTGTAAGACTTCCGTTAGTTGGACGATTTTCTGGTAAATTTTCTTCCAAATATCGCTCTCGATCCCATCTTTCCAAAATCATTCTTTTCGCCAAAATCCCCAAGTGATGCTCAATACATAACACATTCTCGGGTTGATTAACCGCCTCCAAGCCAAGTGTCTTGGCAATTTTAAGTCGTGTATTCCAACCATGACGCTCCATAAACTCCACTAAATGATCCTCTAAAACGCGCGGCGTACCACCATGTTTACGAACCACACTCCCCAAAAAGCTCCTTATTCTATTAGCAGTCAAATCTAACGGACTTTCCCCCGCCTCATTTCTAAATTCAAACTGTGTTTGGTGTTTATAAAGCAACGCGTATTCCGGATTCAAAACACAATAAACTCGATAATCACGAAACATTCCACGCATTCCATGCTCCTGCTCGCGCAAACGATGATCAAAAACTGTTTGAATATTACCAAGCTCTGGCCAACCTTCTATAAAACCCTGGTGCGTTCGGCGTGTTCGTTTATAAGGTGAAACATAAACTATATCTGGCTCTTGAATTACTCCCGGTAATTCCGCTCCAATCGCCACGGCATGCTTGTAACCAGCCTCGGTTATCTCAGTATCATAATCCGTCACATCCGACATCACATGAGGGACTAGCTTCTCCGCCATCCGTCCTAACTCAGGACTTGGAAAATCTTTAAAATTATCCTTATTCAAACGCTCAAACTCTCTATCAAAAAGCTCCGCAAACTCAACATAACCCGGAATTTCTTTAGGGTTAAATACGTTATACTCAGATTGCACATGTCGCGCTAAAGCTAATTCATTGGGCCACTGTTGCATAAGGCAAAATTAAGGCCCAAAATTAAATCACATTATTCAACTTTCGTCAACCAGTAAATAAAGTGTATCAAACGCCAGTCGTGCATCTTTTTGGGCCACAAACACTATTAACTCGGTGTAAGTAGAAGTCGCCTCCACAATATTAATCCCCTGTAACGTAATCTGTTGAATTACATAATAAAGAAACCCCGGAATTTCCGCATATTTTTCGTCAAAATAAATACTAATAGCGGCCACCGGAGCAGTTACATTTTTAGGTTTAGTACGAATTTTTTCCTGAATTTGCTCCGAAAGCTCATTGTCCACAATCAAAGTTAGCTCCTGCGCCCCACGATTCAGGGTCAAAAAATGATCTTTCCCGATATCCTGAGCCAAAATTTTATTTATAGCCACCGTGATAGCTGGTGTCCGATCATAAGTTATTACCCCTAAACTAGCGTGAAGCGTTAGATTGTCAGAACGAAATTTAGACTCCTCGGGAGTGATTTTTTGAAGATTTTTTTGTAAACGCGAAAGTTGCATCATAATAGATCCGCGCGAAACCTCTTTTTTGGCGCGAAGTTCAATCATGGGATGAAGAAACTCCGCAGTGCGCGAAAGATTCAAAAGCCCATGATGCATCCCAAACCGAAGTAATGGATTGCGATTAATAAGGGTCTGAATAACTTGGCTTAAAGCGATCATGTTATAAATATAACATTTTTTGTTAAATTTTTAAAGTTTTTTCTATTTCTTGGACAAGTCCACACCTAAACAAGTATATAAAAACTAGATTTTAGCAAATTAAACACCCCACAAAATGAACCTCAATTCAATTCACAATTTGGACCAAAGAGAATCTCCCCACTTTAACATTTTAGAAGTTAAAGACTGGCAATGCACCAAACAAGGAGCTCGCTCAGTTGCCGCCTTCTTGCAACCTAAAAAAACCACTAGCCCAGCTGACCATTCTGTCACCTGCTGCTTATACCCAAAAGATAGCGAAGGCCACAATTATCTTTACGAATTATCACCGCAACTCGGCTGTACTGTTGATTGTAGCTTCTGCGGGTGTGGAGACTTTGTTTGCAATTTAGGGGCGGACGAAGTCGTAGAGCAAATGGAAATACTTGAAGAAGAGGCTCAACAAAGAGGGGTTAATTTACCAGAAAATTCACAAATAAATTTTAGTGATGGTGGTGAAATCCTACTTAACCCAGAATGTTTAGAAATATTAAGAAGGGTTACCTTACATCAACAAAGCCCGGTTAAAATTTCTACCACTCTCCCAGACACCAATCTCTCTCGGCGCAATCTAGTATCAATCTTAAACGCTAGCGAACACTATGAACCACGTCTTAAATTACAAGTTTCTTTATTTTCTACTGATCCAGAAATCAGACAAAACGCCAGTCGCATCCCTTTATTTTCATTCCAAGATTTAAGAGCTTTGGGTGAAGAGGCACAAAGACTCCATCCCGACGGACGTTGCATTACTCTTACCTTCACCCTAACTTCAGACTCTCACTGCGATCCTTCTGATATTATCGCCGAGCTACCACCAGATCTTTTTGTAATCAGATTACATCCCTACAAACCAAATCGCATTGAGGGAATTACAACTATCCCCGTAGAAAGACTAAGAGAATTAGAAAACGCTTTTGTGACTGCCGGCTATTTTGTGATTTGTGATGAATACGACGAATTTGAAGCTCAGCAATTAATTTTCGGCGGAACGAATGCTCACTCTACATAAATTAACCCAACTTAAAATGGCTCCCCAAAGACAACTTCAAACTTTTGCTCCGCGCGCCTCCCTACCTAGACCGCGCAATAACCCTCCTTTAAACATTGCAATTCTAACTTCCCTTCGCGATATTCACCGCGAAGACCGTAATGGTCAACAGCTCAACCTGCGTGGTGAAGACGTTTATATGATGGGCATCCCCGAGGCGTTAATTCATGCTCTTAATGGTGATCGTCAAAGGTTGCACAATTGGATCCAAGGCGTCGGCCTTCTCAACCGAGAAATCATTGGCCCTGACTATTTTGATGCCATAGAGCGTCGCATTCTCCAAATCGGAGATGAACTCCGCCATCGCTTCCGCGTAACAGGATTAATTTTTGATGATGCCCCTCACGACCTACATCCCAGCCGCGGCCAACCTTTCCCTATGGATCCGCACGCTCCAGACTGGATTTTTCCCCAAAACCTGCGCACCTCAAATGACGAATTATTCACCAGTAACACCGCCCATATTCCTTCTGAATTTCGGCGCCTTCCGCTCCGAATGCGCGACGAACGAGCCACCGAAAAATCCAACTTTGAGCAACAAATCCACCAAGTTGCTATTGAACAAATGGACGCTGATGTCCTACTTTCTGATCATTTAATGGTTATTTTAGGCGACCTTCTGGCCGAACCATATGATCTTCGTGGTCGACTCCTAAACATCCATCCCGCTATTACTGACCGCACCGACCCCGACTGTTTCCGCGGTGATACTCCAACCGCCGATGCCATTGCTGCAGCCCAAGAGCGCGAAGTACACACTGGTTCAACCTTCCACTTTATTGATGAGGGCATTGATACTGGCCCCGCTATTGCCCGCCTCAAACCAACCCCAGTTTTGGCCACTGACGAACCACAAGAACTCCGTCATCGCAATTATTTAACAAAAGTTCTGGTCGCCTTAGAAGGCCTAGGTCATTACTACGATCGTCTATACACAACTTTTCGCCCTGGAGATGGTCAGCATTTAACCCGTTCAACCCATGATTTATCCTTACGCACTGCTTAATCGCCACACCGAAATTTTCCCACTTTTTGGAGACCAACTTGAAGGCGAACCCTATATTTTTGATCTTTCTTCAAATAATCCCCGCACTCTCGAAATGGACCCTTCTAATTTCGACAACTTTCAACAAATGATTTTTGAAGAATTAGAAGAAAACAATTATTCGTGGGGAATTGGCCGTTATTTAGAAGAACGCGCCAACATTCTGCGCGACTATCCCCAAATGATCGCTGAAAATCGCATTTATCACCTGGGATTAGATATTATGGTGCCGCCTGATTTCACTCTTTATGCGCCCTTAGACGCCACGGTTTACGAGGTTGGGAAAGAAGAAGGTCACGGCAATTACGGAGGTTACGTAATTCTGCAACACGAGGGACCTTTTTACTCCTTTTACGGACATTTAAATAGCGAACATCAAATTCGCGCTGGCGAAACACTCCCCGCCGGTGAACCATTCGCCTCCATTGGACACGGGCATGACAGTGGAGGCTGGTTCACCCACACGCATCTTCAAATTCTTACTCAAAAAGCAATCGACGAGGGCCGATCACATCAAGGATATATTAGCGGGGACGAAATCGCTCAAACGGAATTACTGTTCGGGAACCCTCACCTTCTATTGCGCTGGTGATGGCATGATCAAGATTTTCCTGTCGAGCTACGTGCGAAGCAGCTTCTTCTTGCTCTTCGGGAGATACTCCAATCTCCAAATAATCAACTAAAAGTTCTCGTAAATTTCCCCGATGAACAACAATCAAACTCGTAATCTGAATTTTTCTAAGACCATGATCTCGTTCTGGACTATATATCCTCGGTTTTGCGTCTCTATAAACCGCCTGATACTCAACATCTAATCCTAAATAACTCCGTAAATTCTCCACAATTTCTGCAAACGGATCTAAATCACGAGGATCAACTCCATTTCCTTCGAACAACGCTAAGGCTTTCCCAAATTTAGTTTGCGGATCATCAAAACCACCACGTCCAAAAAGTTTCCTTTCTACCCCAGCGCCCTCCCCCAGACGATGAGTCGTAGCGCCAGCCTCATCAGAAATATAGGCCTCAACTTCATCTTGATCAGCGTATTCAATTAAACCCTCTGCAAAATCCGCACCAAGATCTGTAGCAAAATCACTCATTTAAATAATTTAAAAAACTCAGCAACAACTTATAACAGCCTAATCAAAGCTTGTCAAGAGGCCACTCCTTATCAACCACCTTACAAACCCTTGACTTATTTAGGTAAATGTGATATTATTAAACCTTAAAAAATAACCATCTAAATTATGTCTCCTGAAACAAATTCCAACCCAGATCGATTCTCTGACGATTTACTACAACATGGAGCCGAAACTATCGAAGCGGCCATGGATCTATCAGAAGAAGAATATCTCGGAACAGAAGATGCTCAATCTATAGAAGATTTCAGCACTAACCTACCTACTAGACAAAAAGAAACCTCATCTTCAGAAGAGCGAGACCGCAATCGCGCCCTAAGAGATGAAGTTAATCCTTTTGCATTAGAGGTACTCTCAGAGATGTTTGGAGAAAACGTCACTGACGCAGCTCAACTCGAAACATTTGAACAAATTGCCGCTAATCAACTACGTCGTCCAGGTAGTCAAACTCACACAATTTTAGGCGACGCCATGGTCCTAGCTCGCGGAGGCGATACAGAGGGTACTAAAGAAAAATTAGTTGAAATGTATGAAGAAATTGAAGTCGCCTACCAACGAAAAATTGGACAAGGTGGAATCGAAGGACATTCAGTTACGGATGCAGCGGAAGTTGCGGCTCCTCGAGAACAAGTACAACAAAGAATGCGCCAAGCTGCTGCTGGTGGAGATGAAGGAAGAGTCAAAGATAAAGCCTACTGGGATAAATTCTTCGGGAAAGGAGGAGGCCCCCGAGGCACTGGTAATGAAACCATTTGGCAACCAGACGACACTGTCCGAGACCCGTATTATCACAAGAAAAAAGGTGGAGAAATTGACACTAGGCGTGACAAAAATTAAGCCGGGGGCATTTTTTTATTGCCTCCCTTCCAAAATCACTTCTTTCACAAAACCACCCATGCGCTCTTCGGCTGCTTCGGCCGCGCGGGTAACCTCGTCGTGATTTGATGGAACAACAAAACCCCTCGGACCAAGGGCCGAGGAGTAATTAGTGGCTAAAGACAATAAGCCGCGGTGCTTATGAAAAGCTCTATTCGGAGACAAACTAGCATCCATGGCTGTTTCTGACTCATAAACAGATGACATTCCAACCGTTCCGGTTGGCTCATTTTTATAAGCCCATTCCCCTGGTTGTTTAGCGGCTTGCGCCCAAATTCTTTCTAATAAATCACGCAGAGCATAAACCTGGGCGCGTCTTTCATAAGTCGGCCCCATCATTCGGGCATAAACACCTTCTTTTAGTTCAATACCCAAACGCTCTGCCACTTTTCTAAAAAGCTCCATTGTTTCCTGCGGATAAACATCTGACATATACGGAAAACGCAAACCCAAAGCCGGATCATGCGGACCAATCAAAGGACTATCATTTTGTCCCAAATCATCAAAAGCCGCCATAATATCGCCTTCATCAAGTGTCCCGGGAGTAATAATTCCAGCCGCATTTGATCCATACCAAGACTCAGTCCCAAACAATTGGGCAATCCGGACCGGGATAGTGGCCCGCGCTGTACTAACACCCTGAAAAGGATGCTCACAACCATCCTCCGCCATTACTAAATTCCCCGAAGAATCTCCATCCAACGGCCCGATCAAAAGCCGATTAGCGTGCCCCGGAACTTTTTCCGTCATCTCGGGCAGGCCCATCTCTTGAAACAATTCATTTAAAGCTATTGCCACCGGCCCACTGGGGTCACCAACTTTCTCGCCATTCATGTGCTGCGCTGTAAAACCACCTAAAACGGAACCAATCCGCAAAAGCTCATTAACCAGCTCCGGATTCAAGCCATGGTCTTCCGCCCGTTTACTCACATATTCCGCACCACACTCAATCTGATCTAAACCAAAAGTTTCTGAAATAGGCATAATTTAAAATTAAATATAGGTAACTTTTTTACCACAAAATCAGCCCTACTCCAAGATTTACGACTTTTCGAAAGAGCAAAAGCGTCGTGTTTTGTGCTTGCACTTAACAAAAAAATCCTTAAAATAAATCTGGTTCTTTTGTGGGGTTGACATTTTAAAAAATTGAAGTAGAATAAAATCTTGTGACCGAACAAGTGTGTCAGATTTTGGAGCCCGGGAAATTTATCATTAAATATCTCGAGCCCTGAAATTTGTTCAGGTCTGTCCTTACGGTGGAAAATTCTCTTGCTTAGCCATTATGGTAAAAGTAAGGCGAAAAACTCCCCAGCAGGCAGGAATTGACAACACAGTAGGTGAAAAATTTTAGAGCCAAACGCTGTGGTCAGAAGGAAGGGATTTCTTGATCTTTTCCTCCTGACCGCAGCCGAGGGGGCCGCGAATCAGGAATCCACATCGGGGTTAACTAACAGAAAAACCCCGACCCACACGCCAGGCGACTCAATGAAAGTAGAGTCGTCCACGGAGGATCGAAGCAGTGCAGAGAACTTTCCAGCTGAAGCTCACCCCCCCGCTTGACCAGCCCCGAATCCCCGGCGTCCTCACGGTCGCCACCAAGAAGCCAAAGCTCGTCCTGGTGCCCAACCCGCTCGTGATTCAGGTGCTCACGGAAGAGCGACCCACCGTCACCCTGGGTCAGCGCCTCCAGATGACGGTGCATACGGTCGACCCGAGCAGCCCGGAGATGGTGATCGAGGGGACCTGCGAGCTCCTGCCCAAGCAGCGCAAGCCGTTCATGCGGCCCGCCAAGATGGCCGCCACGGGCTAGTCACTTCGCGCCGAACTTCAAAACCGGCCACCATCAACCCGCCAACTAGGGTGCAATGCCCCACGTCACACGACAGGGCCGGGCCCGGGGCGCGTCTGACGCG
>CAYYQE010000010.1:25990-47340 GCA_964473745.1 uncultured Candidatus Peribacteria bacterium
CCCCCCCCCCCCGGGCCCCTTCGGCTCATCAGATTTCTCACCTACTGTGTCCATCTTTATCTCATTTACATGAGGTTTTTCGGGTTTGTCAAAACACAAAAACAACTCTTGACAACCACCCTTAAACCCAGATATATTCCGTTTATCTGATTTTTTCAGATATCTACCCCAACAGATTCGTAGCTTGTACTGCCTTATTAATTTCAGGCCGGTGCTAAAAGTCTCATCAACCGGGAGTAGATCCCGTTCTTTGACAGCACGAGATGAATCAATTTAAAAAACTGCCGCTAGAGACGTGGCGTCTAGAACATACATCCACCCCTCTAGACGCTACTTGTCTAGCGGTAATAAATATATGGGGTGGGGTTCGTGCGAGGCCTCCCCGGCCGGCAACATAGTGTTGCCAGTGATGAACCCCACCCCGCCAATTTCGGATGTTACATCTCTCTCCGCCGTGGGGCCAGATAAGCCCGTTAGAGAGACACGACATGGGACGCAAGTTCCCTCGAAGGAGGATAGGGCATGGGCGCGCTTTTTATGCCGCATGCCACTCCTTCGAGCCACCCTACAAAGGGATGCAGGACGCCGCGACGCTGCGCGGCACACCCAATCCTGCATGAGGATGACTGGGCCTGGCGGCACCAATACAGTCTCCTCCTCGAAAAATGTGCGGCGCAAACAGCGTGCGTTGCGCGACCACGCTAAAAAACGCCCCTTTTTTCGAGCCCGAACATGTGGGTCTCCCCTGGGATGGTCTTAACTCTCACTCGAAACCCGAGTGCGAATGAACCTCCATCCCCGGGGAGCCCCCGGAATTTGACGAGCGAGTTTGCCCCTCCTTTCCTGGACCGACGAGCAACTCGCGAAATCAAACGAAGCCCCGACTGTTTCGCCACCCGGCGCAACTGTGTCCTCCCTGGATCTAGTCGGGTGCTAGAGATCACCAGCCGGAATGAGCCGACTGGCCTCTCTGGGGATTGGTGGAGTACGTTTGCGATGACTCCACCCTTCCCTAGTCGTTACCAATAATGGGTACTCGCACTGAGGCCGGTGCGAGTAGGGTTTGTAGTCGGGACTGGTTCCCGACGCCCCCGACAGAGAAGGGCCAACGCGTGCCCCTGGGGAGCCTTCCACGCTTCCTTCCCGAGCCCCTCTTCCTGTCGGCCCTTTAAATACATCCGCGCAGGATCCTGACCCCCGACCACCCAGAACCTGGTCAGGATCCTTGCGTGGATTTTTGTCTCGTGTTGTCTAAAACTATTGACCTTGCTCCCTAAACACCCTATATTCTTGATCCTTAGGTCATTTTTGGCTTAAGAAACAAACCAACCTGCCCCAGACAGTAGACTGTATCCCCTTTCAAAAAAGGGTGATCCATTCTCGTCAAAAGGCAGATGTTCTTTGACAGCACGAGATTAACAATCCATCCGTTTGTAGCTAGGATTAGTTGCTTAAAATTCTCCTCACTATTTAAGCACCAAATTCTAGCTGCAACTTCAGCAATCAATTTCAAGGGGAGGTTAAGGCCAAGATAGCGTCTCCTCAAAGCAACCTTAACCTCCCCGCTTTTCCTGCATCTCCTTGCGCTGGGACCTTTTGTTGACAATGCTTTTTCCCCCGAGAGCAATCCTCATGGCCCAAAACTTGGAGTGAACCTCGTGAGACGCATGGCTGCAACTCACTAGGTTCTGGGGTGTGGCTTCTTCGGAAGGCCCACACGAACGTCAGTCGCCTGCCAGCATTTGACGTTCTCGATCAAGGCCAAGAGGACGAGCCTCCTCCTGGTCCTGGTCGACCCACCCCAGTTTTCATTTAACGGGTACGCGGCGCGGACCCCTCTCCCGCAATAGCCACGTATGGGCGACCTTGGAGTCCCTGCCGGCCCACTCCATAAAAGTCCCACCAGCAGAAGGAAGTTGAGCTTGTTGAGCGTTTGGGTGAACGCTCTCCCGGCTCCTCCTTTCTGTTGGCCCACCCTTACTCGAAATGGTGGGACACGCGGCTCAGGCTAATCTTCAACGCTCCTAGCCTCTGCCCCACGTGTCCCACCTCTTCGAAATTGCTGACATTTTAAATCTCGTGCTGTCATCCAAACCCTTTCTCAAATACTAAGAAGAGGGGATTTTGCGTTACAGTAATTTCCGGAGCGCGGCTGGCTTGGTCTTTTGCGCAGCAAAAGCAGCCGCGCGAGGATATAGATAGCGGCCTCCGCTGGAGAGGCCGACTATCGGTACTGTAACGTAAACAATCCTCTCTTCTTACGAACACCCACTTGTTTCTCCGCATCCTAAGCATTTATAACAAGTGCCATTTCGCGTCATCACTGCTCCACAAGTTGTACACAACGGAGCATCTTCGTTATTTAAACGAAGAGATAAATTATTTTGCATCATTTCTAACTGTTCCTTTCCCGAAACAGTCACTACTTTTTCTTTCACTTTTTTTACCTTTTTGGTCTTTACCGTTCCTTGTTCACGTGGAGTTTCATGAATAGAATCCACTAATTCCTCGAAACTAGACTGAAGATGAGGATGATGCCGGTCAGCTAAAGTTCCCTGCGCATAAGCCCGATCCACTAAATCACTATTGTGATATTTTTTAGCCACATCACGCGGCAAAAACTTAAGCGCTAACCACCGCCCCAAATAATCCATAATCGACTTTACCATTGGAATTTCCGAATTCTCAGTCATTCCAGCTGGCTCAAATCGCGAATGAGTGAATTTAGTAACCAAAACCTCCAGCGGCACCCCATATTGCAAATTCAACGAAACCGAAAGCGCAAAAGCATCCATAATCCCCGAAAGCGTGCTGCCTTCTTTACTCATTTTAATAAAAATTTCACCTGGCAAACCATCTTCATACAAACCAACTGTTAAATATCCTTCATGCCCCTGAATACTAAATTTATGAGTTAAGCTATGTCGTTCATTCGGCAACTTACGTCGGAACGGTTTTTGAATAACTTTTTCAATTACTTGTTGCATTCCTTCAGTCGAAGCTTCCATTTCCTTATCTGTAAAATCAAACAAACTCGCCATATTCGTCGGCATAGAAGAAGTGGAAAGGGGCTGACTTAATTTAGAACCATCACGATAAAGAGCATTGGCTTTTAACATGTGTTTCCAACTTTCCATATAAGCACTTTTTACGTCATCAATAACTGCTTCCTCTGGCAAATTAATAGTCTTAGAAATCGCGCCACTAATAAACGGTTGAGCCGCAGCCATCATTCGAATATGTCCTTCAGACCGGATAAATCTTTTACCAATTTTCCCACAACGATTCGCACAATCAAATACTGGCAAATGTTCATCTTTTAAATGTGGGGCCCCTTCGACCGTCATCGTCCCACAAACATAAGTATTCGCCTTTTCAATCTCCTCTTTTGTAAATCCAAGGTGCTTTAAAATTGCGAAATTCGGATCTTCCATTTGCTCCTTGGTCATCTTCAAAATTTCTTCACAAAAATCTTCTCCTAGCGCCCACTTATTAAACGCAAACTTAAGTTCAAAAACAGATTCAAGTTGCCCCTCAATGGCAATAATTTGTTTATCTTTAAATCCTTTTTCACGAAGTTCATCGTGCGTAATAGTTGGTGATCCGGTAAGCGTTCCATGACCTTTTACATAATAAATAATATCGTCAATTTCATTCTTTTTATAACCAATCCGCTCCAAAGCCGGACGAATCGACTGATTAGCAATCTTAAAATAACCACCACCCACTAATTTTTTGAACTTTACCAAAGCAAAATCTGGCTCAATTCCAGTAGTATCACAGTCCATTACCAAACCAATTGTTCCAGTTGGGGCAATCACCGTAACTTGAGCATTACGATAACCATGCTCTTCACCCCACACCAAAGCTCGGTCCCAAGAATCACGGGCCGCCGCCAATAAATCCTTTGGACACAAACTATCATCAACTCCCATTGGCTTAACTGTTAATTTTTCATATTTATTTATTGAAGCATTGTAAACTGCTCGCCGATGATTTTTGATCACGCGTAACATATCTTTCTGATTTCCGTCATATTTTGGGAAAGATCCTCTGACTTTTGCCATTTCAGCTGAAGTTGCGTAAGCCTCTCCGCACATCAACGCTGTAATTGCCCCAGCAATCGCCACCCCCTCTTCACTGTCATAAGGGATTCCCTGTCGCATCAAAAGAGTTCCAATATTGGCATAACCCAAACCAAGCGTTCGATAGTCATAACTTAATTGAGCAATCGATTCTGATGGAAATTGCGCCATCAACACGGAAATCTCCAAAACAATGGTCCACAAATGACAAGCATGCCTAAAATCATCAATCAAAAATTCCTGTTTTTTCTCATCATAAAATTTCACCAAATTAAGTGATGCCAAATTACAAGCAGTATCATCTAAAAACATATATTCACTGCAGGGATTACTAGCATTAATCCGTCCATCCTTCGGACAAGTGTGCCATTCGTTAATCGTACTATCAAACTGGATTCCCGGATCAGCACAAAGCCAAGTTGCCTCAGCAATCTGATCCCACAAATCACGCGCTTTTACTGTTTTATAAACCTTATTATCCGTTCGATTTATCAAATCCCAGTCTGCATCTTTTTCAACTGCTTCCAAAAACTCATTCGTCACTCGCACTGAATTATTTGAATTTTGCCCACCCACGGTCGCATAAGCCTCGGACCGAAAATCCGTATCATAAGTTCGAAAACTAAACGCTTTTGGTGTCATTCCATCCTCAGTTCGCATAATCACCCGCTTAATTGTATTCAATGGCACATGCGCTTTGCTGGCCTTAATTATCAAATTTTTGAGATTAGGATTCTTTTCAGGATCAGAACCTTTGGCATGCACAGATTCCACAATCGCCTTCAAATTTTCATAACAAATATGCGAACCAGCCACCAAGGCTGATACTTTTTGCTCCTCAATAACTTTCCAACTTATAAAATCTTCAATCTCGGGATGATCCATGTCCACACAAACCATTTTAGCGGCTCGTCGCGTTGTCCCACCTGACTTAATAGCCCCAGCAGCCCGATCAAAAATTGCCAAAAAACTCATTAATCCCGAAGATTGCCCGCCGCCACCTAATTTTTCGTTACAACCACGCAATTCAGAAAAATTCGAACCTGTTCCAGAACCATATTTAAATAATCTCGCTTCCCGCGTTACTCCATCAAAAATCCCCCCTTCACCCACCAAATCATCAGAAATAGATTGGATAAAACAATTATGAACCAACACTCCATTCGCCAAAAATTTTCCACTTTCAGTCTGAATATCATAAACTACTTCCTCTCCAATATATTCAATTGAAATAACCTTCTCTTCGGCTACTTGTGGTTTTACTTTTCCAGCAGCCTCAGAATTTAATTCACGTAATTTATTCAACTTCGATCGAGAAATAAACCCAATCAATTCTTCAAATTTTCTTCTCTCAGACTCATACGCAATCTCTACATGATACTGCAATGCTCGGTCAGGACGACTATCTCGACAAACACTTACGCGAGAATAAACACCCAAATTTAACAACAATGTTTGCACATCGTGAGCTAATCCTTCTGAAATTGTAGTCAAACAAATATCCCCATTAACATGACCATTACGACGACGAATTCTCACACAGCCATCGGCCTGGAATAATCCTCGTAAAAAAGCCCTTTGCACTGCTTCCGGTGCCGCAAAAATCGTATCATGAACACGAACAGCATGACTTCCTAAGCCCAAACCATAACGTTCAGCGTACATCAAAACTGAATGGGCATCATTTCTAACAACTTTATAATCTGGGCCAACTTGAGCCTTTTCGGTCACGGTATAGTGTCCAAAAATATCTTCAAACCACCCTGTAATTTCGGCAAATTCATCTTTATCATTCGTACAAACACCAAAATGAGTTGATTTACCATAAGTCCCACAATATCCATCGCCTACATGAAAACCAGCTAAAGCCGCTTCTGCTACTACCCCTTTGACTGCCACCTTCACTGGTTTCTTTACCGGAACAGACACCATTTGCACATAACTGCCTAAGCACTCTCCCAATGGGACCCATTGATATTTCCCTCTTCTCTTAGGGGCTGCCCAAACCTGATGGTCATCGGTAAAATCAATATATTGGCCATTCTTAAGTTTCATCCGATAAAGTTTGCGAACACCATTTTCTTTGGTTGCCAAAATTTTCACCCATCTTTGACCATCAAAAGTCATAATCCCAGTTAAATTCTCTTCTACTATCCTTCCTAAATTCATAATTCCATGTTCAGTCGTAACCTTTGTATCCCAACGCCCACAAGCATGTGGCTGCGGCCTGGTATAGGCATCTTTGGAACGAGCCAATTTATTTGTTTCTTCATCTACATAATAATGTCCTTGTGCTGAACCAGTAATCCCATAAGCCCAGCTAAGTCCGGTATTAAACCACTGTGGGCTGTTTGGTGCTGATCGCTGCGTCATTAATAAATATCGCATTTCATCCTCAAACGCATCGGCATCCTCTTTGGAATCAAAATATTTATGCTTTTCGCCCCAGTGTCGCCAAGTCCCAGCCAAGCGATCCATAACCTGTTTAGCACTCCATTCCGCCCCCATTTTCGATCCTTTTTTTTGCGGGACTCCCTGCTTCCGAAAATATTTCTGGGCAATCACATCCGTGGCCACTTGCGTCCATGATTTTGGAATCTCGATGTTCTTCATTTCAAAAACCACTGACCCGTCGGGATTGGTAATTTTAGAAGTTCTTTTTTCAAATTCAATATCAGCGTAAGGACTTTTGCCCTTTTTAGTAAAACGACGCGCGATTTTAAGCCCGTTTTCACCAACACGAAGGTCACACAAAAATTCAGAGTCAGAAGGGTCCTCTAAAGACATAATAAGGAGGGTTAGGAAAAGCCATAAAACACAACATATAGTAGCTCGGTGGGTCCGAATGCACTAAATATGGTAAGCAAAATATTATTATTATCCCCCCCTAAGGTCAAGCAATTTCACCAAATAAAGGCTTGGCAAAATACAAAGGAGGTGGCCAATATACTTAAGACATTTGGCGGTTTGCGCTTTTGGTAGCCTCTTTCTTAAGTTGGACCGCTATTCGTTTTAATAACTCGGGATGCTTCTGCAAGTATTGATCCTGCAAAAAATCACTATATTCCATGTTGATTTGTAAAAATCGATGCAAGAAAAAGAGGACTTCGCTGCCCTCTAATTCCTGTAAACATTGCTGATAAAGATCTCTATCAAGGCCTCTAAACAATGGCGTCATCTCCATCCAATCCACCAAAATTTCTTGAATCAAATCAATTATGGTTTTGTCTTTTGGGGTTTCTTGATAAGTCTGTAAAAGATCAAACAATGCTTTTAATCGTTCTTTTGAAAAAAGCGTGACCAGTAGCCAACGCTCTCCTACATCTTCCATGTCCTCAATTAATAGCAAACTTTCTTCTATAATTAACGAAAGGGGTGCTAACCCGGGTTCCCCTTGAAGTACTGGGACCTCTTCTAATTGGCGCATTAAACCAGTTCGATATTCTTCATCGTGCATGTTTTCCAACTCTTCACTAGCGGAAAGCTCTCGAATCGCCATCTTTAATAACACCTCATCACAATGCTCCAAAAAAGAAAGCTCTAAATCTTCTAGAGCTTCATCATTAAAAGGAACGCTTTCTTCGGAAAATTTAATCTGATGAAGGAAATCATCTAACGCCCTGAACTTTTCATCTTCAAAAGTAGTGAGCGCAAGAGTCAAAAGGGGCGAGTTAGACATAAAAAAATTTGTTTTTGGGTTTTTTGTTTTCTAAGTATTATACCAAAAATCCCTTCCTCTAACCAGGGGAATCATGCCGTTCATGCATATTACCTAGATGCGTCAACCAGAAGTTACCTCCCTATTTGAGACAACTTAGCCCCTCCTGCTTTCACTTGTCTTATATCTGTTAAATTAGTTGTTGTATGGATTCCTTCGAGAAAAACTTCATCAAATCCAATTTGCCTTTGCGTCCCATTGGCACTGTCCGCAATCCAAACCCCATTCTCATCAAAAGAATAGGCAACCACTTGATGCCCAACATTTGTGTCCCCTATATAATAAGGAATATAAAGCACGAGCGGCTCGCCATGCGCCAGCTTCTTAAAGAAAAACTCCGCCGAACCATTATAAGTAAAAACCACGTCCATATTATATTCCTCAGCAAACGCTTCAAATTCGTCTACATTCCAAATAAACTCCCCATCCCATCCAATTCTTTCCTGTAATTCAGACATATTCAACACATCCCCATACTTCCATTCCACCAAATTTTTCACGGAAAAAGCGTAACAACCATACGGCCAACCACTCTGAGAATGATGCGCAAAATCCGCATCACCAGGATACGCCGCCTCAATCCCAGTAGCCAACACCTCCTCATACGATAGGGCATCGCCATCTTCAATTTCCCAGACTATAAACGATTCCCCGGCTTCACTCTTCATCGCTCGATAAAGAAGTTCACTCATTTGTTTACGACTAATTAACTCATGCGGCGTGAGATAAATATCCAATTCATCTAATAATTCCCGCTCCTCCCCCATTAACACATACGGTTCATACCAACTCCCCGCCTCCACATCATAATAAGAACTATTCAAAACCGTGCCATTAAGCTCCCATTCTAGGGCCTCAAAAATAATTTTCATAGCCTCGGTGCGCGTAATTGACGACCCTGGACGAAAATAACCGTCATTATAACCCTGCACCCAACCCTCTTCCTCGGCATAACAAACATATTTGGCATACCAATCTTCCTGCACATCTGTAAAACACTTTTTATAAACCGTCTCATCCGGAGTCACCCCCCCTACTCCCTCCAACACCATTTTAGTAAATTCAGCTCGATTTATTAGATTAAGCGGTTGAAAAGTACCATCCCCATAGCCCTCTACTACACCCTCATCCACAAGATATTCAAGCGCCACAACAGATGGGTCTGTATCATAAACATCCGGAAAAACTTCGCCAGCCAACACCACTCCCGGCCAAAACACTCCCAACATCACAAAAAGCAAACATATTCTGTTCATAATTAAAAACTACACAAATTCATTCAATTTTGCCACCTTAACCCTTGACATATTCAAATACTTAAGTAGAATATAAGCCTTTCACAAAACATCCAACCCATAATTAATTTTATATCTAAGAATATGGGACCAATTTCTCCTAAACAAACCTCGCTTCCCAAAGAAACCTTACTCGCTTGGATTGATGAAGGTTGCGATGCAGTCCGAGCTGAATTTTATCCCGTTGACGACACTCAACGCGACCGAGTTAGAACAAGAGCTATAAAGATCATCCAGCGCAAATTACGACGAATAGTAACTAAACGCTTAACAGACGCTGGGATTATCGACACTGCTATTCAAAGAAAAATTTGTAACCTAGTCGGCCAAGAACTAAGAAAACACGAAGGCGATGTAAAATCAATTGCCACACCAGAATGGAACGCGATTTTAGATCAACAACGAGCTTTTCAAGCCCGTTTAGCAGATGATTTTGAATTCCCCGCCCCCTCAAAAGAAGAGGGGGAAGGAGGAGGAAAAGAAGAAGAGGAATCCCAAACTTTACGAGAATATTTCAAAAATATCGACATTGAAGAACCAAATGATCTTATTGAAATTCTAAACAATCGTTTTTCTAACATTTTAGACATCCCTTATTTTATTCAAGAGCTCAAAAAGAACTCTGATTTAGGCTATGCCGATAAAATCTCTAGTCGAGAAGTTACTTTGATCATTCAATCTTTAAGTATTCTTAAAGAAACTATTTTAAATTCCATTCGCGAAGAAGTTACCAGTAATCCGCGGGCTACTTTTAAAAATGTAAAACAAGCCGTAATCGAAAGTATTCAAGAAGAAATCGACGAAAATGATTTCCCTCTTCCCTGGGTTGGAGAAGAACTATATTCACTATATCTCGAAGATTTAGAAACTATTAACACTTTTACTGAATTTACTGATTTAACCTCTCCTGATGATTTTGGAATAGAGCCGACTCACCCATGGATAGGCGGACTATTACGCCCTGCCACCGAAACCCCACCTTGGACTGAACAAGAAACTACGGCCCTAATTGCTAGCTGGGCAAAATGGAAAGCCAAAGGGGTTCGCCCCCTTAAAAGAGTTACTCGAGAAATTAATCGCTCTTTTCATGGTGGCACAAATGTTCGCTCCAAACAAGATATTCAAGAAAAATCAAATCAAATTGATCAACTGGAGCTAGCAGGAGAACCACCACTTACCCCAGACGAAGTAGAACACATCACTACGGTTATTCAGGATTTCAAAGCACAAAACGATTTACCCACGGCTGAGGCCTGCCAAAAACACTTATCCTCCTCCCCCGGCCAAGACAGAATTAAAAAATTAGTAAAAACCTTTAATGCCGCTTACCACGATGAAGAAACTGTTCGTCAAACTTCTACCTTACATAGTGCTATTTTTAGGCTTATCCCGGATATCTATGCCGCAATGGAAAAAGAAGAAGAAAAAACTGAAGAAAGCCACCTCCCTGCCGAAGTAGAAGCTGAAATTGTGAAACTCATCGCCCAAGCTGAAAAACTATTAGAAGACTCCACTAATCCGGGTGACACCCGAGCTTACCTTCCTAAAAAACATATTCAAGCCAAAATTGCTTTACTCAAAATGCGTCGCACTCTCTCTTTAGCGCGCATTACGATTTTCAAAAGAGAACTAGAAGGACTACTTGAACATTCAAGAGTAAAAATTTCTAAAGAACGCCGCTCACTTGAAACACGCCTCGACGTAGAAGATCTAATAAGAATCAGTCTCATAGCTACTGAACATTTAATGCACGAATGCGCAGAACCAGCCATAGTTGGGGCCGGTGAATACATAGAACAACTTAATCAACAAATAGCCGAGGTTGAAGGAAAACTAACTCCGTTAGAAGAACTAGATCCCGCTGACAAACACCAGCAACTCGATGGACAAATTGAAATTTTAGAGCAAAGAATGACGGCAACCAGAACTCGGCTCCAAGCAGTGCTAGAGGAAAGGCAAGCTGAAACTACTCTTCTCGCTAATGACCCATCATTAGATTTTGCAGATCAACTCAAAAAAGTTCGCTCCGCCAATGAACGAGTAAGCGCCCAACAGCAAAAACTAAATGACCAAGAAACATCCTTAACTGGAAAAAAGAAGCAAAGAGACGAGTTGCTTGCCCAATGGGAACTTCAAGAAGGACTTGAAGATGAACTAAAGAAAATTCAAGCAAAAAAAGCTTCTTTCTTAGAAGATATGGAGGCTGTCCTCCAAAAGCACCGTACTCCTAATCCAGGAACCGAAGAATGATTAATCAAGAAATAATCATGCAGCTGGTGACGGATGAACGCCAGCGCCTAGCCAGAGAAACTCGTCACGATGGTGATGATTTAATCATCGAAGCTAGCCGTTTTAAACGAGTATTAGAAAATTCTGGAATTACAGAGATCTCTACTCCACAAGAACTTTTTGAACTTTGTGATCACTTAGGGGCCAATCTCGAGCCAAGCCCAGAAATGCAGGAGGTCGTAGATCAAACTCGATCTCATATTGGGGCTCAAATCTTAGGACTTTTAGCACATCAACAAGGCGTTGGACTTCAAGTCGGACAAACCAAAGAACTCATGGAAGTTCATCGGCAAAGAGATCTAAGCATTCATGTTTGGCGCTTAATCCAACTTATAAAAACTGAAAATCCCGACACTTTTGGCCCTAAATGGATTCAACTAAATAATTCTGAAATCTACCGCGATCTTTTAAGAGTTATTCGCACCACTAAAACTGGCATTAATGATTGGGAAGAGGTCAAAAATATGTTACCCGCCTCGATTCAAGACCGTTTTGTTTTAGACAAAACAGCTCAGGCTTCGGAAAGCTTGGTAGAAGCTATTCGTGAATATAAACCTATTGCTGACAAACTTGGCCCCGAGTCTCTAGCAGAATTTTTGATCGCCATTGGGAAAAGTCGGCACCGATTCCCCTCTTTGCTACAAATTATCTCTCAATATTTAGGTCGATGTAATACTACGACGGTTAATTTTGATGATTTACCGGGCTTACCAGATGCTTTACTTAGACTTCCGGGGCCACGAAAATTAGTTTTTCTTCAACTTCGCAATCATATTTACCGTGAATTAAAAGATGACTGGCACGAAACTGCTGATTCCAGTCTTCATGAAACTAGCCTAGACACTGTTGAAGCTTTTGCTCGCTCTAAATTAGACGACTCTCGTCAAACTCATCTTGAACTATTAAACGATGTTATAGCCTACTGGCGTGATGTTTTAACCATCGAAACTCCAGACCGCATGCCAAATAGAATTCCTAATAAGGATGGAAAAGAATTCCCTCTCCCCTCGCTTCGCCAACGAATCGCCATGAAAGAAATGAAAGAAGGACGTCGACGTATGGCTGCCTTTTTTATGGGTCAGGGAAAAACCGCGGCTGCTTTCTTATCCAAAGAGCATGTCGGCGCTAAAAAAATGCTTTATATTTGCCCAACTCACCTAGTTGGCGACATCCGCGACAAACACATTCCTAAATATTATAAAGATGGAGAGGCCCCCACCGTCGGAACTATTGAATCCGGCATGACCGGAGAACAAATTACCGAGGCCCTTGAGCAAGAAGTTGTTGTCCTTCCCTACAGCATGTTTGGGGCTCAAAGAGACGGCCAAGAAGTTACTGAAATGGTAAAAGCCGCGGGTTTTGACATGGTTACGGTTGATGAAGCCCACAATGCTCGCAAACCCAAAGGCCTCCTCACCGAAACTGTTTTTGATTTTGTGAATAACATTCCTGGCTTATACGAAGAAGGTTACGTTCTAGAATTAACCGGCGAACCCGTTCCAAATACACCTGATGACATTATCCCGCACTTACGTATTCACGATCGTGAAGCTTTTGCCAATGTAAATAGTGTCAAAGCTTACTTACGATCAGAGGGAGCTGACCCACTTCTCCTCCGTGCCGCCATTATGGACTACATGATTTTGGTTGATGAACCCGAAAATTGGGAACAGTATAACCGTATAGACCGATTTGATTTATATCCCGAAGAAAGAAGAATTTACCAAGCTATCTGGAGTGATGAATTATTGGATTTCAACAAAAAACAAACTCTTCTCTCTTTGGCTCTAATTAATCCAAATCTATTTAGTTCCGAAAAAGTTGAATCTCACTTTCTTGATCGTTGTGTAGCAGATACCAAGCGTCATTTAGAAACTTATAATTGCGTAGTAATTGGCGAAAACTCCTACAAAGAAGGGGTCACACAAAGACATCCAAATTATCCAGAAGCACTTAGTTTTGCCGAACAATTAGCCGCTGCCTTTGAAGGCGAAGCCGAAGTTCATGTTATTGATGGCAACACTCCACGAAAACAAAGAGTAGCAATCTTAAAAGCCAGCAAAAAAACTGACGGACCAAAAATGATTATCCTGGCCATGAGTCAAACCATCCGCGAAGGATTAGACTTATCTCATGTCCATCGCTCTGGCCTTGTAGAACCAGGCTTTAACCAACCTGATGATGCGCAATGGATCAAACGATTCCAACGCGAAAATAATACTGATGTAGAAAACACTACCTATGTTCCTTTTGATTCTCTCTTTGAAGGCATCCTTCGGCATGCTTCTCAAAAAGCAGTACTTTGCCACCGTTTTAAACACGGAGGAACTATAACCGAAGAAGACATTGCCCATTTTGAGGTTAGTGATTTATCTGATGAAATTCGTATTTATGACGGTCAAATCTGGATCGGCAGCCCAATTATGGAACACATGTTAACACCAGCCCAAAAACTAGCTCGTATCCTGGCCTACTTACACGGCCGTAATCCAGTCCAATACGAACACTTTATTAATTTATTTGGTGAAAAATTTGTCGAACTTTATATGGCTAACTGGCCCTCTTCACCAAGTGCTAATAACGGCCGTTTTGTAGCCGGATTATTCGAACAACTAGAAGCCGATGGATTCATAAAAGGCATTGAATATGGCGACATCGCCGCCGGGCCATTAGCCCTAGAAAACACCCTTGGCATCCATCCACGCCAAGACGGGCTACGCCGCAATATCCGCAGCACCGAAAAAAATCCGCACATGCTTGAAGCCGGGAAAAAACTATTACACATTCAAACTGGCGACCCAACGCTCGAGCCAAACATGTCCGTCTGTGGAATGGACAACATGCGTGACGAAATTGCTGACGGTCAACTTAACGCCGTAAACTTTGCTTACGCCCTACATCACTCTCACTTAAACACTCGCCTTACGACAAACACCCATAAAGATCACCGCGTCCAAACCTTATGTGAACTTAACCGTATTCTAAAAACAGGCGGAGTAGCGATCATAACATTACCACTCATTTACAACACCGAGGAACTTCTCGTCCTACAAGCGGAACTCAGCCATTTTGGCTTTGATGTTCTTCCCCAATACACTGGCGTTGGTCGCTCTACAGACGAAGATCAAAACGCGGACACCACTTTTGAAAACTACACTATAACTTGCCGCAAAATCGGCACTCCAAATCTCGAAAAAGTAGACTTAAAAAACCTTAAACTTTCTCGAGTTAAAAGAGAAGCTCCAGTCACCCCTAAGCCCGGCCAACAAAAAACCGACCGCCGTGAAATTCCAAGTATGATTCACACTGAATTCGAACTCGGCAAACTTCCACTTAGCTACAAGAACGGCACCGACCCAGACAAGAAAATCGAGTTAGAATATCAAACCAGCATGGACAAAGCGCGCGCCTTTTTACTAGATCTTTACGCAAAACGCGATCATACTTTAGAAAACCTCACCGCCGAAGAAGTCGCTACACTCCGCGCTAATGGTGGCATCAAACTTATTAAACTTGGCATCAACCGCCAAGTTGACCAATGGATCTTCACTTTAGAAAAATGGCCAGACAGACCAGAACTCGTCTTTCCTAATTAATTTTTAACCCTAAATATTATGGACCCTAACAAACCAGCAGACTTTACCCCCGGAGAACTAGCCACACTTGTGGGCGACCACCAACAAGTCATGGGACGCGCCACTAGGCTTGCTTCCGAACAAAAACTGCAAGTACACACTGACGGTGGCGGCAAACTAGTCGTCCCTAAACTAGTAGTCCCCTATCAACCAATTAGTGATGGATATCAAGAAGCTTTTGACGAGCGCAATCGCCAACCAGGCGAACTCTGGACCATCCCGGTTCCACGCAGCGGCACTGTTATGACTAACTTAATAGTCAATAGCGGAACCCCTGGAGACCCTGAAGACCTAGCCAGTGTTATCCGGATTCTAGATGTAATTATTGATGGCAAAAGAAAATCTTTTGGAGCTGTTTTAAAAGAAATTTTCGGAGCAGACGCACACGACCTTTTAAATGGAGTTCAAATGGAAACCAGTTCTGGAGGCGTAATTCAAATCATTGATGACCCCAATCCAGTTAATTCCAGTTCTCTTCAAATCCGTCGCGATCTTAAAACTGGTGGTCTAGCGCGAATTATGCGCCCTGCTCGCTAAGAATTTCGTTTTTCCAACTCTTGCATCACGTCTTCCAAAGACAACTCTTTTTGCGCCAACAAAACCGTTAAATGATAAAACAGGTCAGCTGATTCTTCGATAAGGCGTTGCTTGGTTTCTTGGCGTGCTGCTTGAATAACCTCCGCAGATTCCTCCTCAACTTTGTCTAAAATTGCCGAAAGGCCACCTTTGAATAATGACGTTGTATAGGAATTTTGTGGCAGCTCTTTTTTCCGTATCTCAAGTAATCGCTCCAAAGCACCCAAAAATCCAAGACCCCGTGACTCCTCACCAAAACAAGAGCGCCTACCTGTGTGACAAGTTGGACCAGCCGGCTTCACCAAAACTAAAAGCGTATCCTCATCGCAATCTGTGCGCATTTCACAAACCTGCAAAACATTGCCCGAAGTTTCGCCTTTTTTCCATAAACGCTGCTTAGTGCGACTCCAAAACCATACTTCTTGAGTTGCCTGAGTTTTATTTAAAGCCTCCTCATTCATAAAACCAACCATCAAAACCTCTCGTGTTTTTTGGTCCTGAATTACGGCCGGGATAAGTCCATTTAATTTTTTAAAATTAATCATAATAAAGATTTTTTAAGATTAGGAATTGAAATCTCGCCAAAGTGAAAAACACTGGCCGCTAAAGCAGCATCCGCCACCCCAGCGCTAAAAACTTTCACAAAATCCTCAACACAACCCGCGCCTCCCGAGGCAATAACCGGCACATTAACTCGCTTTGAAACTGCACGCAACAACGGCAAATCAAAACCAATTTTCGTACCATCTCGATCCATAGAAGTAAGCAAAATCTCGCCCGCACCGCGTCTAACCACTTCTTCCGCCCATTCCACGGCATCCAAACCTGTTATCTCGCGGCCACCTTTTACAAAAACCTCCCATTTATCACCTATTTTTTTCGCATCAATAGACGCCACAACACATTGCGATCCAAACTGTGCTGACGCCTCATTAATCAACTCTGGATTCCTCACAATCGAACTATTCATGGCCACCTTATCCGCGCCAGCACTCAACACTTCACGAATATCCGAAACCGACGAAATCCCACCTCCCACTGTAAAAGGAATCGAAATCTCTCTCGCCACACGCTCTACCCATTCAACTAACGTTCCGCGCCTCTCCTTTGTCGCCGTAATATCTAAAAAAACCAACTCATCCGCCCCTTGCTCAGAATAAATACGCCCCAACTCCACCGGATCACCCGCATCTCGCAAATTCACAAAATTCACGCCTTTTACGGTCCGCCCATCTTTTACATCCAAACACGGAATAATTCGTTTACGTAAACAATTTCCTTCATAAAAAGCCTTACCCGCCACAGCCGTCATCCCTGGATCACGCAATGAATTTATTCCCCCAGCTGCAACCCACTCAATTTGCGGATAATCTTGCTTAAGTTGCTCATACAACTCCCGATTCACTCCTTTCTGCATCCCATCACGACTAATATCTGTGCACAAAATTATGCGCACCTCCGGGATCTGCTCCAAAAACTCCTCCACCCCCAAATTTGCAGTCTCTTTCCAGCCTGAAATTCGAATTTTATCGTCTTTAAGGTCCATGGCTACCACGATTCGTTCCGCTCCAAAGCGCACAATCGCCTCCTGCACCATTTTTGGATTTTTCACTGCTACACTCCCCAAAATCACCCGATTCACGCCCATTTCTAAAAGCCTAGAAATCGTCTCCAAATCACGAATCCCACCTCCCACTTGAACTTTCATATTAGTATTCGCCAAAATCTCACAAATCACATTTTCATTTTTCAGACTCCCCTCCCGCGCGCCATCCAAATCAATAATGTGCAGCCATTTATAACCCATTTTTTCATAAAGCTGCGCCATTAAAACCGGTGAGACCAGGTAATCGGTTTGCTGATCATAACGCCCTTGAGTCAGGCGCACACACTGTCCGTTTATAAGATCTATTGCGGGGATAATCATAATTCAAGAAAATTAGAAAGTAGCTTTAAGCCCATTTCGCTAGATTTCTCCGGGTGAAATTGAACCCCGTAAAAATTGTCTTTTTGCACCACCGAAGAAAACATCTCTCCATAAAAACTCACACCAGTCGTCGCTTCACAAAGTGGCGCCACAAAAGAATTCACAAAATAAAAATAAGATTGATCCGGAATTCCTCCACTCAGGTCGAACTGCGCCCATTTCACTAAATTCCAACCAATTTGAGGGACTTTTGGATTTTTAAGCCGCTGCACGCGCCCGGGAATAATTCCCAAACACGACACTTTTCCCTCCTCGCTCTCTTCAAACAAAAGCTGTAAGCCTAAACAAATGCCAAGCACTGGCACTTTCAGATTTCGGAGCGCCTCATCTAACCCACGTTCACGCAAAACTTGCATGGCTGGACCAGCCGCCCCCACTCCTGGAAAAATCACTTTTTCCGCGCGTATAACCACCACCGGATCATCAGTGATTTCGTACGCTGCATCCAAACGATCAAGCGCATTTGTTACGCTCCGCAAATTGCCAGCTTGATAATCAATAATCGTAATCATAATAAATTAAAGTTAGCCATTTCCATGACCCGCGCAAAACCAAGCAGCGTCACTTTTTTGGGATATTTAAATAAATTTACCGTAAGCAATGGACAACACAATAACGAAGACCGAAAACGATCTTCCCAATCTGTTGGGAGGAGTTCTTCACGTCGCAAAAACTCAATCAATGGTCGCCCCACATTTTCAATTTTGGATTGCAAAAATTGTTGTTCCAACGCAAAAAATGGACATTTATAATCCACCTTTACGCAACCATTTTCAAAACGTATTGAAATATCTAATTCAGCCTCAACTTGCTCCGGGAAATACATCCACCGCGCAAAAGTATTGTGAAAAATTGGCTTTGCTAAATCCAAAAAAGGATCCATTCGTCCGGCGTAAGCCGGGTCAAAATACCGCAAATTATCACCCAAAAACACATTTCCATTGTGCGCATCACCATGTCCAATTATAGAAAATTTTTGTTGCGCATTTGGCGAAAGCAATTGTCGCGCTATATCTAATTTATCTCCTAAAACCCCTAAATCCTTGCCATTCACAATCCAGCGCATCATCGCAAATTCCTTAAATTCATCGGAGTCCCCATAAAAATTCTTAAACCGCGATCCACACAAACGCTTATAAAACAATTGCTGCACCGCTGGATATTCATATCGACCACGCTCAAAAGTCTTCCGATAAATTTCAAAAAGTCTTTTATCCAACGCTTCTTGCGCTACAAAATCAAACTGCCCTCCTTGTTCATAAACAACCTCAAACAATGATGGCTCTTCAATCCAAGGATAAATCAACAATTCACGTCCACGTTCCGTACACATAAAAATCGGCGCAATGATTGGATAGCCAACTTTTTCGAGCAACTTTGCTCCAGCGTATTCCGCCACCTCCCCACCTACTTCAATGTGCGTTTTGAAAAAATAGCGCTTTTGACCAACTTTAAACGATCCCTTAAAAGAATTTAACGATACTGCGGACTGCAAAAAATTTAAATTCCGCGCCTGCAGACCAAACTTTTGGTACAAAAAATCAACTAGCAACTCCGCTGCTTTTTGCTGATCTCCAATCTGTAAAAGTTGGTAAATTTCTTCCATAATAAATTATTCAAAACGAATTAAAACACTACGTTTATGTGCCTCTAAACCTTCCACGTTCGCAATCGTCTCTACAATTGGCCGTAACTCCGCTAAACCATCACGCGTGAGCTCCTGAAACTCCATTTTTTTCTGAAAAAGTCCTACATTTACGGGCGAGGCAAACTTTGGCGCCACACCAGTCGGCAAACAGTGGTTAGTCCCACTAGCATAATCCCCTATCGCCACTGGCGCATAATCTCCCAAAAACACCGAACCAGCGTTACGAATTTTGGACAACTTTTGCCGCGGATTTTTCATCATCAAGACCAAGTGCTCCGCTGCATAATCGTTCGCAAATTCAATCATTTCCTCATCAGAATCAAAAACCAAAATCGCGCTATATTGCTCCAGAGCTGGCTGAATATACTCCTGACGCCCTAACGAAAGCGCCTGGATTTCCACTTCCTCTTGAATCTGCTCCGCCAACTGACGCGAGCTAGTTGCCACCACGCCGGCCGAATCAGCCCCGTGCTCACAACGAGCCAACACGCCGGCCGCCGCATACCTGGCACTCGCCCCCTCTCCAACCAAAATCAAAGCCTCGGATGGACCCGAGAGCATATCAATTCCCACTTTCCCAAAAACCTGTAGTTTGGCAGCTTGTACATAGGGATTTCCTGGTCCAGCAATCACGTTCACCGGCGCAATTGTCTTGGTCCCATATGTCATCGCACCAATAGCCGCAATTCCTCCTACCCGATAAATCTCATCAGCTCCGGCCTCATTAGCCGCCACAATAATTTCATAATTCGGTGCTGTTGGCGGAAAACAAACCACGGCTCGCGGTACGCCAGCCACCTTCGCTGCCACCGTCAAAATCTGGGCCACCGTTGGAAGCGGCGCTTTTCCAGCCGGAACATAAACCCCCGCTGCATCCACAGGCACAAGTCGCCCCCCGGTGCGCACCCCAGGCACAGTCTCAATCTCCCATTCCTTCACAGTCTTAGAATCCTGTGCCTCGTGATAAGCACGCGAAATCCGAATCTGTTCTTGAATAGCGGCCAAAACTTCATCCGAAACCTGTTCATACGCCTCTTTCACCTCCTCCTCGTTCACCCGCAATCGATCCAAGGTAAACGAATCATCATCAAACCGCCTAATATAATCCAACACTGCTTTATCTCCTTCCTCGCGAATCCGTTCAAGCCATTCACTTGCCACTTCCGCGGCTTCAGAAACATCCAACTGAGCTCGCTGCATAATACGCATCTTATCTTCCTCACCGATCGTTTTCCATTCATAAATAGAAATCATAATAAAAAAGTTAAATAATCATTTTTTCAATTGGTAACACCAAAATCCCGCTCGCTCCCGCCTTTTTTAAGCGCTCGGTCACTTTCCAAAAAGTATCTTCTGGCACCACACTGTGCACCGCGATCATGCCCGGATCTGCCAAAGGCATCACTGTGGGGCTAGACAAGCCGGGCAAGATCTTTTGAATTTGTAACAAAGCCGATTCCGGCGCATTCATCATCACATAACAATTCCGACGCCCCACCAAAGTCCCCCTAATCCTCAATAAAAATCGCCCCAATAACTTTCGCCCACCACCATTCCCAATCAAAAGCGCCTCAGACTCCAAAATCGTTTCTAAAATTTGTAAGCCACTCATACGCAAAGTTGTCCCAGTAGAAACCAAATCACAAATCGCCTCAGCCACTTTTAAACTAGGAGTAATTTCCACTGCTCCATTCACTTTTACAATCTCCGCTACAACCTTTCGCTCCTTTAAAAATCTTTTCAAAACATTTGGATAAGAAGTTGCCACCACTCGTCCATCAAGTTTCTCCACCTTATTAATTCCTGAATCCTTGGGCACGGCCAAACACAAGCGACACATCCCAAACCCAAGCCGCTCCACAATCTTTACGTTGGCACCCCTCTCTTCAACCACGTTCGCTCCTACAATTCCCAAATCACAAACCCCATCCTGCACATACTCCGGAATATCATCATCGCGCAAAAACAAAATCTCCAAAGGAAAATTTTGACAAGTAGAAAAAAGTCTCCTCCCATACGCATCAAACTTAAATCCACTACGTTTAAGCAGCTCGATCGTCTGATCTGTTAAACGACCTTTTTTCTGAATTCCAATTTTTAATCGATCCCCATTGAAT
>CAYYQE010000011.1:0-43534 GCA_964473745.1 uncultured Candidatus Peribacteria bacterium
CTCGCCGTCCTCACCATCGTCACCGTCCTCACCGGGTTCGCCGTCGTCACCAGGTTCCCCGTCTTCACCCTCGTCATCAGAATTATCGTCAGGCGGGGTGTCTATCCCATCATCATCAGCATCATCGACAGGTCCGTCTGGAGGGTCGCCAGGCTCATCATCATCGTCATCTGGTGGGGTGTTCGGATCAGCTGGGGGAGTGGCATCAATGCGTTTCCAACTTGTCCCATTCCAAAATTCTGCCCAACCATGACCATTCCCCGCATGAAGGGTGGTTTTCCCATTTTGATCAAGACTATCAACTTTATGGCCGCCCGCCAGGCGACTCGGAATTCCTAATTTGCGCAACATCGCTACCAACAAAGTATTAGCGGAATAACATTCTAAGTGGCGTTCAGCATCAAGATTTCGAATATATTCATCGCCATTTGTAGCCGAGTGCTTAAGCTTTTTTTGATGATCCGCAATTTTTTTGGGATCTTTAAAAGGAGGATAAAGATGGTTTTGTCGAATATAGTCACGAATAGCTTCTGCCTGGGAAGTTGAATTTGACCCAGCGCCAACTTGCTTTAGAATCGCTTCACTTGGTCCCGAAAGTGGGTTGGAATAAATTTGCTCACGGTCCATGTTTGTTGGCGGCGGATTTATGGGATTTTTTTCTTTGTAATAATCAATTTCAAAAGTACATTTTTTCGCCACTGCAAAGAAAAAGTTACCGTTTTGATCTCTTACGATTTTAGGAGGATCGCCTTCTAGTACATTTAAAGAATTTAGATCCAACGCATGTCTCGCCGGTAGTGGCAATTCTTTAAGTCCTCGTCCAAAGGACCCTTTTATAGTGTGCTTTTCTCCTTGGAACGGCACATTTTGCGTGTATTCAGTGTAGGAACCTGTATATTCCCATTTGAGTGCCGTTGAGTTGAATTGATTCAAGCGTTTAGCGACATAATGACCGCGGCAAGGCGGTGTAATTTCTAGGCAAAACCCTTTCCCATCAGGGTCTTTTTCTGAGTCCCCAACGTCATCTGGATCATAATCTTCTTGATGGTCTTGGCCGCCCTGATCAGGGCCTGCGGGGGAGCCTCCTTCACCATCTCCGTCCCCATCATCGTTTGGTGGAGGCTGTTGATCACCACCCTCTGGTCCGGGCTGCGGTTCGCCATCTTGTGGTTCGGGCTCGCCGTCCTGCGGCTCCGGATCATCCTCTGGTTCGGGTTCATCATCTTGTGGTGGTGTTTGCGGGATGGGATCTACTTCAGTCGGGATATCGTCGGGGTTTGGCTCAGGGGCGCCGTCCTGTGGCTCGGGCTCATCGTTTTGCGGCTTACCATCCTGCGGATCAGTCGCATCTTCAATTTGTTCGTGAGTGTCTTCTTGTTCTTTTTCAATTTTTTTCTTTTTACGCCAGTCGGATTGATCTCTTCTAAGAAAATGTTCAAACATCGGGAGAATATCCTGTTGAATAGTTTTTAATTGATCAAGTGGGGGAGTTGTAGTCTTATTTATCCGTCCCAAAGCACCCGTAAGATCCCTAAGCATTCTCAAAACATCAGAATCAATTCCTTCTGTACAGCCCATCAATCCTAATAAAAATTGAATATGAAGAGGAATATTATCAGCTTGGACCGGTAGGCCTTGCCGAGCTTGTTCCCCAACTTTTTTAAGGCGGTTACGCAAAATCGGCGCGTAAAGTGCTCCACGATGAAGGCCAATACGTTGAAACATGGTTTGATAAAAAAGACGATGAGCGGATTTTTGTGAGCGTTGCTCCATTTTTTGAAGAAGAGGAGCCGCCTCTGGGAGACCCTTGGTCTGAGCTTTCATTTCTATGGCCTCGATCTGCGCTAATGCGTTTGCTAAAAGAACATCCGCTGTATCAGCCGTAAGTTTGTCTGGGTCCACAAAAATTTTATAATCACCACCTTTTTGACGTTCCACCGCAACGTTTTTATCATCTTTACGCTGCATAACTATTTGCGCTCCTTCACGCACACGCCCAAAAAGGTTTTTGAATTCTTTAGCTGATTGGTCTGCTCCTTCGGCAGGAGCTTGTGCGGGGGGCATAAGGTGGATTTAGGGTAGGATGTTTAAAAAGGCTTCAGACTTTAAATCAAAAAACCTTTTTTGTCAAGGGGTGTTGTGTGGAACATTATCTAGCACAATCTTCATGCAAAAGTTCGGGTCGATATTCAAAATGCATTGTATCGTAGTGATACCATTTCCCGCCCCAAATAAATCCGTGTTTTTCAAATATCTCAACAATTTCGTAGGGCAGGCGATTTTTGTAAGGTTCAGGACCACCATTCCAACGCCAATAATCTCCACCGTTTTTTACATTAACATCAAGGCATATCGCAAAACTATGCATACTTAGACGGTCTGTTCCGGCAATCACTCGCCAGTTAAAAGTTCCTCCAATATTTGTTAAATACTGTTCGTATTCGGGATGATTTCCAAGAAGTAATTTCAGATCCCGCACCACAGAACGTAAATTTTGAGCTACGTCATTTACATTAGTTACTTGAATGGTTGTCCCGTCCACCCAAGTTACAGATTCGAGGTTCTCTTGAACTTCGGTTTTGGTGGCGCCATACATTTCTCTAAAAAGAGGTTCGTAGCGGATACGCCCGGGTTCAAAATCTTCTGCCAACGGTAGGTAGTCTGAGCTAAGTGGATAGTGTTGCGACATTTGATCTTCAAGATCTGGGTCAGTCAATTTTTGATCATGTGTTCTGAAGCGACCATCGTCATATGTCATTGTAGTTCCGTCTCTAAAAATAAGAGTATTACCTTCGGCTCGTTCTATTAAATCTGGGTAAGACTCTGCTAAACAGGTTAAACCTTGGGGGACGGCTTGGGTCTCGCCAGCTTCAGTTCTTTCGACAAAAAGCACCATCATAGCCGCCAGCAAGGTAGCAATTCGAGGAAGACTAAGCGCCCGCGCTAAACCTAGGCGTGGGGTGACCTTTTTGAGAGAAGGGATAGGTAAACGGTCCATTTTCTAAGGTTTTATGTTTTGTAGAGAAAGAGATATTTATACCCTATTTATAGAATGATGTCAAATTTTAAGCATACGAAAAGAGCCCGCTTCGTGAGAAACGGGCTCTTGATCGACTCTTAGGTGGAGCCGCCTGGTTCGTGCGAACCGACGGAACCAACAGGTTGAGTCGGGAAGCTCCTTCTGCCACTAGGGGCGCTCTTGGTTGGCCGCGGTTGCTCCTTGCGGTGCGGTTGCGGTTCGCCGTGAGGCTCATAGCGAGTCAGTTGGAGATTGGGGTGGGGCGCCAAGGTGCATGTGAAGTGCACTCTTGTGGCGCCCGGTGGACATGGTTGTTGGGGTGGGCTAGTCCGTGAAGCCGTCGTCAGCCGCCTGCGAGAAGCTGTCGCCGCTCTGGCTGGCGCGTGCCGCGGACTTGGAAGCCACGCCGAAGGCGTGGCGCACCGAGCTCTGGAAGGCCTTCTTGTCCGGGTCGCTGTCCGCGTCCCATTCGGCCACCAGCACGCAGTGCTCGGGGATGCCCATGCTCTGGAACACGGCCTGGAAGTCAGTGGAATCGCCCCCGGTGGAGCAACCCTTGTCATCCATGCCGAGCGCCAGGACCATCAGGCTCTCGCCCATGTCATGGACCTTGCTCTCGACCTCCTTGGCGCTGTGGCCGCGGGGATCCGTGTCGCCGCCGTCCGAGACGATGAACATGAAGGCCTGGGCCTCCACGCCGTTGTCTTCGAACTCTTCGATCTTGGCGTCCACATCGGTGAGCGCTTCGATCGTGCGAGCGTAGAGCGGGGTCATGCCACGGGGCTGGTAGTTGGCACGGGTCAGCTTGGGATCGCCGGTGATGTAGCCTTCGTAGATCTTGCCACCGTTGAGCGCGATCACCACCAGGTAGATGGACTCCTCGGCCTTGGAACCGCGCAGACCGTCGATGAACATCTCGTTGAAGCCATCGACCACCAGCGAGGTGTTGTTGGCGTAGGAGATGGAACCGGAGTCGTCCACGATCACCGCGATGAAGAGCATCCGAGCCGTCTCGATGTCGTCGACCTGGATGTTGAGGCTGGAGCCGGTATGGTGAACACCGCGACCCGCCACCTGGACGTCGTCGTCGGTGTCGGGAGAGGTGCCCTGCTTCGAGCCATCGAAGAGGCCGTCGAGGGTGGGGATGTCTTTGCCAGGCATGTTGTTCCTCCTTCAGAAGGATCAGGGGGTGTTGTTAGTGAAGGATGATGAGTTGCGAGGCCAGGCCCTAGAGCCCGATCCCCGGCCACTCGCGGATGTCGTCGGTGGACTTGACCACGTGCATGCCAGCGGAGCGGAACTCCTCCAGCTTCTGGGTGGCTTCGTCGGTGTAGTCGACCACGATGTTGCCGCTCGGATCGCGTACCACCACCGGGGACATGCAGTCCTCGAGGATGTAGACGCGATCGGCCATGCTCGGATCCACGCCCATGATCTGGTCGCGGAAGTCGGCCAGGAACCAGGGGACGCAGTGCGAGCCTGCCTCACCAGCCACGATCAGGCGGCGGTTCGGCGCGCTCAGGGTTTTGAGGAAGGAGGTGTTGACCTGCGCATCCGGGAGCGGCTTGCCATCCCAGCGCGTCATCACCTCGGGGCGGAGAACGCTGTAGTGCTCGCTGAGCGGGTGATCACCCTTGAGCTCGTTCCAGGACTGGCCCCCGCGGGCGTAGTAGTGGAAGAAGCAGGCCTCCTGGAACACGCCCATCAGAGCGTGACCGGTGTTGCCCAGGATGCAGTGAGGCGGCCAGATGTAGAGAGCGTACTTGCCCTCACGAGCCAGCTCATTGCAGTAGTGGATGACCTGCTGTTCGAGCCAGGCAACGTTGCCGCTGCACAGCCACCAGGCGATCTTGGGGTTGGGCTTGAGCCACTGGATGAAGGTGCCGTCCGGGAGGATGTTGGCCAGCCGCCCGTCCTTGACCGTCACCATGGTGTGGATCTGGGGGGGGAGGTGATCTTCGCCGATGAAGAACACCGAGCTGAAGATCTGGTCGGCCAGGTGGGTGTCGAAGGTACGGCGGATGTTGCGGATCACGCGCATCCACTTGTAGAGGAACTGGCTGATGCGCACGATGTCGTCGGTGGCGCCCCGGCCGGACCGGCCGGACACGTACAGGGTGCCGTCCGGGTGGCAGAAGTCGCGCTGGAAGTCCACGCCCACGAAGTCGATGTCCGGGGCGCTGCGGTGACCACCGCCCTTGAGGCTGTGGCGCTTGGCCCAGTCGAAGGCCGCCGGCACCAGCTCGGTCAGGTTGGGATCGAAGCTCCAGGACTCGGCGTTGGCCGGGTCGAAGTGCGGAGGAAGCTCCTCGATGGGAGCAGTGTTGTAGGTACGCATGGCGTATCTCCTTGGGGTATCTCGGTCTGGTTTTGAAGGGGTTAGGGGGTGGGTCAGACCCCGAATTTATGACCCAGAGAATCCCTTTCAGGATTTGCGCATGGAGAGTTTCCAGATCGAGTGATCGTGGATCACCAGCATCCCGCCTCGCGTCATCGCGATTTGGGTACTAGCGTTCACGATTTCACCCGTGCCCGGGAACTCCGTGACCATGAACTGTCCGTGATTTAGCTCGATACGTTTGAGACCCTGATCCGTGGGGGCGAACAGGAACGAACGCCTTTTGCTGGTCAGAGCCGCTTTGTTGTGAATGGTGCCCAGCCAGGATTCATCATCCTGGTCTATGGCCTCGTGGTGTCCGAGGACATTGCCCTTGTCATCGATCACCTGACAGTGGTTCGTCGTCTCTCCCTTGTGGAAGGTGGAGAAGAAGAACCAGCACAGATGATTTCCGTCAAAGACGCACGTTGCTTCGATCAGCTGTCCCTTGGGAGGAACGAGCTGACGTGACTCCTGAACGCCTCGGGATGACGGGAAGAAGATGAAGGGGAAAAACACCTGGCCCGCGCGGTAGAAGCCGACGCCGAAGCGCGGCCCCAGCCACACAGCGGTGTTGCCTGGGAGCACCTTGGTGACCTCCTCGGGATGCCCTGCCAGCAGGCCGCTTTCAGCGCGCTCCCGGAGGAGTTTGCCTTCAGCCACCCAATGCAGAGAATCTCCATTGGTAGTGAACATGGGGGTGACCCCCTGAAACCGATCCAATCCCGCGGTCACCTGGGGCGACTCGTGGGGCTTGAACTGAATCAGACGATCTCCAGAGGCCATGATGGTGGTTTTGCCCTTGATGCCGTAGTGAGTCCGAGGTCGCAGACCCGCTTGAATCACCACCCGTCCGTCCTCACGCTTGAAGGCTGAGCCGTCGTGGTAGAGGTACTTGAGGTGGCCATTCTGGACCGTGGCGTAAAGAATCCGGCCAGTGGTATCGAAGATACGATCGGCGCGGATGCCCTTCTTCACGATCATGGTGCGAATCTGCGGATGAACTTGGACACACTTGGGGCAAATAGGACGGGAATGGGCAAGGCCACAGGTAGGGCACTCAGTCCAGCGCACCCCTTGAAGCAGGTTGATGGGGAAGGGAGCCCGAGCCCGCTGCGCAAACATCTGGTAGAAGTGTTGCAGCAGGTCGTCCGGCAGGCAGTGGAGCGGGCGCACCGACTTCGGGTAGATCACCTCGTCGTGGAAGACAGAGATGTCACTCATCCGTCGGAGATCACGTCCCACTTTTTGGGACTTATCCTTGGGCTTGAACACCCCGCCGTAGGGCGAAACGAACAGTAGCGCTTCCATCAGGGTTGCCGCGAAGGCGAACCAATCAGAAAGTGCATTGTGCGTACCGTTCAGGATCGGACGGGGCTTGCCACGAGCATCGGGCTTGATGCGACAGAGAAGCGGATCCACGAAATCCATGGTGAAGGTACGGGTCACGAACTGGCCGAACTGCATGGAATCAGCATCGATCAGGTAGGGGGCAAGCCCCTGGACCAGCACATTCATGGGGTTGAAATCGCCGATGACGACCTCTTTTTTGTGGAGTGCTTCAATGAGCGCGTGCAGGGCCATGAACATCGACACGGTTTCCTGGTCCGAGACCTGGAGGATGTTGCGTCGATACTTGGCCTGGAGGAACCGCTTCAGAACCTCGGCTCCGTCGATGAGCGGCATAGTGAACCCTCGGATCTGGCCGGAACGATCTGTTGCCAGGTCGATCGGCTGAATCACGTGGTCCGGCAGCCCTTTCGGGAACGCGGGGAGCTTGAGCTGGATGGTCTCCAGACGTTGCTGCGCCATGCGTTGCTCGTGGGGGTCTCCTTGGTAGTGGGGATCTTGGGGCATCCGGTAGATCTTGACCGCGGTCTTCGGCGTGAGCCGGTAGACCACTGCCTCTCCTCCCTGGCCAATGACCAGATCGGGATCTTGCCGAACGCGCTTTTTCTTGACGCGAATTTCGTCTGGCATGATCACTCCGGATCAGTGGTTGCGGGATTGCGGCGCACAGCGATGAGCGCCAGATCATCCTTGAGCGGGCCCTTGGTCGGGGTCGGGAGGTGCGAGACCGCCCGGTCGACAAGGAATTGCTCATCAGATGGGAGAAAGCGACGCAAGAGTCGCCGGATGTTGGGAACGTCCCGGTTCACTCGGTTGAGCCACCGTTGCAGCGGACTCGGGCTTTTTCGATTGCCCGGGAAGAAGCGCTGGTCAGTCCACAGCTGGCTGGCCGGTCCGATGAGCTCGCCATCATGGGAGAAAGGAATGGGAGTTCCTTCCGCCTGAATCAGGTATTCGAGCCCATCAGTGGCTACCATCAGGGATTGAACGATGCTGGTGGGCACAATCTCGCGAATGTGCAGGTGGAACGCTCCGGGATCGCTTTCGAGCAGGGTCGAACCCGTGAACTCGTAAGCGGGGTAGGGGGGTGCGTTGTTGGGGAACGGCCCGAGCTGATGCAGGTCATCGTTGAGCGCATAGTAGCCGTCCCCGGTGTTGAAGATGATGGTCCAGTGGTCGGTCATGATGAACCCGACAACCGTGGCTTCGAAATACATCTGGGCCACAGTTGAAAGGCTCGCGTGTCGTCCACGAAGAGAGGTTGCAAGTGACACCAGCGGACCCAACGCCTGCATCCGGGCCCTTGCGAGCAGAATGTTGGCGGTGGAACGCGCTTCGGTTACCCGGTTGGACCACTTAAAGCGATGGAGATCATCGGTGATTGCGGTGACGAGGAGGTGTGCGAGCAACTTGGCTCCAACCTCGGTGTGTTTGCCACTGCCGCAGCCGTCCGATACGACTCCAACGCAGAAGGTCCCGGTCTCTCGGACCATCAATCCGTCTTGAGAATTCCCATAACCCGGACTTCCGGGAAGGGAATGTTCGGTGCCAGTAGTGGTACCGAACGCAACTTGGAAGTCGCGCATAGAAAGCTCCTTTTCACCCGGAAGTGGGATATGGTATGTGTGTGTTGAATTGTCAAAGATCAAAAAAATCACCTCCCAAAAAGGGAGTTCGTTAGTTGTCCAAAACAGCGCGAAGTCTTTCTTCTCCGCCGATTTTTTCTATGATTCTGGCTACAGCAGGAGGAATCATTTGTTGCCAGGGAGCGGTTCCTTTTAAGGTATATGTATAAGCGGGGTTATCAACCATTGATTCACGAATTCGAGTCGCACTAATTGGTTCATCCCCCTCTTTCAAAAGCGATAATTGTTTTACGTCATATCCACCCTCTTCTTTAAACAGTCGAGCCACATAAGCCGAACCAGAATAAACTCGGCCAAACCGCGGGGTAATAGACTCAACATGTTTAGCCCACAGCGCCGGCCTTCCAATATCCGGAATAGTAACAATTTGCACTTTCTCCAATGGAACCCCTGCCTCACGCAAGGATTCACGAATCATCTCAATCCTTTCTTCGGCCGTAAAAGGATTTCTTTCGGAATGGCTCTTATATGGACTTCCAATTCCAATTACCAATTCTTCACATTCTTCTAGCATGGCCTGCACAATCGACATATGGCCGTTGTGAAAAGGTTGAAATCGACCAATGTAAAGTCCTGTTAGGCGTTGGCGGGCTTTGTTTATGGTATTTACTAGTTGGGTGGCTAATTGATCAAGAAGGTCAAGTTTCGCAAGTGCATCTCCTGATTCTAGAGGGGTATGAGTTTCTACAAGCTGTTGTAGTTGAGGTCCGCAAATTTTTGAAACATCGTGTGGTGTGATTTTTTCCATGATTAAAAAAGTTAAAAATTAGATTCTTGGTTTGCTGGCAATCGGATACCAGCGATCATGTTTGCCAAAAGATTTCCCGGTTATGCGTAGGCCAGGAGCGGCTTGGCGACGCTTAAATTCATTGATGTCAATTTTGCGTAGGATCCATTTCAAGGTGTCTTCTTCAATTCCCAAATTCATTTTTAGAATCTCGGCAAAAGTTTGTTCATTCACCACCCACTCATGCACAATTCGGTCCAAGATTTCGTAAGGAGGGAGACTGTCGGAATCTTTTTGGTCGGGCGCTAGTTCGGCGCTGGCTGGTTTGTTGATGGTGTTCCATGGGATAATTTCTTCTTCGGCGTTTACCGCGCGAGCCATGGCGTAAACTAATTGTTTTGGACAATCAGAAATCACGGCTAAACCACCGTTCATGTCGCCGTAAAGAGTGCAATATCCAACGGCTAATTCTGATTTGTTTCCCGTAGTGAGTAATAAGCGATTTTCTCGGTTAGAAATTCCCATGAGTAGCGTGCCGCGCGAACGAGCTTGTAAGTTTTCATCGGCCACGTCCGCCACGTCACCAAGTTGGCCACGGAAAGCTTCGACAATGTCTTCAATTGGATTTACCCGGAATTCAACTCCTAGTTTGCGAGCTAAGAATTCCGCCTCAGTTACCGACCCTTCAGAGGAAAATTTACTAGGCATGCCGACCGCCACCACGTTTTCAGCACCTAAGGCGCGAACCGCAATGGCTAACGTTACCGCCGAGTCAATTCCACCAGAAAGACCCAAAACAGCTTTAGTAAATCCACATTTTTTACAGTAATCACGAACACCAAGAGTTAGAGCATCTAGGGCCTCAGGCGCCATTTGGTCTAAGATTTCAGGGTCAACATCTCCTTGATATTCCGGCGCCCATTCGCGCTCCAAGTTTTCGGTTGAAATTGGTAGGCCATTTTCATCAAGATCCACTAAAACAAGGTCTTCCTCCCAGGTGGCTCCGCGAGCCACAATATTCCCAGTTGGGGAGACAACCATTGAGTTTCCATCAAAAATAAGCTCGGTATTAGCTCCAACTTGATTGGTATAAATAATCGTAGCGCCACGTTGTTGCGCCATATGCTTAAGCATGGTGTCCCGAACTTCCGGCTTACCAAGGCTATAAGGCGAAGCCGAAAGATTCACAATTACGTTTGCCCCGTTTTCAGTCAAAATCTGAACGGGGTCAGTGTCGTATTCAGATTGCAGCCAGAAGCCTGTATCGGCCCAGACCTCCTCACAAATCGTAACCCCACATGGAACGCCATTCCGTAAAGTGGTGACTTTGGCGTCTTCCGCGGAACCTTCTGCAAAATAACGGTGCTCATGAAAGACGTCATAAGTCGGAAGGAGAGATTTGTGATGAGTGTGTAATATTTCACCATCTGGGCCGATAAAGACCGCTGCATTGTAAAGGGGCTTTTTGCCTTTATGGTCAGTTTCTTGGAGGCAGCCAAGTAGAACTGCGATCTGAAGGCGGGCGGCTGTGGCTTTCACAGCCTCAACAACTTCGTTATTCCATTCTAGGGTGGAGCGGCGGCTCAAGAGATCTTCTGCCGGATAGCCCACCGTAGCTAATTCCGGCGTGATGACTAGCTCGGCTCCGGCCGCTTGGGCTTGTTCCATGGCCGCAATAATTTTGGCCTGGTTCCCGTCAAAGTCATAGACGGTCGGATTAAGCTGAGCAATAGCAATACGTGTGGATTGGCGTTCCATGATATTAGATTGTTAAAAAATGAGCTAAGGGAGGGTTAAGAGTTAGATTGGACTTGTTCCAAAAACTGGGCGGAGGTGATTCCTACAACTCCAGCTTCAAGTAACCTTTTTCGCATAAGACTTTGGGTGGTTTCGGTCTCAGAAACTGGGGCCGCAATAGCTGCGGTTCCGTCTAGAAAAAGCAATGATTTAATTCCGGCTTCAGCGGTGGCTAACATTTCTGTGCCTGGACAAAAATCTTCAGCTAAGCCACATCCAAAGACAGTCTGGACTCTTTTGCGAAGTAGATAGGGAATGGTTCCGGCATCTTCCAAAAAAGTATCGCGACTACCAAGATGATGAACTTCTGGAGATTGGCCTTTGTAAAAGCGACGTTCTGGGGGACTGACAATTCCTGGGTGTATTTCTGAGCCAGGGGTGTTTTCACGAGCATGTGGTGGCCAAAGAGTTATCGAGCCACCAGTTGCTTCTAGATATTGTTCAAAACGATCAGCATCAAATGGAAACTGAACTCCATCTTGTCTAAAAGTTCTAAATTCAGCGAGAGTAAGGGTAGAGTAGTCGTCTTTTGGAAGGCCTAGTGCTCGGTATGTTTCGGCAAAATAAGCGTTTCCAGTTTGGGGATGGACTTCATAAAGCCCAATTTGATTATCTCCAAAATAAGGAGTTACTGCGTTAATCGGGGCAATAATTCCTTCGGCGCCTGGGACAGCTAGCTCTCCAGTTCCTGGCACATTTGGATCTTCTGGGAAGAAAGTACAACTGTCATCAACGTGATGTAGATGTGCTCCTTCCGCTAGCAATTGTTTGATGTCCAATTTGCCAACTTGGGTGGCCCAGACTTCTTCTGGGGTTGGTGTGTGTAGTGTGCGTTCCATGGTAAAGGGGTTAAAAAAATGAATAAATAAAACTAGACAGCTGAGGCGAGAGCTTCCTGAATATTTCGGCGGATTGAATCAACACGCTCACTAAAACGAGGACGATAAACAGACCACGGACGATCAATTACATTGCGTGGGACTTGGCCCACTTGTGCTTGCCAGCGGTCTTTGATTTTTTGCGCAGATTCGGAGCCCATCAAGCGACGTTTACCGGCATAAGCCAATTCGCTTAGCGCTCGAATGCTGCGGCGCGTGCCATCTGTTATGCCTTCTGGAGATTCGTCTGGGTGAAGATTTAGATCTTCTTCAAAACGGCCGTGCTCATTAGTGATGCGGTGTGGTGAAACAACAGGGAATGAAGCTTTTTCTGGGGTTCCAGATGCTTTAGAAACTGGAACAGTTTTTCCATCTTGCTCGTATTCAGCAAGTTTGAACACAAAGCCCATGGGATTTGGTCTGGCCAAATAAGTCCCAACTCCAAACCGAATATCCAAATCTTCCCAAAATTGTTCTCCACGTTTTTTAGTGACGCCTTCTCGCAAGTCACGAACTTTTTCTGGAGTTAAGTTGTCAGAAATTACAATAAAGAAATCATCAACCCCGCGATCTGTTAATCCGTCATAAACCATCAAAATGCTCTCAGCGCTAATCGCGCTATCGTCGCGGATACCAATAGGCTTGCCTTCCTCGCGGAAGCCAAGTTTTTCATAAATTTTGGCCGTGGTATCGAGTCCTACTTGCTTATCAATCGTATCAATTAGCACACAGGTGCTTTCTGGGAAATATTTGATCCAGTCTGTGTAGCCGTTTTCTTCGGCTTCCGCCAGATCCTCGATCACGTTTCCGTCAGTGTCAAAAAGCATATAAGCCTCGGTAAACGAGTGGGCCGTGGTGCCTGAGTCTTCGATATAGTCTTCGTCTGGATTAGCGTATGAAAGATACGAGGCAAGGGTGTTGGCCACGGCCGCGGCCCCGCCTTTTACACTGGAAAAGGCGGAAGTTACAGCAGCTTGCTCGCCGGGTGCTCGTCGCGCGCCGAAATCCACCAAGGGCTTCCCTCCGGAAGCCTCTACAATTGCGGCGGCGCGCGTCGCCACCCCAGTTGCATAATCAGTACACTGCAGCAAAATAGTTTCTACTAATTGTGCCTGCCAAAGCGGCCCAGTCACCGTAATAACCGGAGTATTCGGCCCCACAAAAGTCCCCTCTGGAATCGCCTCAACTTCAACATCTAACTTATCCAAAGAGAGCAGAGCTTCACAAAGCCCAGGGGTGATTTTATTTTCCTCAAGCAATTTATACAAAAACCGTGGATCCAACCGAAAATTCTCAACCGTATCAATCGCGTGTTGAATCCCAGCCAAAACCGCACCACCCATATCTGTTGGGCGGCGATAATACATTACAAACGACACTTTCTTTTCAGGATCAGTTTCGTAAAAAACCGAAGCCATTCTAAATTGATAAAGGTCATTTGACTCAGCGTTTACCGGAGACGTGCTTTTTTCTAAGCGCGGGACTCCGCCGAGCCAGCTAACTAAATCGTCTCGGCATTCTAAACCGCGACGTACTAAGATCGCATCGCGATCTTTAATAATATCCTGAAGCCATTCAGGACTTTGTTGGCGCATTTCAAAATAGCGCGCAATGTGATCGTCCAAATTTGACGGACGGGTGGCAGAAGAGTGTGGCGTTCTCATGTGTGTGGGGGTTATGTGACGATTTAATTCTGACACACCCACACGCCGAAAAAAGCAGATTTTTAATCAGTAAAATAACCCCAAAAACCTACCATCTCACACCTTAAAAACACCAAACGACGGATAACCGTCGTCATCATTTGATTGACGAACTTTACTCGTCGTCATATACTCACGACCGTCAGTTCAATCATTTTTAACCCACATACAAATGATTACCAACTTACTCAAAATATTTGACTTAAATAGTAAGGAGCGACAAGTTTTTATGAAACTACTTGAATTTGGGGGCCAACCCGCCTCGCAAATGGCGCGCGTCCTTGAAATGCCTCGCAACACAACCCGCGACATCCTCGACCGTCTAGTTGTAAAAGGTCTCCTAACTCGCACCCGTCGCGGGAACACGCAATACTATTCAGTGGAAAACCCCAAAAACATCACTCGTTTTCTTGAGGTGAGAAAACGCAAAACAGTCGATCATCTCGATCAACAAATCGAATTCATCGACAAATACAGCGACGAGCTTCAACCAAGTAAATACCACCGCTCTCGTCCCAAAGTTACTTTTTATGAAGGCACGGACGGGCTAAGACGCGTTTATGAAGACTCCCTTACTTCCAAGGAAACTATCCGCGCTTATGCTTCTCTTCAGGATATGTTCGAAACTTTGCCTGGCTATTTCCCAGAATATTTTAAACGCCGCGCTAAGAAAAAAATCACAATTCGCGCGATTTTCCCAGATTGCGAAGAAGCTCACGAACGCCAAGCCTTCGACGAAAAAGAGTGGCGCGAAAGTCTCATTGTCCCTTCAAAAGACTTTCATTTTACTCCCGAAATTAACATCTACGACAATAAATTCATCATAATTTCGTGGCAGGAAAAACTCGCCATCATGATTGAAAGCGATGAGGTGGCTGAGGCGATGAAGATGTCGTTCGAATTGGCTTGGTTGCAAGCCCAAAAGTTTAACAAGAAGCTGTCCAGGGTCCGCTAAAAATTATGGCTACGTTACGAAAATTGCAGTAGTAGGTAGCGATTTTTAGCGGACCCTTAAAGTTGAAACCGCAGAAGTAAGAGAGCTCAAAAGCCGATCAATATCAGTGACGTGCATCTGAATATCGATATAAAGGCGAATCATGTTTTGCCGAGCAATGGATTGTAGGAAATACTCTTTTTGTCGCTCAAAAGTATCTCTACTCATTGGCGCAGCCCCATTAAACACCTCTGGTAAGGCAATCATCTCTGTAAAATAAGTTGGTTTAGTAGTGGTTTGGAATTCTAAAATTCCATCACATAAGCGGCGACAGTTTTCACGAGAATAAGGTTGCGATGCTAAATCTAAAAGTGTTTCACATTCTGGCTCCATTGTTGGGGCAATCCAGTCTAATTGAATATTTCCGTGTTGTTCGGCGTGTAAGCAAAGCTTCGCTAAATCAAGATCAGAGGTTTGTTTTTGGTGTAATCCAATAATGCGCGAGGATTTCCATAAATTTGGATTAGCCTCATCTGGCTCTTCGTCATCATAGCTCACTGTAAAATGTTCATTTAGAACAGGAGTGTCTGAAATGGCTTCCGCAATGCGAGTCGCTTGGCGGTCAATGTAAGTGCCCCCTCCTCTAAAATTCCATAAAGCAGGAGTAGCAGTTAAATCCTTTAGACAATTAGCAAAATGTGTTGGTTGCCTTTCACAGCGCAATCCAGCTACGGTCGAAGCCAATAGTTGGATATTAACTCCTTCTTGAATCGCCATGGCTCGTAGGACTTCCTTTGAAATAGAATCTTTTTTAAGCATCATTATCCCTGTTCCAGTCCCTCCAAAACGTTTGCTATACAGCACAATATCCGCGTCCGGGTACATGTAATGATCTTGAGCCGCATCCACTACAAAAAGCACGCTTGGGACCTCGGCGCGAATCTCTTTCATGATTCGATTTACATCTACTCGTTGCCCAGTACGACGCATTGAGGACAGGAATACAATTGGTTGATCAACTAGTCCTTCTTCACCAGAAATAGCCTCCAGTAGACGTTGCGAGATTTCTGATTCACCCTCGGGGTCACCATTTTGGCTTATATCGCTATCTACAACTCGACAGTGATCGCGATCTTGAAGCATGGCTAAATATTCATGTGGAGTTCCGTAAATTCGCAAGTTTGGATGTTGCCTGCGTAAGGCATTAAAAGCTGCTAGCCAACCTTTACGCGCTCCAGGAGTAAAAAATCCCACTTGTTGGTCTCCAGTCGCTTCGGTAACGAGATCTCTTAGGGCTGCCATTAGTTTTCCAAAAATATTGTGTTCATGTGATCCTCCAATCGCCTTGCTAAGTAGTCCAAATTTTTCAAAAAGTGGCACTGGGTTGGGGATTGAAGCTCCTCGGAAATTGTTTATATCAGTACGATCATGAGCGCTACATTGATCATCTATCTTTTGAGTTAGATTGTCGCGATCCCCTGAGTGTTCTTGCGCTGTTTGAATAAAAGCCAAGGCTAAATCTTCATTAACTGCTAAGTAATCAAGCGGATTTTCTGGATTTAGGGGAATTGGCTCACGAACCAAAGCCTCTAAAGCCCCCCAAAAAAGTTCAAAACTACCATTTAGACATTCTGTGAGTTCTTGTTTTAAGGCTTTAAGACGTGGTTCGCCAGCTTCGTGTTCTTGGCAAATCTTACCTAATTCCTGATGAGCAATCCCTGATAGAGATTCAAGAAAACTATCGCGAACACCGCGTCGTTCCATCTCAACAACTCGATCAAGTCTACCGTTTTGATTGAGCCCGCTTTCGATTAAAAGAACATGGTAATCTTGTTCAGCTAATGTAGTGGGGACTACGCCTTCCCGTAAATTCGGAATAACGTCAGTCACCATTTCATCTAATGCACCTGTAAGTGCTTGTCGCAAACCTCCGACCATCAGATAGGATTAAAGGTGATAATTAAATCATAAACAGGCTAAAATGTCAAGTCTTAGTCACCCCCTTTAAAATAGTATATAATCTCCTCACTATGCTCGAAATTTGGCTCTACACCTTAGGCAGCGTCTTACTGGTCAGTCTTCTCTCACTGGTCGGCGTCTTTACACTGTCCCTTAAGATGGAAAAACTCCAAAAAATACTGATTTATATGATTAGTTTTGCGGCTGGAGCCCTTCTTGGTGATGCCTTTATTCATCTTCTACCGGAAATTTTTGCAGAATGTGGATTTGGAATAGAAATATCGCTTTATATTCTAGCCGGTGTGGCGGCTTCGTTTGTAATGGAAAAAATCATTCACTGGCGCCATTGTCATCATCCAACCTGTCAGGATCATCCTCATCCGTATGCCAAGATGAATTTGTTTGGCGATCTTGTTCATAATCTGATTGACGGCATTATTATAGGGGCCTCTTACTTAGTGAGTATTCCGGTGGGGATAGCTACGACATTAGCGGTTGTTTTTCACGAAATTCCTCAGGAAATTGGGGATTTTGGAATTTTGATTCACGGTGGTTATTCTCGCAAAAAAGCCCTTTTGCTTAATTTTTTAATTGCCTTGAGTGCGGTTTTAGGCGCCATTGCGACCTTGTTAATCGGCGCCCATCTCACCAATATTACTCATTTTTTGATTCCTTTTGCGGCCGGTACTTTTATTTATATTGCCACGGCCGATTTAATCCCTGAACTGCACAAAGAAGTAGCAATCCGGAGATCACTACTTCAGTTTTTTTGGTTTCTATTAGGGATTTGCGTGATGTTGCTTTTGATGACAACTCATTCTCATAATCATGAACACGATAATAAGCTTCACGACCACGACGACCACGAAATTCACGAATTTAACGAACTCTAATGAAAAAAATCACACCATTATTAATTTTGGTTTTAGTCACCATCGGGCTTTTTGTTTATTCTCCTCTAAAAGCAATGGAGCGGACTGACGAGCCTCTTTACGAGGTCAAGGTTACTTCTATAGTTCATGAGGAGGAAGTCCAAACTTATAACGGAGTTTTTTATGAGCAAGTTTTAGCAGCCGAATTAGATGGAAAAGAAATTTCTATTTTCAGCGATGCTTTTTCCATGGTTAATCATAGTCGTTTTGAGGTTAATGATCGTCTGGTTATTCTTCAGGGAGAGGATGGTTCTTACTATGCGGTGGAGCATGTTCGCCATCATGTTCTTATTTGGTTAGCCCTTATTTTTGTGGGAGTTGTAGTTTTTGTTGGTCGCAGCCAAGGAGTTCTTTCTCTAGTTGGTTTAGGATTTTCTTTTTTAGTTTTATTTAAAGTTATTTTCCCAAATCTTTTGTTGGGCACAAATCCTCTTTTTACGGTTTTTTGTGGGATGGCTTTAATAATTCCGGGCTCTTTTTATTTGTCACACGGCTTAAATCGCAAAACTTCAATCGCTATTTTGGGGACACTTATCGCTTTGGTAATTACGGGAATTTTAGCGGCTCTGTTTATTGATTTCGGACATCTTTCTGGGATGTCTTCGGAGGTGGCTACATTTTTAAAAATCGATACTGGGGAATCTCTTAATTTCCAAGGTTTGCTTTTGGTCGCTATTTTAATAAGTTTAATCGGAGTTTTGGATGATGTTACTATTTCTCAGGCGGCAATTGTTCAGGAACTCAAAAAAGCCAACAAAAAACTCACTTTTTTTGAGCTTTATAAAAGCGCCATGAATGTGGGGCGCGATCATATTGCCTCCATGGTTAACACTCTTGTTTTGGTTTATGCCGGCGCCTCTCTCCCGCTTTTAATGTTGTTTTTAATGGGTGACCAAAATCTGGCCGCCATATTTAATTACGAGTTTATAGCTGAAGAAATTATTCAAACACTTGTCGCTAGCACCGGGTTAGTTTTAGCTGTCCCAATCACCACGATTTTAGCCTGTCGCTTTCCACAGTCCATGTAAATTACAGAACTCCCGGGCAGTAATTTTTTTGCCTGTCACTTCAAATTCCGCCACTGGTGACTCGCCAGGATTTAAGTATTTACGATAAACTGCACCATCCGCAATAAGTTCAATCCATTCAACAAAGTGGGCTTCTTCCATCGGGTGCAGAGTGGAACCGACGGTAACACGAATGCCAGTTGGAATACGTTCAATCATCGGCACATGCTTCTCTTCCGAAGCATCTTCGATATTTTCAGTAAGAAGGCGCATGGGTTGATTACAGCAGACTAGTTCGCCAGCCGCGGGGTGAATTACCTCTACAATATTCCCGCAAACAAAGCATTTATAGTTTTCATATAGTTTAGTCATAATTTTGGGGTTTAAATAAATTTAGCAGCCACAACAGTCGCGGCAGATACCAGGAATTTCCAAGAAATCTAAACACGGACAAAATCCGTTCTTTTTAATTTCTTTGGAATCAATTTTTAAATTTTTTACATCAAAACAATCCGACACTTTGCCACACTTTTTACACACTAAGTGGCAGTGTTGGGTTAAATCGGCATCGTATCTAGACTGTTTCCCGCGTACTTTTAGTTTATTTGCTAGCCCCTGCTCAACCAAAAAATCCAAACTTCGGTAAACAGTGGCTAGGCTGACACTTTTATCGCATTTTTGAACCAATTCAAAAACCTCTTGCGCTGTGGGATGGGTGCGAACTTTTTTAAGTTCTTCTAACACAATTCTTCTTTGTGGTGTTACGCGGTAACAGGTTGAGTTTGGGATAAAAGCCATCTTCTATTGATAATGATTCTCAATAGTAGTATATTCGATTTACAGCGCAACGCAAGCTAAAATCTATAAAATATGTTCAACACTTTTGCCGACTTAGTTACCTACCAGTTGTTTTCACTTGATCCCGACTCTTCATTTGGGATGAGTGTCCATTTCTTTATCTACGACGTGGTCAAAATTTTAGTGCTGATTTTTATGGTTATGACCATAATTGGATTTATTCGTACTTACTTGTCACCCAAAAAACTAAAAGCTTTCATGGCCAAGTCGCGGTGGGGGATGGGTAATTTAGCAGCTTCATCTTTTGGAGCGATTACTCCTTTTTGTAATTGTTCTTCGATCCCACTTTTTTTGGGATTTATTAAGGCGCGCGTGCCCCTTGGAATCGCTTTTTCTTATCTTATTACAGCGCCCTTAGTTAACGAAGTTGCCTTTGTAATTATGGGTGGATTATTTGGGTGGAAATTGGCCGTCTTATATGCCGCAACAGGGATCGCTCTTGGTGTAATTATGGGAATTATTTTAGGAAAATTAAAGCTAGAAAAATATTTAATTTTAGAAAAAGGAGACGCTAAAATTCACGAAAACGCCCTTCCTAAAATTTTTGTTGATCGTCTCAAATACGCTCTGCGGGAAACTAAAATTACTCTTAAAAAACTGTGGCCCTATGTTTTAGGGGGTGTTGCTATTGGCGCCGCGATTCACGGTTATGTGCCTCAAGAATTTTTCATGAACACCGTTGGTAAATACGAAATGCTTTCTGTGCCAATGGCTGTACTTCTTGGCGTTCCCATCTACGCCGGCTGCTCCGCGGTTGTCCCAGTAATTTTTAGTATTACGGCCAATGGTGTCCCACTTGGAACATCGCTTGCTTTTATGATGTCCATCGCCGGCCTTTCTCTGCCCGAGGCCATCATCCTTAAACGCGTCATGACGCTTAAGCTTCTTGCCATTTATTTTGGCGTGGTTACGGTTGGGATTGTGGCCATTGGATTATTATTTAATTTAGTAATGTAAAAAATCGTGACCCCCTCCTAGAGAGCCACGACTTTTTGTGAAATTAATCTCGCCTAATTATTGACGGCCATATTGGTGTCCTCCTTTACCTTCTTGAGATCCACGCGGTCCTGGGAATTCTAATCCGAGTTCTCCTAGGATGGCTGCTGCGGCATCGCGATCATAATTTGCGCGAGCTTCCGCTAGTTCACCAAGTAAGTAGAAATTGTCAGCGTTAAGCACTTCTCGCATTGGGCCAGCATGCTCGCCCTTGCCTTCTGCTACAGTTGAGGCCCAAGCATCGTAGTCACCATTAGCTATGGCAGTTTGAGCTTGTTCGTATCGTGCCTCGAAGTTTGCTTTTTGATTAGCTTCTTTGTCATCGCAAGCAGATGCTACCGCTGTAACCGCTGTTACGGAGACGATAAGCGCCAAAACGATTAGAGAGGCGAATTTTGTTTTTACTATCTTCATAGTATTAAAGTTAAAAAGTAGTGATTGGAAAGCTCCATGGTGCCTTCATCAATTACTACGATTTAGGGGCAAATTTTCTTTCAAAAGGACCACCAAAACGGCCTTCTCTAACCTCAATTTCGGTAGCTGTAAATTCACCTTCTTCGGTTATCTCGCCCATAAGAAAAGCGCGATTCCCTTCTGTTAATTCCAGATTTTCATCATTAAAATTAATAGTCCAACTTTCGCCATTCATGTCTTGCAAGCTGAAACTTGTGTCTAGAATTGGCTCCAAAACTTCTCCCATTAAAACGCCATTTTCTGGCGAAACCCACATCGCATCATGTTGCGATTGAAAACGGGAATAAGGCCCAAAAGAATCCCGCATTGCTTCGTCAAAACCGTGCGATAATTGCGCTTGATAAAGAAACAATCCCATCAACATAGATAGCAAAATACTAATTCCAACTACTAAAGCTGGGCGATAGCGATATCCCTTTTTAGTTTTAGAAAGAGTTTTGTAAGCCAGGGCCACCATTACTCCCAAAACACTAAACCAACAGATGTACGGCAGCACTAACATCATCCCGTAAAAAGGCGACATCATACCCTTATGCATAAATCCCCATTCAGTCCCAGATACTTGGTGCAAAATCATCCCAAAAGCGCCACCTCCTACAAAAACCGCCAAAATAAAAATCACCCAAAACAACACCCTCCAGGCCATAAATTGCCATTTTGGCCGTGGCTTAAGCTCTGTTTTTTTAATCTTTTCCAAAACTGATTTGCTTAGTTTAGTCATGGATCAAAAGGATTAAATGATTTTGAATAGCTAACTCTTTGAATTGCGCTTTTGCTCGATTCAAGAGCGTCCCGACTGTCCCGATTGGTTTTCTGAAGATATCTGAAATCTCGCAATAATCTAATTCTTCTAAAAATCGAAGAACCAGCACTTCACGATATTTTGTTGGTAATTCAGCCAGTAACTTACGTACTTTTTCCTTAATTTCGGCTCGTTTTGCATCATCTGTTACGCTGATATCACTTTCTAAAACATCTAATAAATTAATCATTTCGGGGTCATCATTTTCAAGAGCAATTGTTTCTTTGTCTCTATGTTTTCGAAGGTAGCTTACAGTCTCATTATGAGCGATTCGATAGGCCCAACTTGAAAATTTCAGGTCCTCGTCAAATCCATTCAAATTTCGGTAGATTTTCAAAAAAGTCTCCTGTAAAACATCTTCGGCACATTCTTTTCCTAGCCCCGAAAAGCGCCGAATATAGCGAAACAATTTGGTTTCATAACGTTCCACTAAGGGCGTAAAATATTCCGGGTCTTGGAGCGTTAAGGCAACAAGCTCCGTGTCCGAGGTGTTCGAATCATCATGCATACGTGCATACAAAAAACTAAGGCGTACAATAGTTATAACGTATTTAGGACCAGTTTTCTTTCAAAAAACTTAATAATTCTTTTTAAGACGAACTTTTCCAGTCCAATCATTAACAGTTATTTCGTGTTCACCATCTTCAATTGGTGTGGATAGCCAATCCCCATCACCTTCTGGATCATCACCTTGAAAGGGTTCAAATCTCCATACAATTGGCTCTCCATTAATTTGTCCCTCTGGAGCAGTGTCACCTGCTTTTCCAACCAACGCTATCATCCGACCACCATAGGCAACCCGAAGAGTCAGGGCATCATTTTCTGGGTCAAGTTCTTCATATTTATCAACGCCACGCTGTTCAGGGGGAGTTGCCTGATCATATTCAATATTTATTCTATCATTCATGAATTTTATTTTAAGACTTCTTTTAATTATAACAAAAAAGAGCTAAAACGTCAATGTTAGCTAAACACGGCCCAACTCTAATGTATAATGGTTATACTAAAATCACATTAACTCACATAATTATGAGCAGGCGACTCATCCCCCCCTTATACATCCTAATTGGACTATTAGTAGCTGGGGGATTAGTTACCCTGTTTGGAGTGCTTTATTTTGCTGGGGATTCTTCCCAGGAAGAAATAATTTCGGACGAACCCAGTTATCTAGACACCATGGAGCGCGGCCAAGCAGATCCCGCTTTTGAAGTCATTAATTACGATCCGGACCAAGCCTACAACAGCACCACTCTGATTGTGGATAAAACTCAAGAAATCCCCCGGATTCTAGAAGTAAACATGCTCGGCGAGATCATGTGGGAATACCAAAATCCAGAGTGGAGAGGAGGAGTCGTCGATGACGTGGAATGGCTCCCAGAAACCGACACATTTGTTTTTATATATCATTTCCAAGGTGATTTTCTTCACGAAATCGACCGCGCTGGGAATATTCTTTTTGAGTATAAAGATTCTGCTGATCATGACATCGATAAATTGGGAAATGGCAATTATTTGTATGTTTATGGAATGGACGACACCCTGGATGATGCAATTGTAAAAGAAGTGACCCCCCAGGGAGAAATTGTTTGGGAATGGTATGTAAAAGATCATTTAGCTCCCGAAATTTATGAAGGAGTTGAAAATGAAGGGGTAGCTCACACCAATGGTGTTGTTCGGCTTGAAAACGGCAACACTTTGATTAGTACCCGGAATTTTGATTCGATTGTAGAAGTTGATCCAAACGGAGAAGTAGTGCGAGTAATTTGTGAAGGGGTTTGCGCTCACCAACACGATCCAGAAATGCTTGAAAATGGTAATATTTTGATGGCCAATCAAACCACTCACGGGAGTGATTATGAATTAGGAGATGAACCCCAGCGCGCCCTAGAAATAGATTCAAATACTGGCGAAACCATTTGGGAATTTTTGATTGCAGGTCGTCGTCATTATCCGCTTCGTGATGCCGATCGACTACCTAATGGCAACACATTAATAACTGGTTCCGACATGATTTTGGAAGTTACTCCAGATGGTGAAATTGTTTGGCAGCTCAATATAGTTCCCGAAATAACTTTTCACGAAGCTTTTTATAACGCCCAACGAATATGAAAAAAATAATAATCTTATTGTTAGCTAGTTTACTTGTTATCGGAGGAGTAATTTATGTCGTTAACGGATATAAATTTGTGCCAGAATCAGGTCCAGAATCACTCCACCTAACCAAAACAGTCACAGCTTCTCCTGATGAAAATTACGGATTTGGAGCCTTTTGTCGGGTAAATTACGTGGAATCCAAAGATCAATTTGTAGTTACTTTTGGCGGGGCCCAGCCAGCAGAGGTAAGAGAAGAAAATCGTGCCGGCGGATTGGAAGGAGGCGGTGGTTACGCTTATAAATTCTATTCAACAGATTTTGAATATACCGGGGAGCACGGTGTGTATGTTAAAGGCGGGGGTGATGCCGCGGTAACCATGGCGGAAGGCACCTTTTATCACCTTACCGGTGGTGGGAATGATGGCTGGCGCCTTCTTGCTTATGATCCGGCCACTTTTGAAGAAATCAATATGACTGAAATTGCAGTTGATAGCGAAAAAGGAGCCCTAAATGACCAGATGTTAGCTTTTGTGAATGGTCATTTAGTAGCTAGTAGTTTATACAAGATTAGTGCTGAAGGAGAAAGCGGTCCAGATGTTGGGGAAGCAACGCATCACACTTTGCTCGACCTTGATCTGGAGCAAATAAATTATTTTGTTTTGAATGATGAGCTTCATACTAATGGAAGCTCTATGCTTTATTTAGATGGAACTTATTATTTTGTAGCTTCAACTGCCTACTGGGGCGATTTGATTGTGATGATGTACGATGAAGATTGGACTTATTTAGGCTCTAAAATTTTGGTTGAAAATGCACAGTGGCCCCAGGGAATAGTTTACGATCAAAAAAGACAGCAGTTGTATATCGCTTATGTTGAAATTAATAAATTAGGAGCTGCGCAAGGCACGGAAAACAATGTTCGATTAGGAATTTTTGATGAAAATTGGGAACACTTAGAAACCATCAAAATTACTGACTATCGAGTTAGTGATTTAACAGATGGGGGAAGGCCCTCACTTTTCATGTATCAGGACAAACTTTATGTTTCTTATGATATTGGCACTCAAGACTCTGATACAAATCAATCCAATTATGATTGGAATTGCATAGTAGATATTTATGAATTTTAAAAATGCCCGAACTTCCCGAAGTCGAAACAATTCGTAGCGATCTTAAGAAAAAAATTCTCAACAAGAAAATTAAGAAAGTTGAGGTGCGGCTCCCTAAAATTGTGCACCCCGAAAATTTTGCGGTCACCATTAAAAACAACACTTTTACAGATATAACGCGCCGCGGGAAATTAATGATTTTTCATCTGGGGAGTGGGGGATGTATGCTCGTGCACCTCAAAATGACTGGTCAACTAGTTTATCGCGACCACGGGAGCATCACCGCTGGGGGCCATAGTCAAAAAGGCATGGGTCTAGATTTGCCTAATAAATATTCACATGTGATTTTTATATTAGAGGATGGTTCGCAACTGTTTTTTAATGATTTGCGGCAGTTTGGGTATTTGCGCATTGTGGATCAAGCAGAACTCGACGTTGTTCTGGCGAAATTCGGAATCGAGCCACTTAGTCCGGATTTTACTGCCACCAGATGGAGCGAACTTCTTAAAAACCGCAAAACCAACATCAAGGCCTTTCTTTTAAATCAAGCGGTAGTCACGGGCATCGGCAACATCTACGCCGACGAAGTTTTATTTGCGAGTCACGTTCTGCCCACGCGTACCGTCGATTCCCTTACCCAGCGCGAAAAAACCGCAATTTACAAAAATATTCGCGCCATTATTAAAAAAGCGATCGACCATCGCGGCACAACTTTTAACGATTACGTGGATGCCGACGGCAAAAAAGGAAGTTTTATTCAGTTTTTAAAAGTGTTTCACAAAGATGGCCAGCCTTGCCCGGATTGCGGTGCCATCATCCAAAAAACTCGTGTCGCCGGGCGGGGGACACATTTTTGCGGGGAGTGTCAAAAATAATTAACCTAATAATCTTTTTAGAAAAGCTTGATGAGTAGCCATCACAGCCTCATGAGCAGATGCTAAATCAGGAAAAGATTTTTCGCGTTCGCCATCTTCTGCTGGAAGATAGCCTTGAATACCACTTACAGCGCGATCACTGCGCCTTTGAGCAAAAAGTGGATACCCTAAATAGGAATCAGGAAACATAAGTAAACCGTTTTGTTCAGCTACTTGTTGAATTGCCTGAGCACCAGCGCTATCTAAAGTCGTATCATGAATTCGAGGGTCATAACTCATAGCTATGCCGTCTTCAGTCCGGTGCACTAACTCAGGAGGAAGAGCCCCCAGTTGATCTATGTCAAAATGTTGGAGAATAGGACGTACCAGCGCTCCTCTCCCAAAAGGGTATTTCACCTGTCTGAATAGTCCGTCTGGTAATGATTGGTGAATTGTAAAGGGAGCATCATCACGGGCCATAGAACTTCCATTATTCCAAGATATATTCGCCTTTGGAATAGTTTCGGCAGTTCTTAGATCAACAAGAGATTCTCTCATAACGCCAAGAACTCGTCTTACATAACCCCCACGCCGATCAGATAGATTTTTTCTAAATCCCCATTTCGAAAATTCACCTGGCGCAGGAATATCTCTGGCCATAACTTCGCGGTAATTGCGATCTTCTCCACCAAGTTCAGCCACTTGCATACAAGCATTATTAAAACTAAGGACAAGGTAAGATACGAGTTCATCAACAGGGCATTCAATATCTGATCCATCAACTAGGTCAAATATGTCGCCCGGATTGAGAACTTCACTATCTTCAAATGTATGCATAAGAAAAAGTTAAAGAAGAATTATTTATACATGTGACTTGAAAAACAGTCAACAGGCTTATGTCAGCTCCTCCTCCACTCTTTGCGAAGCCCGGCGCAATTTTTCGTCTAGCTCAATAATAAAGGGATTTACTGATAGCGACATGTCATTAACCCCCAAAAGATGAATTCCTTTCAACGATTTAACTCGAGAGAGCGCCACATACCCCATGCCATGTTCGAATGATTTACTCAGATCGATTAAGGCTGCATCCAGGCTCATACCTTGGCTTTTGTGCACTGTAATTGCCCAAGCCAAACGCAAGGGGATTTGAGTTATTTGGGCCTTTACTTCATCTTCCTCTTCAATGGCCCACGTTGCTGTTTTAGCTGTAATTTTTTGGCCATCAAAAGTCTTTACAATCGGAAAACTCTCCACATCAAACCCTATAACCTCTCCGAGCGTCCCATTCACATATCCTTTTTCAAAATTATTCTTCACAAACATCACCATGGCCCCTTTTTTTAGAATAAGATGTTCCGGAGTACGACAGTGCTTTTTGAGAACATCAACCAGCACATCAAGTCCGCTCGAGCTCATTGAATAATATCGCGGCTCCCCATTTATTTTGCTAAGTTCAGCGTTGTTGATCTCATCTACATCCACGTTATGGGTATAAAGTTTAGTGGCTTTGTGCTTTTTGGGTTTGCTGGACAGGGCTTGCGGCATCCGCTCTTCTAGTAATTTAATACTTTTGTCAGTGATTTGGTTTGCTCGAATTTCATTAAGGATTTTTAGAAATTTAGGATCGTGATGACGATACGGCTCTGTTAAATAACAAATTTTAATATTCATGTCCTGCCAAACATCTGAGTCATAGGCAAATCTTGGTCTTTCCCCATTCCTAGTAATTGGCGGAAGCTGAAAAAAGTCACCCGAAAGAACAACTTGCATCCCCCCAAACGGCAGATCGTTTTTGCGAAACTCTCGACAAATTAAATCCACCATATCCAGTTGCTCCGCACTCAACATCGAAATTTCATCAATAATCAAAACTTCGGCATTTTTGATGCGGCGGCGTAGATAATGTTTCTTGCGGAGATTTTTTAGATCATCACTTGTAAGCTCATCTCTAATCCCCAGCCCAGACCACGAATGAATAGTTACGCCACTTAAGTGTGTGGCCGCAATACCGGTCGAGGCTGTAACTCCCACGGCCACTAGTTGTTTTTTTAAATAGTCAATATAGCGATTGAGTAGGTGGGTTTTTCCAGTCCCGGCCGAACCACCCAAATAAACGTTGTAACCAGATTTAAGTATGCGAAAAGCAGTGTTTTGTTTCATATCCACCAAGAAATATTTTTTGCTAGCACCACAAAAACGAAAAAGCTGATAATCCCGATCAACCAAGCATGTTTTATTAGCCAGGCCCGAGAGCGTTTATCTTTTTGCCACATTTTAAGCAGAAATTCATTTTTCGGAGGATGATTCTCCCAAAATTTCTCCCCAAAATATAAGCCAAAACCCACAATAAATGCTCGAACTGTAGCAAGAAAATAAAGAGTGTAGTCAATCTCCATGGTTTTGCTTTACATAAAATCTTCCAGATCCACAACTACCCATTGATCGGTGCCTTCTGGCTTTCGTTTGAGGTGAACGTCGATGCGGGGGCTAGGCAAATCCATAACAGATTTTTGATGTCCGTGTCCCACAATTTTGGCTTCATGAATTTCACGGGTAACTAGAAAATCCGATCCAGCCAAGGTAAATTCCACGATGCGTTTTTCCCCAAGTTCATAATCATCATGGCCCATGGAGTCATAAATCGGTTCATATTCATCGCGACCCATCTCTGCGCCCGCGGCTTTTACTTTTCCTATAAATTCTTCAAAACGGTCATCCGCCGCTGATTGCCGGGTGTCATCAATTTCTTGGTAGGCCCGTTTTTCTCTTCCTGATCCCATAATTATTTAGGTTAAAAATTCTAAAAGAATTAAATCATAGTAGGGATGGGAAGTCGAGAGGAGCGCAGTTTGGTGCTATAATCCAACTAGAAAATTTAATTTTCTTTATGTCTATATGTAAAAATTGTTCGCAAGAATTTGAAGTTACAGAAGACGATCTTAAATTTTATGAAGCAGTATCTCCGGTATTCAGTGGGGAGAAGTTTGTAATTCCTCCTCCAACCCATTGTCCAGATTGTAGGGAACAGAGAAGGCTTGGACAGTGCAACGAACTCAATTTATATAAAAGCAAATGTGACTTGTGTGAGAAGTTCACTCTCACTTACTTTCCGCCTCATGCCCAGCAACCTATTTATTGTCGAGATTGTTGGCATTCAGATAAGTGGGATCCCAAAAACTATGGGCAAGAATATGATCCAGATAGATCATTTTTTGAGCAGTGGGAGGAAGTGCGCAAAAAAACACCGGCGCAAGCTTTGAGTATTCAGGGAAGAATAGAGAATTCAGATTATGTTCACTTAACCGGAGACTCTAAGAATTGTTATCTAATAATGCATGCCGACCACAACGAAGATTGTTATTACGGATATGGAATAAAAAAATGTAGATGCTGTGTTGATGGGTTTTACAATATTTATTCCGAGCTTTGTTATGAAGGGATTGATTGTCATAGTTGTTATGGCCTAAAAAATTGTCAGGATTGTGTTGGTTGTTCGGATGGAACTTTTTTACGAGACTGTAAAGGGTGTAAGAATTGTTTTCTTTGTGCTGGATTACGGAACAAAGAGTGTTGTTTTAAGAACAAGCAGTACTCCAAAGAAGAATACAAAAAATTAATTAAGGAAATTGACCTTGGGTCATATCAGCAATACCAAAAATGTTTGAGAGAATTTGAGATGCTTCAAAAACAACATGTTTACAAAGAATTTCAGGGCGTCAAATTGGAGAACTGTTTTGGAATGCACCTATACAATTGCAAAGACACAACCTATAGCTTTGATTGCGATGATGTGGAGCATGGAAAATTCCTATACCAAGTCGTTCTGGGCGCAAAAGATGTTTATGATATCTATCAATATGGGAATAAACTGGAGCTTTCTTATGAATGCTCGGTTTGTGGGCTAGCGAGTTACAATCTTCTTTTTTGTTTTGAAACCCATTATTCAACCAATGTTTATTATTCGTGGTACATCGAGAATTGTAAGAACTGTTTTGGATGTTCGAGTATGCATCATCAACGCTATTGCATTTTAAACAAGCAATATTCAAAAGAGGAATATGAGGAACTCGTTCCGGAAATTATTGATAATATGATTGAAGATAATGAGTATGGTGAATTTTTCCCTATTTCTCGTTCACCGTTTGGATATAACAAAACCATGAGTCATATTTTTTATCCACTCACGCGAGACGACGTTGCAAAAAAGGGCTGGGATTGGGACGATTTCGAACCTAGCTCAGAAACGAATGAATCTATAAAAGCAGAAGACTTACCAGATAATATAAAAGATGTAGATGATTCTATTCTTGAAAAAGAAATTATTTGTGAAGTTTCAAAAAAGCCTTTTAGAATTACAAAACAGGAGTTGCAGTTTTATAGAACTCAAAAACTCCCACTCCCACGAAAACACTGGTTAGAAAGATACAAAACACGCTTAAACAAAAGAACTCCACGACGATTTTGGGATAGAAAATGCGATAAATGTTTTAAAGCCATTAAAACAAGCTACCCCCCAGATCGCCCAGAAAAAATATATTGCGAAAAATGTTATTTGGGGGAGGTGTATTAAAACCTTGGAGCGGGTGACGGGGATCGAACCCGTGTCATCAGCTTGGAAGGCTGAGGTAATAGCCACTATACCACACCCGCTTAATCCGTTGCTTGCATATTATAATGGGGATGGCGTGAAATACAACATTAATTACACTTGGCTCAGCACCTACTTTCTAATATGATGGGAACCGGCCCCTAACCCTCTGAAAAATGCAGCAGTATTTAAGTCTCGTTAAGGAGATTCTAGAGAACGGTGAAAAGAAAGAAGATCGCACTGGTGTGGGCACGATTTCGATTTTTGGGGCACAACGAAAATACGATTTACGCGAAGGATTTCCGTTACTTACAACTAAGAAGGTCCTTTTTTCAGCGGTTCTTCGGGAACTTTTATGGTTTCTGGACGGTTCCACGAATATCAACAACAATTTGGCGGAGCATACTCCAATTTGGAATGCCTGGGCAGATGAAGACGGGGAGCTTGGTCCGATTTACGGGTATCAGTGGCGCAAGTGGGAAAGTTTTGCCAAGAATGAAGCAGGGGAGTATGAAAAATCTCACATTGATCAAATTAAAGAAGTAATCGACACGATTAAGACCAACCCTGACTCGCGCCGCATAATAGTGAGCGCCTGGAATGTAGCCGATCTACCACGCATGAAATTGCCGCCCTGCCATCTGTTATTTCAGTTTTATGTGGTGAATGGGCGACTAGATTGTCAGCTTTATCAGCGCAGTGCCGATGTGGCGCTGGGTGTGCCATTTAACATTGCGAGTTACGCCACGCTCATGCACATGATCGCGCAAGAGTGTGATCTCACACCCGGAATTTTCACTCACACCACCGGCGACACGCACATTTATCTCAATCACGTTGAAGGAATGAAAAAACAACTAACTCGCACCCCCGGCCCCCTCCCAACTTTAAAAATGGCCAAAAAACCATTCTGGGATTTAGAATTTGAAGATTTTGAAATCGAAAACTATCAGCACGACAAATTTATTAAATTCCCCATCGCTGTATGAAAAAGTTTCACGTCATTGTAGCTATGGATGAAAAACGTGGCATCGGCCAAAATGGAGGCTTGCCGTGGCATCTTTCCGAAGATCTTAAATATTTTGCCCGCACTACCAAAAAAACCAAAGATCCCAGTAAACAAAACGCCGTGATTATGGGTCGGAAAACTTGGGAATCTATTCCGGACAAGTACCGCCCGCTACCAGATCGTCTCAACATTGTTTTGTCCCGCAACGCCGACTACATGGTGGTGCCAGATATTGAATTAGCTCGCACTTTTAACGACGCTCTAGAAGTGGCCGAGGAAAAAGGAGTAGAAACAATATTTGTGATTGGCGGGGCGTACGTTTTTGAGCAAGCTTTAGTTCGGCCGGAATGCGCGGGAATTTATCTAACCGAAATACTAGAAAATTTTAGATGTGACGCCCATCTCGCCGCCATTGACGAAGAACATTTTGAGCGCACCAAAGAATCCGAAATTCACGAAGAAAAAGGCATCAAGTTTAGATTTGTAGTTTATCGTGCTAAATAATCCACATGAAAAAAATCCTTCACTTAATTGGAATGAGTTGCCTTGCGGTCGGATTTTTAGTGGTTCATTCAAGCGCTCTTATTTTGTATGAACCTCTCGTGGACCCCGAAACTGGTGAAAGAATCGTTTCTTTAGCCACTCCAGCGCCAAAAGCTAATTTTTTTGCTAGCCTTTTGAATATTGTTCCGGATAGTGAGCCCGAAGAAGATTTCAACATTTTGGTAGCTGGAAAACACGGCGCCAATGTCGATACTATTATTTTTGCCAACGTAGACATGGCCGAAGAAATTGTTCATTTAATCAGCATTCCGCGCGACCTTCACCATGAAAATCGCAAAATTAACAGTGTTTACGCGGATTATGGCATGGAAGAAATGACTAAACGTGTTTCCGAAATTAGCGGCCAACCAATCGACCAATACATCTTGGTAGACATGTACGTTTTCAAAGATTTAGTAGATTTAATCGATGGGATAGATGTCACGCTCGAAGAAGATTTGATTGACCCCACCTACAAGATCATTGATGAAAATGGGGAAGAAACCACTCTTAATTATCCAGCTGGCGATTACCATTTAAACGGTACTGAAGCCCTACGCATCGCTCGTTCTCGCCACACCACTTCGGATTATTCTCGCGCCGCGCGCCAACACATAATTCTCGAAGGGATTCGCGCCAAAGCGTCCACACTAGGCTTAGGTGACGCCGTCACTGTCATGCAAATTATGCAAACGGTTCTCGCTAACACAGAAACCAATATTGGTCTTAATACGGCCTTTAGTTATTACCTTAATTACAGTGATTTTGAACTAGATTATGGTTATGTTTTAAGCACTGCGAATGCCCTCGACACGGTGCTCCTCCCGGTAGATTACGAAACTTCGATGCAAGTTGAAGTTTGTGAAGAACAAGAAGATGAAGAAGTTTGTGAAATGAAATACGCGATCTACACCCTCCAACCTCGTGAGGAAAATTGGAATTACATCAAATGGTATTTTGACGGTATACTTTAAAAAAATAATCTCCCTTTATGAAACCTCTCATTATTTACACTGACGGTAGTTGTTTAGGAAATCCTGGCGCTGGCGGATGGGCCGCGATTATTCAAGACAACCACGCCGAAGTTGTTCTTTCGGGAAACGAAACCGGAACCACTAATAATCGTATGGAAATGATGGCCATTATCCAGGCTTTAAAATGGGTAAAAGGGCACCACGGAACAGATCGAAAAACAAAGCTTTATTCAGATTCTAGCTTGTTAATAAATACTTTGAATGAAGATTGGAAAAGAAAAGCCAACACAGACCTTTGGGCAGATTTAGATGAGCTCCGAGAGGGCTTAAACGTTGAGTGGAACTGGGTAAAAGGACACGCTAATAACCCGTTAAACGAGCGTTGCGACCAATTAGCTGTGGAGGAAGCCGGGAAAGTAGATTCCAATGATTCCGAAACAGCGAGCAAATCTATGCACGTCGCCTCTCATTCTGAAGATCAGTTTTTATGTGCTGCTTGCGGGACGGCGTCTATTGGGCTGCTCGGGTATATGGAAGGTTCAGATATGATTCGAGTGGATTGTCCACATTGCGGGCGCTACATTAAATTTGCTTCTCCAACTCCCGAAAATTTAGAACGCGCCAAAGAGCGACCCTTAATTACCAAAGAGCAAATTGCCACCTTTCAAGAAAAAGCAAAAAAAGACGGCAAAACTATCTCTGATCGCGAGTTAAAAGAGTTTAAAAAAATGACCCAATCCGAAGCTGAGGTAAGAATCGAAGCTGAACAAACGCTTTTTTAGGGCGCTCCTATTTACACGAGCGCATCCAATTTTTTCGCAAGCTCTTCTTTGGGAACAAATCCCACAGCCTGATCAACGACTTCACCACCTTTAAAAAAGATAATAGTGGGGATGCTCATCACTCCATATTTCCCCGCAACCGCGCCAGCCTCGTCCACGTCAACTTTTCCAATTTTCACCTTGCCCTCGTATTCAGTGGCTAATTCTTCAATAATAGGAGTCAGCATCTTACAAGGCCCACACCAATCAGCGTAAAAATCTACTAAAACCGGGATGTCTGACTTAACAACTTCTTCTTCGAAATTTTCATCTGTAAAGTGGGCAGCAGCCATAATTTTTGAGTTTAGAAATAAAGCATAGTTATTATAGTGAATGGGACGCGAAAAGAAACCCAAATTTTGGGGGCGCTTTTTATTGTGAAAAACTCCATAAAAAGGTATAATACATAGATTAAAATTCCTTCTATGAAACAAATTTTTGCCCGTATTGTGCTTATTACGCTCTTGATCGGAATGATGGGGTCAATTGAAACAGATTTTGCGAAAATAGAGGCTCCGGAATTTTCAGGGGGAGGAGTGCGCGCGGACACAATCTATGTGCCCGACACAATCCAACTCCCCGCGCGCTACAACGCCAGCACCGCTGATTTTGCCCCAGCTTATGAAAACGAATCCCAATTTCTTTCTCCTATCCTAACCCCAGACTTTGCTTTTGATGTTGTAGGCATCGAATGGGAAGAAGTTCGCCCTTCTGGCACTGACATTGAATTTCAGGTTAGATTTCAACATCAAGACGAAAAATGGGGACAATGGAACGTTTTACATCCCGACGACACCAAAGACGGAGCCACAAGCGCCATCGACGAAGTTGTCAGCACTGCTCGTTCCCAAGCAATCCAATACAAAGTCCTCCTTCGCAGCTCCGACTCAAGCGTCACCCCTCAAGTTAAAAACGTAAATTTTCACTACATTGACGGCGCCTACCAGCCAGAGGCATCTGTCAAACAAGGCCAATCTCCAGCTGCCGACCTAAAAAAACTCAGCTTTGCCAGCGAATCTTATGACATTATTTCTCGCGAAGAGTGGGCCGCTGACGAATCCTGGCGAACCAATGACTTTTTTGGTTACGATCCAGACGAGGACGCTGAAGATCTTGATGTTGAAACCGAAGACATGAGCCCGGGCCACGAGCCAACCGCTCAAGAACTTTACCCCGAGGAATTCGAACTCACAGAAACAATCACCCAAGATGATGAAGGGAACGATCTTTATTGGCCCCAAGAATATGCTAAAAATGTCGACAAAATTATCATTCATCACACCGCCGGAATAAATGGCGAAGACAACGCCGCCGCTTCTGTTCGTGGTATTTACTATTATCACACCGTACGCAAGGGATGGGGCGATATTGGATATAATTATTTAATTGATACTCACGGAAATATTTATGAAGGCCGCGCCGGTGGAGAAAGTGTTGTTGCTGGTCACGCGCGGGGTAACAACACTGGTACCATCGGGATTGCGGTCATGGGGAATTACGAAGAAGAAAGCGTTTCCTACGCCGCCTTAGAAGCTTTGGCTTATCTTGTTCAGGACAAAGCCGAACTCCATAATATTAATGTTGATAGGTACAGTAGCTTCCGCGGAGAAGTAACTCCTAACATGGGTGGGCATCGCGATTTTGGGTCAACTTTATGTCCCGGAAAAAACTTATACGCTATATTGCCAGTTTTGCGCGATATTATTGATTCTAATCTGTTGGATTACGAAACACAGCTCATTGAAGAAGGGTCAGATGACCCCTATGCTTTTGCTAATGTGAATCGCTATGACACCTTAGTAATGAATCCCGAAGATACTGAAACTTTCACCTTAGAACTGAAAAATATTGGTACCGAAATTTGGGATGACGAAACTTATCTCGTGGCCAACCGCAATACCAACGCCGAAACTCTAGTTCATCTCACAAAATCTGACGGGAATAGTCAAAGTATTGCTTATATAAATGAGACGGAAACTATGCCCGGCGAAACAGCTACTTTTACCATTGAAGCCGAGGCCATGATGCGTGGGGGATTTGAATCGTTCGACATTACGCCAATTTTTAGTGGGGTTACAAAAACCAACCACTATTTGAATTTGCCAGTTTATGTGGCCAGTCCGATCTTAACTTACGATGTTTCTAGCCTTACTCAAGACAAGGAACGCACCCTGGCTGACGAAATTATTACTGGGAAAATCACCATTGAAAATACCGGTAATGTTGATTGGATGCAGGATGGATCATACCCCATGAGTTTGTCTGGAATAACTCTTCCCGAAGAAATTGTTGAACCCGGGGAATACGCTACTTTTTCATATGATTTTATAGCTCCAACTACTCCGGGAACGCACACCGAGTATTTTACTCCAATAATTGAAGGCGCAGATTCATTTGAAGGCGACTCTATTGGGATCAGTATTTTAGTTTATGACAAAAGTATCCAGGCGCAGTTCATAGACGCTAGTACTGACGATCAATTTGAGCCAGGGGAGCAAAAAGATATTTGGATAGATTTGCAAAATGTCGGTTATTTAACCTGGGAAAACAGTGGAGATGAGCTGTTTAATGTTGGCTTAATCCATCATCCGGATATTGGTGTAACTGCTCCTACTTTAGGTTCAACTACAGTTGATTTGGGCGAAACAGGGCGAGTTGAATTCGAAATCACAGCCCCGCAAACACCCGGGAATTATACTGTTTATTTAAAACCGCGCGTTGGCAAACAAAATTTAGTTCAAAAACCACTCTATTTTAAATTCACAGTCGCCGAAACAGAGGCGATTACGATCGAAACCACTAACTCATCCATTACGGATTCCACTCTCGACCAAGAAGAAATTCGCATTAAATTAAGCTATGACCAAGCTACTTTTGATGATCCAGTTATTACGGCCAATGGTGCGTTTGATGTTTATCGTGGCGACATATTATTTTTAGATTTGGCGGCTGGGGATGAAGTCGAGGTTCGCGTGCGTCCAGACAATTATCAGGTTATTTACGATGCTTATGCTTGGGTTGTAGAGGAAGTCCCACGGTTTGTTCCACGCAGTGAAAACACTATTTTGGAAATCACTAATTATGAAAATCGCCCTAGTTGGAATCCGGCTTTAAACGACAATTTTTTCCGTGGTGTTTTGGAAGTTCAAAGTGTTGAAGGCGAACTAACTATAATTAATGAATTGCCACTAGAAATGTATTTGCGAGGAATTGCCGAGGCCATAAATAGCGAACCAACCGAAAAAATCCGGACCATGACTATTTTAGCGCGCACTTATGCTCGTTGGTATATGAGCGAAGAAGAAAAATTTCCCGGGATGCCTTATAACTTAGATGATGACCCTAATGTTTCTCAAAAATACCTAGGTTATGGCTATGAAATGCGAGCGCCAAACATAGTGCAAGCTGTCGCGGACACTGCCGGAATGGTTGTAACTTACGAAGGCGAGGTCATTAAAACTCCGTATTTCAGTTCTACTGATGGCACCTCAACTCGCAGCGCCGAAGAGGTTTGGGGTTGGACTTTTACTCCTTATTTGCAGAGCGTTTCCGATTCGTTATGTGAGGTTGGATATTTTAGTGGACATGGTGTGGGCTTAAGTGGCTGTGGTGCCACGGCCGCCGCGGAACAGGGGAGTACTTACGAAGAAATCATCAAATACTACTACCAAGGGGTTGAGATAGAGGTGAAGTAAAATAGTTCATTTTCCGTTCATCTTTTGTTTACATTTTCGTAATGTCTTTTTGCTAACGTGAAATTGTTCAGTATGGGGATGGCAAGGCTGCGTTGATAGATTTGACATCTAATCGACAGGGGTTCGACTCCCCTCATCTCGGCCACTGAGCAACTGAAAGAGTCCCTTACACGAGGGGCTCTTTCGAATGACAGGCATCGATAGATTTGACAATACTATGTTATCATAATTTTGCTTTAAAATCCATTTATGTCCTTAATTCTTGCCATCAACACCGCGTCCAAAGAAAGCGCCCTCGCGCTAGTTGAGAAAAACCTCTCATCAGGGGATTCGGGAGGCGTTCTGGCTGAACAAAGCTGGGCTAGCAATGCCAATGAATCCCAAAAATTACTACCCGGTGTTTTAGAAATGTTTAAAGAGACCGGCCGAGGATGGGAAGATTTAGATGAAGTTTTTGTGGTGGAGGGCCCCGGCGCTTATACCAGTTTACGGGTTGGGGTAGTGATTGCGAATGCCATTGCCTGGCAATTAAAAATTCCATTGCGGAGCACCGATGCTTTTACAGTTTGGCAGGCCCGGATCAAAGAGTCAGCCGGGGATTCTCACCTTGTGGCCCTAGCTGCGGGACGTGATAATTTTTTAACTTCACTTACCGAACAACCAAAAACTCTCGAGGAACTAGAAAAATTAGGCCCCAAAATATACGGCGAAATTCCAAAAGGGGAACCTGAATTTAGTTTTGGTGAAGGAGTAGCTAAATTGGATTTTAAGACCTTAAAAAAGCAAACATCAGTAAAACCGCTGTATGTACGGCCTCCAGACATCACAATCCCTAAAAAAAGAGCCTAAACACACCCCATAACAGAAAGGAAAAAGTGTCAACAAATAATGTTGACAAATATTATAATTCATGTAATATAGTTTGCCTTGCTCCGTTTATAACGTTGCAAGCGTGCATTTCCTCCCATTTGTTCCTAAAAATAGGTTTTCGGATGGCGATGGAATGCCGATGCTCATTGAAAACCTGCATGAAAATACTTACTGGTCAGCACCAAGGGATGAAGCTCAGGGAGGGGGTTTCATCTCTTGTTCCTGACTGGTAAGTCGAGACTACAATCAAGACAAACTGGAACGGTTCGTAAACCGGCCTTTCTGCGTGGTTGCGGAGAGGATGGTTGAAGACTGCGCCTCGCACTCCATAGAGGGGGGCGAGTTTTGCGACCGAAGGAGGTCAAGATGCGCAAGAACACCCTGGGCCTGATCATCCTCGCGCGGCTCGCCCTCCCGCTCGTGACCGTCGTGTCCAGCTGCTGCTACACGGGTGGCTGCCTCTACGACGAGTGCTACGACGACCCCATGGACAGCGACGGCGATGGCGACGTGGACGACGACGACATCGACGACATGCTGTCGGCCATGGACCTGGAGAAGCTGTACAACTGCGCCACCATCCCCTACGCGGGCTTCGGCCTGTACGGGGAGTCCTGGAAGCTGGAGGTCTACATCGACATCTCGGCCTGCGCGGTCGAGGACGTCGAGGGCGTCCTCATCTGGGACAACGTGTCGTTCGAGGACGAGATGTACTTCACGGTGGAGGACACCGAGTACGACTTCGACGACGCCAACGACCTCATCCTCGCCACCGGCCTGGACGCCTGGTACCTCTTCCCCTACCCGCCCGCCAGCGGGTACGCACCGGTGGTCATCCCCTTCGTGGATGTCACCGCGCTCGGCCTCTTCGAGGTCCGGGTGCTGTGCGAGAACGACGAGCAGTACGACTGCCCGGTCGAGGTGTGCTCCTACGACAGCTTCGGCCAGGCGGAGTGCACCGAGGACGTCAAGTACTAGAGGGCTTCGTCACCCCTCTGTCTGATCGTGCCGCCGCGCCTGGATCCCCGGGGGCGGTCTGGCAAGCCGTTCCCGGGGCCCATGGCCTCTGTCTTATTTTTTGTCATTCATGCAGGTTTTCACAACAAATTTAATTGACCACCACAAAAAGGTGGTGTTTTTAATTTACAAAAAGTTAATGTTTTGTTCATTTTTTGTTTAGATTTTCGTAATGGGTGATCTGCTAGCGTGAAAGCAGGTTTTTTTATGTACGCCAGTTTTCATGGCTGCGAAACATCATCCATCCCATGGCGAACTTGGCGTCAAATGATCCTTGAAAGTCTGCACGAACAACCGGCCAACCCTCACAAAAGGAGAACAAAATGGCCAACACGCGCTCGCTCGTCTTTATCATCACCTTGCTGTCTGTCAGCGTCTTCGGGAGCCTGGGCTGTACCGAGTACGGACTCCAGGCCCTCTACGGCATGCCCGAGGGTATGCACCTCGACAGCTACCGGGACTGCACCCAGGTCATCGGCACGCGGTATGGGTACGTGGATCACACCTTCAGTGTGGTCATGATGTACTCAGGCTGCCTGGCCGAGGACTACCAGGCCTACCTCCTCATCGAACACGAGTTCGAAGAGATGGAGGTGCAGTGGACCACCGCGGACTACGTCACCAGCAATGGCGACACCATCACCGTGGACGCGGTCTACTACAGCCTGGAATTCTGGTACAACCCGGTGGACATCGAAATGCAGGTGATCCCGTACTCCGGGAACACGGCCTACGGCATCCACGAATTCTGGACTCACTGCCCGGACGATGACACCGATTCTTGTCCGGTGGAGTACAACGGCGCCGTTGGCCCCGAGGACCTGCTGTAGCAGCAGGGCGAGGAACGGCCGAGGGGGAGTGGTGAGGGGCGCGGGCCGATTTGTCTGTCCGCGTCTCCGCCGCTCATCCCCGCGCTTAATTTCGTGCAGACTTTCCTGAGGTGCTATAATCGGGCCATGCTTTCCATTGTTTCAACCCCCATTGGCAATCTCGAGGACATGACTCTTCGGGCCATTCGAACCTTAAAAGAGGCGGATTTAATCGCTTCCGAAGATACGCGCCACACCGGTCGATTACTTAAACATTTTGATGTTGAAACACCTCAACTGAGCTTCCATTCCCACAGTGGCCAAGCCAAATTAGACAAAATTATGACCGCCCTACACGAAGGCCAGCATGTGGCCTTAGTTTCCGACGCCGGAACTCCCGGGATTTCGGATCCCGGCTATTTACTGATTCGTCGCGCCATCGAAGAGGGGATTGAAGTGGTCCCCATTCCGGGCCCCAGTGCCCTTTTAGCTGCTTTGGTGACGTCTGGTTTGCCTATGGATAAGTTTGTTTACCTTGGATTCCTTCCAACTAAAAAGGGCCGAAAAACGCTTCTAGAAGGCCTACAAAGCGAAGAGCGAACAATTATTTTGTACGAGTCTCCGCACCGCCTTCAAAAAACTCTCAAAAATCTCGTAGAATACGGATTTGAAAATCATCAACTAGTAATTGCCCGCGAACTCACCAAGCTCCATGAAACAATCTATCGCGGCACCGTAAAAAAGCTCGCCGCTGAGTTAAAAGACCAAAAACTCAAGGGTGAAATGGTTTTCCTACTACATCGCTAGAGTTTTGCACAAAAATTCATAAAAATTTCACAAAGAGTTCATTTTTTTGTTAAGTTTTTGTAATCACCTTTTTGCTACGCTAGAAACGTTTAAGTAGGAAGGAGCTTCTTTACAAAGGAGGTTCGGCCACTAGAGAAAAGAAAACAAGGTCCAAACATTATGGCCTTATTCTCAAGCCGGCAAAAGGAGCTCTTTCCTAAAAACTTAAGCAATAACAAAACTAACCAATTTTCCAGGCACAAAAATTTCTTTCACCACTTTCTTCCCTTCCAAAAACCTCTGCACATTTTCTTGCATGTAAGCGAGTTTAAGAGCATCTTCTTTCGAAATATCGCTCGCCGCTTCCACTGTGCCGCGCACTTTCCCATTCACTTGAATAACCAGTTGAATCATCTCTTGCATTGCAAATTTTTCGTTAAATTTAGGCCAGTTCGCATCAAAAATAGAGGCCCATCCCTTAGAATTCGGAGCAACTCCGGTCAATTGAGTCCATAATTCCTCGGCTAAATGCGGCGCCATTGGTGCAATCAGCTGAGCCAAGATTTTTTTACTGGGTTCATCAAGTCCCTCTCGCGAGGCTTCGTTGGTAAATTCCATCAAAGCGGCCAGGGCAGTATTAAACTGCAGAGCCTCGATATCTGCCGAAATCTTCTTGATTGTACGGTGCAAAAGACCCCGCATATCAGGAGAAATCTTACTTAAAGTTGGCGATTCAATCATCCGCCAAAATTTCTGCACAAATCGAGCGACACCATTGATCCCCTTATCATTCCAATCCCCACCCTGCGTAAACGGCCCCATAAACATCAAATACATTCGGAAAACATCGCTCCCATATTTATTTACAAATGAATCCGGACTAACTACGTTTCCCTTAGATTTAGACATTTTAGCTCCATCTTTGGTAATCATCCCTTGATGAACCAGACGTTTGAAAGGTTCTTTAGACGGAATCAGCCCCGCATCAAACAAAACATGATTCACAAAACGAGCATAAAGCAGATGCATACAAGCATGTTCCGGCCCGCCAATGTACATATCTACCGGACTCCAAGTTTTTAGAACTTCTTTATCAAACGATTTGGTCTTTAAATTCGCGCATGGATAGCGCAAAAAATACCAGCTCGAACACACAAAAGTATCCATTGTATCAGGTTCACGGGTAGCACGCCCTTTACATTTCGGGCAAGTTGTTTTCATAAAAGAGGAACTGGTTGCCAAGGGAGCCTTCCCCTTTGGTTTGTAATTTTTAATTCGTGGCAAAACTACGGGTAAATCCTTTTCTGGGACCGGCACCTCACCACATTGGGAGCAGTTAATTATTGGAATTGGGGAGCCCCAGTAACGCTGCCGTGAAATTAGCCAGTCACGCAAACGGTAGCTGATGATACGTTTTCCCCAGCCCTGTTTTTCGTAATGATCTTTGATTTTTTCTTTTGCAGCCATGATTTCTAATCCATCCAAAAATTCAGAATTAACCATGGTCCCCGCTTCTTCTTGAACCTGTTCTGGGCGAGTGATCGGAGACTTATCCCCATCAGGGCCAACCACAACTCGAATAATCTCAAGATCAAACTTTTTTGCAAAATCAAAATCGCGCAAATCGTGACCAGGGACACCAACAACCGCCCCAGTCCCTACGTGACCCAATACAAAATCCGAAATCCAAAGTGGCAGTTTTTTGCCAACCAAGCGATGTTCTACATAATGACCGGTGAAAACCCCTGTTTTTTTACGTCCCTCTCCCATACGTTCAATGTCCGATTTAGCCAAAGATCTCTTAATATAATCTCGAATTTTCGCATTTTTCTTAGCCAATTTTTTCGCAAAAGGATGTTCAGGCCCTAAAACAACAAATGTTGCTCCAAAATTCGTATCCGGACGAGTCGTAAAACAAACCACTTCTTCATCAGTATCGATAATTGGATAAACAAGATTAATTCCTTCTTTGCGCCCAATCCAGTTTTTTTGCATGGTTATCGTCTTGTCTGGCCATTCTAAACCCTTGTAATCCAGCAATTTATCCGCGTAATCTGTAATCCGCCAAAACCATTGCTCTAAATCTTTCTTAGAAACTTCCTTTTTACAGCGTTCACAGATCCCTTCGTGAACCTGTTCATTCGCTAAAACAGTCTTACAGCCCGGGCACCAGTTCACCGGGGATTTTTTCTTATAAGCAAGCCCGCGTTTGTACATCTGTAAAAACAACCATTGCGTCCATTTATAGTACTCTGGAGAGCTCGTATTAACAGTTTGGGACCAGTCATACATGGTTCCCATCACCTTAAGCTGCTTAATCATGGTCTTTACATTGGTTGTGGTGCTGGTATCCGGCGTAATTCCGGTCTTAATCGCGTAATTTTCGGCTGGTAGCCCAAAAGCATCAAATCCCATGGGTTCAAACACGTTATGCCCCTGCATGCGCATAAATCGTCCCCAGGAGTCCGCTGGTCCAAAATTATACCAATGTCCAATATGCAACTTATCCCCAGAAGGATAAGGAAACATTACCAGGTTATAATAAGGTTTTTTGCTGTTTTTTAGGTCTGTCGCATAAAGCTTTTTCTTTTCCCAGAACTCTTGCCATTTTTTTTCGATTTTCGGCGCGTGATAAGGTGTGGAATTGTTCATGCGAAAAGATTAAATCGAGTGAAAGTATACCTGTTGGCAGGAATACGGGCAAGAAAGAAAGCCAGGTGCGAGGTGCGCGGAGCCACAGGCGGTGCATTGGGGGTGCGCGGAGGTGCGTGGAGCTTTGGGATGTCCCTTTTTGCATAGGTACAATAGCTTGACTGGTATGACACATTTAAATCTGGCGGAAAAATGTCATGTCAAACGTAACGTACGATAAGGAGGGATTTTGGTAGTGTTAACATTAATTTTCT
>CAYYQE010000012.1:0-41767 GCA_964473745.1 uncultured Candidatus Peribacteria bacterium
CGAGCATGTTTTTAAGAGCTTCGAGCGCTTTTTCGGCTTTGTATTTTTGAAAAAAGCCAATGGTGGCGTTTAAAATAACAATAAATAGAATTACTGCGGCGTCAGTGGTTTCACCAGCAATTCCGGCAATTAGAGCCGCTATTATAAGAATAATCACCATGAGATCGGTGAATTCTTCTAAAAATGAAATAATGAGTGATTTTTTCTTTTTAGTGGCAAAACTATTGGGACCATATTTTTTTAAAAGTTTTTTTGCTTCTTGTTCGGAAAGACCATTGCCGCGGGTTTTGAAGCGATTGTAAAGTTGTCGTTCGGTCTTGCGGTGCATAGGGCTTTATTTAAGATGATCGTGGCGCCAGGCTTCAATATTGGCGTGGTGCCCAGTAAGAAGAACATCCGGGACCTTCATCCCTTGGAATTCTTCTGGTTTGGTGTAGTGAGGGTATTCTTTTTTGCGGTTAAATTTGGCGCAAAAGGAATCTTCTTCGGGAGAGTCTTCGTTGCCCAGGACGCCTGGGATAAGCCGCGTAATGGAATCTATTAAAGTCATAGCCGCCAATTCTCCTCCTGTTAGCACGTAATCACCAATTGAGATTTCATAATCCACCAGTGCATCGCGCACTCGCTGATCAATGCCCTCATAGCGGCCACAAAGCAAAATAAGTCCGGCTGGGTCGTTTGGGTTACCATATTTTTGGGCGAATTCTTCAACACGTGGTTGCGTCCAAGTTTCACCCTGTGGGGTTAGAAACACAACTGGTCCGGATTTGCCCAAGGCCTTCTCTTGAATTTGCTTTACGTTTTCTAGGGCGGCGAAAAGCGGTTGGCAAGTCATAACCATCCCGGCGCCGCCCCCATAAGGCGTGTCATCCACTTTTTTGTGCTTATCCTCTGAATACTCACGAATATCATGCACATGCACCTCAATTTGCCCCTTTTTGGCAGCTTCTCCTAGAATGCTGTATTTAAAATAAGGGTTTTCTTCGAAGAACGATGGAAAAATTGTAAGTACATCAAAACGCATGGCTGTATTTTACCGGGAAGGCTTAGATAAGGGAACCCTTTAACGTTTGCTAAACTGTGGTGCTCGTCGAGCTTTTTTAAGACCGCATTTCTTACGTTCTTTGATGCGTGAATCACGGGTAAGAAGTCCGGCTTTTTTGAGGGTGCCGCGGAGTTCAGGGTCAAATGTCACTAAAGCTTTGGAAATTCCATGACGAGTTGCTTCGGCTTGGGCACTCATGCCTCCTCCTTTTACTTTCACTGAGATATCAAAATTCTTTAGATGATCAGTAAGGCGAAGGGGAGTCTGAACAACGTCGTAGGCTTCTTTAACAGTTAAATATTTGCGGTAAGGTTGTTCATTAATAACAATTCGTCCTTGTCCTTTTTCATATAAGCGTACGCGCGCGACTGAAGTTTTGCGTTTTCCGTTCGCATAATGGTATTTGCCATTAAAGGTAGGGGCTTTGGCTTCGGCGGTTTCTTCTTTTTTAGTCATACTTTAAATAGTTAGATTAGATTTTGTAAGGTTCTGGGTTTTGGCCGGCGTGTTTGTGTTCAGTTCCGGCGTAAAGGTGAAGTTTATTCATGAAAAGTTTGCGGAGTTTGTTTTTTGGGAGCATTCCGTAAACAGCAGCTTCTATAATTTTGGTTGGTTTTCTTTTGAGAACTTCTTTGGCGGGAGTTTCTTTTAAATTTCCAAGATACCCACTATGACTTCGATACATCTTTTGTTCTAGTTTTGCTCCCGTTAAAGCGATTTTTTCAGCATTAATGACAACAACATGGTCTCCACAATCTACGTGATGGCTAAAACAAGGTTTGTTTTTGCCACGTAAGATGTTGGCGATTTCAGTTGATAGTTTTCCAAGGATTACTTTTTCAGCATCCACGAGATACCATTTTGGAGTAAAGTCTTTATGTTTTGCAGCAGTCGTTAATTTCATTGGATAAGAATTTTAGGTTAGACAAGTTCAATTTGGACCATCGGGGCAGCATCGCCAGCGCGTGGACCTAAATGAGTAATACGAGTGAAGCCAGAACTGCGATCAGTATAACGTTTGGCAATTTCTTCGAGTAGTTTTTTGGAAGCATTTTCATCAAAGGTAGCAACTTTAAGAGTGCGAATAACATTCATCTTAGTTTTTTTGCCAGTCTCAACTGCTCGAGCAAGACTAACTAGCTTTTCAACATAGGGGGCTACCTCTTTAGCTTTAGCCTCGGTGGTTTTCACTTTTTCATAAAGAAGAATGGAAGTCACTAAGTTTTTAAGCATAGCTTTTTGGTGGTCGGTTTGTCGTCCAAAGGAGCGTTTTTTAGATCGGTGTCTCATAATTAGGGTTTAAATTATTCAGTCGGCTCAGCGCCGTCTTCGCCAGTTAAGGTTAAATCGCGGCCGGCTAAGGCGTCAGCTACTTCATTTAAGGCCTTTTTACCAAAGCCACGAAGGTTGCTAAGTTTGGCTTCATTGCATTTTACAAGTTGTTCAATGGAACCAATTCCGCCGTTAATTAAAGAGTTTAGAGTTCGCGGAGAAAGTCCGAGAATCTCGATTGGAGTGTAAGATTCTTGAGCTGGCGTGCTAGCTTCTTCTTCCGAAGCTTTGGCCACAATCTTGTTGTAATCAGAAATAAAATCACTCTCCACTGGGATTTCGTCCATATCAAATAATCCGTAGTAGGATTTTAAGATATTAGCGGCAAATTTAAGCGCATCTTCAGGAGAAATAGCGCCATTAGTTTGCAATTCCATGGTGAGTTTATCGAGATTGGTCATTTGTCCAACACGAGTGTATTCGGTGTCGTAACGGATTCGTTTTAGTGGTGAGAAGTTAGCGTCAACTTGAATAAGTCCGGCTTCATCGGTTTTTTGTAGTTGAGATGGAAGATACCCAACTCCTTTATCAACATAAAGTTCCATGTCGATGGAGGCTGACTTGTTGTCTAAGCTGGTGATGTAAAGATCCGGATTAAGGATGGTGACATCACTTGGACAATCAAAATGTTTTGCCAAAACTTCACCTGGTCCGCTTTTTTTGAGCTTAATTGTGCTTTTTTCTTTATTCTCTTTTTTGAGTTCAACTTGTTTTAAGTTAAGAAGGATGTCGAGAACACTATCTTTAACTCCTTTTAAGGTGCTGTATTCGTGTGAAATTCCTTTAATTTTAACTCCCGAAATAGCTGCTCCTGGCAAAGATGAAAGAAGAACACGCCGTAAAGCGTTTCCAAGCGTCATCCCATACCCAGGGGGCAATGGCGCAATGGTGAAGATTACATGGTTGTCCGAGATTACCTCTGGAGTAATCTTTGGGAGACCGATTTCTTCCTGAATGATATGCATTTTTTGAAGGGTTACTTGGAATAGAATTCGACGATGAGTTGGTTGTCGATACTTTGTTCTAACTCATCACTGTTAGGAATTGCTAATACTTCAACGGTCAAATTTTTCAGATCAGATTTGAGCCATGAAGGCGGTTTAATTTTAGATTTTCCAGCTTTTAACTCGGCAAATAGAGGGCTGGTGGAACTCTTTTTTCGAACTTCGATTTTGTCTCCAATGCGAACTTGGATGGACGGCACAGTAACACGGGATCCGTTTAAATTAAGAAGTCCGTGACTAATCATTTGTCGGCACTGCGCTCGGGTGGTTCCGAAACCGGCTCTAAATAAGACGTTGTCTAAGCGGAGCTCTAGTAAACGAAGTAGTTGTTGCCCGGTAACTTCAGAGCTACGATCGGCTTTTACATAATAGCGATGGAATTGTTTTTCGCTTAACCCAAACATAAGGCGAGCCATTTGTTTGGCGGCAAGTTGTTTGGAATATTCAGATTTTTTAGAGAATCTTCCCTGTCCATGCATTCCAGGAGGGTAGTTTCTTTTTCCAAGAATTTTATCGAATTTGTCAGATCCGTAGATATTGGTTCCAAATCGGCGGCAATGTCGGGCGCGAGGGCCAGTATAACGAGACATATTTTAAATAAGGTTAATTAAACTCTTCGAGGGCGGCGTTTTCGGCAGCCATTATGAGGGAGAGGGGTTACATCACTAATAGAGAGAATTTCAAGCCCTCCCGCGATAAGTCCGCGAATGGCTTGTTCTCGTCCGTTACCAATTCCTTTTACAGAAACGTGAGCTTTTTCCATGCCGTAAGCCTTGGCTTTTTCAGTGGCGTTTTCAGCGGCAACTTGAGCAGCGTAAGGAGTTGATTTTTTAGTTCCCTTAAACCCGCTAGAGCCAGAAGAGCTCCAAGCAACAACGTCTCCATTCGGGCTAGCTATAGTAATAATAGTATTATTGGCACCAGCATGGATGTTAACGCGTCCTTCAGGGAGATTGCGGCGTTTGCGACTAGCTTTTTTCTTGATGATTTTTTTCTTGTCGGCCATGATTAAAGGTAAGGGTTATTTCTTGGTGTCTTTACGTTTTCCGCTCCCTACTCCGACTCTTTTTTTACCGCGGAGCGTGCGGGCATTAGTTTGGGTTTTTTGGCCCCGGGAAGGGAGCCGACGGCGGTGTCGATAGCCTCGGTAGGATCCAATATCTTGAAGGCGTTTGATATCAAGGGTTTTTTTCCGGCGGAGATCACCTTCGTTAGGAATTTTTTCAATTGCTTCACGGAGCTTTTTTTCGTCAGCTTCACTTAAATCTTTGATCTTGGTGTCAAACTTAATATTTAGGTCATTAAGAATTTTACGGCTTAATGATCGACCGATCCCATAGATATAGGTGAGGCCGATTTCAACACGCTTAGTGGCGGGGAGTGTAACTCCAGCAATACGAATCATAATAATAAGTGGTTAACCTTGTCGTTGATTATGTTTTTTCTTGGATTTGCAGATAACACGGACTACACCATGACGTTTGATGACTTGGCATTTTTCACAGATTGGTTTAACGCTAGCACGTACTTTCATGGTAGTTTTTTAAGATTCTTTAGGGGTTTCTTCGGTAGATTCTTCAGTAGGTTCCTCATCGGGGGTTTCCTCGGCTGTTTTGGCTGCTTCGGCCTCTTCCGCTGCTTTGGCTTCCTCAGCCTCCTTGGCCCGGTTGGGCGGGTGTTTGTGACGATAGACAATGCGTCCTTTCGTCAGGTCATAAGGAGTGAGTTCGATGGTGACATGATCTCCAGGGATAATGCGAATGTAATGAATGCGCATTTTGCCGGAGAGATGGCAGAGAACAGTGTGATCACTGGGATAATCAGGGTCATTTAACTGAACCTTGAATGTTGTGTTTGGTAAACATTCTATAATTATTCCGTCAACTTGAATCACTTGTTTGGCCATAGACTCCTGTTAAAGCCCTAGGATTCTACAGGAACCAGATAGGGGAAGCAAGGTTTTTTCTTTGAATTTTAAAAATTGATTGTCAGGGCTTATTCTGACAATTTATAGGTTAGGAGCTAGTTTTTGTCAAAATATTTTGAAATATCTGACTGTTTAATCTTAAGAATCACTAGTCGCGGTGGCCGTCTTATTATAAACACCGGTTCCGATAGTAGTTTGAACTTGAATATTTGGGGCAGTGCTTCCAAGAACATTATCGGCAATATATTCGGCTATGATAATAATGGTGACTTTAGGTTGAACTTGCACGCTTTCAATTACATCTTCGCTGTCCTCGGCAAAGCCTTTGAAAGGATCTTCGATGGGGGAGAGGTAAAAGTAAAATTCAGAAATATTGATGGAGGAGGGAGTAAGAGGTACGAAATTAGTGTCATAGCGATCGCCGTCGGTAAGATCAACCGGATTAGGGAGGAATCCAAGGGAAACATCATCAAGGATCTCGGTTCCATCACAAGTGTACCCGTCTGAACAAACCCAGGCATCAATTAGACCATCCTCATCTGTGTCAGAACCTTGCATTTCGATTACAGCAATGGATTGGTTTCCGTCGGCATCATCTTCTATTGCAAAATAAGTGCGTTCTGTGCCGGATCCATTGATTAAATAGAGTTCATTGACGAGATGGTAGGAATATATGGTTGAGCAAGTAGGATCTCCTGCACAGAAGGCATTGGCCTCCTTATCATCGCCAGTAGCAGGGTTTAATCCCATTTCATTCACTCCATCAAAAAATTGGGCGTGGTAGGATCCGTAGTTTTCGCCATAGTCACCGAGTTCGATGTTCTGATTGTAATATTCTTCGTAATCAATGGCTGAACTTTGAATAGTTTTGGAGATTCGTTCTAAGACCGCTTGAGTTTCGGTGTAGAGATATTCCTCCATTTCTACCTGGCGACTGATTTTTGAAACCTGGCTTAAAACCATAATGCCCATGGTAGCCAGAACCGCAAAAATAGACATAGCCACTATAAGTTCAATTATAGTTAGAGCTGGTTTGGCAGAGGTTTTTGGGAGGAGTTTCATGGCGTTAGTTTACCACAGTCAAAATTTCATGCCCATTTTCTGTGACTAAAATTGTGTGTTCCCATTGGCAGCCCCAGGATCCGTCGCGGGTGGCGATGGTCCAGCGGTCATCTAGGGTTTTTATAAATCGTTCGCCAGCCGTTACAATTGGTTCAATAGCAAAAGTCATCCCGGCTTCAAAGGTGGTCCCGGTTCCTTTTTTGCCGTAATTTACAATAGTTGGTTCTTCGTGAAGGGAATATCCTAATCCGTGTCCGGTTAATTCGTGAACTATAGAAAATCCAGCGTCTTCTACGGTTTTTTGGATGATGTGACTTAAATCACCGACGCGAGCGCCTGGTCTAACTAGGCGAATGGCGAGGTTTAGGGCTTTTTTGGTGGCGGCGCTTAGATTTTTGGTAGTGGTAGAAGCAGCTTCTTCGCCGCCAGCTACGATACTAACGGCGGCATCAGTATAAAGATTATCCAAAATACAGCCACAGTCGATTTTTACCAGATCGCCTCTTTGGAAAGGCTTGTCCGTGGGAATGGCGTGTACAAGTTGATCGTTTACGGCCACACAACAGATGTTGGGATAACCTTTGTAGCCTTGAAACCCGGGAGTTACTTCGTATTGTTCAAATAATTCAGCGGCGCGATATTCAACGTCTAACGGAGTTTGGCCTGGTTCCACTAAACTACCAAGTTCTTGTAGGATTTTGGCTAGAATGTGGCCGCCGCGGCGCATGGATTCAATTTCTGCTGGTGTTTTTAGGGGAATCATAACTTTAAACGCTAAAAAGTGGATCTAAAACAGCAAAAGCATCGATGTTTACATTTTCGATGTCTTGATCGCCGTTAATTTCAATGATTTTATCCATTTCACGATATAGATTAATGGTTGGAACGGTTTCGTTTTCATAAGCGTCTAAGCGGGTGCGAATGCTGTCCATATTAGCGTCGTCTTGGCGAATTTCTAGTTCTCCGCCACAGGCTTCGCAGGATGCTTGGTCGTATTTAGCAGGGTAAATTGCTTTGCATTTAGCACACATTCGACGGGAAGTTAGGCGGAAAACAGCGGTTTCTTCATTGATTTCAATTAGAATTCCATTGAAATCGCGTCCTAAACTTTTCATAAGAGTATTAAAACTTTCCGCTTGTTCTATTTTGCGGGGGATTCCATCAAATAAAACGGATTTTCCTTCTTCTAAGTTGTTCATAAAATTTTCAATGATTTCCATCACAACTTCATTGGGAACTAAGTGCCCAGCTTCGATAATTGATTTAATTTTGCGACCTAGTTCAGAGTCTTCTTGGGCAAGCTTGCGAAGTTCATCACCAGTAACAAACGGAACAAGTCCGTAGCGTTCGGTAAAAAACTTTCCTTGAGTGCCTTTACCAGAACCCTGGCGGCCAAAAAGGACGAGATCCATAGGGGAAAAGTTAATGATTTTTAGGAAAAGCGGTCGTAGTGGTGCGAAAGAAGTTGCGCGTTAACTTGGCGAATCAAATCAAGAACAACACCAACAACGATAATTAATCCAGCTCCACTAATAACTAGAGGGATGCTTCCGGTGCTAGCTCCTTGGAATACCTGTTGGATTATCATCGGAGAAATAGCAATACATGCTAGGAATACACCTCCCCATAAGTTTAGATAGCTGGATGTTTTTTGAATATATTCTGCGGTTTCTTTTCCAGGTCTAATACCAGGAATAAACCCACCTCTTTTTTGAATACTTTCGGCCACGTTTACTGGATTGAAAGTGATAGAAACGTAGAAATAAGTAAACGCAATAATAAGTAAGAAGAAAAGAATTAAGTAAAGAGCGCTTTGTCCTTGGAAATAAGTGATACAAAAGTCTCCGATTGCTTGGAGCCAGGCTGATTCAGCATTTACTAAGAATTGGCCCATAACAGAAGGGAAAGTAACCATGGAAACCGCAAAGATGATTGGGATCATTCCGGCTTGGTTTACTCGAATAGGAAGCATAGCTTGTTCGCCTCGCGCTGACCGGCCGCGCCCGGCATAAGTAATTGGGATTCGCCGCTGGCCTTCGGTTACTAGTATTACAATCACCGTAAAGAAGATGGTGATTAAAACCATGGCCACAAATGGAATTAGTTTTTCAATGTCTTGTTCTGCTAAGGCCATTGATGAAGCAACAATGGAAGGTACTCCCGCCATAATTCCTCCAAAAATTAATAGTGAAATTCCGTTTCCAATACCTTTTTCCGTAATTATTTCTCCAAGCCACATAAGTAAAATCGTTCCCGTAGAAACAGTAATCATAATCGGTAGAATAACAGAAGGATCGGCAATGTCTTGAATGATTGGGACTGGTGCCGAAGCGTTAATTAGCGAGATCATTCCGTAGGATTGTAAAAAGGCAATCGGGAAAGTGATCCATCTAGTGATTTGGTTAATCTTGCGGCGTCCGTCTGCTCCTTCTTTGGACATAGCTTCTAATCTCGGGGAAATAACCGTCATAAGCTGCATAATAATCGAGGCATTAATGTAAGGCGAAAGCCCCATTAATACAATCGAGAAATTTTCGGCGCTTCCTCCTGTTAATAGACTGAAAGCTCCTAGTAATTTGTTTCGTTCAAAAACAACTTTTAAGGCCTCTAAATCCACACCAGGAATAGTGATGTGGGTAAGAAGACGGAAAACGGTTAATGCAAAAATCGTAAAGAGAATTTTTTTGCGTAGATCTTTTGATTGCCAGATTTGGGTGATGTATTTGAGCATGATTTTGGGAAGGTTACGCCGGAGTCTCTATTTTGCCACCAGCTTTGGTGATTTTTTCAGCAGCAACTTTAGATACTTTATCAACTTGAACAGTTAACGCAATTTTAAGTTCGCCAACACCGAGAACTTTAACTGGCTTTTTGGTGGAGCGAATGATTCGTTTTTTAGCTAAAGTTTCTAAATTGACAGTTTCATCGGCTTTAAAATTGTCATTTAAAACGCCAACGTTAATCGGAAGATATTCAATTCTAGTTGGGTTTTTGAATCCGCCTAGTTTAGGCATACGCATATAAAGAGGAGTTTGTCCTCCTTCGAATCCCGGGCGACGGCGTCCACCAGCACGGGCGGTTTGTCCATTCATCCCACGACCGCAATAAGTTCCTTTTCCAGAACCATTACCGCGTCCAACGCGTTTTTTGCTTTTGCGACTCTTGGTCGCTGGTTTGAGTTCGTGAAGTTTCATAGTGGGTTAGTTACTTTTTAGGTGCTTCGGGTTTAGGTGTTTCAGGCTTAGGCTTTTCGGGCTTTGGCGCCGGTTTGGCCGCTTCAGGTTTAGGCTTTTCGGATTTTTTAGGCGCTTCAGGCTTTTTAGGAGCCTCTGGTTTTTTCTCGGTTTCTTTTTGGTCGCTCGCTTCGCTCGCCTCCTCTTTTTTAAATTTGTCTTCTGGTCTGGCTCGTAAAGCTTTTAGAGCTTCGATGGTTGCTTGAGAATTATTTAATTTATTTGGTGATCCTAGTGTTTTGCTTAAAATATTTTTGATTCCAGAAAGTTCGATAATGCGACGGGTTGCTCCACCGGCAATAATTCCGGTACCAGGTCCAGCCGGGATAAGTAGAATTTTTGAAGCTTTGAATTTGCTTTGAATTCGATGCGGAATAGTGTCGTCCTTGGTCATTGGAACTACAATAAGGTTTTGCTTAGCTTTGGTTACGGCTTTTTTGATCGCGCCAACTACTTCGTTAGATTTTGCAACGCCAATCCCTACTTTTCCTTTGCGATTACCAATGGCAACAGTAGCTCGAAAGCGAAGTCTGCGACCACCTTTAACCACACGGGTTACTCGGTCGAGTTGAATAACTTCTTCGTCGTATTCTTTGGGCTCTTGTTTTCGAGGCCCACGGTTGCGTTTTTGAGGTTTTGGCATAATTGGTAAAGTTTAATTAAAATTTTAATCCAGCTTCTCGGGCGCCTTCGGCAACAGCCTTAATGCGTCCGTGATATTTGTAACCATTTCGATCAAAAACACATTTTTTTATCTTTAATTCGAGTGCTTTTTTGCCAAGTTCTTCGCCAATTGTTTTGGCGCGTTCAATTTTGGTTCCTTTAGGAGTTTTAAGATCAGAAACAGTAAGTAAAGTCTTCCCAGCAGCATCATCAACCAGAGAAGCGTAGGTGCAACGTAAGCTGCGGTTTACCACTAAACGAGGACGAGCCGCGGTGCCACTTAATTTGGCGCGGATTTTGTTATGTCTTCTTTTTCTAAGGATTTCTTTAAGTTGCATGATTTAAGTTTTAAGCGGTTTTAGCAGCTGTTTTACCAGCTTTACGATGAATTATTTCATCAATATATTTAATACCCTTTCCTTTGTACGGTTCAGGTTTGCGGAAAGAGCGAATTTCAGCAGCAGTTTGTCCAACAAGCTGCTTATCAATTCCAGAAATAATAAGAATATTCTTTTTGGTATCATCAGCCTTGAATTCAATTCCTTCGGGAGCTAGATATTCAATCGGATGGGAAAAACCTAGACTTAAATTAAGCTTTTTCCCTTGGATTTGAAAGCGGTAACCTACCCCATTTACTTCGAGTTGTTTGCTGAATCCTTCGGAAACGCCAATAATCATATTGGCAATTAGACTTCTAGTTAGGCCGTGTAGGCTTTTGTGTTCACGAACATCGCTTGGTCTTTTAACCGTGATGCTTGTTTCAGTAACAATTACTTCCATTTCTGGATGTACAGCTAATGTTAGTTCGCCTTTTCCACCCTTTACGGTGAGTGTTCCGTTTTCGTAAGCAACAGTTATTCCACTAGGGATTTCGATAGGTTTTTTTCCGATTCGAGACATTTTAAAAAAGTAAGGTTAATATATTTCGCAAAGAAGTTCGCCTCCGGCTTTGTTCTTTCGGGCGTCCTTATTAGAAAGGATGCCTTGAGGGGTTGAAAGGATAGAAATTCCTAATCCGTTTAGTACAGTAGGAATTTTTTCAACGCTGACATAAATTCGTTGTCCAGGTTTTGATATTCGTTTCAAGGTAAGCGGTTGAGGAAGTTTTTTCAGCGTGACATGAATTTCTTGGAATTTTCCGGGAGTCTCAATGTTTACTTCTTCTAAATAGCCGTTTTTTGCCATAACTTGAAGCATATTGTGCTTCATTTTGGAATAAGGCATACACACCTTTGCGTGACCGGCACGGTCAGCATTTCTAAGGCGAGTGAGCATATCAGCGATTGGATCGGTATTCATGTGAATAAATTTTTAGTGTGCTTAGTTGGGCCTTCGCGGCCGTTCCCGAACGGGATAAAGATTAATGGTTAATTCAAGGTTTAGTGCAGGCGGTGAGCCTCGCTCCGCTCGGCTCTACCAAGAGGATTTTCGAACCCCCATGATGAGGCCGTTACTGGCTAATTTGCGGAAACAAATGCGGCAGAGGCCGAAGCGGCGCATGTAGCTGCGAATTTTTCCACAGTTACCACAGCGATTATAAGTTCTCGTTGGGAATGAAGGTTTTTTCCCAGCTTTGAGAGCTCTGAGATGCTGTTTTTGCTTGCGAGCGCATTTGACGACAAGGGCTTTGCGAGCCATAAAAATAAGGTTATTGAGCTTCTTCTTTAGGTTGATCTTTAAAAGGAAAGCCTAGAGATTTTAATAATTTATAAGCAGACATATTGTCTTTAGCAGTAGTGTTAATAGTGATCTGTAAACCGTGGTTACGAGTGACGTTATCAGGATTTACTTCTGGGAAAACCGTTACCTCTTTAATACCAAGGGTGTAATTCCCGCGACCATCAAATCCTTTGGCTGAAATGCCACGGAAGTCACGAGTACGCGGTAAGGCCACGCCAACTAAGCGAGTCAAAAATTCATACATTCGATCGCCTCGTAAAGTAACAACCACTCCAACTGGATCTCCCTCTCTAAGTTTAAAGTTCGATACGGCAATTCGTGATCTGGTAACGATTGGTTTTTGTCCGGTTAAGGCGGCGATGTTTTCTATTACTTGGTCATAATTTTTGTCACCCTTGCGAACAAAACTCCCAATTCCAACGTTAATGTTTATCTTGGTAACACGAGGTGTTGCTAGGTCATTTTTGAGACCTAGATCGGTTTTGAGATTCGGTAGGATTTCTTGGTAAAGTGTTTTCATAATTAAGATTTTTTGCGAGGAGTAGTGATTTTATCGAGAGACTCTTGGCATTTTTTGCAAACGCGTTGTTTTTTCTTGTTTTCGAGAATGATGTAGCCAACGCGAGTTGGTTTGTTACATTGTGGACAGATTACTTTTACGTTAGAAACATGAATAGGAGCTTCGTAAGTGATGATTTCTCCGGGGCGAGAAGTAGTCTTTTTGATGTGCTTTTTTTGCATATTTACCTTTTCAACTACAACTCTTTCACGTTTTTGAAATGTGCGCATAACTTTGCCGGTCGCATTGCGATTTTTCCCAGCTGTAACCAATATTTTGTCTCCAGTTTTAACTTTCATGGCTAAATAACGTCAGGGGCTAAAGAGATAATTTTTTGAAAACCACGGTCACGAAGTTCACGGGCAACCGGGCCAAAGACACGCGTTCCTTTTGGTAGGTTTTCTTTACTAACAATAACAACCGCATTGTCATCAAATCGAACGCTAGAACCATCTTTTCGTTGCATGGCTTTTCGTTGGCGAACAACAACCGCTCGTTCAACAGATTTTTTCTTAACAATTCCATTGGGGGAAGCCTCTTTGATAGAGACAACGATGACGTCTCCGATGCGGGCATAGCGACGCTTGGATCCTCCGAGGACTTTGATACACATGACCTCTTTGGCTCCAGTGTTGTCAGCGACTTTTAATCGTGATTGCGATTGAATCATGGTTTATGATTAGAATGGTTAACGTTTAGCCTCTCGGCCAATCCCGATTGGGATAAGGTTTAGGGTATTAAATATTTTTAGTGCTAGCGGCGACCCTCGCTGCGCTCGGGTCTGTTGTCCATCTTTTTAACTTAGAAAGAGGACGAGTTTCGTAAATGGTGACTTTATCACCGGCTTTGTAAGTGTTTTCTGGATCGTGTGAGTGAAATTTCTTAGAAGTGCGGTAGCGTTTTTTGTACTTAGGATGAGTTTGGTAGCTGTCGACACGAACCACAATGGTCTTGTCTTTAGCTGTTACTACGAATCCGGTTTTGCTGCGCATGATTTAAAAGGTTATTTTTGAGGTTGCTCTTTTTGTAAAGCGTTCATGAGAGTCAGAATTTGGGCAACGTATTTTTTATTCCCAGCGATAACGTGAGATTTTTTATCTTGATTCATCTTTACCGAGAGCTTAGAAGATAGCCAATCTCGGCGCGCTTTTTTGAGTTCAGCGGCGAGATCTTTGAGAGTCAGTTTTTTTAATTCAGCTAGGGGAAGCATAATTAAATTGTTTCTTGAGTAATAAATTTAGTTTTAGTCGGGAGTTTGTGGCTAGCGAGGCGCATGGCTTCGCGAGCAACAGCTTCAGATACACCATCAAGTTCAAAGAGGATCATGCCTGGTTTAACGCGGAAAACATAGTGGTCAACCGCTCCTTTCCCAGAGCCCATAGGAACTTCAGCTCCTTTTCTAGTGACTGGGGTGTGAGGGAAAACGCGAATCCAGATTTTTCCGCCACGCTTGATATAGCGAGTCATAGCTCGTCGAGCAGATTCAATTTGGCGAGAAGTAAGTTCACTCATAGTCACGGCTTTTAAACCATAAGCTCCGAAGCAGAGGCGATCACCTCCCTTGGTCTTGCCGCCAAACTGTCCTCGGCGACGAAAGAGTTTCCGATATTTCATCTTTTTAGGTAGAAGCATGTTCTGGTTTTATAGATTCAGAGACCATCTCAGAGACTTTATTAAAGACTTCGCCTTTATAAATCCAAACTTTAACTCCGATTATTCCGTAAGTGGTCCAAGCCGGGAAAAAGCCATAATCAATATTGGCACGTAAAGTGTGAAGAGGTATTTTGCCTTCTGTAAAAGTTTCAGCACGAGCAATTTCAACACCGTTTAAACGGCCTTTGATTCCGACTTTAATTCCTTGGGCGCCAGCTTCTCTAGATCGTTGGATTGCACTTTTGATAGCGCGGCGATAAGAAACACGTCGAGTAAGTTGGCGGGCAATGTTTTCTGCTACAAGGTAGGCGTCTAAGTCTGGCGTTTTAACCTCTTTTACGGTGACATTAAAGCGTTGTGGACGGAATTTAGTTTCTAAGCCTTTTTGGAATTTTTCAATTCCTTCTCCTTGTCGTCCAATAATTGCTCCCGGGCGAGAGGTGTGAAGGATTAGGCTGGTGTTATTAGCATCGCGTAAGATTTCAACTTTGGAAATGTGTCCTTCTTTAAAGTAAGTCTTGATGAATTTTCGAATATGAAGATCTTGATGCAAAAGCTTCCGGTATTTGTGTTTGCCGGCAAACCAGTTAGAGTCCCAACTTTGAATGATTCCGATGCGTAAGCTTTTTGGATTAACTTTTTGTCCCATAGAGGGGAGTGATTAGATTAAGATTTAGAAGGAGATTTTTTGGTTGGTTCTGGTTTAGGGGCGGCGGCTTTTTTTGTCGAGGCTTTTTCGGGAGTAGCTGTTGCTTCGACTTTGACCGTAACATGAGAAGTTCTCTTTAGAATTGGGTGAGCGCGTCCGCGTGAGACAGCTTGCCAACGTTTGTAGGTTGGGCCTTGAGTCACAATAATTTCTTTAACAGTGAGTGTGTTTAAATCTTGTTTAAAGTTGTTTTCAGCGTTTTTACCAGCGGATTGAATTACTTTATAAAGGAGAGCAGCGGCTTTTTTTGGTGTGAATTTAAGAATTTCAAGGGCCTCGTTAACTGATTTTTGACGAACCATAGCCGCGACGAGGTTCATTTTTTTGGGAGAGATTCTAGTTTTTCGAAGATGTGCAATCATAATTTAGTCTATTTAGCTAGTCTGCCACCGTGGTTTCTAAATTTGCGAGTGGGAGAAAATTCTCCGAAGCGATGGCCAACCATTTGTTCAGTGACGAATACAGGAATGTGTTGCTTACCATTGTGGACCGCAACAGTGTGCCCAACAAATTCAGGAGCAATAACACTATCTCGAGCCCAGGTTTTAATAACCCTTTTTTGGTTTGTGTCGTTGAGTTTCTGAAGCTTTTTGAGAAGCTTAGCATCAACGTATGGACCTTTTTTAGAACTTCGAGACATAAGTTAGGTTTTAAGAAGGTTTTTTCCTTTGCGATCGCGAAGGCGATACATATTGCTTTTGGCTTTGCGCTTTCTGGTTTTGACACCAAGAGCTGGTAAGCCCCAAGGAGTTTTAGGATGCTTCATTCCGATTGGATTGCTTCCTTCTCCTCCACCATGAGGGTGATCACAGGGGTTCATTACTTTACCACGGACTTGAGGGCGTTTACCTTTGTGGCGATTGCGACCAGCTTTACCAATTTTGATATTGCTGAATTCCGCGTTACTCACCACTCCAATAGAAGCAAAAGCATTCTTGTGGACAAAGCGCACTTCTCCAGAAGGCAATTGGACTTGAGCCATTTTGCTTTCCAGGGAAATAAGTTTTGCCGAGGCACCAGCGGAGCGAACAATTTGACCACCTTTTCCCGGAGTTAGTTCAATGTTGTAAATAGTGAATCCAACAGGGATGTTTTCAACGTGCAAGCGATTTCCAGGTTTAATCTTAGTTTGCGGTGCGGTTAGAATTTTGTCGTCAACTTTTAGCTTGTCAGGGGCGAGGTGATAACGTTTATCTCCGTTTTTATAGAATACAAGCATAATGTAAGCGTTTCGGTTGGGATCGTATTCAATAGTAGCGACGCGACCTTCGATGTTTAGGTTTTTAGTTCGATCGAAATCTATTTGGCGATAATGAGATTTGGCTCCTCCTCCGCGGTGACGAACTGTAATTCGTCCCTGGTTATTGCGACCAGACCCTCTTTTTTTGGATTTCAAGAGAGCTTTTCGAGGTTTCTTGGTGGTCACCTCTTCAAAGGTGGAAACACTCATTTGTCGTCTGCCGGGGGTTGTACCTTTAACTTTACGTACGGCCATTATTTAAGTTTAGAGAATTTATAGATATCAATGGTTTTGCCAGGTTCAAGAGTGATAGTAGCTTTTTTGACGGCATCTCTTTTTTGAATTGTTCGTCCGCGTCCAACTATGCGAGTTTTTTTAGGAGTAGGACGGACATTTACACTTTTTACTTTTACGCCGTAGAGTTCGCGGATGGCGTTTTTGATGTCGATTTTAGTAGCTTTTTTGTGGACAACAAACGTGTAGCGTCCCTCGGCATCATGCGTGGTTTTTTCAGTGAGAATCGGTTTTTGAATAACGTGATAAAGGTCCATTATTTAAGCTTTTAAAAAGGTCTCTTCCAGCTTTGGAAGAGAATCTTTTAGGAATATAAGGGATTGATATTTAAGTAGGTCTTGAATGTTAAGGTAGCCAGCGAGCACAGTCTTTACATTAGGAAGATTGCGAGCTGATTTTTGGATGATTTCGTTTTTTTCGGGGATTACAAAGAGAGCGTTTCTTTTGACGGGAAGTTTCCCAATCATGTTGGCAAAATCTTTTGTTTTAACTTCTTTAGCATCGTATTTATCGAGAACGAGCACTTGATTGTCTTTGGCTTTTTCAGAAAGAGTACAGAAAAGGGCTTTGCGACGTTGCTTTTTAGGCATTGCTAAGGTGAAATTGCGAGTGTTGCGTGGTCCAAACACGATTCCTCCACCACGGTGGATAGGAGTACGAATAGAACCAAAACGAGCGCGACCAGTTCCTTTTTGGCGGTGAGGCTTGCGGCCACCACCACGAATTTCGCCACGAGTTTTGGTGTGAGCGATTGGGCTTCTGGCGTTTGCTTGTTGTAAAACCAACATTTGGTGAATCAAACCTTCGTTTACCTCGTGTCCGAAGATGTCTTTATTTAAGGTGACATCTCCTTTCTTTTCGCCGGTTTGTGAATAAACAGTGACTTTCATAAATTATTTAAGATTTTTTACGAACAATAACGAGGTTTCCGTTGCCACCAGGGATGGCACCTTTAATCCCAAGAAGATTTTTTTCCATATCAACGTAAGCAACAGTAGTGTTTACGAGTGTTACCTTCTTATTTCCCATTTGGCCGGGCATTTTCTTGCCTTTTAAAACGCGAGCTGGCTTGGCACACATACCAATTGAACCAGGTTCACGATGGTGGTGCGAACCATGAGTTTCTGGCCCGCGGGAAAAATTGTGTCGTTTGATAACACCAGCAAAACCTTTACCTTTAGAAAAGGCGGTAACTTTTACTTTTTCGCCCTCTTCAAAGATGTCGACTTTGATTTCATCTCCTTGATTAGTAGGATTTTCCTCGTTTTCAAGGGTCTTAAATTCACGCAAATGGTGAAATTTTTTGGTCTTTTTCGGTTTAGACAACGCATTAAAGCCGAGGACTATCGCCGGATATCCGTCCTTTTCAGCAGTCTTTACTTGAGTGACAACGTTAGGAGTGCACTCGACAACTGTCAGAGGGATCACACAGCCATCATCTTGGATGATGCGGGTCATACCGATTTTTCGACCGAGAATACCAGTCATATTGGTAGAGGTTATGAGCATTTTGCTCGAGGGTTTTGACCTGATAGGCCTCGGCCCCCTCCCTGATGAACAGGGAAACTAACAGATTTAAAGCCCGCTTAAGATAGCGGTGCCTTAACCTTAAGTCAAGGGTTTTTTTAAGAAGAAATCATCTTAATTTCAATATCCACGCCAGCAGGTAGGCTAAGCCCAGATAAAGCTTCGATGGTTTTGGGGGTACTTTCGTTGATGTCGAGTAGGCGTTTGTGGGTTCGGATTTCAAATTGCTCGCGGGAAGTTTTGTGAACAAAAGTAGATTTATTCACAGTGAATTTCTCGATTCTAGTTGGAAGGGGAATCGGACCAGAAATAACAGCTCCGGTGCGTTCCGCGGTGTCTATAATAAGACGAGTGGTGTCGTCGATAACTTTGTGATCGAAAGATCTGATTTTAATACGAATACGTTGTTTGGCGATGGTAGTCTCTTTTTTGGAATCTTTAACAGCTTTTTCCTTGGTTTTGGCCGTAGATTTGGCCTTAGTTGGAGCTTTTTTCTTGGGAGTGGTTTTTTTTGGGGCGGTTTTTTTAGGAGCGGTTTTCTTAGGTGCTGCTTTTTTGGTGGTTTTTTTGGCTGCTGGCATAATTTAACGGGTTAAAAAAATAGTCGCCCATTTCGGCCGACTTATATAATAAGGTGTTGCTGGGCCGAAATGTCCCGCCATCTGATCATCAGGTAGGCGAGGAAGAAATTAAAAACAATTTCTTCGTTTTGTGCATGGTATTTTTAACGGAGATAAGTAGGGGAGTCAAGTTTTAATGCTTCCCTTTATTTTCAAAGTGAACAAAGTCGATTAGGAAAACTGTGCCCAGAAGGATGGTTTTTTTCTTTTCGTCCCAGGTTGGTGGGAACTCGATGCCAAAGTTATCAGCGTCGGTGAAGGCTTCTTTTAGGACGCCACTCCATTTTTTGGTGATTTTGCCTGCGACCTGTCCGTTTTCTTTGATTTCAAAAGTCCAAGGATGAAAAATTGGGCCAAATAAGGTACAAATTGGGCCACCAGCTTCGTCAGTGATGGTGTATTTTTTGCGCAATAAGTCGAATTCACGTTTGATTTTTCCGATGGGAGCACCTTCTTTGTTAGAAATGACGGCTTCGTGGAAGTAAATTTTGAAGGGTCGTTTGATGGAGAAGAGGATATCGTCAAGGTTGTGAAACTCGCGGACTTTGATTTCAAAAGGACGCCAGGATTTCAGAAAGATGCGTTGCAGAGTGGATCCACCTTCTTCGGTGGCAGCGTAAAGTTCGTTCCCCGCCGGTTCGAGGATCATATATTTGTTGATGGTTTCAAAACCACTTAGGATTTCGCCCCATTCTTTTTTTTGCGAGATGGTGACACCTGGGAGTTCGGCGAGTCGAGACATTTTTTAAAAGAGTTAAGAGTAAATAAAATTCCAATAATAAAAACAGGAAGACCAACGATTAAAAATACAATAAAATCTTCGTAAAGTTTAAAAAAGACAACAAAAATAAGGGTAAGAACAAGAAAAAGCACTCCACCAAGACGGGGCCATTTCCAGGCGGTTATTAGGAGGGCTATTAGGACAAAAGACGGAATGAGGTGCATGAATAGCGCAACTAATACCTCAGGGAATCCATATTCCCCAAAAACATCCAAAGCAAACATGCTAATAAAACAGATATAAATGATGGCGAGGATGCGGGGGGGCAAGAAGGAGGAATTTGTTCATGTGGGTATTATAGCAAAAACCCCCGCCACAAGGGCGAGGGTTTTAAATTTAGAGTTTTACCTTAGCTCTTACTCAAGAATTTTAGTTACAACACCAGCACCAACGGTGCGGCCTCCTTCACGAATAGCGAAGCGAGTTCCTTCATCAAGCGCGATCTCGGCACCGAGATTTACAACCATCTTGATGTTATCTCCAGGCATAACCATTTCTACGCCGTCAGGAAGTTCGATAGTCCCAGTAACGTCAGTCGTTCGAATGTAGAATTGAGGTTTGTAACCCTTAAAGAAAGGAGTGTGTCGTCCTCCTTCTTCTTTGGCTAGAACATAAACCTCGGAATCAAATTTGGTGTGAGGAGTAATGGAACCTGGTTTAGCAATAACTTGACCACGTTCGATTTCTTCACGTTCAATTCCACGTAATAGTAGACCAACATTATCACCAGCTTGACCTTGATCAAGAAGCTTCTTGAACATTTCAACACCAGTAACAACAACTTTTCGAGTTTCTTTAATACCAATAATTTCAACTTCTTCATTAACTTTAACAATTCCTTGTTCGATTCGACCAGTAGCAACAGTTCCACGACCTTTAATTGAGAAAACGTCCTCAACTGGCATAAGAAGTGGTTTGTCTAGTTCACGAGTTGGCTCTGGAATGAAGCTATCAAGAGCTTCGAATAGTTCGAGGATTGGCGCAATAGCAGCATCGTCATCTGAATTTTCGAGGGCCTTAAGAGCGGATCCTTTGATAACTGGAGTGTCATCACCTGGGAATCCATATTTGGTAAGTAATTCACGTACCTCCATTTCGGAAAGTTCAGCAATATCTTCGTCAGCCATATCCATTTTATTAAGGAAGACGACAACAGCTGGAACCATAACCTGGCGAGCAAGCAAGATGTGCTCACGAGTTTGAGGCATAGGACCGTCAGCAGCAGAAACAACAAGAATGGCTCCGTCCATTTGGGCGGCACCAGTAATCATGTTTTTGATGTAATCAGCATGACCTGGACAGTCAACGTGAGCGTAGTGACGTTTTTCAGTCTCATACTCTTGGTGAGAGGTTGCGATTGTGATACCACGTTCGCGTTCTTCAGGAGCGTTGTCGATTTGATCGAAAGCAACTGCTTTGTTGAGCCCACCGAATTTCTTGTTAGCAACAATAGTCATTGCAGCTGTAAGAGTGGTTTTACCATGGTCAACGTGACCAATGGTACCAACATTCACGTGAGGTTTAGTACGTTGGAATGTGTCTGACATTGCGGAATTGGTTAGGGTTATTTAATTTGCGAATGAATTGCATGTGAAATGCAAACGCGGAAAGAATATACTCGAATCAGGGAAACGATGCAAGTCGATTTGGCTTTCTTTAGGGGATTCGTCAAGCTAAGACGTGATCCCTTTATCAGCCTTAATTTTTTCAATAATATTCTTAGGAGCTTTGGCGTAATGAGCGAATTCCATGGAATAACCAGCGCGACCTTGGGTCATAGATCTTAGGTCAGTGGCATAACCAAACATTTCTGCTAAAGGAACATTAGCGCGGACAAATTTGGATGGACCGCGATCTCCCATTTCTTGAATTTGGCCACGACGGGAATTTAGATCTCCCATAACGTCTCCCATGTAGTTTTCGGGGGTAATGGCTTCGACTTTCATGATTGGTTCGAGAATAACCGGACTAGCGGAGCGAGCCCCATCACGGAAACAGATAGAACCAGCTGTTTTAAACGACATTTCCGAGGAGTCAACATCATGATAAGAACCATCGTAAAGCTCGACCTTAACATCCACTACTGGGTAGCCGGCCACAATACCGCGAGTCATTGATTCAACAACACCTTTTTGAACGGCCGGAATGTATTCTTTTGGGATTTTTCCACCAACAATAGAGTTAATAAATTCAAATCCTTTTCCAGGTTCGTTTGGAGAAATTTTCATCAAAACGTGACCGTATTGACCACGACCACCAGTTTGTTTGGCGTATTTTTCTTCAGCTTTAACTTCTTTTTGGATAGTTTCACGGTAAGCAACTTGTGGTTGGCCAACATTGGCTTCTACTTTGAACTCACGACGCATGCGATCCACAATAATATCTAAGTGAAGTTCGCCCATACCGGAGATGATGGTTTGACTAGTTTCTTCATCGCTGTGTACCTGGAAGGTTGGATCTTCTTCAGACAGTTTTTGTAGAGCAAGACCCATTTTTTCTTGGTCAACCTTGGTTTTTGGTTCAATGGCAATCGAAATAACTGGATCTGGGAAGTCCATAGATTCTAAAATGATCGGTTTATTATCATCACAAAGAGTGTTACCAGTCCCGGTTTTTTTAAGACCAACGGCTGCGGCAATATCACCAGCTTTTATTTCTTTTATTTCTTCACGAGAATTGGAGTGCATTTGAACTAGACGACCGATACGTTCTTTTTGATCGGTTGAGGAGTTATAAACATAGCTTCCAGATTCTAATTTCCCAGAGTAAACACGGATAAAACAGAGTTTACCGATATAAGGGTCAGTAGCAATTTTGAAAGCTAGTGCTGAGAAAGGGGCATCTTCATTAAGTTCACGGCTATCTTCTTCGTCAGTGCCGGGTTTGGTGCCTTGCACAGCCGGAAGGTCCATTGGCGAAGGAAGGTAATCACAAACCGCATCAAGCAAAAGTTGCGCTCCTTTGTTTTGAAGAGCTGTTCCACAAAGAACGGGAATTAATTGAAAAGAAATAGTTGCTTTGCGGAGTGCTTCTTTGAGTTCACTAAGAGGGATTTCTTCGTCGTTAAGATATTTTTCCATAAGAGCATCATCAGTTTCAGCAATGCGTTCAATAAGAGTCCCACGATATTCTTCGACTTTTGACTTCATGTCTTCTGGGATTTCCATATCAATAACATTTTCACCCATTTTTCCTTCAAATCCGTAAGCTTTTTGAGTCAGAAGATCAATTATGCCGTTGAAGTTGTTTTCTTCACCAATTGGAAGCTGAATAGCAACTGCATCTTTGTTAAGTCTTTCGTGAATAGAATCTAAACTCATGTAAAAGTCTCCACCGGTTTTGTCCATTTTATTAACAAACGCCATGCGCGGAACTTTGTAACGATCAGCTTGGCGCCAAACAGTTTCGGATTGTGGCTCAACACCTTGGGAGCCATCAAAAACAACCACCGCTCCATCAAGTACGCGTAATGAACGCTCAACTTCCATCGTAAAGTCTACGTGTCCGGGAGTATCGATAATATTGATACGGTGTTTTATAGCTTCACCGTGAAGGGGAGTCCAAAAACAGGTGGTACAAGCAGAAGTAATGGTAATTCCACGTTCTTGTTCCTGTTCCATCCAGTCCATAGTTGCTTCACCTTCGTGAACTTCACCAATTTTGTGGCTTTTCCCAGTATAAAAAAGGATACGTTCAGTAACAGTTGTTTTGCCGGCGTCGATATGGGCACAGATTCCAATATTGCGCAGGTAGTTGAGATCTTCTGACATGAGTGATTTTTTTAAGATTTTTGAAAACAAATGCTTTAGTAAAGCGGAAGCATTATAAGGTTTGGTTGGTTAAAGTCAAGCCGGCTATTCAATAAAGCTGGCTAGGGTGTCGACCAGGGTATTATTTGATTCAATAAAATTATTATAGCCAGAATGAAGGTTTTCGTCGTACTCAGCAACAAGATCAAGATTTGTGGCATATTCACCACTGGAGTAATAGTCAGCTACGGTTTCGTAAGTTGTTATATAAATATTTCCTAAATCAAGGTAGTTTTCGAATTCTGCTAAAACAGCGGCTTGTTGGTCGGTGTTTTTGCTAACAAGAGTCAAAACATCTTTGGCAGCGGTTAATTTAAGTTGAGCCGCATCAAGAGCAGCTTGCATGGTGCCGGTGTCTATTTGGGATTCTTCAGTAACGATGTTAGGTACGCCGGTGTCATAGGCGGTGGTGGTTTCTTCGATAACAGCAGAAGTACTGTTTAGAGTTTCGACCACAGCGTTGTTGTATTCAACGGTAGAAAGTGAACCATCACTTATACAGCCAATCATAAAAAGAGTGGTGGCTGAAAAAATAGCCAAGATGAGAGTATTGCGGATTTTCATGTTTGGGAGAGTTTAAATTTGTATGAAAAAAGTTTACCGCAGAAATCGAGGGGGAGCAATCAAAATCCTAGTACCCATCTTAGTACCTAGCGTAATGCGCAAAAGCCTTGTTAGCTGCGGCCATCTTATGAGTGTCTTCTTTCCTTTTGACGGCGGTGCCGGTTCCTTCGTGGGCATCGATTAATTGACGAGCAATTCTTTTAGCAACTGAAGAGCCTTTTTCTTTGCGCGCTGCTTCTAAGATCCAACGGAAAGAAAGCATAATACGTCGTTTTGGCTTAACCTCCATAGGGATTTGGTAAACCGCGCCACCAATACGTTTGGGACGGACCTCCATGGAAGGTTCAACATTTTCAATAGCTTTTTCGAATACAGATTCAGGATTTTTATGTCCTTTGTTTTGAATTTCAGTTAGGACGTCTTTGAAAATTCGGCGAGCAATAGTTTTTTTCCCATCAAGCATAATGTAGTTGATGAATTTTTCCTGTAAAGGATTGGAATCTTGTGGAATGTATTGATGAATTCGTTGAGCCATAGGATTGATTAGTTTTTAGGTTTTTTGGTACCGTAAACAGAACGTGATTGTTTACGATCAGACACCCCTTGAGTGTCGAGCGTGCCACGGACAATATGATAGCGCACACCAGGAAGATCTTTTACACGACCACCGCGAATTGTTACAACCGAGTGTTCTTGGAGATTGTGCCCTTCACCAGGGATGTAGGCGTTTACCTCTAACCCATTAGTTAAACGGACACGAGCAATTTTACGTAACGCGGAGTTTGGTTTTTTTGGTGTCATGGTCGTCACTTTCACACAAACTCCTCGTTTTTGCGGACAGCTAAGCTTAAAAGAACGGTTTTTTAAGGTGTTGAAAATACGTTGCATAGCCGGAGATTTGCTTTTTTTCTTCGGCGATTTTCTTGGTTTGCGGATGAGTTGATTGATCGTAGGCATAAGCGTATTAATAGATTGGTAAAGGGATAGTAGAGCTTTTGTGCTCGGAGTGCAAGTTATTATTCCAAATTATTCATTCGACGGTAAGTAGCCCCGGCGGGGATGAGTTTACCGATAATAACGTTCTCTTTTAATCCTTGGAGATTATCGACTTTGCGAGTAGTAGAAGCTTCTACTAAAACACGAATGGTTTCTTGGAATGAAGCGGCGGAAAGCCAGCTCGCAGTTTGTAGAGAAATACGAGTTAACCCAAGTAGAAGACGTTCGCCCGTGGCTTGAGTTTTTTTCTTTTTCTTGAGTTCTGCGTTAATTGTTTCAAATTCAAGAAAATCAATAATTTCTCCAGGAAGATATTTGGAATCATTAGATTCTAGGATCCTGATTTTAGAGAACATTTGGCGAATAATAATTTCGATGTGCTTGTCATTAATCTTTTGACCTTGAGCTGCATAAATACTTTGGACCTCGTTTAAAAGGTATTTTCGGGTGGCTGCTAGGCCGGTTAAACTCATAAGTTCGCGCAAGTTAAGGTGTCCAGTAGTAAGGGGTTGTCCTGGGCTAACAAGATCATTGTTTTTCACAAGAGCGGCTCTACCGGTTGGTAATTTGTAACTTTCCTCAACTGCTTCATCCGATTTAATAATAATTGAGTTTTTGGTGACTTTTACCACTGTGCCGGCTTCGTCTGCTTTGACACTACTTTTGTTCTCTGGATTTTTGGCCAAAACTTCTTTTTTCTTAAATTTGTCTTTGGCCTTTACAAGGATTTCCATCCCCGAAGCAACTGGATAGGTTTTTTGCATTTCTTCATCGGCAATAATGGATATTTCCGTATTACCGGAACGACGAGAGAGTTTAACCTTTCCTTTGTTTTGAGAAAGTATGGCGGCTTTTTTAGGTGGGCGAGCTTCGAAAAGTTCTTCCACACGAGTCAAACCTTGAGTAATATCAGATCCTTCGGCGACACCACCCATATGGAAAGTACGCATAGTAAGCTGAGTACCTGGCTCACCAATACTTTGGGCCGCGATAATTCCAACGGCTGTTCCGATATCAACTGCTTCGTTGGTTCCTAAGTCTCGGCCATAACACATTTGGCAGATTCCTCGCGGAGCACGGCAGCTCATCACGTCACGAACAATCATTTCATCGATGCCAAGTTCTTTGATTTGATCAACTAACTTATGTCCAATACAGGTGTTCTTTTTAGCAAGGACTTTGTTAGTTTTGGGGTGCTTTAAAGTGTGGACTAAAACGCGTCCATAAATTCGTTTTTCATAATCTTCACCAATTTGGTCACTTTGTTCACGGGTAATTAAATGTTCATGAGCGGAACCACAATCGTATTCTTTAATAACCACATCTTGAACAGCATCAACTAAACGACGAGTTAAGTAACCAGCTTCCGCAGTTTTAAGAGCGGTATCAGATTTACCTTTACGTCCACCATGCGTGGCAATAAAGTATTCCAAAATCGAAAACCCTTCTTTTAGGTTAGACTTAATTGGAAGTTCAATGGTTTCACCGGCAGGATTAGCCACCAAACCTTTCATCCCACAAAGCTGAGTAACCTGTCCCCAGTTACCACGAGCACCAGAGTCAATGGTGTAAAAAATATCGTTTTCCGGAGCAAAGTTTTTAATCATTTGCTTGGCAACATCGGATTTGGCTTGAGACCAGATTTTAACAGTGTGTTCATATCGTTCGCGATCAGTAACCATTCCTTTCCAGTATTGGCTGTTGATCTTTTTAATAACATCAGAAGCTTGATCTACGATTTTTTCTTTTTCAGCCGGAACAACCATGTCTGAAGCACTAATTGAAAGTCCAGAAACTGTTGCGTATTCAAACCCAGCTTTTTTAATGGCATCAGCCATTTCCGCTGTTTTTTCTTCTCCTAATTCGTTGTAGCATCTGGCAATAGCATTTAGGAGAGCTTTTTTGGTCATTGGTTGGTTGATGTAGTCCATTCCTTCGGGAATGAGATCATTGAAAATTAAACGCCCAACCGAGGTTTCAATAACTTCTTCATTAATGCGGGCTTTGATAATTGCTTGAAGGTGAACGTGTCCCATTTGATAAGCAACTAGGGCTTCTTCAAAATTGGCGAAAATCATACCTTCACCTTTTTTCCCAGGGTGTACTTGGGTTAGAAAGTAACATCCCAGCACCATATCTTGGGTAGGATTAACAATTGGTTCTCCAGCCGAAGGTTTAAGAAGATTTTTGCGCGAAAGCATAAGGCTTCCGGCTTCTTCTTGAGCTCTTTTTGAAAGCGGGACATGCACCGCCATTTGGTCTCCATCAAAGTCAGCATTAAAAGCCGCACAAACTAGCGGATGCACCATAATAGCTTTACCTTCCACAAGAACAGGTTGGAAAGCTTGAATACCAAGACGGTGAAGGGTAGGAGCACGATTTAGGAGTACGTAATGATCTTTGGTAATGCGTTCCAAAATATCCCAAACTTCACGTTTACTGTTCGTGATTAATCGTTCAGCGTTTTTAATATTATGGGCGTAACCATCTTTGATAAGTTGCCCAATAACAAATGGTTTAAATAGTTCGAGAGCCATAGTTTTTGGTAATCCACATTGGTGTAGGTTTAGTTTTGGCCCAATCACAATTACGGAACGACCAGAATAATCCACACGTTTACCAAGTAGATTTTGGCGGAAACGACCTTGTTTACCTTTTAACATGTCAGAAAGAGAGCGTAATTTACGCTTGTCGCCGGTATTAAAAACAGTGCGGCTTTGGCGAGCACTATTATTAAGAAGGGCGTCGACAGCCTCCTGCAACATTCGTTTTTCGTTACGACAAATTACTTCTGGAGCACCAATGGACATAAGCCTTTTGAGGCGATTATTACGGTTGATGACTCGACGGTATAAGTCGTTGAGATCGGAAGCAGCAAAACGACCACCATCCAGCTGCACCATTGGTCGCAAATCTGGTGGGATTACCGGAAGAGCGGTCAAAACCATCCATTCAGGATTGATTCCCGCTTTCATTAAGCTCCCGGCAAATTTAAGACGCTTAGTAAGTTTTTTGTGCTTTTGACCACTGGCCTTTTTTAGTTGTTCACGGAGACTTTTGGTTTCTTCTTCTAAATTCATGTGTTTGACAACATCGCGAATAGCTTCGGCACCGGTCCCAGCTTTGAAAACATGTCCAAATTTCATAGACATATCACGATAAGAAAGTTCACTTAGAACATTCCCGGATTCTAAAGAATTAAGCTCATCACGAGCAGTGCTGTGATTAGTGGTTAATTCTTCTAATTCCGTGGCGAGTTCTTGCTCAACTAAAGCGCGAGTTTGATCGTCTTTAGCACTTGCTAATCTAGCTTTATGCTCTTTTTGGATTTTTTTCTTATAAGTTTTGAATTCTTCTTTGAGTTGTTCAATGGTTTCTTCTTTTGCTTTTTCATCGACCTGCGTAACGATGTAGGCAGCAAAATAAACCACTTGTTCAATGGTTTTAACAGGAAGGTTTAATAAAAGGCCAATACGACTGGGAGTAGATCGTAAAAACCAAATGTGAGTAACCGGAACAGCGAGTTTGATGTGGGCCATTCGTTCACGTCGAACAATAGATCGAGTAACTTCAACGCCACATTTTTCACAAATCACGCCTTTGTAACGGATTCTTTTATATTTTCCACAGTAACATTCCCAGTTTTTGGTAGGACCGAAAATCTTTTCACAGAAAAGACCGTCCCTTTCTGGTTTTTGGGTGCGATAGTTAATAGTTTCCGGTTTTTTAACTTCGCCGTGAGACCAGGAAAGGATCTCTTCGGGCGAGGCGACGGAAATCGCAATCCCTTTAAAGTCTAATGGTGCAGGTTTTGCCATAAAGTAAGGAGTTATTTAAAGCGAGGAATAAAATTTAGAGACCAAGATCAGCGTCAATTAGATTGTCTTTTTTCTCTTCTTCGGCTGGAGCTTCTTCTTCGGCTGGAGCTTCTTCTTCGGCTGGAGCTTCTTCTTTGGCTGGAGCTTCTTCTTTGGCTGGAGCTTCTTCTTCGGCCGGAGCTTCTTCTTCGGCCGGAGCTTCTTCTTTAGCTGGGGCCTCTTCTTCATCTGAAGTTTCTTCTTCAGTTTCTTCACTGGTTTCATCATTTGTTAGTGGATCGTCTCCGTAGTGACTTCCAGCATCGTTGTCTGCCCATTCACCGGCAGCAACTTCATCACCATCACTACGTTTTTCGAGCATAATCATGTCTTGAATGACCACTTCAGTTTTGAACTTGCGAATACCTTCGGGTGTGTCCCAACTGCGGGTTTTTAAGTAACCTTCAATGTAAAGAAGTTTTCCTTTGCGGACATACTTGTTACAAATATCAGCTAGTTGTGCCCAGGCAACAACTTCGTGGTACTCAGCGGATGATTTTTTGCGACTATCAGATGTGACCCATTCACGGTTAGTAGCTAAACCAAAGGTGCAAACAGATTGTCCGCTTTGTGTTTGGCGTAGTTCGGGGTCTCGGGTGACGTTACCAATTAAGATAACTTTATTCACGCTTCTCATTTTAAAAGGGGTTAAAAATAATTATTATTTTTCGATTATAGATGAATCTGAAATCTTGGTGCTGTCATCAACTAGCGGAGCTTCTTCTTCCGGAGGTCTTAATTTGACCTCTTTTTCTTCATCAGCTTCGATATATTCTTCTTCGTCGTCTTCTTTAGCTAGTTTTTCAATAAGTTCTACGTTTAGACAGAGGCTTTGTAATTCGCGAGTTAAGACGTTAAATGATTCGGGAGTACGCGGTTTTTTGATTGGTTCGCCTTTAACAATAGATTCATAGGCTTTGGCGCGACCATAAACATCATCAGATTTAATAGTAAGCATTTCTTGTAAAGTATGGGCAGCACCATAGGCTTCGAGTGCCCAAACTTCCATTTCTCCGAAACGTTGACCACCATGTTGGGCTTTACCACCAAGTGGTTGTTGGGTAACAAGCGAATAAGGTCCAACGGAACGAGCATGGATTTTGTCTTCCACAAGATGGTTGAGCTTCATAACGTAAGCAATCCCGACAGTTGTACGGTGATCTAATGGTTCGCCGGTGCGTCCATCATGAAGTTGCTCTTTTCCGTCTGGTGGGAGTTTGGCTTTTTCAAGATATTCTTGAGTGATTTCGGTGGGGGCGCCATTTAACGCTGGTGTGGCTACCTTGATTCCCAAGTCGTTACAAGCCCAACCTAAATGAGTTTCAAGAATTTGACCGATATTCATACGACTGGTAACTCCAAGCGGATTTAAAATGATGTCGATCGGAGTTCCGTCTGGAAGGTAAGGCATGTCTTCTTGCGGGACAATAATAGAGATCACACCTTTATTACCGTGGCGACCAGCTACTTTGTCACCAACCGAGATTTTACGAGTTTGAGCTACGCTAACCCGAAGTTGTTGAATAACTCCGGTTGGTAGTTCATCGCCATTTTCGCGGCTGAAAATTTCTACTTTAACAACTTTTCCTCCTTCACCTCCTGGGAGCCGAAGTGAAGTGTCTTTAACATCACGGGCTTTATCTCCAAAAATAGCACGAAGGAGTCGTTCTTCTGGAGTGAGTTCGGTTTCTCCTTTTGGTGTGATTTTCCCAACTAAAATGTCGCCTTCGCGAACTGTGGCCCCAATTCGAACAACACCCATTTCATCTAGATCTTTTAACCGAGCTTCACCAACATTCGGAATGTCGCAAGTAACAACTTCTGGTCCTAGTTTGGTGTCTCGAATATCAACGGTAAAAGTTTCAATGTGAACAGAACTGAAAGAGTCTTTTTTGACGAGTCGTTGCGAAATAATAACCGCATCCTCAAAGTTATAACCTTGCCAGCTCATGTAGGCGACAAAAAGATTTTGTCCAAGGGCTAATTCGCCTTCGTCAGTGGAAGTTCCATCAGCGAGAAGGTCACCTTTTTTAACGCGTTGTCCTTTGATGGCAATGGCGCGTTGGTGGTAGCAGGTGGCTTGGTTAGAACGAGTGTAAACAGTGAGCCTGTAGACCTGTTTTTTGCCGTTATCGTAAAGAACTGTAATTTGATCAGCATCAACCGAGGAAACTTTTCCAGGGCCTTCTGCGAGCAGAACTTGTCCGGAGTTTTCAGCGGCAATTTTTTCCATTCCAGTCCCGACTAAGGGGCAAGTAGGTTTAAGCAAAGGAACAGCTTGTCGTTGCATATTGGATCCCATAGAAGCACGAGTATTATCATCGTGTTCCAAAAACGGAATAAGCGAAGTAGTAACCGAAATAATTTGTTGTGGAGCGATATCAATATGCGTTAAATCACGAATATGTGACATGGTCGGCTCATTGTGACTTCGAGCGGCAACACGGTTTTTTTCGAATTCATTATCGCTGTCGAGTTCGGAATTAGCTTGAGCGATTACGAGATTTTGCTCATCTTCGGCATCAAAATAACTCACAGTTTTGCTCGAGTAAGCAACAACTTTGACTGGTTCTCCTTTGGGAACAGCTTTGGCTATTTTTTTGGCAAGAGCTTCGTTGATTTTTGTTCCAGATTTGGCTACGGATTTTTTGGCTTTAGTTTTGACTTCAGCATCCAGCGTATGCCCAACTAAATTTTTGAGATCCGGGGTAGTCGTGTGACAGACTTCTCTGAAAGGAGTTTCAATAAAACCGAATTTGTTGAGACGGGCGTAAGTTGCTAAATGAACAACTAGACCAATATTTGGTCCTTCTGGTGTAGCAATCGGACAAATTCGTCCATAGTGCGAAGCATGCACATCACGAACATCAAACGAAGCACGTTCGCGGGATAATCCTCCTGGTCCCATCGCTGACAAACGACGTTTGTGAGCTAATTCGGAAAGAGGATTAGTTTGGTCCATGAATTGTGACAATTGTGAACTAGCAAAAAATTCACGGAGTGCGGCTGTAATTGGACGAGAATTAATTAATTCGGTTGGAGTAACAGTTTCTAGATCCATAACAGTCATGCGATCTTTGGCAATACGGTCGGTGCGGAGCAAGCCCACCCGGAATTTGTTTTGCACTAATTCTCCCACGGGCCGAATGCGACGATTGCTCAAGTGATCGATATCATCAGGAACTTCTTCGCCGTTATTGAGTCTGATTAAGTGTTTCAAAATAAGCACCAAATCATCTACTTGAAAGGTGTGATGTTTGCGGGTGTTGGGAGTTTTTAGCCCAAAACGACGATTGAGTTTGTAGCGCGCCACTGGTCCCATGTCGTATTTACGGTAATCAAAAAACATGGATTGAATGAGAGATTTCGCATTTTCTGGTGTAGCGAGATCGCCGGGTCTAATTTTTCGGTAAATTGATTTGTAGGCTTCGTCAACAGTTTTGGCGTTGTCTTTTTCAAGAGTGAGAAGCAAGTAATTCAGAGTTTCATCTTTGATGTCGTCTTTAAAGAGTTTAAGAATGTCTTTATCTTCGGTGTAGCCAAAAACACGTAATAAACTAGTGATAGGAATTTTTCGTTTACGATCGATTTTTACGGTAATGATTCCTTTTTTGTCGGTTTCAACTTCGAGCCAAGCACCACGATTAGGAATGATTTTGGCATTACAAAATTGCGGAGCAGCGTTATTGCGAGAGAAAAATACTCCTGGAGATCGAACTAATTGACTTACGACAACTCTTTCAATTCCATTAACAATAAAAGTTCCTTGATTAGTCATAAGCGGAACTCCTCCTAGAAAAACGTCTTGTTCTTTAATTTCACCGGTTTCTTTGTTGATAAGTTGAACATGAACTTTTAAAGGAGCTTCGTAGGTGAGGTTTTTTTGTTTAGCGAAGTAGGCTTCGTGTTTTGGTTCACCAATGGAGTGTTCTAAAAAGTGCAGTTCTAGTTTTTTTCCAGAAAAGTCAGTAATAGGCGAAATTTCTTCTAAAAGTTCACGGATTCCTTCTTCTAAAAACCATTTGTAAGAATCAGTTTGGATTTCGATAAGATCCGGCATGGCATAATCATCTTGGGTGACGAGCATTTTTCGTTGCCGGGTTTTGGAGATTAGAATTTTGGTTTGTTTTTTGGCTTTTGCAGGAGTTTTAGGCGACGTTTTTTTGGTCATAGAAAAGTATAAGGAAGTAACAGCGCGCCTTGCCTTATGGCTTCCTTAACTCACTCTTATCTCAGAAAAGCGCAGAGCTATTCTACTTACCGTTCTTCTTATGTCAAAGGGAAAATAACCTGTTTACAAAAAATCTATTGCTGTTTTTGAAAAAGGTTGCATAGCAATGAATTTACTCCTCTAAATATTTTCGACAAAATTTGAGAGAACTTTTTAAATCATCCATCATTTTATCTTCATTGCCCGGGTGGAAATGTTTAGGTTTTACCCGAATGGAGATAGCTCCTTTAAATTTGTCTCCTTTTAGCTTTGAAAGAAAGCTTTCAATTGGTAGGGAGCCAGTCTCTGGTGGGGCATAGGGTTTGTTTTTGTAGACATTCGAAAGATGAACGTGAACTAAGTATTTTTTGAGTGAACTGTAGATTTTGATTAAATCTTCTTTCTTTTCCGCGGTACGAGAAGTGTCTAAGCAAACATGTTTGAAAGCTTTGAGATCAGTCATGCTATTCATGGCGTGTTCAGGCAAAAATCCAAACATGGTTTTGGATGGCGCATTTTCTAAAGCAATAGAGATGTTTTCTTTTTGGCGCATTTTCGGAATTTCTTTTTTGAGCCAAGTCACAAGTTTCCGATCAAGAAGTTTGGGCGGCTGAATTACTACAATTCTGCTTCCTAGTTTTTTGGCCATCCGAATTGCTTCTTGAATCTTGGTTTTGGAGGTTGCTTTAGGGGTTTGAACTGCCACTACCGGTAAAGTAAGAGCATCACTAAGCTCCTTAATATAATTGTCGTCTAAGGTGTCGTAATTGCCGTTTTCCATGGCTAAATCAATACCATCAAAGCCAGCTTCTTTAGCAAAGCGGAAAACACGATTTAGGCCGTAACCTTTCAATGATTCTGTAGAAAGAACGATTTGCATGGGAGGGTTTTTTTAGTTAGGGCGCTTAAATGGTTCTTGTCGCGCCAATTTACTTCAATATATTATACCTGGGATTACAGGTAAAGGCAAGTTACTTGATTTCTGTAATTCCATTCATATACGGATGCAGCACATTTGGGATTTTGATGGAACCATCGGCTTCTTGGTAGGTTTCCATGATAGCCACTAGGGTGCGGCCAATGGCGATCGCGGTTCCGTTTAAGGTGTGAAGATGCTCGTTTTTGCCGGTTTTGGTGTTTTTGTAGCGGATGCGCGCTCGGCGTGCTTGATAGTCGGTGCAGTTAGAACAAGAGGTGAGCTCGCGGTATTTGCCTTGGGTTGGAATCCAAGCTTCTAAGTCATATTTTTTGGCAGCTGGGAAGCCAAGATCGCCGGTGCAAATGTTAATCACTTGGTAGGCGAGGCCGAGTTCTTGCAGGATTTCTTCTTCGATGCTGCGGATGAGTTCGTGTTCGTCCCAGGATTTGTCTGGATGGCAGAAAGAGAACATTTCGATTTTGTCGAATTGGTGGACGCGAATGATGCCGTGTGTGTCTTTACCATAAGAGCCGGCCTCGCGGCGGAAGCAAGTAGAAAAGCCAGCGTACCGGAGTGGGAGTTTTTCGGCATCAAGGATTTTTCCTTCGTGAATCATGGTTAGTGGCACCTCGGAGGTTCCCACTAAATAAAGATCATCGTTTTCATTGTCGTCTTCGTCTAGTTTAGGGTTTACGTGATAGATTTCGTTGCGGTCCGCGGGAAAAAAGCCGGTAGCATACATAGCCTGTTCGCGGACCAAGACTGGCGGGACGACTGGAGTGAACCCCTTGGTTGTTAGTTTGTGCATGGCGTATTGGAGGAGGGCAAATTCAAGTAAGGCGGCCTCACCCAAAAGATAGGCAAAACGGGTTCCAGACATGCGGGTGGCATCTTCTATATTAAGGATGCCAAGATTGACACCCAGTTCAACATGATCTTTGGGCTCAAAATCAAATTTGCGTGGAGTGCCGTGAGTTTCTACTAATACATTGCCACTTTCATCTGCTCCAGCCGGAGTGCTTTCGTGGGTAAGGTTCGGGAGGTGCAAAAGTTTTTCTTTGAGTTCTATTTCTACAGTTTGTTGTTTTTCGTGAGCGGTTTTTTCGGCTTCGCCAACTTTTTTCATAGCGGCAATGGCAGTTTGTTTGGCATCACCGTCTAGTTTGGCGATTTTTTCTGATTCAACATTCTTTTTAGCGCGAGCTTCTTCTACTTTTTGCATTAATTCACGGTTTTCAGCATCGAGTTTAACGATTTCATCAACGATCGCAAAGTCCATATTGCGTTTTTTGAGATCGTCTTTAATAAGATCGGGGTTGTCGCGGAAAATGTTTAGATCAAGCATGGTTTTACTTTAGGTTAAGAAGGGGAGAGGGGCAAGAGTCGCCAGTTGTAAAAACTTTTTCTACAATATTTTTAACGTGCTTGTTACTCACATGCTTTTCAATGTAAGCAATTTGTTGATTTCGGAATTGCTCCCATTTTTTTTGATCTGACCAGAGATTTATTAAAGTTTCGGCAAAAGAGATTTCATCATCAAGAGCGTAGCCGATTTGTTCTGATTCGGGGATCCCTTCCATTCCAATGGAAGTTGTTATTACTGGGATTCCCCGGGCTGCAGCTTCGATGATTTTTCCTTTTACACCAGCTCCAAATCTTAAAGGTGCGATAGCAATACGGGTTTCTCCGTAATATTTTTCAAGTTCTTTGTCTGAAATAAAGCCAGTGACATTAATGTTTTTAGACTGAAGGTCCATGATTTCATTTGGAGGGAAAGATCCTATAATATTTAATTTAATTTCAGGGATTTTAGTGGTGATTTTAGGGAAAATTTCTTTTACAAACCATAGCATCGCATCTATGTTTGGTTGATGCATAAATCCTCCTACAAAAGTGATAGAATTTCTATCTTCAAAAGAGTTGTTTTCCCCTAAAGGAAAAGGCCCCTTATAGGTGTAAACTGGGAAAATTTCTACTGATTTGTTTGGGAAATCTTTTTGTAAAAGTTTTTGTTCATAGGTGCTAACTACGGTAACAACATCGCTATTTTTAAATATTTCAAATTCGCGTTTTTTGCTTTCTTTAGATAATTCTAAATGTTTTTTGTCTTTGGTTATTTGGAATTGACGATGTTCTCTTACATAAGAGAGATCAGCGGGTAAATAAACAAGTTTTGCGGAAGTGTGCTTTTTAAGAGCATTAATATATTTAATGGCGATATGGCCCCTATTTAAAAAGGCGACATCAATAAATTGGCCATTTTCTTTAAGCCATTCTTCCCAATTTTTTTTGTACCATTGGCCATATAAAATTTCGACTCCCATTTGTTCGAGTTTGTCGGTATAGGGTTGTTCACAGTTGAAATTATCTCCCAAAAATTTAACGTTGTAACCGAGTTCTACAAATATTTTCACGTATTGATAAACCATGCGTGAGCCACAATCTTTGTCGTAGGTGGGGACGTAATGGTCGATAATTAAGACGGTTTTTTTGTCTTTTGATCGGTCCCGGGCCAAGAAAACATTTTCTCCGTTTTTAAAATGATTTTTTTCTAAAACGTCTTGCCATTTTTGAAGGAATTTTTCACGGTTTTTAGTTTGATACTGTTTGAGGCCAGAGGCTTCATCTGTGCCATGTGATTTGCCTTCATAGTGAATTACAATAGATTTAGGTTGGAAAATGACTTTATAGCCTTTGTTTCGGACTTCAAAAGCTAAATCTGTATCTTCGAAATAAGCGGGTTTATATCTTTCGTCAAAACCCCCGATTTCCTTCCATAAATCATGACGAATCATAATGGCGGCCCCAGATATATAATCGACTTCTTTAAGGTAGTTAAATTCTGGTTTGGTTGGGTCGTTGTTGCGACCAAAATTCCAACCAGTTGCATCTTTCCAAATAATGCCACCAGCTTCTTGCAGTGCCCCGTCTGGGTAGACAAGCTTAGAGCCAGTCATCCCAATTTTTTTGTCTTTTTCCATTAAATCGACAAGTGATTTAAGCCAGTTAGATTGCACTTGAGTGTCATTATTAAGGAAAAAGAGATATTTTCCGCGGGCTACTTTGGCCGCTTCATTACAGTTTCCTAAAAACCCGTAATTTTGAGGATGTTTCACGTGAATAATATTTTCTATGACTTTGCTAATATTTTGTGTTTCGTCGGTGGAGCAATCATCAGCGATAAGAATTTCATAGGAGATTGTTGGGTCGGTGTTTTCAAGGATGGAAAGCACACATTTATAGTTTAAATCCCAGTTGTTATAGACCGGAATAATGATGGAAACAGTCGGGTTATTTGTTGGTGGTAAACAAAATGGTTTGTACTCTTCCACATTATTAATAACGTTTAATTCTGTTTGAGGTTTAGCACTTATGGTCTCGTTTTTTTCTAAGCAACTATTTAGTTGTTCTTCAACAAAATTTGCATCATGAATAAACATTGATTTTGCTAATTTTTTAATTCGTCGCAGGTTTATTTTTTTAAGGAATTTTAAAGGGTGACGAATAGTTCCAAAAATTATTTTTAATAATAAGCGACGTTTGCTTTGTGGTGGGAATAAAAAGCGTAAAGGCCATGTTAATACTCTCCCTAAACGAAAACTGAGGCCGTTTCGGATTCTTTGAATTTCTGCTTTGTGATTATTTAATTCAAACCAGAGGTATTCGCTTTTTTTGTTAAGTTCGACAACTTCGTCTTTGGTGGTGGTTAGATCAGCGATGGTTTGGCCTAATTCGGTGTTAGTTTGTTCTAACTCAGTGGTGGTTTGCTCTAACTCGGTGGTGGTTTGTTCTAACTCAGTGGTGGTTTGCTCTAACTCAGTGGTGGTTTGCTCTAATTTGGTCTTGGCCTGTTCTAGCTCAGAGGTGGCATTATTTAATAGGCTATTAAGGGTAGAGATATTTTTTTCAGAATCCTTTCTTTGTTCTTTTAAATTTTCTAGTTCGGAATTTAGATTTTTGGCCCAAGTATTTTTTTCCTCAACTTCTTGTTGGAGGGTGGTGATTCTAGCGGTTTTTTCGTTGGTTTGTTCATTTAGATTTTTGCCCCAATTTGTTTTTTCCTCAATTTCTTGTTGGAGAGTGGTAATTCTAGCAGTTTTTTCGTTGATTTGTTCGTTTAAACTTTTGCCCCAATTTGTGTTTTTTTCGACTTCTTGTTGGAGTGTGGAAATCCTAGTGGTTTTTTGTTCAATTTGTTTATTAAGTTTTTTGGCCCATTTTGTCCTTTCCTCTAATTCAGACCTTAATTCATCAACTTTTTCTTTGTAATTTTCTACAGTGTCAGTTAAAGCAAAAGCCCATTTAGTTTTTTCTTCGAGTTCAGCTCGTAATTGATCTAAAAGGTTTTTATTGTCAGAATCCATTAGAATTCGTAGTTAAAATATTCAATGTCTTTGTGAAAAATTTCTTCTACTTTGGCTTTGGTCTCTTCGTCATAATATTCTTGATAGGGCTTATGTTTAGTGGTATTAGTTTTTGGTAGTGGAGCTTCTACACCAATTTTTTTGCAAACTTTAGCAAAGTCTGATTCAAGATTTTCAAAGCGTCCAACAAAGTCAACAAGTAGATTGTCATTGTTATCCATTATGAAATCGTATTGTGGGCATAAAAACATAAATTGAGGATAGCGTCCTACTTTAGCACTTTTTACAAAATTGTAAAGGGAAGTATTTTCGTTTACTCCCCATATTTCGTGTAGGTCTTTTCTTCTCTGAGTTATGTAACTGTATAAGGAGACAACCACATCCCAAGGATTCCGAACAAATGCAAACTTAAAGTACGAATCCCATATTTTTTTTTGATATCTTTCTTTTATTTGAGCGGCAGTTAAATGTTGAAGGCAGGTCATTTCGCTATCCAAACCTTTAATAGAGTTTAATAGCATCCCACCGATGTTTTTGTAGTAAGTGCCTTCTTTATCCTCAAAACCATAAAGTTCGTTGTCTTTTTGCAGGTTTAGGGCTTTTTCAATGCTGTCGCCAGCCGTTTTTACAATATGAACAAATATAAATTTTTTATCGTGGGATATTGGCATGGCTTATATTAAGGGAATCTGATTTTTACATATTTTGAAGGTCCAGTCTATTGATAATCTGTAAATAGGCGCAGTCATGTATAATGTGATATATGAAGTTTTCGTTAAATCTTTTTTTCAAATTAGGGAGTTATCCGGACTATCTTATTATTGGTGCCCAAAAAGGAGGGACAACATCTTTGCAAAAATATTTAGAACAACATCCATCAGTTTTAGCTCCTTTAAGGAAAGAAATTCATTTTTTTGATAAAAAATATGAGAAGGGTTTGCGATGGTATAAGACTTGTTTTCCTGTTTTTAAATTTTTGCGAAGGAAAATAGTAGGAGAAGCGAGTCCTTACTATATTTATCATCCGTCGGTAGCTAAAAGAGTTTTTGAATCAATTCCAAATTCAAAAATAATTATTTTGCTTCGAGATCCCGTACAAAGAGCAATTTCTCATTATAAAATGGAGTTTAATAGAGGGAATGAATCTCTTTCATTTGAAGAAGCCATAAAAAAAGAACCCAAACGGCTCAAAGATGAATATAAAAAAATAGAAAGTGGCCAAAATAGCTGGGAACATCAGTATCATTCTTATTTAGATCGAGGAAAATATATTAATCAGTTAAAAATTTGGTTTAAATATTTTGATAAAGACAAAATTTTAATTGTAAAAAGTGAGGACTTGTTATCTAACACTCAATTTGAATTAGAGAAAATTTTTAAGTTTTTAGGAATAAAGGACTATAAATTGCCTAGGATTAGTTTGTATAATGAAGGGCAAAAAAATATTGGAATTCAAGAAGAAACGGAAAAAGATTTATATAGTTTTTTTGATGGATATAACAAGAATTTGTATAAATTTTTGGATAGAGATTTTGGTTGGCGTTAGTTTTAGGAAATATTAATAGAATGCGGTAAATCTAAGCAGCTGTAAGCCTCTTTTTCTTTACTGATAGAGAAAGTTGTAAATTTTTCCTGGCAATCATAAGCTAATTTTGTTTTGCGATTGGCTACTGAGCAGGTGATGTGGTATTCGCCGGAAGGGAAAATATTTGGAATTTCATATCCGACCATGGCTTTTTCTTTTGAACGATAAGTAGGCGCTTTTTCAGCTCTAGTATTTGTGGCAAATTGAAGCGCCCCTTCTTCATTGTAAATTTTGATTTCGAAAACTGGATTAGAAACAGCTGCATGGCAAGTGTGCGAAACTTTTATGTGAATGCTTTTGTCTTCTTTGGTTAAAACATAGGAAGGCAAAATGCAGTTATCGATCGTAATTTCGCCGGATCCCCAATGTTTGTTGGTTTGGTGAGTTTTGTTTTTTTCTTCTAAATCTTTTTCGTCTTTTTTTAAGCCGTCTTTTTTGTAGGCTTGTATTACGCGATCGGGTGAGCCAATTACCTTTGGGTTTCCCTTGTCTAAATAAATTACTTTATCGGAAAATTTTTCGATGTCAGCCATATTGTGAGAAACCAAAATAATAGTTTTTCCTTCTTGTTTTAATTGTTTGAAAATACGGAAACATTTTTGTTTGAATTGAGCATCTCCAACAGCTAAGACCTCATCCATGAGCAGAATATCGGCGTCTACTTGAATGGCGACTGAAAAAGCAAGACGCACAAACATCCCGGAAGAGTAGTTTTTAACTTTCATGTCCATGAATTTTTCAAGCTCGGAAAAAGCGACAATGTCAGGATAACGAGCATCGATTTGTTCTTTGGTTAAGCCGAGTACCGTGGCATTTAAATAAACATTTTCTTTACCAGAGAGTTCTCGGTTAAATCCGACTCCAAGTTCTAAAAAAGGAGAGATTTCTCCATGCGTTTTGATGGATCCTTTCGTGGGGTAATATATGCCGGCTAGTAGTTTCAAGAGAGTACTTTTGCCGCTACCATTGGCTCCAATAACTCCAATAAAATCACCTTTATCAATGGTGAAAGACAGATCATGTAAAGCATCAAAAGTTTCGTAAGTGGTTTTTTTGAAAAGTCCAGTAAAGTGCTCTTTTAAAGTATCTCTTTTTTCGTGAGGAAGTTCGAATGTCTTGTATAAATTTTTAACAACAATAGCGTGAGACATATTTACATGTGTTCAATTAAATTCTTGTTGAAACGTTTAAAAATGAGATATCCGAATAATACGATTGCTAGGCTAAAACATAGAATTATGAGGTTGTCTTTAAGGGGAGGGATTTGGCCATCCAGGAAAATACTACGGGAATGTTGGATGATTCGTGTTAGGGGATTTAAATAAAAATAGTGATGGTATTCAGCCGGGATAATATCTATTGTGTAAAAAATAGGAGTAAGCCAAAAGCCCATTCTTAGGACGATGGCCCAAATGTGTTTTAAATCGCGAAATCGGACGTATAGCACTGATAAAGCAAGGGAAGTCCCTAAAATAACAAAGTAAACAGTAATTAAATAGAAAGGGAAAAACAGCATAGATGGGGCAAAGCTCATGCCGCTTACCACCACAAAAACAAGGAAAACAAGAAAATTAAGAACAAAGGTCATTAAGGCGCTAATACTGGATGAAATCACAATTAGAATTCGGGGGAAATGAACTTTTGAAACTAAATTGGATTTGTTTTTTATAGAAGCTAAACCAAAATTAGTGGCTTCACTAAAAAATCCCCAAATAATAATCCCGAGTAAAAGATATATCTGAAAATGTTCGATAGAAGATACTCTAAGAATTTTGGATACGGTGTAAAGCACTCCAAAAATCATTAGTGGCTTGATGAGTGACCAAAAATATCCAAGCAAAGAACCATGATAGCGAAGTTTGAAATCGGTCTTAGCGATGGTTTTGGTAATATTAAAGTAATATTGCCATTTGGTTTGTTTGTTGGCCATGCATTAAGTTTTTAAGCTTAAAGAGTATAGTATTTAAAGGGGATATTATAAAGTGATTCTTGGAAACGCTGCGTTTGGCACCATGTTTCAATTGCAATGGTTTTGGAAACAGGGAATAATGACCCACGGTTGAATTAATATTTTTGTATGAAATTGGGTGCTATTAAATCAATGTTTTGGGTTAAAGAATTTGGTGTTTTGTTG
>CAYYQE010000013.1:0-41319 GCA_964473745.1 uncultured Candidatus Peribacteria bacterium
AATTATCCGAATGATGAAGGAGATTTAACTAATTGGCGCTCGGCTCTGGTTAAGGGCGCTCATCTGGCTCAAGTTGCGAAAGAGTTAGATCTAGGGTCATATTTAGTTTTGAGCCATGGCGAAGAAAAATCTGGTGGTCGCGAAAAAAACTATATCTTGGCTAACACCTTTGAGGCTCTTCTTGGCGCTATTTATTTAGAACATGGCTACGAGGTTTCCCATACTTTTGTTGATAAGTTTCTTCTTATTTACCTCGAGGAAATTCTTGAAAAAGGCCTTCATATTGATGCAAAATCACAATTCCAGGAATTGGCTCAGGAGCACGAAGACATCACTCCTAATTACAAACTTAGTGAAGAGCATGGCCCAGATCATTCCAAGGAATTTATAATGGCCGCTTATATCGGAGAACGTAAGATTGCGGAGGGAAGAGGGAGCAGTAAACAAAATGCAGAGCAGGATGCTGCTGTAAAAGCCTTACAAGCTTTGGGATGGGATAAGTAATGCCGCCCTAAGCCCGCTTTTTCTCCTCTTTGCCATTCACAAAAATCCGCATATCTGGCTCAACTTGCACGCGAACTGGGCCATTTTCTGTATCCATGTTGGTTTCCCAGGCCTTCTGGGGGAGTTGCTTTACAATATGATACATCTCGGCCACTAAATTAGCTGCTTCTTCCTCCTTTTCCACTTTCATTTCCACTAGTTTTTGATAATCAGAATCTTTGTTGAGTTCTGCTTTCCAGTCAGTTTCAAAATCTTTGATCTGCGCGCGCATTTCTTTAGCGGTTTTTTTCATGGTTTCGTACTGCTCATCACTGATTTTTTCTTCACGTTTCAAATCTTTTTTGATCTCTCTAACACTTTCACGAACTTTAGCTAGTTCCTGAAGAATCACAATAATTTTATCTTCCTTCATTTTTTTGGAGGGTTTAAGAAATTTTGTCCGCCAAACATTAGCGGTTTGCACGGAATGAGGCAAGGCTTAGAATTAATTGCCTAGCTCTGGGGACATAATTTAGACAATATCAATGTTAGGCTTAGGTTTTTCCCTTCCAATTAACTTATCCATATCAACTAAGTCAGATATCCGTTGAAGAGGCCCATCTTCCTCTGGAGAAGAGGGAGAGAGATATGCTGGCGCTTGCCCCATTTCAATAGTTGCTAAATCAGAAATCCTCGCATCAGGGCTAGTTCTTTCTAGACGGTCAATAGTAGTCGCCAAAATTTGGAAAGCACTTGGACAGTTTTCATAGGACTGCATCGCCCTTTTAATCATTTTCACAAAAAAAGAAAGAACATTTTGGTCCCCTGAGGGCCCCAGTACTTCCATTAGAGCAGAACCCAGATTTGCATAGCAGGCTGCCAAAAGACTCAAAAAATCCTCCTCCGTACAGGTGCTTAGATCCAAATCAGGCTGACTATTTGTTGAGTCCAATAGCACTGTATTTAAAATATCGGTATCGCTATCACTTACAATCATTTGCCTTTGCAAGAAATCAATGAAACCTCCCAACTCAAAGTAGAGTTGCCCAATTTGTGCTTGTCTAGAAATAAATAGATTTTCGGGAGACTCCAGATTAATATCGGAGCCGGGAGACATAGAAACCATATGATTTGGGCATTATAAGGAGAGGATTATAACGAAATACAGGGAAATGTCAAGAGTGGGGCCAGGTGGATGGTTTTATCACCAGTTTCTCCAATTCTCTAACTTTTTCTCTTATTTCGGGAACACGTTCTACAGGTGTGCATACAGCTGGAGTAACTGACAAAGCCGAAGTAATGCAATCTGCCTCTATATCAATTTCCTTTAAAAAATAATGTAATAATTCATATCTTCTCTCCATCCATCCCTCATCAGTCAAAATCATAGGACCATCATCTGTAGCTAACAAAGCGTCAAAATCAGTGTCCATAATCTTAGGGAGTGTAGTAGCTTCTACCAAATTTCGGATTTCACGAATAGCGTCTTCAATGTTCAAAAATCCCTTTTTCGCATCAACCCACCTTATTTTCCCGTTATTTACAGTTGTTGTAGGAGGGCTAATTTCAGAAGTATGGGGATTAAAAGTTCCATACCTTGCGACCTGACTAAATCTTGGATTATACCAGTAAATCAGACTCACAATGCCATAATGAACTGCTGGAATCATAAAAGTATCTATATCACAGGAATTTTTAGCATAATCAGACCAATTCTGTTCAGGCTCTTTTTCTGGTGCACAATCAACCATATCTGAATGACAATCAAAACGAACCACAATTGCCCCTGCTTTTTCTCCTAATACTTCAACCCAAAAATCCAAGACCTCATTATGAGGATCTACCTCTTTTGAAGGAACCAATTTCAGTGGGGCGGACGGAGCATGTGTAGCTGCGTCCATAGATTATTGTGTTAAGTACAACAAATAACATAAAAAAGAATACATGTCAATTGTGGTGGGCCCGGCTGGATTTGAACCAGCGGCCAAGACGTTATGAGCGTCCTGCTCTGACCCCTGAGCTACGGGCCCACGCTTATAACGAGATTGTACTCGAACAACCAAAAAAGACCAAGAAAATCTTGGTCTTTCAATAATCGCAACAAATTCCCAACTTATTCAGACTTTTCTTCGGCTTTTTCCTCGGTGGCCTCTACCTTTGGCTCTTCCTTTTTAGGGGCCACTTTTTTGGCACTTTTCTTTTTAGCAGGAGTAGTAGTCGTTTTTCCAATGTTCGCTACCATTTTAGCCACACCAGCCTTCTTGCGATCGGCAGTGTTTTTGTGAAGGATGTTCTTTTTAGCAGCGGTATCAATAGTTTTATAAGCATTTTGCAGCGCTTTTTCAGCGTCAGCGGGCTTACCATCTTTAACAGCGGCAACGACATCTTTAAGAGAATCTTTGAGTTTATCTCGCATACGATAGTTCCGTTGTTGTTTCTTGCGAGAAACTTTCATCTGTTTTTTGGCGGATTTAATAATCGGCATAAGGTTTTGTTCAAAAATAGCTACCAAATACTAGGGAAACCAACCCTATAAGTCAAACAAATATTTCCGTTTTGGATTTGAGGAGGGAGTGCTATACTAAATTTAAGATCATTAACCCTCCCTTAAAATGGCTGGAAAAGGAAAAATCTCACTGTTACTTGGCGTTGCGGCTGGCGCAGTCACCGGAATGTTATTCGCTCCTAATAAAGGAAAAGCACTTCGTGACAAAATTGCTAAAGAACGTAAATCTGGCGGTTTTGGACACAAAGTTGTGGCCAAAGATCTCGCTAAAATGGCTGATGACATCTCGCTCATGGCTCAAGATGTGGCAAAAAGTGAAGAAGCTAAACAGTTCTGGAGAAAAACCACCGATACAGTTGACGAGCTTTCCAAAGGTGCGGTTGACCTAGACGAATGGGTAGACGAAGCTCACAAAAAAGCTGATTTACTTAAAACGGCGGCAACTAAATACGCTAAAGAAAAGAAAAAATACATTGAGGAAGCCGAAAAAGTTGCTAAAAAGGGAGTCACGGGTGCCAAAACCGTGGCCAAAAAAGCTAAAAAAGTAGCTAAAAAAGCCAAAACCACTGCCAAAAAAGTAAAAAAGACGGTTAAAAAAGCTGGCGCCAAGAAAAAAGCCGCGCCAAAAAAGAAGACAGCGCCAAAAAAGAAAGCTCCAGCCAAAAAGAAGCCGGCCACTAAGAAAAAAACCACTCCAAAGAAAAAACCTACTACTAAGAAGAAGAAATAATGTCAAAAACCATCGGGATAATTGGAGGCAAAGGCCGTATGGGCCAAGCCTTTACCAAATTTTTAAAAGATCAAGGTTATAAGGTGCTGATTTCGGATCGCTCGACCTCGCTTTCTAATCGCACTCTTGCCAAAAAAGCAGACGTAATTATTGTTTCCGTGCCCATTGATAAAACCAAAAAGATTATCGAGGGGATTGCCCCACACGTTCGGAAAGGGGCGTTATTAATGGATATTACTTCTGTTAAGCAGATCCCGGTTAGCGCTATGCTTAAGTCCAAGGCCGCTGTGATCGGAGCGCACCCCATGTGCAACGAAACTACTTTTGGGCCGGGGCAGACTATGCTGTATTGCCCAGCGCGGGCGGGCAAATGGTTGCCGTGGTTTAGGGAAACATTTGGTAAGCGTGGCGGGCTCACGCTTATCCGCCTGACCGCCAAAAAGCACGACGAAATGATGTCTTTTGTACAGGCGCTAATTCATTTTTCAGAGTTTGCGCTGGGGAAAACTTTGAGTGATCTAAATCCTAAACTTGCTCAACTACTTCCGCTGGCTAGTCCGGCCTCGCAACTCAAAATTAAGGTGGCAGCCAGACATTTAGCCCAAGACCCCAATCTGTACGGGAACATTCAAATTCAAAATCCAAGTAATAAAAAGTTATTAAAAACTTACGAAAAAGCAGTTCAAGATTTAGTGAAAATTGTTGGGGAAGGAGATTTGCCGGCTTTTACCAAATATTTCAAAAAGGGGACTAAGTATTTTGGTGAATTTAGCAAACAGGCTTTCCAAGATACTGATGATATGATTAATCAAATGGTGGGGGTCAAGGAGCTCCCTCAAACCAAAAAACCTCCTAAAAATGCCATTGGGAGCCTAGGGCCAGAGCTGACTTTTAGTTCAATTGCTGCTACAAAATGGCGCGGCAAGCGTCCGAACAAGATTGTTTTCTTTCGGAATATTACTGAGGTGGCCAAGGCAGTAGATACCGGCCAAATTAAAGAGGCTGTCTTACCAATCGAAAACCGTTTGCAAGGGAAAGTACGCGAAACAATGGATGTTCTTTTTACTAAAAATATTCATATTGTTGCGGAATTAAATGTGCCGATTCATCATCAATTAGCAGTTCTGCCGGGAGTTAAAAAATCAGATATTCAAAATGTCATGTCCCATCCACAGGCGTTAAGTCAGTGCGGCGAGTTTTTAAGAAAAGAATTCCCAAACGCCACTTGGGCCACTAGTAATAGTACAGCCGCCGCTTTTGAGCATATTCAAAAAACTCACGACAAAAAAACTGCGGCAATCGGGCACTTAGTAGCGGCTAAACATTACGGATTCAAGATTTTAGGCAAGAACATTGAAAACGACGGTGAAAATGAAACTCGGTTTATTGTTGTGGCGCGCAAGCCTCTTAAAAAAGCGCCTAAAAAACCCAAAACCTCTGTTGTTTTCTATTTTTCCAAGGATAAGCCAGGAAGTTTGTTTACAGTCTTTGAAATTTTCAACAAATTAGGCGTTAATTTAACGCACATCGAATCTCGCCCTGCCCCGCGCAAATTAGGGGAATATTTGTTTTATTTAGATTTTGAGGGCAACGGGAATAAGGGAGCTGGTAAAGAGGCGGTGGTCGCGGTCCGCAAAATTGTAAAGGGGATGAAAGTGCTCGGAGTTTATTAGGCGCTGCGAAGGAGCTTTGGGGGTGTCCCTTTTTGCATAGGTACGATAGCTTGACTCGTATGACATATTTAAACCTGACGGAAAAATGTCATGTCAAACGTAACGTACGATAAGGAGGGATTTTGGAGCTGTTAGGATTAATTTTCTCGAACTATAAATCACGCAAAACACGGGTTAATCTTTTGCCTAGACCCCTCGTACCATAGCTTGACAGGAATACAATGTTTCCAGGTAGGCTCAAATCGACATGTCAAACGTATGGTACATACACCAAAACGGGTTCCATAAGGTCGGCGCGCAACTCGGTGCCAAAGCCGCGCTCCCCGCTCATCGTTCATCTCGCAACTCATTTGCGTAGCTCCTCCATCATCTTAACGTATTCACTAATTAGAGCCTCGGTGCCGATATCTTCTCGGAAGAAAACTGGGCCTTTTACGCTGGTTACGGCACTTTGAGCGAGCTTTTCTGCCTCGGCAATCGTGTCACCGATACCCACAAAAGCGATTGCTCGCGATCCGGATAAATAAAGCCCATCTTCGCGTTGGTCTACTGACGCGTAATAAGTTTTTACGCCTTCGGGGATGGTCGTGACTTCAATTTTTTCACCTTTTACCGGGTTGTCTGGGTAGCCTTCCGGTACCACATATTTACAAACAGTAGCTTTTTTTTCGAATTCAATGGGCATGCCAGCTAGTTCGCCGCGCCCCATGGCTTCACAAACATCAACAAAATCAGTTTTTAAAATTGGTAAAACATTCATGGCTTCCGGATCACCGAAACGGGCATTGTACTCAATAAGTTTAATCCCGTTCTTGGTGGCAATAAATCCGCCATACATAATTCCTACAAATTTTGTACCAGTGTCTTCGCGCAAGGCTTTCATAACTTGAACAGTAATATCGTGTGCCACCGTTAAATCTGCCTCACTAATAAATGGCAACAAATGATTGGCATCGCTATAAGAACCCATGCCGCCGGTGTTGGGGCCACTATCCCCAACATAAGCCCTTTTATGATCTTGAACTGGCACCATATCGACCACTGTCTCGCCATCCGCAAAACTCATTAAACTAAATTCAGGTCCCACAAATTTTTCTTCCACCACCACGTGACCAGAATCCGCGATGCATTTCGTTGCATAAGCCGTACCTTCGACAGCATCAGCTAAGTGATCGCCAACAACTTTTACTCCTTTCCCACCTTTTAACCCATCCGCTTTTACCACAAATTCACCTTCTAAATCTTGTTCCATGTATTCTTGCAGCCCTTCCGGGGAAGTGAAAACTTTGTATTTAGGATTGCCGGGAATATTGTATTTATTGAGAATTTCACGCGTAAATGACTTGGAAGATTCTAAGCGCGCTACCGTTTCCATAGGCGCGATGCTTGGAATCCCCATTTCCGCTAACATGTCCGAAACTCCCACGGCAATTGGCGCCTCGGGACCCGGAATTACAAAATCTGGCCCCACAGTTTTTACAAAATCACGAATATGATTTAAATCTGTTACTGATCCAATTTCATAGCCAGAAGACATCTCTAACATCGCTGGATTTTTAGCTCCTCCGAAAGTAAATAATTCTACGCCTTGCGAGGAGCGTTTAAGAGCTTCAGCTAACGCATGCTCACGGGCACCATTGCCAATAATAATCACTTTTTTCATAGGAATAAGTTAGAGAAATTATACGAGGGGCAACTGATTAGGATTTTCAACTAAATCAGATTCATCTACTAATTTATCACATCCACTAGCTTCTTTGTCTTGCGAGCGTTCGGCTGAAGTTCGGCGAAGAATTTCTTCAGTGACATCACCAGTTTTGTATTTGCCATCAAAACAACCCATACAAAAATCTGTAAGCTTCGGATTCCCCTTAATACAAGCCTTAAAAGTATCGTCTAAACTTTGATAAATTAACTCATCAGCGTCAATGAATTTGCGAATTTCTTCAATCTCATTAGTACCAGCAATCAATTCTTCTTTTGTGGGAATATCAACACCATATAAACATTGTCTTTTAACAGGAGGGGAGTAGGATGCAAAATAGATTTTTTTAGCACCAGCCGCGCGCACCATTTGAATGATTTTTTTAGAAGTATTTCCGCGCACAATACTGTCATCAATTAACAAGATTTTTTTGTTCTTCATCTCCAGCGGCATGGGGTTGAGTTTGTACCTAATCGATTTTTTGCGAATTTTTTGGCCGGGCATAATAAAAGTACGCCCGATATATCTATTTTTAACCAAACCTTCACTATATTTAATATTCATTTTTTGGGAAATAGCGAGGGCCGCGGTTCTTGATGAGTCTGGCACTGGCATTACGACATCAATATCTAAATTCATTTTTTCAATTTTCTTAGCTAAGGATTCTCCCATCCGTACACGACTCTTATAAACTGAAATATCATTTAGCATGGAATCCGGCCGCGCAAAATAAATATATTCAAAAATACAAGGAATATGCTTTTTCTTAGTTACTTTTTTAGAATGAACCGTTCGTGTTTTTTCATCAATAAAAATAACTTCGCCAGCCTCTACATCTCGCACTTTTTCAAAGCCTAAAATATCTAAAGTTACAGATTCAGAAGCGAAAATATAATCCACTTTGAAACCATTTTGGCGTTTTCCAAAAAGAAGGGGACGAATACCATGCGGATCACGGAAACCAATCATTCCCTGATGAGCAACATAAGCAACAGTACTATAAGAACCCTTGGCTCGCTCATAAACACTCGCGACTGCTTTAAATATGTGCTCCGGCTCTAATTTATCAGCATTTTGCTTAGTTAGTGATTTGGTAAACATGTTGAGCAAAACCTCAGCATCACAATTGGAGTTAACCAAGCGATGATCTCTTTCAAAAATTTCCTGTTTAAGTTCGTAAGCATTAAAAAGATTTCCATTATGAGCCAAGATTACTCCAAACGGCGCTGGCCCCAGGAAAGGCTGAGTATCTTCGACATTACCGCCACCAATTGTTGCGTAGCGAGTATGCCCAATTCCAGCATATCCAAGTAATTTTTTCATATGTCTGGTATGAAAAATATCGCGCACTAAACCAAGGTCTTTGCGCATGTGAAAGGTTCGTCCATCATAGGTAAACATGCCCGCCGCATCTTGGCCGCGGTGCTGCAATGTCACTAGGGCATCATAAAGTTCTTGAGCGATATAATCATGGCCATAAATGCCGACAACTCCACACATGGGTTTAGGGTTTAAGATTATGAATACGTTTAGCTGCCTCCACCACATTTTCCATGAGGCAGGCAACTGTCATAGGTCCGCAGCCCCCTGGAACAGGAGTTAAATAAGCTGCTTTTTTAGATACACCATCAAAATCAACATCACCGACTAATTTATCATCAACACGGTTAATTCCCACATCCACCACGGTCGCACCCTCCTTTACCATGTCTGCGGTTATCAAATCAGGTTTCCCCACCGCTACCACCAAAATATCAGCACGCCGGGTATGAAAAGCCAAATCTTTAGTTGATTTATGACAAGTCGTGACCGTGGCATTCCGGTTAAGCAACATGGTAGACATCGGTTTGCCCACAATATTGCTATGACCAACCACTACTGCTTCTTGGCCTTCAAGCGGAATATCATAAGCCTCGAGCAGACGAATAACACCTTTTGGAGTGCAAGACACCAAAGATTCAAATTTAGTGCTCAGAGTCATCTTGCCAATATTATAAGCATGAAACCCATCTACATCCTTACTTGGCGGAATCGCTCGAATAACGAGAGCAGTTTCAATAGTCGCGGGAAGGGGCAATTGCACCAAAATTCCATGCAAATCGGCCCGCGCCTCCAACTCCTCAATTTTCGCAACAACCTCCTCGGTGGTGGCAGTTTCTGGCATAGCCACGTGCTCGTATTCAATTCCAGTTTTCTTGCAGGCCTTTTCTTTTTGACGCACATAAGAAGCGCTAGCGGCATTATCTCCTACAAAAACCACCGCCAGCTTCGGTTTTATTCCATGTTCGACAAGTTTTCGCACTTCTCCCGTCACAATTTCTAAACGCTCATTAGCAACCTTGCGGCCATCAAGAAGTTCCATGGTCCGATTGTATCAGCTTGGTAGTTGCTTCGCAACGAAATCCCAAATCAAATCAAAAGTATCTTGTTTTTTTTGTTGAAGTTCAATCCGGTGCCAGTTGTGTTTTTTGGCTAATTCATAGTGAACCTCTCGGCATCTTTCCATTAAGCCGTGATTAGTTTCGTGAATATGACCATCTTCCACCGCCTCTAATTTTCGCTCTCCATCAATAAAAAGAGTGAAATCTTCTTTTATTAAATGTTTATTTAAATTTTCAAGCCACTTCATCGGCGCTCCTTTGGCTGTTCCCCACGCTATTCCAGTTCCGACATAATCTTCCGCCACCACAATTTTCCCTTGTTCAAGCCATTTTATTAAAGTCGGCTGGAATTGATAACGATTAATCACAAACCATAATTGAAGTTCTTGTTCCGAAATTGTCTGCTCCTGCCCAGACCGCAGCAAAGTATTTAAATAATCTCCCGAAGGATGCACATCATAAACCGGAAATTTAATTCGAATTGCGTCATGACCTTCTTCGCGTAGGCGATTTACCAAACGCTTGGTATGGGTGGTTTTCCCGACATTATTGATTCCGTAAACTGTAATAAACATAATAGAAACTTAATCTGTGCTTCCAAATCCACCGCGACTTTCTGGGGCGATTTCATCAACTTCTTCCCATTCAAATTTATCAATTCTTACAAAAACCCCCTGCGCAATTTTTTCGCCGCGTTCAATTATCACTGGTTCACTCGAAAAATTATAAACCTGAATTTTAACCTCATCCTGTGGGCCACAATAATCATGATCAATAATCCCAAATCCGTGTGGGGGAGTTAGTCCTTTTTTACGAGGAGTACTACTTCGCGAAGCCACCGCCAACATATATCCTTTGGGGACTTCAACCACCACATTCGCTGGCACTAACTCAATCGTCCCTGGAGAAATCGTTGTCTCTTCTCGGGCCACCAAATCAAATCCCACTGACCCATCAGTTTCATAAACCGGAAGTGGTAGGGTTTTATCTATGCGCTTGATGCGGGCTTTAATCTTCATGCGTGAGAGAGATTTTAAGTAATTTTTGGTGGAGCTCATCTTTTAGGGCGCCTTTAATTACGCGCCCATGCCCCGGAATAATGACATCACCCTGCTCAAAAATCAATTTCATACTCTTTAGCAATTGTTCGGGATTTCTGGTTGAAAGAGGATTTTCACCGCAAATCAGATCTTCACGCACGGCATCACCCGCACATATCCAGGTTTCTCCTTCATGTTTATACACCAAACTAATATCTGTTTGGGTGTGACCTGGCGTATCAATTATTTTCACAGTTTTTGGCAGGTTTCGTACTTCTGGTGGCGGGAAAATATGCCCCCTCCCTTGGTGATCTAGGGTTGCATGACAGGTATGAATCAAAGTTTTTCCGGCAAATAAGTAGTCATTAAACGTATGATCAAAATGATGATGACTGTGCACAATATGATGAATATCTTTCGGCTCCAAATCATGCTCACGGAGCGCCGCAATTAGCCGATCCTTATTTGTCATGGAACTGGTATCAAACAAAATATTCTGCCTTTCAGTTTGAATTAGGGTCACACTGCTCCCCAGCGGATCAATATGATAATACCGACCCTCATGCTGGTGATTTTCGTGTGTGCCTTCAAATAATACTTGGATCATACCTTTAGAGATAAGCTCCCACATCAACCTTTATTCCGGGCCCCATCGTAGTAGTTACGGTTGTGCTTCTTATAAAAGTTCCTTTAACTCCCGGGGGTCGGTTAGAAATAATCGCTTTAATATAAGTTTCCAAATTTTCCTTAAGTTGCTCTTCGCTAAAAGAAACCTTTCCAATCGCGTTGTGAAGGTTCCCTTGCTTGTCATTACGAAACTCAACCTTACCTTTTTTAGTTTCGGCAATTGCTTCGACCACATTTGGAGTAACAGTGCCCGCCTTGGGATTAGGCATTAGACCTTTTTGACCAAGAGTTCGAGCAATTTTACCTAAGCTTTTCATTGCGTCTGGGTGGGCTACGGCGACATCAAAATCAAGCCAACCTTTTTCGATTTCCGCGATAAGCTCGGTTGTACCAGCTTTTACAGCTCCGGCATCAAGTGCTTCTTTGGCGTTACTATCATCCACAAAAGCCACCACCCGGACTTTTTTACCAGTTCCATGCGGAAGTCCCACGGTACTGCGAACAACCTGATCCGCTTGGGTTGGGTCAACTTTTAGATTCATGTGAATTTCGACCGTGGCGTCAAAATTCGTTGGTGAAAGATCCTTAAGAAGCTTGGAGGCCTCGTCAACGGAGTAAATCTTATTTTTATCTATTTTTTCGAGTAGTGCTCGGTATTTTTTGCCGTGTTTAGGCATGATATAGGGGTTAAAGTGGTAAAAGGCGCCTTGTTTAAAGGGTAAGGCTCCCACTAGAACAAATATGAATTTTTAAGCAGACTCTCCTTCGATCATGATTCCCATATTCTTGGCCGTGCCAGCAATGATTTTGGCAGCCGCCTTGATGTCGTTAGCATTTAAATCATCCATTTTAATTTCAGCGATTTTTTCGAGTTGGGCCTGGTTAATTGTGCCAACCTTTTCAGTGTTTGGGCGACCAGATCCTTTTTCTAAACCAAGCTCTTTTTTGATCAATACCGCCGCGGGAGTCGTTTTCGTAATAAAAGTAAAAGTACGATCCTCGTAAACAGTAATCACTACTGGGACAACCGTGTCGCCCATCTCTTTAGTAGCGCTGTTGAATTGGTTACAGAAATCTTGAATTTGCAAACCATGTTGACCAAGAGCTGGTCCAACTGGTGGAGCTGGGTTAGCCTTGCCCGCTGGAATTTGCAGCTTAATTTGAGTGAGAACTTTCTTTGCCATAATATTTATAAAGTTTAAAGCGGTGAAACTCTAATGGATTTAACCAAGAGAGTCAAAGGAAAATTAAAGCACCTAAAGCAGTTCAATTAAAGAACGCATGGTGACATGATAATCAGAGGAGTACTCGAGGGCATAAACTATATCATTCTGACGTAATACTAAGAAAACAGTGTTGGTCTTGGTATTGTGATTAAAGTAAAAAGAAGCATCGCCATAATAATCATTTTCATTAATACTCCCATTTTCAGAACTTTCGGCTAGTTGGCGTAAGGTTTCGTAAGCTGTAAATAATTCAATTGCACTTTTTGGCTGAACTTCATAAACAACTCCAATATAACTCGCTCCATCGAATAATTTGTGCTGCAAAACCGTCATCTCCGAAAAATCTTCACTCGCATCCCAAAACCCGTAAATCAAATCATCATACAAAGCAGTAGTTACAACTGGTTCAGCTAAATCAAGGGTTGCTAATAATTCTTGAGTAAGAGTGCCGACAATTTCACCAACTTCGTCTTCATCGCCACGTAATTCAGTGTCAATTGGCGCCACAACATCCTCCTCCACATCCTCCACCACCACATCTTCTACTACATCTTCCACCACCTGTTCCTCGGCAAAATCATCTCCCAAGTAATCATTCATCACTAATTCCGCTACCACAAAAATAACAATAATAGAGAGTAGAATCGTGAAGATAGTAAACTTGTGCATGGGCTACTTCTTTTTAACCTGCGTAAAGTCTAACTCAACTGGCGTTTCACGTCCAAAAATCGTGATAAGAACTTTTACCTTACCCTTTTCCTTATCAACGGTTTGAATAACACCATCATAATTAATAAACGGCCCATCCAAAACAGTAACCGGATCACCTTCTTGAAAATCAATTTTGAATTTAGCGTCAGTTTCACCCATATGACGACGAACAACTTTCCATTCTTCCGCCGAAACTGGCACCGGAATGGTCCCAGATCCTACAAAACCCGTTACATTTGGGGTGTTTCGAACCACATACCATGAATCATCATCCACCATCATATCTACTAGAACATAACCTGGGAAAAGACGCTTTTTCTCAGTCTTTGGTTCGCCTTTTTTTATCACAATTTGGGTCTCTTTTGGGACCACTACATCAAAAATTTTATCTTGCATATTCATGGACTCAATACGTTGTAACAGCGCTTCACGAACAGCATCTTCATATCCAGAATAAGTGTGAATTACATACCAGTTTCGACCAGTATTTCGAGCTTGTTTTGCCATACAAATAACAGGTTAAATAAGACGAAGAAGCTCCGTAAAGCCAATATTAAATATATAGTCTATAAGACCAAAGAAAAACGCAACAACCAAACTAAAAATACTCACAATAATAGTAAGGCGAAGCGTTTGCTCCTTAGTTGGCCAGGTTACTTTGCGCAGTTCTGTGAAACTATTCTTAAAGTAAGCGATAGTTGGATTAGATTTCTTCATAAATTAGACATTAGAGAGGATAACTTTAAAAGGCCCCCGGGGCCCTAGTTCGTGTTTATTATAGTAATTGCCGAGAAAAGCGCAATAGGATCTTGCTTTTTCAGGTAAAATTTGGTAAAATATATAGAATTATTAAAACAAAAAGCTAAATATGTCTCACCTGAAGCACAGCTCGTTAATCAAATGGATAATCCTAACTTTAGTTGGGATTGCCGCTGTCGCGCTATTTTTAGTCTTGAAAACGGATGTATCTTCAGCCGGATTTTTGCCGCTACCAGATGCTGATTCATTAGGAGATGTGGCCGATCCAGATGGGGAAGGCGTTCAAAAAGCCTATAACATGATTTGGGAGCTCGCTCGCAATTATCGATATATTATCGGGTCGATAGCCATTCTGTTTATTACGATTTCCGGGATAAAACTAGGTTTAATGGGTTCCAACGAAGAGGAAGCTGGCAAGCAAAAAAAGAACTTATACTGGGGATTGATTGGGCTTGTATTAATTATGATGGCCGGGCCACTCGCTGAAATTTTGGATATGCAGGATGGGGGGCTTTTATCGGATGAATACGAAATTGGTTACCGCGCCAGATTATTTGATAATCAGGTGCACATTGTTATTACGTTTATTAAATATATTGCCGGTAGTGTGGCTGTGCTTTTTATTATCCGCTCCGGAGCCAAATTAGTGCTTGCCGGGGAATCAGACGAGGTTTTGAATGCCGAGAAAAAGAATCTAATGATGGGAGTTTTTGCCTTATTCATCATTATGCTATCGCACACCGTAGTTAAAGAAGTTCTTTTCAAAATGGATTACGAAAACGCGGAGTATTCCACCTACGGGCAGCAAGCTGTCGTGGAATTTGATGCCGCTAGAGGAGTGGAAGAGATCGTTGGGATAACGAATTTTGTCGTGACTTGGGCCGCGCCGTTTGCGATTTTTGCGCTTATTATTGGCGCGATTATGTACTTAACCGCCTTTGGAGAACAAGAGAAAATGGATAAAGCCAAGAAAATTGTAACGAATTCTATTATTGCCCTTCTTATAATTTATGGCTCTTTTGCCATTGTTTCTACTGTAATCAGTGGAGTCTTCTAATATGAAAACAAAAGATTTTTTAAAATTTGCTCGGTCACTTGTTATTTTTTTGGTGTTAACTTCTGTTCTACTTTTACTATTCCAGAACGTAGCTTTTGCCGGATTTAAAGATGTGCTAACCACGATTGGGGACAAAACCGAACTAGAAAACTACAATGTTAACACTCATGCCGATGCTTCGACCCACGATGGCGCCAAAAACATTACCAGCGCTATCTTTTTTGTGATTGATTTTATGAAATATGTTGCCGGAACACTTGCGGTTTTGATGCTTATTATTAACGCTCTTCATCTGTTAGCCGCTGGTAAAGAATCCGAAGAAAAAGTCACCAAAGAAAAAGCCTTTTTAAAGTACGCCCTCATGGGGCTAGTCTTGATTTTTGTAGCTGAAGAAGCGATTGTTTTATCCTTTTTCGGAGAAGAAGGAGAAGTTCTGCGGAATGAAGAGCAAGTAGTAGAATTTGCTCAGCAGGGGGCTGATCTTATCAAAGGAATCTACACGTTTGTAGAGGTCTTTTTAGCTTCAATTGCCGTCTTTATGATGGTCTATTCGGGATTCCAAGTGCTAGTAGCCGCCGGATCCGATGAAACCGTGACCGCCGCTAAAAAGCGAATTGTTATTTCTTCAATCGGTCTAGTAATTGTAGGATTGGCCGAAACAGTAGTAAAAGATGTAATATTTGTAGATCAGGGAGATGGAGTTGATTCTGATAGAGGACGTGAAATTATAGTTGGATTAACGAATTTCTTATCTTCGATGATGGCAGTTATTGCTGTTTTAGCTTTTGTATATGCCGGATTCTTGTATATTTTGAATTTTGGTAATGATGAAATGACCGGAAAAGCAAAGAAAATTATGCTCGGTGGTATTATTGGTTTAGTCCTGGCCGCCGCGGCCTTTGCTATTGTTTCCACTGTAATTCCTGTCGAAGGAGCAACTTAAACTGTTCCTTCTTGTTAAAAACTTAAAAACCTGATATAATTAACAGATATAAAAACAAATCTCTATGGGCAAAATAAAAACAAAACTCAGAAAAATTGTGGGATGGAGTGCTGTCCTGGCCTTAATAGCCGGGTTAATCCTCCCCGCACTCATTAGTTCACAGCAAGCACAAGCTTTAGACCTAGAAATCGGTTCAGATTGGGAAGACAGCATGTGTGAAGGTTTAGAAGGCACTTTTATAGAATGTGCTGATGAAGAGGGAACTAGTTTTGTTGATTATGAAGGAGAATTTGCCCCTCCGGAAGCCGACGGTTACGCCGAAGGTATTACTCAAACTAGTTCTGCTCGAGAATTTGTAGTTAATGTTACGAACTTTGTTTTGTCGTTTTTAGGGTTGGCTGCCGTGATAGTTGTTATTTATGGTGGTTTTCTTTATGTGACTGCCGGTGGCGAGCAAGAAAGAGCTGACAAGGGTAAGAAGAGTGTTATGTACGCCGTAATGGGTATTGTAATTGTGCTTATTTCTTATGCCTTAGTTAATACTATTATTCAGGGAGCTGCAGGGGGAGAAGATGAAACTTCTTCTGGTAGTCTTTATTCTTCTGGGGGAGTTTCTAGTGAAAGTTTAAGTGAGTTTCAATCCCAAGCAATGTTGGATTTAATCAAGGATGCCAGTGAAGAATTTGTGGATGAATACACGAAATTTTTAAATGTCGGCGCTATTTTAGACGCTATGGCGAATGTAGGTGTGTTTAATGACAGTGGTTTAGAAGAAATGGAAGAAGGATTTAATTTGGTTTTAAATGAAATAGATAGTTATGGCTTAACCTACGATGAAGCCCAGGACGCCGTTCAATTTACCGAACGATACATTAGCGGCAGTTTCTTAAATGGATTAAAAGATTGGATCCACGCCAGTGTTTCACTCGCTTCCGCCGATGATGGAGACAGTGAACTGGATGCTTGTGTTGAAGCCTGTCAGGCAGAATATCCTTCGTACTGGTCAGGTTATATTTATATTGAGTATCCGTCTTATGTAGGTTGTGTAGTAACCTGTGGTGGCGAAGAGTCTGCCCGTGAACAAAACGATCCTTATGAAATAGCCTCTGAAGTTATTCAGTACATGCACGATGTTTCTGCTAACTCAAAAGCTGATTTTCAGAATTCAGTTAGTGAAATTGTGGATACTTTAACGGATATGCAGGGTAGTTTCACAGATTTGACGGCTATTAACGGATTCTTTGACACAGTATTGGATAGTGATCATTTAGGAGGATATGAGGGTTCTTGGGATTCAACCACCTATGATGATCGAGATTTTGAATATACTTATAATACTCCAACCAGCGCTACTATCCATACCAATACACCGGGAGGAAGTAGTCAAGTTTCCGAGGTCATTGATGTTTTGAATGAAATTTATTTGCTAGTTAAAGAATTGCAATTCACCACCGCTATTATTAGTGCTAACACCAAAGAAGGGAACGCCCCGTTGACTGTAACTTTTGATGGTTTGGATTCTTATGATCCAACTGAAGCAACTATCCAATCTAGCCAGTACCACTGGGATCTTGGTGGTGATGGGTTAAGTGCGATGACGGCCGAGGGTTACACAGCTGCTGATGACAAAGTGGGCCCAAGTGTTTCTTACACTTACGAGGAGCCCGGCACTTACCGAGTAGCCTTGCGGGTGGACAGCAATGACGAAAGTAATAGCATCGCTTCTGGAATCAGCTATCTCAGCATCAAAGTTAATCCACCATCTTCAATTATTAATCTTACGGCACAGTGCCAATTAGCAGATTGTAATGAAGATGATTTAACCGACGCAACCGAGTGGACAATTACTCGGGAAATGGCCAGTTCCGGTGTTATTTTTGACGCTAGTGAAACGACTGATGGCGCTAATAATTATGACACGATTGTGAATTTTGATTTTGACTACGGTGATGGCGAAACAGATAGTGGAGACAGCTCAACTGTAACCCATTATTACACCGCGGAAGGAGAATATGATTTTGAATTAGAAGTAACTGATCAAAACGGGATTAAAGATCGCAAAAATATAAAACTTGTTGTTTCTTCTCCGGCCGCTGATGTTCAGATTGAAACCGGGGCGGAAACTGGTGAAATTGACGATACTATGACTTTCACCGCCAAAGACTCACAAACCGATAATGGCACGATTGATAAATACGTATGGTCGGTTACAAAAGAAGGAGAGTCAGAAGTAGCCGATGACAACACAAATAGTAATAGCCCTCATGAGTATACTTATACTTTTGAGGACGCCGGTGTTTACACGGTTAAGGTTGAAATTACTGACAGTGCTAATTTTGTTGATGACGACACCCTTCAAATCACTATAAATTCTGGCGAACCAGAGGCCGTATTTACTTATGAAACTCCAGACGCTGCTCATCCAGGACGCATTCATTTTGATGGCAGTGAAAGTAAAGACACTGACACTGGGGATAACGACACTTTAACTTATGAGTGGGGGATTAATGGATCAGAAGGAACAGACTATGATTTTGTCGAAGGAACCGACTCAGCTACTGAAGCCCCAATTATTGATTTCTACACAGCCCAAGATTGGGAAGTAAGCCTAACAGTTTACAATGACTATGATGGGGATTTACAAAAAAGTAATAGTTACACCCGAAAAGTCGCGGTGGATTCTGTGCTTAGCGTCGAAGCTGAGGTGGATGGAGGTTCCGCTGTTTTCTTAGGAGAAGATGGGACCGCCGAAATCACTCTTAGTTTAAATAGTAATTTTGGAGTTTCTTATGAAATAGAATGGGGTGATGCCACGGAAAAAGAAACAGTCCCAGTTAGTACAATGGGTAGCGCGGAAAGCGTGACCCACAAGTATGAAACTGCTGGAACTTATCCGGCTAGCGTTATTGTTTATGATGAAAGCAATGCCATAAACAAAGTGACGCGTAATATTTATGTTGGTAATGGCGAAGCCCCGATTCCTATAATCCGTGTTTATATTGACAACGTCGAAAGTGCGGATGAAAACCAGGTGTCTGGAACCCGCATTAGTAGTTTTCGTTTTGAAGGCGGAGATTCAGTCGATGAATATGGCAACATCATAAATGAAAGCAGAGCTTTTACCTGGGATTTTGGTGATGGTTCTGAAAAAGTTCACGGCGAAACTCATACTCATAAATATAACGAGATCGGTACTTATGAAGTGGGATTAACAATTGTGTCTCCATCAGATTCAGCTAAGAGTGGCACTAGTACAATCACACTTGATATCGAAGGGGCCGCCCCTGAAATTTATAGTCTATCTGCCCAGCTTTCTTCTTTTGAAGATGATTTAATAACACCAGTAACTATTGAGCTTTCGGCCAATGCTGGCGATGAAGATGGCAGCATTGAAACATATAAATTTTGGTATTTTGACGTTGATAATTCTTCTGAGGCCTTGAATACCCAAATTGCTAGTGATGGCAATACTTCACTTACAATTACTACTAACGGGACTACCGGCGAAAAAACGACCTATGGTTTTGCCGTAGAAGTCACTGATGAAGAAAATAATACAGTTAGCTCTTTTGATCAGTTAACCGATGATCAACAGCCAACTATGGAAATCGAAAATGGAACAAATGTCCCGCCAGTCGCTGATTTTACGGTTAGTCAAACTAGTATTATGAAAGACGACAGCATAGTTTTTAACAGTAGCTCTTATGACGAAGATGGCGAAATTGAATACTATAACTGGGATTTAGAAGGTGATGGTTTTACTGAAGACGGCTGGACACAAGAAAGATCAATCACGCATGTTTATGATTATGTGGCTAAGGATGGAATTCAAGTCCGTCTCAAAGTAAAAGATGATTTAGGAGCCACTGATACTTCCGATGCGGTTGTGATTTATGTTGATAGTTCGACAAAGGATCCTGTCCCAGCTTTTGACTGGGGAGTGAACCCAGACAATGATAATCCGCTGGAAGTTACGTTTGAAAACAAATCTACGGCTGACATTAATAATGGTGCTGAGTTAGCAGTTTATGAGTGGGATTTTGACTTAAGCGTCAGCACAGATGGGGACAATGACACAAAAAATGACGTTGATTCTAGCGATGCGAACGGGTTGGATATTAACGGTGAAAATCATGTTTATGATGATTTTGGAGATTACGAAGTTAGACTAACGGTTTATGATGATGAAGGAAACTCTGCCTCCATTGATCGTGAGATCAAGATAGTTGAGGTGGATCCGCCTGAAGCAATTTTTGATTATGTGGTTGATGAGGAAAAATGGCTCAAAGTTCAGTTCAACAATAATTCCAAAGTTGGAGACGGTGCTGAAATAGAAAGTTATGCTTGGGATTTTGATTTATTGAATGTTAATAGTGATGGACTCTTAGGAGTAGATGATGATGTGGATTCCGCCGAAAAAGCTCCAAGTTATGATTATGACAATGATCTTTATGTTCCCTATACCAAAGATGGAAAATTGACTGTAAAAGTTCAGTTAACAGTTACCGATACTTTAGGAAGAACTTCCTTTATGGCAGAAGAAATTGTTTTAGAGGAACCTAAGATTGAACTCGATGATTTGGAAGCATTTTTTGGTTCAGATTCCAAAGAAACAGGAGAAGACAAGATCTATACTTATGAGGATGAAATTACTCTTGATGTTTGGTTTGGGGCCAGTGGAATCTATGAAACGCCAACCTTCTGTATTGATCAGGATGATGATTATGATAGTAATGATAATGGCGATGCTAAAGATGATTGTGATCCAATTACTGGGACTGATACAGTTACAAATCTTCCGATAGAAACCATTTATAATGAAGGCGGGGTAGCTACTTTCACGCTTAGACGTGCTTGGGCTAATTCTGCAAATCAAATCAAAATGACTTTAACGGTGAAGGATACCGCTACTGACGAAATAGAGGGCCAAGAGAGCCGGGAAGATACTGCCAATTTAGTTATTCAGTTTGAAGACGCCGAAGAAGAGACTGTTCCAGGAGCAACCAGTATGTTGCCGGTTACGAATATGGAAGCTCTTTACATTTTGGCAATAGCAATGTTCTTTACGCTTGTTGGTGCAAAAATCTATATTGGCAAAGGTGTCAATGAAAATTTAGATCTTGATTCTTAAAACCCTCTCTTATGACAGAAGAAAATAAAACTAACCCCGAGGAGCAAAAAGTTCCTACTCCGGGATTAACAGAGCCAGCAGCTCAGCCAGAGCCGCAACCAGCGGCTAAGCCAGAGCCCGTTGCGCCGCAACCAGCGGCTCAGCCAACGCCAGCGCCGGCCCCAGCTCCGACAGCAGCTCCCGCTCCCGCGGCAGCTCCGGCAGCAGCCCCAGCTCAACCTGGCGCCGCCCCGGCTGCGCCCGCCGCGCCTCAAACTCCGGAGCAAGCCAAAGCTGCCAAAAAAGCGCTCAAAGAAAAGAAAAAGAAGAAAAAATTACTTTTTATATTGCTCGGAACACTTGGGTTTGTATTTTTCTTTGTGTTTGTAATGGCCTTCTTTATTTTGAGTCAGTCTGGGTCTGGGCCAAACCCTTTGCTTAGTTTATTCAACCTTTCCGAAGAGCAACTCTATCCATTTTTGATTAACATGGCGAACTTGTTCTTTGGGCTCTTTGATTTTATTGCTTTTATTTTGGCCTTAATTGGAGTCTTTATGACGGCCATGGCTAAAAAAGACGATAAAAAGGCTAAAAAGAAAGGTCTAGTTATGTTAGTAGTTGGAGTCCTGTTCTTTGTGTTGATTTCCGTAGTATGGGCTGCTTCCTACATGTATCTTCAAGAGCAGAAAAACAAATACGCTCAAGCTGCATCCGATACTTTTGAATATATTGTAACCACGCCAGACGAAACTACGGGGCTAACTGCTCCCGCTCTGATTCAATTTGATGCTTCGGGGATTGCGTCTGTAGTAGATTCCAATCAATACACGATTATTTCTTATTCTTGGGATTTTGGTGATGAAGCAACTGCCACCGGTGATACAGTTTCCCACACCTACCAAACCAAGGGGGAAGATGATGGTCGCTACCTTGTTTCTTTAGATGTAGATTATCGCGATAACAAAACTAGCGAAGAATTCACTGACACCTTTACCGTGGACGTGGTTTTTGCTAACGAACAAGTAAATGCCTATTTTGATGCTTATCCAACTTCTGGAAACATTCCTTTAACTGTCTCTTTTGATGCTACCGAAAGTAGCGATCCTGACGGTGAAATCGTGGAGTATGAATGGGATTTAGATGGGGATGGTAGTTATGATGATGGTGATGAAATTGAAACGGAATACACTTACGAACAATACGGGACTTACACTGTTAAGCTCCGGGTTACGGACAATAACGGGGAAAGTGACACCATGGAAACCGAAATCGTGGTTGATGAAGGTGAAAGACCAACCGCTACTATTGATTTTGATCTAGAAGATGAGGGTGTGCTTTATGTTAACGAAGAGTATTTGTTTAATGCGATAGACGCTTCTAGTCCCAATGGTTCGATCGAGGAGTATGAATGGGATTTTGGAGATGGTAGTAATGTTACGCGCAATAAAACTGCTGAACACACCTACGATAAAGCTGGAACTTATACTATTAGTTTAACTCTGACTGACGAAGTTGATGAGGAAGGAACAGTAGTAGTAGAAGTAAGCGTCACAACAGAAGAAGGGTCTCCTAGCGCCAAAATTAGCACTAACCAAGATTGGAGCTCTGATGGTGGCGAAAGTGAAATTATGGGAGAAGTACCTTTTACAGTTGAATTCTCCGGAGCAAATAGCACCGACCCAGATGACAATATTGTTAATTATGAATGGGATTTAGATGGGGACGGCACTATTGATGAGGCTGGTGAAGACGTTGAGTACACTTATGAGGAAACTGGCACGTTTTATGCCACTTTGTATGTCGAGGACGCCGAAGGAAATGAAGATATTGCTAGCATTACGGTTTACGTGGATAGCCAAGGACTTACCGCTGATATTGCCGCTGATACCTTAAATGGAGAAGTTCCTTTAACCATAGATTTTGATGCTTCGGGATCCAGTTATCCGGATGGCTCAATCGTGAATTATTATTGGGATTTTGGTGACGGAACTACTAAGTATTCCACTGCTCAGGTGACTTATACTTATGATACAGTTGGGACCTTTACCGCCACTGTAAAAGCAATTGCTTCGGATGGTAGCGAGGATGAGGACACGATTCTTATTAACGTCCTTCCTGTTTCCGTTAGTTCCTGTTTTACAACTAATGTTAGTTCTGGGAATGCACCACTTATCGTAACCTTTGATCCACTTTGTTCTACGGGGACTGTAGCTAGTTACCGTTGGGATTTTGCGGATGGTGATATTAGTTATGCTCGCAAACCAACCCACACTTTTGAAGAGGCGGGTACTTACGTCGTAGAACTTACAGTCGAAGACACGGATGGTTTCTCTGATACTTATCAAAGCACAATCCCGGTTTACGGCGAAGATAGCTAAAGAACTAAATTAGGACTTTTTGACTCGAGATAAAATTCCTTTATTGATATGACCTGGTTTGACCATGTAGTTTGGCGAAAGTAATTTATCTAAATCTTTTTTCGGCATTAAATCTTTGGCTGAAACCACTTCATAAAAAGTTTTCTTATGCTTACGGGCCTCTTTAACAAGTTCCGCTACCTCGTGATAACCAAGATAGGGGACCAGGGCCGTGGCCATAGCCATACTGCGGTCAAAGTTAGCTTTGATCTGTTCGTGATGGGCTCGAATGCCAGAAATGCACTTTTCACGGAACATTTTAAGCCCATTGCGCATAATCTTAGTTGAAAACATTAAATTCCACATTTCTAGTGGAGCAAACCAGTTAAGTTGGAGTTGTCCACCCTGTGCCCCCAAAGAGATCGTTTGATCGTTACCAATCACTTGGAAACAGATCATATTCACACATTCTGCGATCGAAGGATTCACTTTTGCTGGCATAATAGAAGATCCTGGTTGAACACGCGGGAGTTTGATTTCATGAATTCCAGCTTGGGGTCCCATGTTCATAATACGCAAATCATTAGCAATACGATTAACTTCTACCGCTAGAGCTCGCAAAGCAGCCGAAGCCTTTAAAAAGGCGGCGTGACTATTGTTAGTTTCAAATAAATTCGGTGCGGATTTAAGATCCAAACCACTGATTTTAGAAAGTTTTTCAGTAACTAGCTTTTGAAAATCTGGGTGAGCATTCAGGCCAGAACCAGTGGCGTTCCCACCTAAGCCAATCACTGCTAGGGCTTTTTCGGCTTCTTCAATGGTTTTTAAAGTGGTTTTCATGGCCGCGGCGTAAGCTGTAAACTCTTGGCCCAAGGTTACAGGGACAGCATCCTCTAAATGGGTTCGTCCGACCTTAATAACATCGGCAAATTCTTCACCCTTGGCCTCGAGTGATTTTTGGAATTCCCCAATTTCTTCCTTAAGTGTGGAAAAAATCATCAAAACCGCAATTCTAGCGGCGGTCGGATTCACATCATTCGAACTCTGCGCAAAATTTACCTCGTTATTTGGGTGAACGTATTTATAACTCCCTCTTGGCGCGCCCAAAATTTCATTAGCCCGATTAGCAATAATTTCATTGGCGTTCATATTGTACGGCGTTCCAGCCCCAGCTTGGAAAACATCAATTGTAAATTCATTATCAAACTTGCCAGCAATAAATTCTTGGGCTGCTTCGGCAATAGCTTTAGCTTCTTTCTCTGGGATTTGGCCAAGCTCACGGTTTGCCTCGCAAGCTGCAAGTTTAATCATTCCTAGGGCTTGCCGGAAAAATAGGGGGGCGTGGATGTCACTAATCTGAAAATTTTCTAAGGCTCGAGTGGTAAAAGAGCCATAGTAGGCGTCTTTTGGGACTTCAATCGGCCCGAGAGCATCTTCTTCGGTGCGAGTTGATTTAGACATAATATTAAAAACAAATAACTGAACCGCCAATCACAAAAAGGAATGGCGAAAATTTGAAAGACAAAAGATACTTTACCCTAAAAAGTGCTGTCCGACAATATAAATTTCACGGCTACGGTCTCGGCAGGATTCGGGCTTAAAGCACTTCACGTTTTTGAACTTGCCTTTTGCTCGTTTTACAACCTGTTGAAAGTCTTCACCTTGGAAAATTTTGGTAATTAAATACCCCTTTTTTTTGAGGTGTTTTTCACAAAAATTAAGCACCGCGTGGTTGAGTTCAGCTGAATGATAAGCATCCACATCGTGCTGGCCAGTGGTTTTGGGGGCTAGGTCGGCTACTACACCGTTGAGTTTCCTTGCGCCCGCTTTTTCATCCGTGCCCCAAATTCGCGCCAGCGCCGCCTCATCCGTAATATCAACCTGGTGGATTTCCACATTCGGGGCAATAGGGTCAATTTCTTGAAGGTCTAGAGCATAGATTTTTCCTGGGGCGGCCCACTTGCAGAGTGCCTGGGACCAGCTCCCGGGGGCCGCCCCCAAATCAGCCACTGTATCCCCGGATCGCACCACTCGAAATTTCTTTTGAATTTCTTCTAACTTAAAAGCACTTCGGGCTCGCCACCCCCGCTCCTTTGCCCGCTTAAAATATTTATCTTGAACGCGGTACGGCTTAGACATCTTCAGTCGGAGTTACAGGCTTGCGCGCTTTTTTAATCGCCCCGCGCCGCTTTTTCGCCTCCAGCATTTTTTCCTTAGCCCGCTTGGATCTTTTTTGCTTTTGTTTACGCAATTTATGGATTTTTTGGGCCTTTTCCGATTCTGCCCCGCGAATCTCATATTCAATTTTATCAATCAGTAATTTATAGGCCGAGGTGCGATTTTTACTCTGTTCACGGTGCTTTTGGCAGCGCACTTCAATTCCACTCGGGCCGTGCCGCAGCAACACGCAACTAGCAGTTTTATTAATTTTCTGCCCCCCACTACCACTCCCCAAAACAAAAGATTCCTCAATGTCCTCGGGTCTCACTTTTAGTTCGAGCGCCTTATTAAGATGTTTCTCGGAAAGTTCGACAGGGAAAGTCATGAGTTTAGTATAACTAATATTTCGAGTATAATGTAATTACTATGGCTTTTGAAGAACTAGAACCAGTTAATAAGAAAAAGAAAAAGAAAAAGAAGCGTCGCTCTTCTTTTTTTGAATACAAAGTTGAAGTTCCCAAAAAGCACTTTGATTCTATTGAAAAAGCCAAGCAACTAAGTGAGCACAAAGAAGTTCTTCCTATTAAAACTTATTCCAAGCATCCAAGAGAAGATCACGAGGAACAACAGGACGAGGAGAGAGCTCAAAAAATCCTTGAAAAGCTTAAATATCTAGAGAGAAAATGCCAAGAATGTAAATCTCAAAACATAAAAATTTCCGGAACTGACAAAAGCGTTAAGTTTGAGTGTCAGGATTGTGGTTATGATTGGGAGGAAGAAGTTATCGGAGAATCATAATCAAATCTCCCAAATTCGTCCCACTTGGCCCAGTCTTAATTAAGTCACCCGTTTTCTCAAAAAAGTGATAAGAATCATTATTATCTAAATATTCATCGATTGTTACGCCATTCTTAATAGTGCGCCCACTGACGATTGCCCCGGCCGTTGGTTCCGGGCAAATTCCATCCACACCATCAGTGCCAATGGAAAGCCCTACAACAGGGGAGTCTGCCTTAAGTTCACGCGCTAAGGCCAACATAAATTCTTGGTTCCGCCCGCCTTGTCCATCACCACGGATCGTGACCGTTGTTTCGCCGGTGGCAATATAAAGAACTCCAGGCTCACTCACGCTTTTCAAGATTTCGGCGGCCTGTTCGCGTGCTTCGCCATCCAAATTAGTAGTCAAAATTTCGACCGGTAACTCCATCTCGGTCGCAACAGCCTCCGCGACCTTAGCCGGAGTTTCATGATTGGCCAAAATCGCAGTCTCAATTCGTTCAAACACCTCATCCCCAGGTTTGGGAGTCTCATTTTTAGCGGCTTCAAGGTGAGCTCGAACGCTTTCTGGCATTTCATCCAAAATCCCATAACGCTGCAAAACCTCCACTGCATCCGCAAAAGTAGACTCATCGGGGGCCAGCGGCCCCGACGCAATTGTTCCTAAGTCATCACCCAGCACATCTGAAATCACCAAATGTAAACAGGTCGCGGGATAAACCGCCTTAGCCAACCAACCACCTTTAATTTGCGACAAATGTTTGCGTACCCGATTCATTTCTTGAATCGTGGCGCCACTTTTTAGTAACAAAGAAGTTACCGAGACTTTTTCCTCCAAACTCACGCCCTCAATTGGTAAGGGGAGCAGGGCTGAACCTCCACCGGAAATTAGCGCAATCACGGCGTCTCGTTCTCCCGCCTGCTCGACCAAGTCTAAAATCTGTCGCGCTCCGCGCACCCCTTCCTCATTCGGTAGGGGATGGCTAGCCTGAATCACCTCAATCCGCGCCAAATTAGACGGAGTACCTTCGGGAATTGTAATCACGCCACCCGTAATTCGATCACCAAAAACCGCCTCAACGGCCTGTGCCATGGCTGCCGTTCCTTTTCCACTTCCAACTACATAAATATTTTCGTAGCCCGAGGCATCAAACGAGCGCAACTTTTCTTTTACTAATTTCCCCGGATTAATTTCATTCAAAACCCTCTCCGCAATCTGTAAAATTTGTTCACGCTTTTTAAGCTCCTCGCCCGCGAGGCCTTTTAAAAGTCCGCTTAAATTTTGAATTTTAAGCAAATGAATCCTTGTTTACGAGGAATTGGGGAGTTTTATCGGTCAGAGCATCAATCAAGTTTTGCGCGGCCATAATGGACATTTTGGTTCGCGCCGGAGTTGTAGCTGATCCTAAGTGCGGAATAATCACCGCATTGTGGCAGTCTTTTAAGCCTTGTTTCATAGCTGGTTCATCTTCAAAAACATCCAGCCCAGCATAAAAATCAGGATTCGCCTGCAAGTGCGTGACCAAAGCGGTCTCATCAATAACTGGTCCGCGCGCCGTGTTAATAATCGTAGCCGTGGGCTTCATTAAACTAAACTCTTTTTCACTAATTAAATGATGAGTTGCCTCACACAAATTCACATGAATCGAAATATAATCACTTTCGGAGCATAAAGTTTCGAGGTCAACTTGCTTTGCTCCCATACCATCTAGCTCCTCATTTGAATGAAGGTCAGTATAAAGAATTTTCATATCAAATCCCGCCATTTTTTTCGCCATACTTTCACCAATTCGACCAGCCCCAAGAATACCAAGAGTAGCCCCAGTTACTTCTTTCCCTAACAGGAGCATTGGGGCCCAGCCTTCAAATTTTTCGGCTCGCATATATTCATCAGATTCAACAACTCGTCGCGCCGCTGCAAATAGCAGAGCAATCGCGCAATCGGCTGTCGCATCCGTAAGTACCCCGGGAGTATTTGTAATCATAATTTTGCGTTCACTAGCCGCTTCCACATCAATATTATTATAACCAACCGCATAGTTAGAAATAACCTTACATTGTGGGCCAATCGCATCCATTACTTCGGCATCCATATTATCTGTTAGTAAGGATAAAACACCATCGCGACCTTTGACCGCGGCCAGTAATTCATCGCGCGTTAAAACCCGGTCATGTGGATTAACTTCAATGTCACCAAAAGCTTCACGGAGCATAACTAAACCCTCTTCAGGAATTAGACGCGTGACATAAATATTCATAGGTAAAATTTAAAATTAAAAGGGAGGATTTAATAAACGCTCTCAATATACTTTTTTATCTTAACAAGTCCATCTCGAATGTCTTCTTCACTTGAAACATAAGAAAAACGAACCAAATCTTCACCAAAGTGACCAAACACCGTCCCTGGAAGAATAAGGACATGCGCTTCTCTCATGATGCGATCACAAAGTTCAGCGGAAGTGATTTTAAACTTATCCAAAAGCTCGCGTACATTCACCATCAAATAAAACGCTCCTTTTGGTGAATGGCAGCTCATTCCCGGAATTTCATTCACTAATTCCACCATCAAATCACGACGCTTTTTATATTCACTTAACATATATTCAACCTGATCTTGCGGCCCAATTAACGCCTCTAGCGCGGCATACTGCGTCATGGTGTTGGTACAAGATACGTCATTACAAGCGAGCTGCTCAATATAAGCGGTCATTTGCTCATTTTTACAGACTGACCAACCAATTCGGTATCCAGTCATGGCATAAGTTTTGGAACAACCATTCAAAATTACGGTTCGCTCGGGCATCCCTTCAAAACTAGTGATGGAAACGTGTTCCCCATCATGCACCATGCGGTCGTAAATTTCATCGGAAAGCACCCACAAATCATGTTTGACTGCTAGTTTGGCAATTCCTTCGAGTAGTTCACGCGTGTAAACGCCCCCCGTTGGGTTTTGGGGAGAATTAACCATAATAAGTTTGGTTTTTGGAGTGATTTTTTTCTCTAATTCTTCAATTGTAAAGTTGAAATCATTTTCTTGCTTAAGTTGAATCGGTACAACTTTTCCTCCTAAATATTCTGTTACTGAACCGTAAATAGGATACGAGGGGTTAGGGATAATGACCTCATCGCCTGGATCGAGTAGGGCATTCATCATATAAAACATTACGGGTTTCCCTCCTGGAACTACCACCACATCAGTGGGTTCGTAATCCACGCAGGCCTTTTTGGAACTTTCTTTAGCAATAATTTCCCGGAGCGGCATAATTCCCGGAGTAGCCGTGTAATGAGTTTCGTTATTTTTGATGGCTTGAATAGCCGCGGCATTAATGTTGTCTGGAGTGTCAAATCCCGGTTCCCCAATCTGTAGATAGACTAAACGAAGGTTGTTATCTTTTTCAAATTGTTTAGCTTTGGTAATAACTGCAAAAGCATTTTCGGTTCCTAAGTGGGGCATGCGTTTGGAGAATGATTTCATAAAGAAAAATTAAGGGTTAAGAAAGGGGATTTAAGAATTTTTTCGAGCAATCACTGTGCGAGCTTTTTCAATAATTTCCTTAGAGGTAATGCCGTACTTTTCCATCAGCTCACGCGGCTTTCCAGATTCACCAAAGCTGTCGTTAATACCAACTTGCTCACCCGGGACAGGGTGGTTTTTCGTCAAAACTTCAAACACGGCCGAGCCCATACCACCAGCCATCTGATGCTCTTCTGCGGTCACAATCGCACCAGTTTTTTTAATTGAACTAAGAATCGTCTCTTCATCGAGCGGCTTAATAGTGTGCAGATTAATAACCTCCGCCGAAATTCCATCTTTTTCGAGTTCTTCAGCGGCATCCAACGCCTCTGCCACCATCGGGCCACAAGCCACAATCGTCACATCTGTGCCTTCTTGCATAACATATGCTTTCCCAACCTCAAAAGGTGTGCTTTCATCGGTGACAACCGGAGTTTTTTCGCGTCCAAAGCGGATATAAACCGGGCCTTTAATCTTGGCCGCAGCCAGGACAGCCTTACGAGTTTCAAAATAATCAGCCGGCACAATCACGGTCATCCTCGGCAACACACGCATAATAGAAATTTCTTCGAGGGCCTGGTGAGTTGCTCCATCCGGGCCAACCGAAATTCCACCGTGCGCCCCACCAAATTTCACATTCAATTCACCGTAACAAATACTAGTTCGAATTTGTTCCCAAGCCCGCCCAGAAAGAAAAACACCATAAGTTGCCACAAACGGCGTTAGTCCGGTTAAGGACAAGCCACCAGCCACATTCACCATGTTTTGTTCGGCAATCCCCAGATCAAAAAACCGATCCGGAAATTTTTCGCCAAACTGACAAGTTAAAGTAGATTTCGCTAGATCAGCATCCAGCACCACCACGCTCGGGTCTTGTTCTCCCAGCTCAATAAGCGCGTCCGCCCAACCCTGCCTCGATAGCATTATTTCTCTGGTCATGAGCCATAAGTTAAGGAATCTTCCAATTTTTTAAGTTCATCAAGGGCAAGGTCCAAATGTTCGCGGTCCGGTGCTTTTCCGTGCCAGCCAGCCACGTTTTCCATGTAAGAAATACCTTTTCCTTTAATAGTATTAGCAATAATCACTTTTGGTCGGCCTTGTAAAGTCGCGGCTTCATCAAACGCCGTTCGGATTTGGTCAAAATCATGGCCATCTTCTACAACTAAAGTATGCCAATTAAAACTCTTGAATTTTTCGTCTAAGGGATGAACTCCCATCACATCTTCACAGTGTCCATCAATCTGTAATTTGTTGTAATCAACTAACAAAGTAAGGTTGTCGAGTCGGAAATGAGCCGCCGACATAATCGCTTCCCAACTTTGACCTTCTTGTAAATCGCCTTCACTAGATAATCCAAAAACGCGATTTGGTTTTCCTTGAGTTTTTAATCCTAGCGCCACACCAGTGGCAACCGATAAATTTTGGCCAAGCGACCCGCCAGACATTTCCAGGCCAACCGGAGAAAAACGAGAAGGATGCCCTTGCAAATCAGAACCTAATTCTCGAAAAGTCAGCAAAGTTTCCGGATCAAAATAGCCAACTCGCGCCAAAATCGAATAAATCGCCGGCGTAATATGGCATTTACAAAAAATCATATAATCTCGATCTTCCCACTTGGGGTTTTCCGGATCATGTTTAAGGTACTCATTATAGAGCGTCACCAAAAGCTCCACCGAAGAAAGTGACCCACCGGGATGTCCCGATCCAGCCGTACTTACCATCTCAACAATGTCCCGGCGCATCTGAATCACCTTTCTTAGGCGCTCCTCAGGCGTCAGGGTTTTAGGGTACGTCATTTATTCAAGTTTAATATTTGAGTTTCCCAAGCAAGGGCATTTTAAATGGTCTTATCTGATGGGTCAAATTTATGTTAAAATTTAGTTAATCTAACTTAAAACTATGAAAAAAATCATCATTCCCATTCTCGCACTTTCTTTATTATTGATTGGCTGCACCTCCGCCCCAGACTCTATTGACTTAGAAGTCACGGTCGAAGGTTGGAGTTTTGAATACAGTGGCCCGGATTTTGAAGATTACGTTCCGGAAATCGACACCTACACTTTTACAGTTTCTAAAGGCGATGAATTTGAGGCGCCATACATGCTCGGCGGCTGGACAGACGATAAATTATTCACCGTGAAAAAAATAATCGACGAAAACAGCGTCAAACTATCTTTCCTCCCTGATAATATTGTGGTGGAAGGGGAGGAAATCACACAAGAATCCACGCAAAATCCCATCATTATCACAACAGAACCCACTTGCTTTGTGACGCGCGCCATGGACTCGGGCAATGATATTTGTGTGCGAGTTATTTCTGGAACATAGCCCGGATTTTTTTGCCAATAATCTCGAGTGGGTGTTCCCGTTCTTTTTGGCGCATTTTTTGTAAGCCGGCCTCTTTATTTTTTGCATATTCCTGGATCCACTCCTCGGCAAAAGTCCCATCTTCAACTTCGTGCAAAATCGCGCGCATTGTTTCTTTAGTTTGCGGAGTTATCACGCGTTTTCCACGGGTATGGCCACCATATTCGGCTGTATTTGAAACCACTTTCCAAAAATGTTCAAGCCCCCCTTCCTGAAGAACGTCGGTAATTAATTTCATCTGATGAAAGCACTCAAAATAAGCTAATTCAGGTGGATAACCTTTTTCAATCAAAACCTCAAAAGCCGCTTTGATAAGTTCGGTTACCCCGCCGCATAACACGGTTTGTTCGCTAAATAAATTTTCGTAAGTTTCTTGCGGGAAAGTGCATTCAATAACTCCGGCCTTGGTAAAATGCATGGCCTTGGCTAATCCCAGTGCAATTTGGAGTGCGTCGCCGCTGCCCTGATGTACTGCAACTAGAGCGGGCACGCCAAATCCTTCCTTATAGACTTTGTAAGCCTCTGGCCCTGGGGATTTAGGAGAGATCATAATCACATCCACGTCTTTGGGGGGCACAATTTGCCCATAAACAATCGCAAATCCATGTGAAAAACTCAAAATCTTCCCTGATGAAAGATGAGGCGCAATATCCGTCTCATAAACCTCTTTTTGAAGTTCATCGGGGATCAAAATATGAATAATATCAGCCTGCGCCGTGGCCTCGGCAATCGTGGCGCGCTCCAGCCCGTCTGCTTTTACTGCGGCCCAGGACGCACCTTTTTCACGCACCCCAACAATCACATCCAAACCTGATTCATGCATCATTCTAGCCTGGGCTCGACCCTGTGCCCCATACCCAATTACCGCAATTTTCTTGCCTTCAAGAACCGCCACACCCGCATCTTGATCGTGATAGATTTTATTCATGAAATCATCATACTCTATCAATAAACCTCCTTCAAATAACACTTTTCACAATAGACTTTTTCCGAACGTTCTGGCGCATAACTAGAAGTCACCAACGCTGAACACTTTGAACATGGGCGGGACCAAGATTTCCGCGGTAAACGCTCTGCCATTCGCATATTGTTTCTAGTTTCCGGCGCAAAATGAGGCACCGGCACTTTCATTTGTCGATAAAACTTGAGTTCTTGCGGTACCACGCGGTACAAACGTCCTGTTTTCTCGCACACCAAAGTCTTCTCAATCAAATCATCAGTAACATCATCAATCGAATCCGGAATTTTGGGGCCACTCCCAATTTCACGGGTTTCTTCGTCTTTCCACTTAAGACCACGCGCCGTGCAACTCTCTTTATCAAGCGGAAATAAATCTTGGGCCACAGTTTCATTGTATGCAAATGGCGACAGCTCCATCGGGAAAAATTCACCCCATTCACCGGTTTCTTTCATGTGGGCCACAATTTTGGCGCGCAATTCCTCGTATTCTTCTTTTTGGTAGGGTTTGTTTAAGATGCAGTATTTCTGCTTTTTCATCTGAATACAGCCAAACATATCATGGCAGCTACACACCATATCCGAATAACAATTATTGTGTCCAAACCACGAAAAAGTACAAAAAGCACAGTTCAAACCTGTTATTGAGCCGACACATTCGTAGTAGCGCTCCGCCTTATAACCAACGTGATCCGCGCTCAAAACATCTTTTGACTTAATCACACAAAAACCACCGTGCACATCCTCACAATCAATCACATCAAAACAGTTCTGGCAGTTTTTGGAATGAATCACATTTTCACCAGAAGAATTTTCACAATTAACTAATAACGCATGACGATGCGGGAATTGTAAGCGGAATTTTTTGAACTCTACCTTCATATGTTGAACTCCACTCCACGTATGCAAACGAAAAGCTGCTACTTTTTTTTCGTATTCCTCGGGGGAATAAGGCTTATTAAAAACATGATATTCCTTGCCGCGTAAGCCCACACATCCAAAACAATTAGAACAATTCCGACATTCAAACAAAAAAGCACTATCGCGGCAGCCATTACAATTTTGGGCATATTTCACGTTGTAACATTTTTCACAATTAATGCAGTCATACAAAAGTTCACATTCCTCACACCAGTAAACATCAGATAAATCGCGGGAATGAAAGTTGAAAATCGAATACATCGAATCTTCATTAAAATCTCCACCAAACACCAAATAGCAATTTTTATTATCAGTCGTAATATTACAAAACTCACTGTTGTGAGCCCGAGTATTCAAAAGTCCAATCCGAGGAACCCGCGCCTGCAATTCTTTAAATTGTTCAAAAAACGGCCTGGAAAAATCAAAATCCAGGGAATACTCCGTGGCATCCGATTTATCACTCCACCAACAATCCTGACAATAAACTTTAAAAGGCTTTTCTTTCGAGTAAATCGAGATCATGGCTTTGCCACACATATCACATTCACCCTGATAAATAGAACGCTCATTCCGATGCGACAACCGGCGGCGATGCCGTTCATCAATACAAAGCGTGGGATAGGGGATGTCCATGCTATTCAATAGTTGCTGCTCCCACTCGTTCACCACGAATGATTTCCCAGAAAGCCGACATGTCTGATTAAAGTCCATCATGCTCTAAGTTTAACTTGTTTGAAAGAAGTGTCCAAAAAAGCCTCAAAAAACGTCCACAACAGATTAGAAATTGTCTCGCGCAGATGAGAATTAGTTCTTCCAGAGAGCCTTGAACATGCGATCATAAGCGTGAATCAGAGTGGGCTCTTTAACAATCACGGCGCGTGGGCCAAGCTCTTTGTCCATATGCCAAATTGCAGCCTCGTCACCATACAAATAAACCATTGAATCTTGTAATTCGGGATCAATTCGAAGCCGGACATTACGCAGGTCACGTTCGTTGTTAGGAAGAAATTCACTGGCATATTCACCAACCTCGGTTAGAGCGCAGTCAACACTAATACTTTTTTTGCGACGAATTCTCACAAATTCATCCTCGGGCTCCTTACCAATTACGTCAATTAGCCGTTCTGCGGAGCCATAAACCAAAAAACTATCCCAATCACCGTGCAAAACTGCAAAAGCTTTTTGGGCAATTTGGGCGGGGTCGGTGATGATCTCTACCGGCTCATCCATCTGCGAGTGCCGCGAAAACTCCATCAAGTTGCTTAAGCGCTTTAATTCCAGTTCAACTTTGCGCAGTTTACGTTGTTCGCGACCAACTTGATGCGCTAAACCATGGAGCGACACCGAGCGCAATGTTTGGCGCCAGTTATCAGGAGAAGAAACCACTAAACCCAAGTTTTTTAAGCGTTCAAAATTTCGATAAACCTGTGCGCGCGATAAACCTGACTTTTTGGCCAGATCATTAATCGTAAGCTCTGGATTTTTTTGAATAATCAAATAACACTGCGCCTCACTTTCCGTGAGTCCGATTTTTGTCAGTAACGCTAAGAGGTGATCTTTGAAATTCATGGCCGCTATTCTGGCATAAATTAAGGTTTTTGTAAAGATTCTGTAATAAAAAACCTAGAACTGCAGTTGTACAAGTAGAAGATAATGTTGTATTATTTATATCCACAGCTTATACCAAAAATAAATGCCTGACTATTTGATACCCCTTACCGGCGGCCTGATTTCCTTCCTCGCCGCTGTAATCGGAGCCTTTGCCGGTGGAGGATATGTCCTCACAATGTTTCCGATTTTTTTGCTGATGTTCCCGGGGAGTTACGCCGGGCACTTGGCCTTGGTGAAAATGGGAGCTCTAGCCATTACTGTTTTGGGTGGGCAAATTCATTTTCGAAAAAGCAGTATTAAGTGGAAAATTTTGGGACCACTCACTGTTGGTGGATTTTTTGGAACCGGGATCGGAACTTATCTTATTCAGTATCAGTTAAACGAGGATTTATTTAAGACTTTGCTGGGTTTTACGCTTTTAATTGGAGCTTTTTACCTGATTATTAAAAAAGAGATTGGTCACGAGAGAACCCACCGTCGCAAAATAAACTGGCGCGTAATTCTAGAAGTTTTTATTTACGCTATGGGGATTGGAGTTTTGAACGGTTTATTTGGAGGAGTGGGAATTTTTACCACGCTGTATTTAGTGTTTATTTTTGGGCTCGCGTTCCGCACCGCAATTGCTTACACCATGCTTTCTTATCTGATTGTGAATGGGTCGCAAACCGCGTACTTGCTTACCACCGAAACCATAGATCCTTACTTGGCTTTGTATTTGGTGATTGGCGCCGGGTTGGGTGGTTTTCTTGGCGTTCATTTGCAGTACACCAAAGGCAGCAAATACATTAAATACGTCACAATTACTCTGCTATTTGCCCTAGGAGTGACCAGTTTGGTGAATTAGTCAACCTCATTAACTTCCCAAAAAATCTAAATCAAATATTATCAATTCAGACGTTCTTTGACACATCCAACTCCAAACTCTTGATATTTTTTGCTGCGGACACGTAGCGAATATCTCGGACAAAAGTTAGAAACCTACTCCTATTTTTAGGAGCAATATAAATCTCTTTGTGTAGCACTTTAGAAAAAGTTTTATCAAAGGCATTTATGTCTTACAGGTTAATTTCATAAAACTATCTAATATCAAGGAAAGTTTTTTTTATTTGTAACAAATTTTTATGGGAATATTTGAACTGCTGGCAATTATTGCACTGATCGCTCTAGCTGCTGGAAATCTGTTTGTTGGCGTCACTAACGATGCTGTTAATTTTTTGAATTCTGCTATTGCTACCAAGGCGGCCTCGCGAAAGGTGATTTTGATTGTTTCGTCGATTGGCGTCTTAATTGGTGCCACTTTTTCGGATGGGATTATTGAGGTGGCTCGGAAAGGGATTTTTCATCCCACTTTTTTTACGCCCCAGGAGGCGATTTTGGTTTTTACAGCTGTAGCCATTGCTGACATTATTTTGCTGGATTTGTATTCCACTTTTGGATTGCCCACCTCGACCACGGTCTCGATTGTTTTTGAGTTGTTTGGAGCTGCTTTAGTTATGGCTTTTTGGAAAGTTGGGACTTTTGATGGGGCCTGGGAAGCGATCAATAGTTCTTCGGCTATGAAAATTATTTTGGGTATTCTATTGTCGGTTGGAGTAGCCTTTTTGATTGGCCTCGTGGTGCAGTTTATATCACGTCTAATTTTTACTTTTGATTACAAGCAAAGGTTACAAAAATTTGGATTTTTGTGGTGTGGCGCTGCTCTTACTTCACTGATGTTTTTTCTCCTGTTAAAGGGGAGTAAGCACGCTGCTTTTATGACCGACGCGGTTAAGGCTTGGATTGATGCCAACACCCTTACGGTTTTGGGTGTTTCTTTTGTGGCTTTTTCACTTCTTTCCTACATTTTGATTAAGAGTAAGGTGAATATTTTAAAAGTAATTATTTTGATTGGGACCGGTTCGCTGGCCCTGGCTTTTGCCGGGAATGATTTAGCGAATTTTATTGGGGTTTCAGTGGGGGGAGTCCATGCTTATTTAGGGTCAGATTTAGCGGATCAATTACCCACTCCGATTTGGGTTTTAGCGGGAGCTGGCACAGTTATGATGATTTCTATTTTCACTTCAAAAAAAGCGAACACCGTGCTCAGCACCTCTATTAATTTGGCTAGTCATGAAAAAGATGCGATTAAAGATTGGGCCGCCAATGCTTTTTCTCGTCGCTTAACCAAGATCGTAACTTTTTTCTATGAGTTAGTTTTGGTGCTTATGCCCCGAAAAGCGCAACAATGGATGGCGCAGCGCTGGAATCACGAACCAGGTAAAGACGAAAAAACCGCTTTTGACTTAATGCGTGCTTCTGTGAACTTAATGGTGGCAGCAGCTGTGATTTCGTATGCCACTTCTCATAAGTTGCCACTTTCCACAACCTACGTCGCTTTTATGGTTGCCATGGGGACCTCTCTGGCCGATGGAGCTTGGGGTCGTCATTGTGCTCCTTCTCGAATTACCGGTGTTCTCACGGTAATTAGTGGTTGGTTCATGACTGCTTTTTTTGCGATTTTAATGGCTGGTTTTACAGTTACAGTACTCTATTTCGCCAACATTTACGGGTTAATTGGATTAGTTTTGTTGGTGATATTTATGATTTACAAACTGGCCCACATCCATGACAAAAGGGATAAGAAGAAAAAAGCTAATGGTTCGGTTAGCTGGTGATTTAAAGTGGTCTTTTTTTTGGAATTCCACTTTTCCGCGGATATTTATCATCAAGGACCTTAGTTTTTTGGAAAATTAGAAGTGAGCGGGCGCCCATATCTTCCTCCAACGAATAATCAACTGGCCCCATAAATTCAAATCCCAATTTTTCTATCGCGTTTTCAGCGGTCGCAAGTTCTTTTTCATAATCAGCACTCTTGTAAGCCACAAACATTCCGTTTATACATACGAAACCAGCCGCATATTCCAGCAAAGTTGGTAGGGGAGCCAGGGCTCGGGCCACCACTAAGCCAAACGCTTCACGATACCGTTCATCGTGCGCCAAAGTTTCAATCCGCTCGGCCACGGTTTTAACATTCTCTAGGCCGAGCTCATTCGCGATTTCCTGCACAGCCATCATTTTTTTAGTGGTCGAATCCACCAATACAAACTCAGTTTCTGGGGCCATAATCGCTAGCGGCACTCCTGGGAATCCTCCTCCCGCCCCTAAATCCAACACTCTCTGTTCTCCACCTAATTCAAAAACACTAAGCAGGGCCAAAGAATCTCTAACATGCTTAATATCCAGTTCTTTATGGGTTTTAAAAGAAACAAGATTAAGCTTCTTGTTCCATTTTTTAACAGCTTCGATAAAGGCGACTAATTGGAATTCCTGTTGCATGTGCCCCAGTTTACTTAAGACTACTGAAAGAACCAAGCAAAAGTGCACTTAAAATCGCTGGTCCCGCTGTTTCGGTGCGCAAAATTCGCGGGCCTAAGCCAAAAACCGTAAAAGCCTGTTTTCGTGCAGCCGCGACCTCTTCATCCGTAAAACCTCCTTCTGGCCCCACCACAATATTTATTGTTTTCGGCGACCCCATACTGGCGAGCACCTCACTAAGCAAGGCACGATCTTCGCGCGCATAAGCAAACAACGTTACCTCAGCCTCCAAGCCAGTTGGCCAGCCAACATCCAGCACTTCCTTCAAGCTGATTTCCGGCCCCAAAACCGGGATTCGACACCGCTCACTTTGTTCGGCTGATTCTTTTAAAATATGTTCCATTCGTTCGCGTTTACGAATTTCCTGCACCTCACAATTCGCGGTAAGTAGCGGATAAAATTCGCTTGCCCCAAGCTCGGTGCCATGTTTCAAAACCTCCTCAAACTTCGATGGCTGCTTCGGCAATCCCTGAAAAAGGCGCACTGTAATCGGCAACTCTCCTGTACACGGCCGATTTGATTGCACCAGCCCCACAACCTCTTTTTTCGAAATCTCCAGTACCTTTACCTCATGCTCCTTGCCATCACCAGTCAGGGCCACAAACTTATCGCCTTCCCGGACGCGCAAAACCCGCGTCATTTGATGAACTTGATTGCGATCCGTAATCAGCACGCGATCTTTCTGAATCGCTGCCGGAGAGATAAAAAAACGATGTAGGGTTTTAGTCATAACTCTATTCTAATCTATCCAGGAAAATGGTAAAGTAATATCAAGATTTTTAACCAAACTTATTATGCCAAAATGTTGCGCGTGCACTTCAAAATGCTGGCACAGACTTTTGTCTATAATTGTAATTGTTGCCATAGTTTGCGTTTGTTTCTATTTCTTTAGAACCTACAAAATCCAAACCGCTGGAGATGCCGAAATTACTCCAGTTGTCGAAGTGGTCGAAGTTGCTGAAGTAGTCGAAGAGGTCCCATCAGAGTGAAAACCATTTTTTAAGTTTTTCTATAGGCAGGGTGTTTAGTACATCCTTTTTTTCAAGCCAACCCCGTCGCGCGGTCACAATCCCAAACCGCATCAAATTTAGCTGATCCGTGGCGTGAGCATCTGTATTTATGACGAATTTTGCGCCATGATCCTTGGCTAGGCGCGCGTTCCCTCCACTTAAATCCAATCTGGTGTTGGCGTTAATTTCTAGGGCCACTCGGTTCTTTTTGGCAGCGCGGGCGATTTCTACAATATCCACTTCATAAGGTTCCCTCTGATTTACAATTTGGCCGGTGGGATGCCCCAAAACATGTATATAAGGATTTGAGATCGCTTTCACAATGCGCGCTGTTTGTTCAGCCGCCGGAAGGGTGAATTTGGTATGCACGGAAGCCGTCACCACATCCAGCATTTTCAAAATTTCATCCGGATAATCCAGCGATCCATCCGCCAAAATATCCACTTCCGCCCCCTTAAAAATCGTAAAACCACGTAGTTTTTTATTAAGCGCATCTACCTCTTTTATTTGATCCATAATCCGGTCCGTATCTAGACCATGCGCCACGCGTGCCGAAGTTGAATGATCGGCCACACACAGATATTCGTAACCTAGTTTTTTGGACGCCGCCACCATTTCCTCGAGCGTATTACGTCCATCACTCCAATTAGTATGCAAGTGAAGATCGCCTCGAATATCCGCAAGTTCCAGTGGTTTCGGCAATTTTTCATCAAATCCCGCCTTAATTTCTCCTTGATCCTCGCGCAGTTCCGGAATGATGTAGGGGAGCCCTAAAGTTTTAAAAATCTCTTTTTCTGTTTTTCCAGCCACTGATTTTTCTCCTTTAAAAACACCATATTCATTAATTTTTAGACCTTTTTTTATAGCTAGCTTTCGAGTCGCGATATTGTGATTTTTGGAGCCAGTAAAATAATAAAGCGCCGCCCCAAAACTTTTTTCATCCACCACGCGCAAATCAACCTGCACGCCGCCCTCTAACACCAGACTAGCCTTGGTATCACCCTGGGCCAGCACCGTACTTACATCCTGATGCGCCAAAAAATGATCAATAATTTTATCATGATTTTTCCCAGTCGCCAGAATATCGATATCACCAACTGTTTCCCTTCCTCGGCGTAGGCTTCCGGCATATTCTACTCGCTTTACCGACGGACAATCTTGCATGTATTTAAGCAAAAATTCCGCCAAAAAAGTAGCTGTTATCAGATGAGCGCGAGCCATATGCTTTTCGTGTTCTTTGATCGCTTTTATAATATCAGCCTGACTTTTTTCACCCATTCCCTCTAACTCCGCAATTACTCCCTTTTCAGCCGCTGTTTTTAATTTTCCCACATTATCAA
>CAYYQE010000014.1:0-36470 GCA_964473745.1 uncultured Candidatus Peribacteria bacterium
CCCTGACCCTCACCATGTCCTTGACCCTCACCTTGTCCTTGACCCTCACCTTGCCCTTCACCTTGTCCTTCGCCCTGCCCTTCGCCTTGTCCATCCCCATCATCAGACTCCCCGCCGGATTCACCTCCAGGCTGCGCCTGCTCGTTTTGACTTGGAGGCTTAGGAGCTCCTCCATCATTAGCTTGTTGGGCTGGGTTGCCGTCTTGTTTGCCACCATCATCTTTTTTGTCTGGCGGAGGCTTGTCAGCCTGCTTAGGATCGGGAGTCGCATCATAACGCTCCCATTTAGAACCATCCCAAATTTCAGACCAAGCGTGACCGGTTGTGTCATCAATCACTGTTTTTCCATCCGCTGTTTCTTGGTCAATCATATGCCCCACCACCAAGCGAGTTGGGATTCCCAATTTTCTCATCATGGCCACAAACAAAGTATTCGCAGAATAACATTCTAAATACTCGGAATTATCTAAATTTTGAATATAATTTGCGCCCGTGGACCCCTTTCGCAGCTTGGATTGCAAAGCCTGCGCCGCCTTCAAGTCACTTCCGCCACCTGGATAAAAATGGTTATCAATAACATGTTGCTGCACCCGAGTCGCCCGATCTTTGGCCGACATATTCGGATTCAGACTAGATAAAAAACGTTCCGTCTTTCCCGAAAGGGAGCCTTTATGAAGATGTTCAATGTCCGCCATCCACATTTTACTGTGAAAAACCGGACGTTCTTCCAAAAAATCTATCGAAAAATTACAACGACCCTCCGCCTTCACATAAAAGCAACCATTTTGGTCGCGGAAAAGTTGAATTGGGCCGTCCGCTTGCAATGAACTCGCATCCAACGCGTACCCATTAGGAATCGGCAAAGCCTTCACATTCCCCGCAATCGTCCCCGAAATTTTTTGACGTTCGGCTCCGTTAATTGTTCGATTATAAGGAGTTAGTTTTTTTCTCTTGCTCCAGGTTTTAGTATTTATATCGTAGTAACTTTTACGTCCTGAGCAAAAATACCCGCCCATTGGCCGCGTAGAAGTCCCGCTTGGTTCAATTGTAAAAAACGCTTTGCGAGCTTGCTTTTCTTGTTGTCCTTGATCTGTCTCCGGGGGTGGGTCATCGGGGTTATATTCATCTTGATCATCTGGTGGAATGGCGGGGTCGTCCGGTGATCCAGGAGGTCCTGGTTCCCCATGTTCTTCCATGAATTCATCCAATTCCTTTTGCTGTTCTTGCCATTCCGGGCTGGGCTCAAAAAGAGGTTCTTCTTCTGGCTCGGTCTTCCACTCGGTGTCTTCATTATCGATGGTTGGCTCATCTTCGCCATATTCTCCATCATCAATTGGTTCAATTCCCCCTTCATCATCGCCCTCCGGTGGTTGGCCTTGATCATCTTTGGGATCGGGTTGTTGCTGATTTGGGTCTTCAGGCTGAGGCTGAGGTTGTGGTTTCGGATTCGGAGGTGGTTGAGAGCCATCATCTGATTTGTCCTCCGAAATGTCTGGTTCGGGCTTTGGCTCCTGCCCTTTAAAAATTTTCTTAAAAATATCACTCATGCGGCGCAAATCATCTAAACTCCCACGCTCAACATAACACTTATAAGTTTTTCGCAAAGAATCAAAAACGCGCCGTTCTTCAGGAGAAAGAGTTCCTAGCGCTTGATCACGTTCCTCACTTCTAATTATGCCGTGATTTTCATGAGACCAATCCATTTTTAGGGTTTCCATAATGCGATCCATGGACCCCAACTCCGATAGTTGCGGCAAAATTTGCCTCGCTTCATTGCCAATCGACGCTCGGATATCACGCCGCCCAGTTGGGCCATAAGAATCCAATAATTGTTCTCGAACTCGACCCTGCATAATCGAATCAAATACACCCTTAATTGTCCTGATCCCCTGTCCGGAATCTTTCATTTCAGCAAGAAAATGAGCCAGTTGTCGATAATCATAGTGAGTTAAGCGACTAGAAAAATCACGAATTTTAGCCAGCAAAGAATCCCTTCCTGCCCCCTCTAATTCCGCAGCATCATAAACCAGCGCATCCGGTCGTAAATAAGGCGCCGCCTGCTCTGGATCTACTCGTCCTTCAAATAAACCTTGTAACATCTTATCGCGAACCCCTTCTTCTCCTGGAAAATGTAAGGCCCATCGTTCGCCTGGCACAACTTTCATCCCCGCATCCGCGGTTTGGTTAGCCAAAGCCACCACGTCTCGAAGCGACTCTTTTCCTTTTAAGCCCGGTTTATCAGGTTTATCAAGAGGCACGGCTCAAATTAGTTAGTTTATGAAGGACGTTTTTTATGAGTCCAGGTTCTCATCATCCCCTTAATCTTTTCGCGATCTACTGGATTCTTAATGTGAATTAAGAAATATTCTTCGATCAAATCTTTAGTGACCTGATCAGTATCCAGCGTTCCAGAACGTTTTTCCTCTGGAGTAATTTGTCTGCTTAAATACCAAGCACAGCGCCGCATTTCACGCAGAGTAAATGGCTGGTCCACTGGCAAATCGCTCATTAGTTTGCGGTCCGCTTTTGACGGACGTTCATTAAATTTAGCCAAAAACGGTTGGCGCAATAATTCGGCGAACTGCACCAACCCCATAATAACTTCCACATCAAATTCCTGCTCCGCTGTGAATTCTTCGGCTCCATTATCTAAACGGTTAACAAAATGATCCCACATCTGAATAAATTCATTTGTTTCACAGTTAGGATCATGGGTTAAGCCTTTCAAAGAAGCCGTTCCTCGTGCGATACGCATCGCTTCAGAAGAGTTCAAAACAGGGTTTCTGTTGGAATCATCTGGAGACGCTGGCCTAGTAACTGGCGGATAATCCACATCCATCGGCTGCATTCGACTGTCGGTCGCAAATTGCGGATCAAAAGTCCCCGGATAACCAGGGTTCATGGAAGCCATTATCAAAACATCAGATTTAGCTTTTACCTCTTCCCCAGATCGGGTTTTCATACTTAGCGATCGTTTTTCATCTAACAAGGCATGCAGGAACATTTGAGCCTGCTCCGGCATAGCATTAAACTCATTAAAATAGAGCACCGCTCCTGGAGTTTGAATAGCGTTCAACACTCGAGAAGGAACCTTAACCGCTTTTGGTGTTCCATCCGGTGAGTCCAAAATAATATCTTCGGAAAGTTCATACTCAGTTGTCCATTTAGAACAATCCACTGCAAAATAAGGACGACGAGTTTTGCGACAAAACATTTTTACCAACACATCTTTACCAGTACCAGCGTGACCGCGTAAGCAGAGTAAGCCCTCTTTCAATTCCTCTTGCATATTAGAGTGCATGGCCATTTTTTCTAAATGAAGTTCAGTTTGTTGATCAATGGTCCAGTGCGGGCTCCATTCTGGCACTTTCCCGTTGCCATTGGTGCCTTTTGCCGCCCTTTCAATTTCTGATAGTGGTGATTGGCGCAAGTTATCAAAACGTCGCAAAAGAGTGATGTGATTTTCCGCACAGAACTCTCCATAGGCCTCAATAGCAGTTGTGGCCTCTTCTTTCCAAGTTTCAAATTCAGGACCTTCGCGTAATTTTTTGCCACTACTTCCCTTCGGACGCCTGGCAAAAATAGCTTCAATCTTTCCTCTTTCTTGCTCAAATTGTTGTCTAAGTGGGCCAGGCTGTTCGGCGGTCCCCCATTTACGCAGGGATTTTTTAATTTTTCGGTAATCACCTTGTTTCAAATAAGTTTCCGAGATTTCTGCTCCTCGGATCTCTACTCCACCATAACGCCAATCTGCCTCTTTGCGATTCCCCTCAAACAAACGCACCACTTTTTCTTTGCCATTCGGCAATTCAATGCGTACTGCCAAGTCGCCCATAATTTCTTTGCCTCCCATTCCTGGACCCTTGCTAGCTTCATTTTCCACAAAAATAAAGTCAACTTTCGGTTCTTCAGTTGTTTTATCCTCAGCTTTTTCTACGTGTCCTTCAAACCGATAAACCGTTTGATTTCCAATTTTAATAGTTTGTCGCCCCCGGCCATCAACCGTCACCTCACCTTGTCTAGAAATTTCATCAACCGCAATGGCCACCTCCACTTTTAATTTATTTTCAAACTCCTCCGCCATTTCGGGATTCCTATCTCGTAAAAGTTCTATTTGACCCTCAACCATTTCATAAAGAGGGTGTCCTTCGATAAAAGTAGTGGCCTCGGTCCGAGTTTTAAATCCTTTGCGACTTAGTTTTTCAATAAAACCAACAATTCCCTGCTTAATAGATGTTTCTAGGGCTGATGTTTCGGCGTGGGCTTCTTCACGGACTTGTTCGTATTTTTCTTCAAAACGTTTACTATAAACAGTTTTAAGTTCATTTAAACGCATCATGGCCCCCTGAATAATTTGATGTGCTTCTTTTGCCTCGCGCGGACAGCCCCGCGCCACAATCCCCAAACGACTCATGCGTTGTGGAAAGGAATAATCCTCCCACTCTTCAAAAGCATGATAATTATCAATCGCCTCTAATTCTTTTTCAACATCTCCCAGGAGTTCATCAATTTGTTCTTGAATTCGCTCACTTTCATTTTTGAAAAAGTCCACTGTTTGTTGGCGAAAGGCTTCTTTAACTTCACTAATTTCATGACGCAACTCCGGGTCTACTAAAGGCGCAAAAGAGTCTAATTCAGTTAAATCACCTTCAGTTTCTTGAATAGTATTAATAGTTAAACCATCTAGTTTAGAACGGATCCGTCCGACTAAGCTCTTTACCTCTGGCTCGGCAAATTCTCTCTTTTTTTCTAAAATAGCGGCTTCAATATCCTCCACCACAAATTTAATCATCACCGGACGCAATGATTGGCCACGCAGTTTTACGCGCAGGGCTTCTAAAGCCTGCGATACAATTTCTAAATCATCCAAATTAGCAGCCCCATCAATTTCTGCTTGGAATTTGGTTGTAAAACTAAGTTTAGTAGGCTCTAAATACGCTATTTCATTAGGTTGGGCCACTTCAGCCACACCGCTTTTAGGGCCACTTTCTCGCTGAAACAAATCATCTACATTAATATTATCAACCAGGCTGGCTACTCGTCGAGACTCTAATACCCCGGCAATCTCGTTTAAATTAGGCTCCAAAATAACTAAATGCCCAGTTTCATCAAAAGTGTGAATTCGTCCTTGATTATCAAAATGAATTAAATCTTGTCCAGGGAAACGGCCAACTTCTTCTAAACTATGACGATCAACAACTCGAATTTCTTCCCCCGAATCAAACAAAAAGAAATTCCCATGCGGGTCAAAACGTAGGTTCTCCACACCATGTTGCCCTCTAAAAGGCGCAGCTTCTGATTGCCAAGTAGTCGGCTCTCCATTCATATCCAGTCGCCACATTTCACGCGGGTGTTCCGAGCGACAAAAATAACAAACATTAGGGTTTGTGGGGTCAGCACAAACTTGGGCGTTTTGAATTTGTTCTCGATGTATAAGAGCATATCCACCACCACTAGTGCGTGCCTCGGCATGACCAAAACCAATGCTGTTTTCAGTAGAATTAGCCAGAAAACCAGACCCTAATTCAACAGTCCCTTCTAACAAAGTGCTTTGCTCTTCATTTTCTAAAAATAAAAAAATTGGTGCAGGGAGATCATATGAAAAATAATCATAACGCACCCAGTTACGAGGCGGTAGAGTATTCCCTTTAGGGGCGGTGTCAAAGGCGACAAACAAGCCATCTTTATCTAAAATTAGAATAAAACGACCCTGCTCTAGTTGAGTAATAAGTGGGTCTTCAAAGTTAACAGCAAGTGTTTTATCGGAAAACGTCTCAAAATTAGTATAATCCTCGTCGCCGTCGTGCCACTCAACATTAAAAGATTTTTGCATAGAAGGAGAAAGTGCATCAAAAGGAAGATCTGATTGATCTCCCGTTCTTCCAGGCTTTAAAAGATACCGATAAGTGCCCGCTGATGCTTTACGTCTTTGGTCAGCCAGCTTCCCAAAATGGTTAAGTATTGCGTCCCATTGGTATCCTTCCCGTTGACGTAACTGCGAAATTCTTACAAAATCATCCACTTTTTCTCCTTCCCCATCCAACAAAACAATATTGTTAGAAGTCTCATCAATTATCATCGAATACTCTCCCCATAAGGTTATGGCTTGCGGTTTAGCAATCGCTGGGAGATTATCTTCTCCGGTGACCTCAGGTAAAATTGGCTCTGGCGACTTAAAAATTTCTGTTAGTTGTAGCTCCGGCAAGGGAGTTACGTCGGAGGACTCGCCTGGGGCACCTTGAAGCGGTGGCGTAGGCATAATATGGTTATTTAATTTATATTGTTTTAAATTATAACATAAATTTGTAAAAAAGACAAGTAGCAATCAATCTAAAGGGCCGCTACAATCAAAATCCATGAAAACAAGGGAAATCAGCATCGGTCAAATACAGATTGGGGGCAAGCAGGGAGTCGCCATTCAATCCATGTGCGACACTAAGACTGAAGATGTCGCGGCTACCGTGGCCCAAATTCAAGCCTTACAGGAGTGTGGGTGCGATATTATTAGGGTTGCGATCCCGAGTAAAGAGGCAGCCCTGGCTATTTCAGCCATTAAATCTCAGATTCAAATACCTCTGGTGGCAGATATTCATTTTCGCCCGGATTTTGCATTATTAGCTCTTGAAAACGGGGCTGATAAGATTCGAATTAATCCCGGGAACATCGCTGATCATGATCTTTTGCGCCAAATTATGGAATCCGCCCGCCAACACAACGCGGCTATCCGAATAGGCGTCAACGCCGGTTCATTAGAGCAAGATTTATGGGAAAAGCACGGCGCTCCCACTCCCGAAGCCTTAGTTGAATCTGCTTTGCGCTGGGTTAAATTTTTTGAAAATGAAAACTTCACAAATTTAGTATTATCTGTAAAAAGCTCTCAAGTCCCAGAAATGATTCAAGCTAACGAGCTCCTCGCCGCCCAGACAGACTATCCTTTACATCTCGGCGTAACCGAGGCCGGCCCCTTGCTTCCCGGCTCTATAAAAAACGCCATCGGTATTGGTTCGCTCTTGCGGCGCGGCATTGGCGCGACCATTCGAGTCTCTTTAACCGCCGATCCACTCGAAGAAATTCGCGCTGCCAAAGAAATTTTAAAAGCCCTCAAACTTTACGACAAAGAGCCTGACATTGTGTCCTGTCCGGGCTGCGGTCGCACCGAAATCAACATCCAAAAACTAACCACCGAGGTTCAAGAAATGGTTGCCCGTCTCAATTTGCAAAAACCCTACCGCATCGCGGTTATGGGGTGCGTAGTCAACGCCTTAGGGGAGGCCAAAGAAGCTGATTTCGCCATTGCTGGCGGCCACAAACAAGGCAATATTTATTACAAAGGCGAAATTTATAAGGGCAACATCCCGGAAAGTGAGCTGTTGAGCGAATTTGAAAAACTTATTTTGGAAAAGCATAACTCTGCCGAATTATGAAAAAAGTAATTATTTTGGGTTCTACTGGGTCTGTTGGTCAGCAGGCACTGGAGGTTATAGCCGCATCTTCGGAGCTAGAGGTAGTCGCTCTGGCGGCCCATTCTAGCGAAAAGCTTCTTGCTGAGCAGGCGACACGATTCAATGTTTCTCAAACTGCTCTAGCTGTTAAAGACGACCTCGCTGAGTTCGTGGCTGCCACTGAAGCCGATATTGTGCTCAATGCTATTTCTGGGGCCGCCGGATTTAAGCCAACACTCGCCGCGATCCAGGCCGGCCGTGACGTGGCTTTGGCCAACAAAGAAAGCTTAGTTGTTGGCGGCGAACAAGTTATGAAAGCCGCGCACGATCGCGGCGTAACAATCATCCCGGTCGACTCTGAACACGCCGCCCTGCACCAAGCCCTCACGAATGTGCCGCCCCACATGATTCATAGTCTAACCCTAACCTGCTCCGGCGGCCCCTTTTACGGCCGCTCGCGTACCGACCTCGAGCAAGTAACCCCCACCCAGGCGCTCGCGCACCCCACCTGGGACATGGGCCCCAAAATCTCCATCGACTCTGCCACGCTCGTTAACAAAGGCTTTGAAATCATCGAAGCCCATCATTTATTCGGAGTCCCCTACGACCAAATCAAAGTGCGCATCCACCCAGAAAGCAAAGTCCACGGCCTTATTCAACTCAAGGACGGCAACACAATTTTCGCTGCCTCCGAAACCGACATGCGCATCCCAATTCACTACGCTCTTCACTATCCCAACCGCGCCGAAACCAACCTCCCCCACCTTGATTTCAACGAATCCTGGACCTTTACAATCCCAACTCACAAACCTCTCGAAGGCATTCAACTTGGTTATCAAGCCGGCCGCCTTGGTGGCGACGCTCCCGCCAAATTCGTACAAGCCAATGACCAAGCCGTTCAAGACTTTCTCGACAAAAAAATCTCTTTCCTCGAAATTTACGACCGCATCAAAGCGGCTCTCATCCGCACATAAAATGTCCACCATTATTTACTCTTTGTTAAAAAGTAAGAAGAGAGTAAACTTTTTGCGTATGAATTATGCCATTATCCTTGCCGCAGGTAAAGGGGGGCGCCTAGGCGACACTCCTAAACAATTTTCACTTTTAGCTGAGAAGCCTCTCTGGCAACACAGCTTCGACGTATTCGAGGCTCACCCCAAAATCAACCAAGTAATAGTAGTTGGGCCACCTGGCCACCCAGATTTTATTAAAGGCGGCGCCACTCGACAACAATCCGCCCAAAACGCCGTTGCTCACCTGAATCCCAACCCCGACGACCTCCTAATTTTTCACAACGCCGCTAACCCCTTTGTAACCTCCGAAGAAATCTCGCAAGTTATTAAAGCTGCCCAAAACACCGGGGCCGCCTGTGTTGCTCATCCCGTAACCGCCACTCTCAAATTCGCGCCTAACCAAACAATTCAAAAAACTATCGACCGCAGCCAAGTTTACGCCGCCGAAACTCCACAAGTCATCCGCGCCGAACTATACCAACAAGCTCTCGACCAAAATTTAGAAGGCACTGACGAAATGATGCTCGCCGAACAACTTGGTCTTCAGCCCACCATCATCCCTGCCTCAGCTAACAACTTCAAAATCACCACTCCACGCGACTTAGAATTTGCCAAATCCCTTCTGGAAGGCAACGAAATTCGCACCGGTATCGGACAAGATAGTCATAAATTTGACCGCATCCACAAAGGCCTCACTCTGGGGGGGCTCACTTTTCCCGAAGAACCAAAAACCATCGCTAATTCTGACGGTGACGTCATGCTTCACGCTTTGTGCAACGCCATTCTGGGAGCCCTAGGCAAAGGCTCGTTTAGTAGCATCGCCGATCCGCTCTGCGAACAAGGAATTAAAGACAGTCGCGAATATCTCCGCGCCACGCTCGCCAAACTCGACGACGCAAAAATCACCCACGTTGGTTTTCAAATCGAAGGCGCCCGTCCCCAAATCGACCCCATTGAAAACGACCTCAAACGCTCCATCGCTAACCTCCTTCAAATCAACGAATCCCAAATCGGAATCACGGCCACCACTGGCGAAAAATTAACTCCTTTTGGTCGCGGCGAAGGTCTGCAATGTTTCGCCATCGCTACCTTGAAATTCACCCCCGGGGGTGAATCCTAACCTGTAAAAATGTCACTGACCGTTCAATCAACCGCCAAAATAAACTTAACCCTCGACGTTCTCGGGCGCGACGATACAGGCTACCATCGCCTTCAAACAATTTATCACGAAGTTCCCACGCTTTTTGACGAATTCACTTTCGCGCCACACAGTAAACTAGAACTCATTTGCGACCACCCCGAGGTTCCTCTGGATAAAAAAAACCTCATCATCAAAGCTGCTCAAATTCTTCAGAAATATGCCCCCAAAAAAGGTGCCAAAATCACCCTAAAAAAGAATATCCCTCTCCAGTCTGGACTTGGTGGCGCTTCATCAAACGCCGCCACAACTTTAGTTGCCTTAAATGATTTGTGGGAGCTCCAACTATCTCCCCATACCCTTCTTACCCACGCCGCAGAAATCGGGATGGATGTACCTTTTTTCTTGATTGGAGGAACTGTTCTTGGTCTGCATTACGGCGAGCATTTAATGCCGCTCATGCCTCTTGAAAATTACAAAATCGAAATCATTGAAACCAACATAAAAATTCCCACTAAAGAAGCTTACAAAGCCCTGGATCTTAAAAAATGCGGCCATCGTGAACAAGAAACCTCTCAGTTCGTTCACATCCTAAACGGCAATAAACAAGGCGACATTCTTCCTCTTCTTCACAATGATTTTGAAGAAAACTTTTTTGCCGCGCATCCCGAGCTACGCGAAAAACACCCCGACGCGCACTTAAGCGGTAGCGGGGGTTGTTTATTTAAAATTCATGGCGCCCCTCCATCGCCCGCACTAAAGTAAGATCATCCGCATATTCAATACCAGCACCGCTCGGCAAGCCACGCGCAATTCGGGTGGAGCGAACTCCAAGAGGCTGTAGCAATTCAGATAAATAACTGGCCGTGGATTCTCCTTCCATGGTTGGATTAGTCGCCAAAATCACTTCTTTAATTGCCTCGTCACCATTCGGTTCTTTAATACGCTCTATAAGTTCCGGAATTTTTAAATCATCCGGCCCAATCCCGTCAATTGGTGAAAGCGAACCATGCAAAACATGATAGAGGCCTTTAAAGGTTCCGGTTTTTTCCAAAGCAATTAGGTCGGCTGGGTGTTCCACAACACAGATCACCCCCTGATCCCGATATTGATTTTCGCAAATCGCACACGGACTTTGCATTGTTAAGTGCCAACATTTGCGACACAACATCGTCGAAATTTTCAAATTTTTGATTGCCACCGACAGCGCATCACTCATTCCTTCTGGAGATTGCAATAAATGCATAGCTAATCTTTGTGCTGTTTTTGGCCCAATCCCCGGCAGCCTCGTAAACGCCTGAATCAAATCTTGCACCGGTTTAGGAATTGAATCCGCCATATAGGAACCTTTAAAAAATTATTTAAACCTTACCAATTAAACGTAAAAATTCAGTTCGTGTATTTAGGTTTTTCTTAAATAAACCACGCACCGTGGAGGTCACCATCATTGAATTTTGCTTTTCCACACCGCGCGCCATCATACATAAGTGCTTGGCCTCCAACACCACGCCCACCCCCTTTGGTTTTAGTAATTCCATCAAACTATTCGCCACCTGCGAGGTTAGTCTTTCCTGATTTTGCAATCGCCGCGCGAAAATCTCCAAAATCCTCGGCATCTTAGAAACTCCAATAATTTTATCATTTGGAATATAGCCAATATGCGCCCGCCCAAAAAACGGGATCATATGATGCTCACAAAAACTATAAAATTCAATATCCCGCGCAATCACCATTTCATCATAACCCTCATTATCAAAAACTGTCACCACGTCAGCCGGATTCTGGTCGTAGCCAGAAAACAATTTTTTATAAGAACACGCCACCCTTTTGGGAGTTTCTTTTAACCCTTCGCGGTTTGGGTCCTCCCCAATTGCCCGCAAAACAGCCTCAATATGTTGTTCAATTTCTAATGAATTCATAGGGTCTAAATTTTGCCAGTCTAATACCGATTAGTCCACCATTTCTTGATCGGTGGCAGTGAAAGGGTTGATAACAGATAACCAAATGTGGGCACAAAGGCCCCGAGCCAGGCGTTTTCTAACTTAACAATCCACATAAACAAAAACGCCAAAACATAAGTAAAAATCAAAATCATAATTCGCCGGAACCAACTAGTTTCCCAAGCTTTATCCGCCTCCACGCGAGAATTTCGTGTCTCTAAAGCCTTAATTCGTTTTTCAAGATTTCCCGCCATGATGTATTAATTTTAAAAAATAGGAGTGAATAATTATATCATCTGTTAGTTCTGGATGAAAAGTTGTCACCAATAAATTTCCTTCACGTGCCATTACAATTTCATTATCGTGCCGCGCCAAAATCTCCACCTCCGGTCCTACGGAAACAATTTTAGGGGCCCGAATAAAAATCGCTGGCACCAGTGTCCGCGCACCTTCAGGCGCCGCCAATTCAACTTCTAAATTTGTTTCAAAACTATTTAATTGTCTTCCGTAAGCATTTCGCTCCACCGTGATATCCATTAACTTCCAATTATCTGCCACCTCAGATCCTACTAAATTTTTAGCTACCAAAATTGTTCCAGCACACGTCCCCCAAATCGCCATCCCTTCACTTGCTCGCTTTTTAATCACCTGGTCCACCCCATACATTTTTGCCAATTTCCCAATCGTCGTACTTTCTCCTCCTGGCACAATTAGTCCGTCCAAAACAGCTACCTCGGCCGCGGTTTTCGCGGAAACAACCTCAAAATCACTTCCCGCCGCCTTTTGTAGCGCCTCTAAATGTTCAATGCAATCTCCCTGAATGGTTAAAACTCCAACTTTTTTCATGGCGCCGTAGAATATACCACGAATTCACCGATTTTAGGATCAGTGAGGAAAGATTCGTGTGGGAGGAGATGAAGCTCAGGGAGGGGGTGCTCAGGGAGAGGGAATAGTTTTCTTTTTGGGAATAGGTTTTTTAAGACTGCCTTTGGGGCGACGGGCCACCTTTGAGGGTAGAAAAATTGGATTAATTAACGATCCTATGCTGGATCCAGCCACATTTTCAATAGTTGGAATAGCCACCGAAATAATCTTGCCATGTTTAGACAAGGCTTGGATTTGTTCAGCTCGGAAAGACGTATAAGCTCTTTCGGACATTACCACTAGCTTTTCACCATTTTTATTCTGTAATTGAATAATATTAGCCGCAAAATTATGCATTTGTTCCATCGAGATTGTAATCACTTCACGCCCGGTTTTAGTTAGACGATTTCTAAGCATTGACTGATTTTGAGAGTTTGCCACTGCATCAGTGCAAACCACAGCAAAGTCAGCCCAGACTGACATTAGTAAATTTGTGTGGTAGATGGGCCTTCCGTTCAAGTCATAGGCTTGAAGAATAATTATTTTGTAATCCAAATATTGGGAAAAACGACCTAGCGCTTCAAGTGTAGTTCGAGGAGAAACCGTAGCGTAAGCCACTTGATTAAGACGGTCTAACACTAAACTGCCCAGCCCTTCTAAATATTCACCATCTTTTTCCAACGGGCTTAAATCATAAATATCGGAAATGCGAAACCCATGATCTAAAGAAAGTTTTTGTAAAAAATCTCGGCGCCTTTCTAAGCGGCGGTTTTCAGCCATCATCGGATACAAAAGAGCCACCCCTTTATGCTGATAGTGAAAACTAAGCCAAGTCGGGAAGATCGCATCAGGAGTGCAGTGAGTAGATGAATCATTAGTCATTGCCACGTTAACCCCATAATTTCGGAGTGTTTCCACAAGATCATCAAATTCTAAAAGGGCTTTTTCATGAGACTCATCTATTTTTGCTCCTAAAAAAGAAGTTGCTGTTTCGGCTGTCTGAGCATTAAATTCAAAACAGTTCGGGCGTACCATTAGAACGCTAGAAGCTGGGAAGGGGCTGGAAGTAGGGGGTGAGGCAGTAGGGCTCATAATTGAGTAAAAATGAACAATTAAATAGTGAACCAAAATAACCCTACTGACAAGAATTTCAAGCAAAAAAAGCAAACCTTGGGTGTGAAATTCGCATCCCAACCTGTGAGTAAGCTCAAAATAGTGCCCGCAAAAATTGTTGGCAGACGTTAGCAGCCCTTGACTTTATTTGTTAAAATGGTAACATTATTTCCTTTTATAAAAATCTTTATGATCCCCGGAGACCCAGACGATTCTCGTGACCGTGTTAAGGGTTATGCTGACCATGGACTTGGTCAGGGATCTGGCCAAATGCTGGCGCCCAAAAATGGAGAGCTTCCAGGTTTTCCTGCGAAAGATGAAGCGGAAGCGCAGGTTCGACAAAGGTTAGGAAAATTAATAAATAGGTCACTTGAAATAGGGGCTCTTAGGGTGCGTTCATCAGGCCCAGTTGTAAGGATAAAGGAAATTCCTTTAGTTAATATTGACCCCGTGTCCGAAGCAATTCAAAGCAAAGGACATCCTTGGATGGGGATTGGTTTAGATCGCCGAGTTAGAGACCGAGATGTATTTAGGTCAGGAGATTTAACTTCATGGTTAATTCATCTTGGCTATTTCCCGGAAGCTGGAGTTCCTCCGGCAATTCTTGTCGCCGATTCTGGCTTAGCTGACAATGCTTTTGCTGAGTCATGGAAACAAGCCCAAAAAATTTCATCAGACAACCGCCCAAGTAATGAAGAACTTCGAGCAGAAGCCGGGCAAGTCGGCCGTTTAAACGGTTTACGCGAAAAAGCTTACATCGAAGCTATTCAGGAAACTGTTTTTGGAGAAGGAGGAGAACCGAGATGTAATCCAGTTCATTTAATGAGCGACACAATTGATACTAACCTCGCCTTTCAAAGAATTCTTGCAAAAATCAAAGAACTAATAGAAACAGACGAAACCATAGCAGAAAAAATGTGGGCTTTAGTCCCTTCAGTTATCAAAAAAACAGCTGGGACTAATGCTGAGCACTCAACCTTTGCGGAACTCAAGGATTCTTTAGGGAGTCGCAAACGCACCAAAGCGCTACATATTATGGCTTATCCCGCTCGAGAATCAGCAGTTACCATCTGGCTTAGCTTAGGAGAAAAAGGTGGTACAAAAATCGGTAATCCGGGGAAAGAAAAAGAAGATGGCAACGATCAAGAAATAGGAGAAAGACCCTATGATGAACTCACAGAATATATTGTTAGAACCCACGGGGCAGAATTAGGAATTAATCCTGATCAACAATTAAAATTCAAATATCCAGCTATTGAAAGAACAGAAAAAAGTGTTCCTTATGGTTTAGTAAGAATAAGAAGCTTGGAAGATGAACCAGTTAATGTCATGGGGCTTTGCCAAGGCTCTCGATCTTGGGAAAACATTTCTCAAGGAAGGGAAAATCTCCAAGTTAACTGGGACATTTACAAAAGATTTTTAGAAAAAATTGATGCATTACCTTTAGAGCCTGAAGCAAAAGAAGCATTGCAGAGAAAAGAAGCATTTCAGATTATGATTGAGATTGTTTTGCAATTTAATTTTGTCCCAGCAATTCGCTACCTTTTCTTAAAAACAGGCGTGCTCAGATTCATAGAAGAGTATATAAAAAGTGGGGATGCCGAGAGCGCGGTAAGTCATTTGCTCCAAGAGCGACAAGAAGTTCCTTTCACCTGTACCCGAGGCGATAAAGAGCGAGCCGAAGCTTTTTTTCTTAGATATGTGTTTTATTTGTTAAGCGGATCCACTGGCCCCAGCATGGCCGTAAGCCAAAGTTTAGAAGAGCAGGAAATACATAAAATGTTAAGTGACGTTTCACTACAGCTTTATAAAAGATTGAGCCGACAAGAAGAAATGGATGCTGACCACGATGATGTTTTGCGGGCGCAGTATCGTACTATTATTACAGAGCTGCGCGAACAAGGAGAAATGACAGCACAAGAAGTTAGGGAAGCAATAGGACGAAACGAACCAAGGCTCCCTCTACATTGGAAAAAGACTTATTTAGAATGGTGCAAAGCGTTATTTCATCAAACTCCTTGGGAGGTGGATTGGGACGAGCTTAATGCTCAGCTTTTATCACCTCAATCTTCTCCGCATTCTTGAGCATCATAAAAATCGTTAGCATTGTTTTGGCAAAATAAGCGTTTTCAATCAGGATCCCCAACGGATTTTCACCTTTACAATACATAAACTGCACTTTGTTTTCGTAAATCACAATAGTGGCATCCAAAACATATTGGTCGTCGTCATCAGCAATAAAACCAACCCAATCATAGAGATCATCCGCATCTTTTAGGTAGTCTTGGGACGCTGAAGATTGAGTCATAATCATTTGGCATTTAGTTTTCATTTTTTTACGACGCGGCACATATACATTGCGAATATAATTAGTGATTTCCGGGTGAAAAGTATGCGCGGAAATAAAATAAATAGGAACATCGTGCTTAAGAATCAAATGAACCATTTTGCACATCCCATCAATCCCTTCAAAATATGAAATTTTAGATTGTGGCAAAAATTGACTGACAATGTTTTGAAAAGAAGGAAGTAATTGGTTGAGTTCTTCAATTCGATGGTCTAGCCCAGCTTTCCGTCGTTCCAAAAGATCGCGAATATCAGTTGGTTGAATCGGTGAAAAAACATTGGCTTTCCCCTTTAATACTTTTTCAGAAAAACCTTTTTTAGCTAGAGCTTCTAAATGAAAAGCCGTGGTTGAACGGGGAAGTTTAACTTTCTTGGCAATAATACTTGCGGGCTGTGGGCCAAGTTCAAGTAGCGACAAATAAACAATAGCTTCTTTGCCACTCAGATTTAATCCTTTTAGAAAATCTTCAATTTTCCCCATATTGCGAATTTTTTAAAGATGTTTCTATTCTACCATCCTCTGTCCGCATATTTAACATCAAGTTCAGAAATCTCCAAACTATCCATTGCTTCGCCAAGATTTTCTGACACCCTAGCTATGACAGCTGGATCATCGTAATGAAGGGTCGCTTCAACAATAGCCCGGGCTCGTTTGGCGGGATCACTTGATTTAAAAATCCCAGAACCAACAAAAACTCCATCACAACCAAGTTGTATCATCATGGCCGCATCTGCTGGGGTCGCGAGGCCTCCAGCTGCAAAGTTCACTACTGGTAGCCGGCCTAGTTTTTTAACATTTTTTACAAGCTCTACTGGTACGCGCATTTCTTTGGCCGCTTTTTTTAATTGGGCCTCGTTCATTTTAGCGAGAGCTTTAATTCCACCATCAATTACGCGCCAGTGACGCACTGCTTCGATAACATTTCCAGTGCCCGCTTCGCCTTTGGTACGAATCATGGCGGCGCCCTCGTTAACTCGGCGTAGAGCCTCTCCTAGGTTTGTGGCGCCGCACACAAACGGCACCTTAAAATCGCTTTTGTCCACGTGCAAATCAGGATCAGCAGGGGTCAAAACTTCGCTTTCATCAATATAATCAACTCCTAGTGATTCCAAAACTTGTGCTTCTACAAAATGCCCAATGCGCACTTTTGCCATTACCGGGATGGAAACAGCTTTCATAATTCCCTTAATCATTTTTGGATCAGACATACGCGCCACGCCACCGTCTTTGCGAATGTCAGATGGCACACGCTCTAGGGCCATTACAGCCACCGCTCCTGCTTTTTCAGCAATTATTGCTTGCTCCGGAGTAACCACATCCATAATCACTCCCCCTTTTAGCATTTGGGCGAGCCCTTTCTTGAGTTTGCGAGTGTTTTGCTTTTTTGCCGGCATATTTTAGGAATTTAAGTCTATAAATTTTGGTGCCACTTAAGGCCGCGCGCTTGATTGTACACTGGCTAGGGGCTCATGGTCGAGCAAATAGTGTTGTTAAATTTTATTGGCTAAGTTACAGGCTAAAATCTACTCCCGGGAGTGAATTGTTATCTGTAAAACCGTTAAAAATAGCTATCCCAAGACTCAATTCGAAGGTTGTTGATGGTGTCCTTTTTCATGCACTCCACAATTAATTTGGAGACTTGAACATTAGTAACAAGCGGGACATTTAGGTCAATGGTACGGCGGCGAATTTGGTAGCCAACAGTTTCTTCTTCGTGACTGTAGTTTTGAGGAATATTAATAACAAAATCTACTTTTCCTTCGTCGATCACATCAAGAACTGTTTCGCCGGGTTCGCCAATTTTGTGAACCATATGATTGCGGACTCCATGCGAAGAAAGGAAGTCGCTAGTTCCGCCAGTAGCGTAAATATCATAGCCATTAACATGCAACCATTGGATGGCATCCAGCATATCGGCTTTGTCTTCCACGCGGCCAATACTGACCAAAACGCTTTTTTGCGGGAGACGGAAGCCCACGGAAATCATGGCTTTTAAGAAAGCCTCGTGAATGTCTGCTCCAAAGCAAGCTACTTCTCCAGTGGAGGCCATTTCTACGCCGAGCATGGGGTCGGCGCCCTTAAGTCTGGAAAAAGAAAACTGCGGGGCTTTTACGCCGACATGATCAAGCGTCAAAGTACGGTAAGTTTCGCGCCGATCAGTGGGGTCTTCTACTTTTCCAAGCATGGCGCGCGTCGCGATTTTGATAAAATTATGACCGGTAACTTTGGAAGAAAACGGGAAGCTACGACTAGAACGCAAATTGCATTCAATAACTTTTACGTCGTTATTTTTCGCTAAAAATTGGATGTTAAATGGGCCGGTTATGTTTAGACTTTTTGCAATATCACGGGTTATATGGCGGATTCTTCGGATGGTTTCTAAATAAAGTTTTTGAGGGGGCAACACAATCGTTGCGTCACCAGAATGGACTCCAGCATTTTCAACGTGCTCGGCAATTGCATAAATTACCAATTCTCCTTTGTGCGCCACCGCATCAATCTCAATTTCTTTGGCTCCAATTTCAAATTTGCTTACCACAACTGGCGCCTCTACCGAAATCCTAGCGGCTTTCGCTAAGTAGTTTTCAAGTGTTGCGCGGTTCGGCGCCACCCGCATCGCAGCTCCGGAAAGCACATAAGATGGGCGCACCAAAACCGGATATCCAACCTCATCAGCAAACTTGTAAGCATCACTAACATCCGCAAATTCCTTCCATTTTGGTTGATCAATTTTAAGTGAATCCATCAGCGCCGAGAACTTGTCACGGCTTTCCGCCCGGTCAATATCCATTGGAGAAGTTCCAAAAACTTTCACTTTGTTTTTGTGCAATTTCATGGCCAGGGTGCTTGGGATTTGCCCTCCCATAGAAATCATCACCCCATCAGGATTTTCTTTTTCATAAATATCTAGGACACGCTCCAACGAGAGCTCATCAAAATAAAGCTTGTCGCAAATATCATAATCAGTCGAAACAGTTTCCGGATTGTAATTAAGCATAATCGTTTCAAAATTCTCTTCCCCAAAAGTGTTAATTGCATTCACACAGCACCAATCAAACTCCACCGACGAACCAATACAATACGCTCCCGAGCCCAAAACCATGGCTTTTTTGCGCTTTCCGCCAAACGTCACGTCGTCTTCGGTGCCGTGGTAAGTAAGGTACAAATAATTGGTAGTTGCCGGCCATTCTGCGGCCAAAGTGTCGATTTGTTTAACCACGGGCATAATACCTAGACGTTTACGCGCCGCGCGAACCTCGAGCTCTTTCATACCTGTAAAGTCCCCAATTTGGTGATCAGAGTAGCCGGCCTGTTTCGCGCGGCGCACCAAACTCCCCTCCATTTTTTTCGATTTCTTCAATTCCTCCGAAATATCCACAATATTTTTCAACTTATCCAAAAACCACAAATCAATTCCCGATAACTTATGAATTTTTTCCGTAGTCCATCCTTTATGAAGCGCTTCGGCAATCGCCAACATCCGACGCGGCGTCGGCACCGAAATCGCCTCTTCTAATCCATTCCCTCGAAAATCCACTGACTCATTCGCTACCAATCCGTGCAGCCCAATTTGCAACATACGCAAACCTTTTTGCATCACCTCTTCAAAACTTCGACCCAGCGCCATAATTTCCCCCACGGATTTCATTTCCGTGGTAATTTCCCACGAAACTTTTCTAAATTTATCTAAATCCCAACGCGGAATTTTCAAAGCCAAATAATCCAAAGCCGGCTCAAAACAAGCCGTTGTCGTACCTGTTACCGAGTTTTTTAATTCCGGCAACGAATAACCCAGCGCCAATTTAGCAGCCACGTGCGCCAAGGGATAACCCGTTGCTTTAGACGCCAACGCGGACGACCGCGAAAGCCGGGCATTTACCTCAATCACCCGGTAATCATCGGAATGCGGATCCAACGCATATTGAATATTACATTCTCCAATTATTCCTAAATGACGAATCGTTTTAATCCCAATTTCGCGTAATTTATGATATTCGTGATTATTCAAAGTCTGCGACGGCGCCACCACAATACTTTCCCCAGTATGAACTCCCATCGGATCGATATTCTCCATATTACAAACCGTAATGCAGTTGTCATAAGCATCCCGCACCACTTCGTATTCCACTTCTTTCCAACCTTTTAAATTTTCTTCCACCAAAACTTGCGGACTAAAAGCAAAAGCAGTTTTTAACATTTCATGCATTTCTTTTTCATTTTTCGCTTCCCCCGAACCTTTGCCTCCAAGTGCAAACGCGGCCCGCATAATCACCGGATAACCAATTTTTTTAGCCGCTTTAAGACCCTCTTCCATTGTCACGCACGAGTAACTTAACGGGCTTTTAACATCAATTTTTTGAAGTTCTTTTTTAAACAATTCACGATCTTCAGTATTTTCAATCGTTTTAACTGGTGTCCCTAACACTTGCACGCCATATTTCTTTAAAACCCCGCTTTTATTAAGCTCTACCCCGCAGTTCAAGGCCGTTTGCCCACCAAATGAAAGTAACAAAGCATCTGGCTTCTCTTTTTTAATCACCTCTTCCGTAAATTTCGGATTCACGGGCAAAAAATAAATTTTATCCGCCAACCCTTCCGATGTTTGATTAGTCGCAATATTCGGATTTATCAAAACAGTTTTCACTTTTTCCTCCTGCATCGCCTTTATCGCTTGTGATCCAGAATAATCAAATTCCCCAGCCTCCCCGATTTTGAGTGCTCCTGAACCGAGGATTAACACTTTCTTTGGCTTGAGGTGTGTAGGTAAAGTCATTTCTGCGCGTGATTATAACTGATCTGGCCGGAAAATCCAGAAAACCCCATTTCTTTCTTGACAAAATTTTATAAAATGATAGAATCACGACCAATATTTAACAAAATCAATTCATGGATGTTCCTTTAGGAACGTCCACCCCACAAAGCCCCGAAGTTCTCGCTTCTCAAGTTGCTAAGTTGAGGCAAGAATTCCCTTTGCTAAACAGTTTGCAAGTTACTCGTAATCCAGAAGGGGATCAAGAAGGTAAATTAAAATTTACAATTGCTATCCCTAGTGATGCAGGCGCAGTCCTAGCGGTAAGAAGCATCATTTCTGCGGCATTTAGTAAACCAGGCTTTGAAAGAATCCAAACAGAGGAAATTAGCTACGATGTTGAGTTTCTCGCTCCACAGGATCTTTTCGAATCTTGCGAAGCTTCTGAGTTAGAATTGTCAATCGCCGCCCTTAACCAACAAGCCCAAGCCTTAGCTGAATCACAAGCTTTAGGGGCTTACGAAAGGATTCTTGCCCTAGTTCAGCCCGCTATGGAAGCAGCCGTCATCAGGACTGGAGCTCCAGCACTATTAGGTGACGTTACAATATTTGCTCAGAATGGTGAATATCGGGCTAGGGGACAAGCCGCTTTTTTAAATGAAGCGCAAAGACAAGCCATAAAAAAAGCACATCCATCTTGGCAAGTGCATTCAATTCCTCCTCGTGTTAGCCCCGACCAGAAAGTTGATAGCCTGATAGTTTTTCCTATTAGCTCTTTGGCGCAATAACAATCAAATTTAACTTTAATAACTATGCAGAATCCTGATCAAACCCCCGATGGTTTACAATTTTTAACCACTGAGCAATTGAGGGCTCTCCCGAATCACGCCTTAGCAGTAGTGGTAAAAGAATTACTTTTATCCGAAGAGGGTTTGACCACGGAACCCGGGCTTGCCAGAGAAGAGCAAATTAAACAAAACCAATTCCAACGAAAAGAATTAGGGCCAGTTTTAGATGACAAGGCTTATGATCATGTTGAGGAGGTTATTGGAGCCGCCGGATTTACACCAACCCTTTATAGTTGTTGGTGGGACGATAACAGAAAAACATACATAGTATCTGTGTTAATAGATGCGCAGACACCAGGATATATCCCTACTGAAGATCTAGACAAAATCCCATTAGACTATGTCTCAATGCGACAACATCATCAAAGGCAAGCGAATTTTGCCGTTCCTTTATCTGCTTTTTTGCCTTTGTCTGAAGATATTCAATCCCCAACTTCTGTAGCTCAATTAGAACAAAGAGCCATTACATTTGAAGATGAAAAACTCGCCGCCGCCATTTCAGAAAGAACAGCTCAAATAGAGCAACTCACTGCGGAAACAGCAGCTCTTTTAAAATTAGGTGAAGATCGAGCATTTGGAAAAATCAAAGAGTTAGCAGCTGATTTAGATTCAAATACAACAGCGGTCACTAGACTTTCTTTAGATAACAAAAAAGTAATAGTAATAATAGATCCTAAGCCCGGAGTTTTGATAAGGTGGCCTCATGCTTTGCTCAGAAGGTTAAAGGCCTTGCTCCCAGGTTGCAAGGTAGAAAGAATAGGATTAGAAGACTCCATAAAAGTAACTGCTCCAATTGTTGATGTGCTAAAATAATCATCTTAAAACTTTATAATCTTAAAAATATGAAGCCACTAGGAATCCCAACAGGCGCCTCCGAAGAAGTCGCCACCAATCAGCCAGATGATCCCAGTCGTCGCACGTTTATTACGCAGGTTAGCGCGCTTTTAGCGACAGCTGCCTTAGCGACAACCGCCTCAGCGAATGTCCCTGGTCTATCTCGTGTCGTCGAAGAAGCTGAAACACCCCAAAGTGCGGCTAAGCGCGTAGAGCTTATGAAAGCCTCGGCTTTTGATGCTTGGGCTTACTCAGACAATCCAAGCGTCCCACCAAATGTCCCGGGCCCAGAACTTCTTTCCCCGGAATTTTTAGAAAAATATGGCATTACCCCCAAAGGAGAACCAATTGGCCCTTTTGTGCGCACCACAGCCATACGAGGAGTTAACCCCACCGATGAAATCCCAATGAGTCAGCCGGTTAGCGTTGATCAACAAATAAGTTTTATGTTTACGGTTTTTGTTCCCAAGGGGCAAAAAGGAACCGTTAATGTTACGTGGGAATGTGATGGGAATGTTTATCAAACCCCAGCTGGCAAAGACCCCCTCCGCATCGATGCTCACGATCTTGGCACGGCTAGTTCAAGCAATGGTTATCGACTTCACGACACTGCCACGTTCCCCAATTCCGGAACCTGGGAAGCAACTATAACTATGGATGTCGAAACAGACGATCAAGAAGGATCCCGAACCATAGAGCTCGGTAGTTTTGAAGTGGTGGCACAATAAAGTTATCCCAATTGACAAAACCAAAGGAGGTCATATATCGTGATCTCCTTTTTAAATAATCACCCACCCCATGAGTGAAACAATACCAGTCGACCTTCGGGCCCCGAAAACTCCAGGCGAACTTTTAACGCGCCTCACCACTGCCAAAGACGCCCACGCTGCCGCTGAAACGGGATTAAGCGAAGCTGTTGCCGAAGCTCGGCCAGTGGTTATTACTTGGATGATCACGCAATTGCAAACCATGTTCCCTGGGAAGGAAGTTCTCCCCATCCCTAGTGAAAGTAAAGCCTGGGACAAGCCTGGGTTTGGAATTGGAGTTCTTGGTGTAGGCGGAGAAGAAGTTGTCGCTCAGGCCGAACAACTCGGCGTAACGTATCACAGCTCAGGCGGAATTATTGTAAATCAGACGGTTTTAGGTGCCCTAGAAATGATGAACGATCCAAACTTTGTTCTCACCTTAGTCTCAAACGAGCACCGCGACGACGAACCTAGTGAAAACTCCGAAGATTTAGTAGTCGAAATTGAGCAAACCGGAGATCGGTTTATGGAGCTTGAGCTTGACCAAGACCAAGACTAATCAGCTCCCAACCGAAACTGCAGTGCCTCCAAAAGGTGATGTTCTTGAATAATCTCATCCCCCAGCATATCTGCCACCGTGCGAGATACTTTTAAAATGCGCGCATAAGCTCGGGCTGACAAATGATTGTCTTCCATGGTTTTGCGTAAAAGATTTTCTGCGTTGGTGGTTAAAGGGCAATGTTTAGCAAGATTACGAACCAATAAATCACTATTCAAAAGCATCGAGGATTTATAACGTTTTTGTTGAGTTTCACGGGCCCCTCGAATCATACCTAAGCAAGTATCAGCCGGGATCCAATTGTCATCGTGTAGTTCTTGATAAGAAATTGGTTGCATTTTCAAAAACAAATCCATCCGATCCAAAAAAGGGCCAGACAATTTTTTCTGATATTTCAACCTTTCTCTCGAAGTGCAAATACACTTTTTTTGTGGATCTTGATAATAGCCACACGGACAAGGATTCATGGCTCCCACTAACATAAATCGCGAAGGGAAAGAAAAAGCACCTGATGAACGAGAAATAGTTATAGTGCGGCTCTCTAAAGGCTGCCGTAAACTTTCTAAAATAGAGCGCGGGAATTCAGTTAATTCATCCAAAAACAACACCCCACGATGAGCCAAAGTGATTTCTCCGGGGCGCACCGGATGTCCCCCGCCAATCAAAGAAATAACAGAAGCAGTATGGTGCACAGACCGAAAAGGACGGTCAATTATTAAAGGTTGTTCGGGCTTAAGCAATCCTGCCGCTGAATAGATTTTGGTAAGCTCAACCTTTTCTTTTTCAGCCAAAGGCGGAAGTAAACGTGGCAACTGCCGCGCGGTCATAGTTTTGCCACAACCCGGACTGCCCGACAAAAGCACATGATGACCACCACTCGCCGCAATCGTCATTGCGCGAATAGCTTCTTTTCGACCTCGTAAAAAGCAAGATTTTGGCACAAAAGTTGCGCCATTTAAAGGCGGACTCGTCGGTTGCGCGGGGATTAAAAAAATCTCACCCCGCAGGTGCGCAATTAAATCCTTTAAATGATTTACCGGAAAAACATCCAGCGCCGTCCCCAGCAGGGCCTCTTTTGCATTAACCGCTGGTACGAAAATAGCTCCAAAACCACACTCTTCGGCAAGCATTGCCGCCGAGAGCGTCCCTGGAACCGATCGCAATGACCCATCCAAAGCCAATTCCCCCAAAAAAGCCGCGCGCATATTATTAACCACTGGTACTTGTTCAGATTCCATTAACAAACCCACGGCAATCGGCAGGTCAAACGAAGGCCCGCACTTGCGCACATCCGCTGGTGCTAAATTTACAATTTTACGCATCTGCGGGAACTTGCCGCCGCTATTCACAATCGCTGACCGCACACGTTCTTTAGATTCCTGCACCGCCGCATCTGGCAAGCCCACTACTGTAAATCGTGGCAAACCACTTAATAAATCAACCTCTATTTCCACTGGATAGGCGTCAACTCCCGAAACCGCACATGAGTAAACTTTTGATGGCATGCCTCCCTTATGACACATTACCCATTACGAAAATCTAACAAAAAAATGAATAAAAAATGAAACGATCACAAAACACCTAACTCAAAGTCAAATTTGAAATAAGTCAAATTCCACTGTACGCTAATCCCACTATGCGTTAATTCAATGTGTTTTAATTTAAGAAAATTAATTTTAACACTTTCAAAATTCCTCCTTATCGTACGTTACGTTTGACATGACACTCTCCCCTCATCTGGAAATATGTTATGTCTGTCAAGCTACCGTACCTATGCGAAAAGACATCCCCCACACACCACCATGCCCGAAACAATTAAATTAAGAGAAAGATTGTCAAAAGGTGCCGAGCACCACGTTTTCCGAGATGCCGAGGATCCAGACTATCTTTACAAACTAGCCGCGGCTTGGAGTTTTTGGCAAAAAATGACACCAGAATTAGCTGATCGTGATTTAGGAATACTAATAGCTTATGGTCTCCCCGTAGCTCCCACTGAAGTTCTGGAAGAAGGAGCCGAAGTTCTTTATCCCGAAGGAGATAAGCGCTTTAAAAAATATGTTATTCGCCAAAAATACATCCCTAATACCAGGCCGCTTAACACCGAAGATTTAAAAGACCCAGAAATTCTGGTCCAAATCGACGACATCATGGAAAAAATCGCTCAAATCTATAAAGAAACCGATTTAGGAGTAGATATTTTGGGTGGAAGAGCCATCAAAGAGCTTCTAAAACTAATTTATACTTCGGACATTCAGGCCGAGGCCAACAACATTCTCATCGATGAAAACAAAAAACTCTGGTTATGCGACACGCGGCTTTATGATTTTAATTTTGGATTTTTGCCGGGCGTATCTATTGCTTTGCGACAAGTCCAAAAATTTCAATACGAAATCATGAGTCGTTTTATTGACGAAACCCCTCACGAAACCAGCGGCCCAATTATGTCGGTTATTGGCCTGACCGTTCATAAGGTGGCCAGGTGGCGCTTAACTTCAAAAACCACTATCCCATCGGAAAAATAAAGCTGGTCTGTTTCTTTGTCATACGCCAAAGTCACATCTTCATAGTTTAGTTCTAAATTAGTAGGGACTTCATATAAGGCGCGATAATCCCCTTCTCCTGCTTCAAACACTCCAATAGAAAAAGCTACTGAATCATTAAAATCACCATTCAAAAGTGTTTTCAAAACATCGATAGTATTGGTTGTCTCAGATCCTTCTTCTAGAGCCGCTAAATTTTGATCAGTCGCAAAAAACAGTTCATCTTCATTTCCCCACACGGTTTTTTCTAGTGAAAACTCAAATGGCCACTCCTTAAATTCCGCAGTTTCGGTTTCTACAATCCAGAGCCCTCCTTCATCTCCAATGGTGCGCACCAAAGCCCAAGCATCATCAAGCGACCATTCAATATTCGCCACTCCCGCCAAACTTCCCAGGTACGATCGCGAAAATTCTGTGCCATCAATTAAGTACAGAGATTGATCTTCGGCGCCTTGATCCAAAACTAAGGCGAATTTTAGTGAAGGCGATGCAAACGCCACCGGATCTTCTAATTCTCGATCAAAATAAGCCCAAATAAGAGCGTCTCCGGTGTTGGGATCTGTGTAGGTAAGACGCTGTTTTTTGTAAGTTTCATCCATCTCAAATGTAAAATCTGAATTCACCTCATGTGGTTCAAAAAGTTCAAGTAAATCTTCATAATTTCCCGAAAGATCCAAGGTTGGGACATATTCAAAATCTACGGAAATGGCGGTAGAACCTTGTCGTTTGATAGTTGCGGTCAGCTCTTCCGGATAATAGCCTGACTTGCTTAAAGAAACCTCGTAAGAGCCACTAGGTAATCGCACTAAACAAGGATTACTCAAGCAATCTTTTTTCTCAGAAACCTTCAAACGTGGTCCAGAAATTTCTACGGAATAAGAAGGATCTCCCGAGATTGTTAAGGTTCCTTTATCTAAAACAAATGTCCACAAAACCACGCCAATGCAAAGCAAAAACGTAATGGCACCAATCAAAAGCGCTTTTTGATGAAAATTCATGAGAGGACGTTTTTTAAGTGTTCAATTTTTGGCCCCGGACAAGTGTTCCAATTGATACCAATGGCATCGATTCGAAAAGGACCGTTCCAATTATACTCACGAACATAGGTTAGGGCTACCTTTATAAGTTTTTGCAACTTGATTTTGTTAACAGCCTCTAGTGGTCCCCCAAAACACTCTGAGTGTCGACTTTTGACTTCTACAAAAACCAAAACCCCATTTTTTTGCACCACTAAATCTACCTCTCCTTCCCTTATCCGGAAATTCGCCATCACTATTTTATAACCTTGCGCCCGTAAGTATTGCGCCGCCAAATCTTCACCTTTTTGCCCTAGTTGTTGTTTGGAATTATTCATTTCTACCCTTGTAGCACAATCGGCATGAACAAATTATTAAAAATTTATTAACTTGAAAACCGCTTTCCTTTGTGCAAAACTAGGCTTCCAGTCAGCCCGCGCTGACGCTACTTAACGCCCAAGCATGCCTAACGATATTTCTGCCAAAGTTCCGCCACACAGCCAGGAGGCCGAAAAGTCCACTCTAGGAGCTTTGCTTATCGACAAAGACGCTATTATAAGGGTCGCGGACATGATCATGGCTGATGATTTTTATTATGAACAAAACGCGATTATTTATCGGGCTGTTATGGAATTATTTCGCAAACGAAGCCCTATTGATTTAATTACGCTCGCCAACCATCTCGAGGAAAGTAATGATTTAGAAAAGGTGGGTGGCCGCTCGTATCTGGCGGAACTCACTCATGTGGTTGTTACGTCCACTCATGTCTTGCAGTACGCTACGATTGTTAAGCAAAAATCAACTCTTCGTAAATTACTCAAAGCCGGGCAAACCATTGCTGGTTTAGGTTATGAAGAAGCCAAAGAAATCGAAGAATTAATCGAGGGGGCCGAAAAAGCTCTTTTTAATGTTTCTCAAAATTTTATTCAGGATAAATTTGTTCACATCAAAGATATCCTCACCCAAACTTACGAAAAAATTTCCGATCTTCATGACCCAGAAAGTAAAGATAAATATCGCGGTGAGCCCACTGGTTTCCGCAGTTTAGATAATATGCTTTCCGGCTTACAACCAGCGGATCTAGTAATTATTGCGGGGCGTCCCGCCATGGGTAAAACCAGTTTTGCGCTAAATATCGCTCAAAATATGGCCAAAAACAAAAGATCTGTGGGTGTGATTTCACTGGAAATGTCCAAAGAGCAACTCGTAGAACGACTTTTTTGTTCGCTTCTTAGTGTTGATTCCTGGAAACTTCGCACCGGAAAATTAAATGAAGAAGATTTTGCGCGAATTGGGACTGTAATGGACGAACTTAATTCCGCTAAAATTTTTATTGATGATTCAACTTCTGGGTCAATTGCTGAGCTTCGGGCCAAGGCTCGTCGTTTGCAAATGGAGCATGGTTTAGACATGCTTATGATCGATTATATACAGCTCATGAGTATCACTGGAACAGGAGGGAATATTGCTAATCGTGTCCAGGAAATCTCAGAAATTTCTCGTTCGCTTAAAACTCTTGCTCGTGAACTTAAAATCCCGGTAATTGCTTTATCACAGCTTTCTCGAGCCGTTGAAAATCGCCCTTCAAAAATCCCACAACTAGCTGACCTCCGTGAATCTGGAGCTATTGAACAAGACGCTGATGTTGTGCTCATGATTTACCGCGAGGATTATTACGAAGAAGACACAGACCGCGCTGGCCTCACGGATATTTTTATTCGCAAACATCGTAATGGACCAGTTGGCCGCGTCGAATTAATGTTCAAAAAAGAACAAATGCGTTTTTACGATATCGACAAAACACATTCGTTTGAAGAAGAAGCCCAAGAAGTGCCAATGGGGGCTTAATCTGGTATCCTATACCCACTTAATCAAAAAATCATGGCTTTTTGGGTCGACGAAATTGCACAACAGATTGTAGAAGCGTTTCCGGATAAAGATCGGGAAATTATTTTACGAGACGAAAAAACCGCCTCCGGCAAAGTTCACATTGGATCTTTGCGTGGCGTAATTATTCACGGAGTTTTAGCTGAGGCTCTTAATCAAATGGGGCGCAAAGCAACTTTTTATTATGAAATTAATGACGTGGACCCCATGGATGGGATGCCTGTTTATTTAGATGAAAAAGCTTACCAGCCCTACATGGGCATGCCTCTTAAGGACATCCCGGCTCCCGATGAAAATGGGCGTCCAACAGGAGAAGTAACTCCCGAAAATAATTTTGCGCGACACTATGGGAATGAGTTTATTGAAGTGATTCGCAAGCTCGGATTTAACGAAAAAAACAGCACAAAATTTGTTTGGGCCAGTGATTTTTATGAAGCTGGGAATTACGATGAATGGATCAAAAAAGCTTGTGAAAACCCAGCCAAAGTTCGTGAAATTTATAAACAAACCAGCGGCTCCGAAAAACCGGACCACTGGAATCCTTTACAAATTGTTTGTGAAAAATGTGGCAAAGTTGGCACCACGACCGTCACGGAATTCGATGGCAAAGAAGCCACTTATATTTGCGAAAAAAATAAAGTTACGTGGGCCAAAGGTTGTGGTTACGAGGGTAAAGTTGCTCCTTTTAAGGGCCGCGGGAAATTGCCTTGGAAAGTGGAATGGGCTACCAAATGGGTTGGTTTTCCACGTCCGGATGGTGAAATTGGGGTGGATGTTGAAGGATCTGGGAAAGATCACAACGCTGCCGGTGGTTCGCACGATGTTAGTGCTGGTATTTGTAAGGGAATTTTGGGCGCCGCCGTCCCATTCAATATTCCTTACGAATTCTTTTTATTCGGCGGCGCCAAAATGAGTGCCTCCAAAGGCCTCGGTGCCACAGCCCAAGAAGTTTCCGAAATCATGCCGCCGGAATTACTCCGTTTCTTAATGGTGCGCACCAAACCCAACAAGCCAATCGACTTTGAAATTAGCGGAGATACAATCCCTCGTCTTTACGACAACCACGATGAATGTGCTCGCATTTATTTTGACAAAAAAGCAGAAAATCCAGATTTGGGACAGGCTTTTCACTACGCCCAACTCGACCCCGATAAAATTGAAGAACGCTATTTCCCCCGCTTTTCCAAGATGGCTTTCTTTGTGCAAATCCCCCATTTAGACCCACTCGAGGAGGTCGCCAAAATGAAAGAATCGCCCCTTACCGATTTAGACAAATCCGAAACAAACGAACGAGCCGAATACGCCAAAATGTGGCTCAAAGATTTTGCTGATGAACGCTCTAAATTTGAAATTCAACTAGAAATCCCTGAATTAGCCAACACCCTTTCTTCAGATCAAAAAGCTTTCTTAAAAGGGATCGCCGACATTCTTTCTGCAAATCCAGACTTAGGCGGCGAAGAACTCCACGGGCAAATTCACGAACTTAAAAACAGCTCCCCTCTTGAGCCGCGCGATGCTTTTGGCGCCATCTACATTTCCCTACTCGGCAAAGAATCCGGCCCCCAAGCTGGCTGGTTTTTAGAAGCCCTGGAACGCGACTTTGTAATCCAAAGATTTAGTGAGCTTTAAGGTTGACTTTTTGCTCTGTTATTTCTAAACTTTCTTTCCCGCCCCGAATGGATCTTTTCACGGTAAAACGTGAGCGAGAGCCATCGGGAAGTTGGGCTGTTCCTTGAGAATTTGGCGTTAGTCTAATTTTTAGGACAGATCAGGACGACTTCCCTTCCCCAAGCGCTTCCCAGCGCTCATTCCCGTGCATGGAGACGTAAAGATGGAAAATAATCGCACCCCTCGGCTGCTGAGTGTGGCAGTCTTGGTGGTTACTGTGATAGCCCTCTACTGCTATCACGATATCGCCAAGAGGCAGGTCACGCGTGCTCAGCAAGACATCGAGCTGGTGCTGGAGCAAGAGCAGGAGGCGCTGGATGTCCTCGAAGAAAACGCGGAAGAGTTCGGTCTGCCGATGCGCTACTACGGCTTTCTCGACCGGGCCCTGGCTGCGGCCACCACTGGCTACAAGCGCTCGAACCACGCCCCGAAGTACGGCCTGGATGGGGCCACGGCCTGGATCAACGACCAGCACATCCCGCCGCGCGACCGCCAGCTCATGATCAAGGTGCTGTCCGAGCGCCTCGCAGCCAGCCGCATGGTCATCACCCAGCAGCTCAAGCCGAACAAGCTCGAGACCTGCCGCCACACGGCGGCCACCTTCATGGGTGGCTGGTTCGACATCAACTGTCCGCAGCCCAGCATGGCCATCCCGTCGCTCGCAGTCCGCCACTACAAGTCGACCAGCCAAATCGCCGACGAAGCCCGGTACGACGCGCAAGTTGGCTCGCGCGAGGGGGTGCCCTTCTAGCGATACCCCGTAGACCACACGCCAAAACCTCACGCGACAGATACCTGCGCCCCCGAGTCTTGCGACCCGGGGGTGCCTTCGCATACCCCTTCACTCTCCTCCCAAAAACCGCTATTCTAACCCCGCGCACAAACCGCAGACAGCCCTGCTTAACTCACCACCATGTTCAGTTCTCGTCGCCTTATAAAACACGCCCATTTTGCTCTCTCTCGGCATCCTCATTGGACAAAAAAGAAAATAATCCTGCATGTGATCGCTGGGGTGCTCCTTCTTGCTGTTTTATGGAGTGTTTCTGCTCTTGGCGCCCTGCGTACTTTCATTCCTAACACCCTTCAAATAGCTGGTTGGCCCGGCACCACCCGCAATTATCTTATCCTGTTTCAAAACGACACCGAGCTCCGCGCCACCGGCGGATTTATTACAGCTTATGCTTTACTAGAATTCAAACACGGCTTTCCTGCCGGGATCTCATTCAACGATGTTTACGGCGAAATTGACGATCACGATTACATTTCTCCCCCCTACCCAATGGATGAACTTCTTGAAAAAAATTCCGATACTTACGCTGGCCACAGCTTTCGAGACGCTAATTACAATCCAGATTTTCTAGAGGCCAAAGAAGAAATCCTAGAATTCTTCCACAAAACTTATTATGACACCGAAATAGACGGACTTTTTGCCGTTAATTTTTCCGTACTCGAAGATGTGGTTGGTCTCTATGAACCTGTAAAAATAGACAGCCTCACTCTTAGCGAAGACAATTTATTCGAAACTCTAGAAACCGCTGTTTCAGATATTGATCGTCATAATTTAGAAGCTCTAAGTACCCGCAAAGACATCATTAAAGAGTTTGCTTATGCAACGCTCAAAGAAATGATTTTTTCCCCTTGGCAATGGCGTAATTTAAGTGATGTAATCACTCGCAATCTCAACGAAAAAAATATCCTGCTCTCATTTGAAAATTCCTCACTTTCCAAAAAAACAGCGCATTATAACTGGGATGGATCTTTCCCTGAACCCGACAAAAATAATCCCACCGACCTTCTCGCTGTAAATATTTCTAATTTTGGGGGCATGAAATCTGATCGGTACATAACTCGCGAAGTTCATTACAATATTGATTTATCCGGGGCCTCGCCAACCGCCACCGCCGAAATCACTCTTCGTCACAACGGCGATTACAACACCCCACTAAGCGGTGAATACAAAGGTTATGTTCGTATTTTTGTTCCGGAAGGAGCCACTCTTACTTCGGGATTTTCCACCGAAGAATCAATCGAAAATTACGTTGGTTGGGGTGATATTGTAAAATTTAGTCCCGGAGAAACCACTACTTTTACCTACGAAATCGAACTCAATCCTGACACTATCCACGATGATTACTACCAACTTCAGCTCATCAAACAACCTGGTACAGACAATGATTATTATGAAATTACTGTCAAAACTCCAGCCGGCTCAACCCTTGAAAGCAATCAATTTGATGTCCGCGAAAACATTGCCTTTTTTAAAGACACCTTAAACGCTGACAAAGTTCTTGATCTCCAAATTTTTTCTGATGAATCCGGCCCCCGAATTATTTATCATGAACTCACGGCCTTAAACCAAATCGACATTGGGTTTGCCGAAGAGCTAGATGTAGACGCGGCCAGCGATCCACTAAATTACGAAATTACAGATTTAGATTATGGAGACACCTCGATTCAAGATTTAGTTTATGTGGATTATATCGACGTTTGGGATAGTCATGTTCGCCTCCATACCCACGGCATGGATTACCAAAACGAGGAGCATTTCCAAATCCAACTCCGCAACATCCGCGACACCAGCGGGAATTTAATCAGCCCAAATCCTCGGACTGTGACGGTGGTTCAACGTATTGCCCAAACCAGCTCATAACTGCGGCATGACACAAAAGGCAACGTTCTTCAGCCGTCAAAGAATCCATCGAAAAACCATCGGTTGTTTTTTGAATCCCCGCCGCCACATTTTGGTCAACACTCGGGGCGAAAGAATTGATTACATCTACGGCCGCGGGCATTGGTCGTTTTTGAAATCCTCCGCGTGAAGCTTGAGGGTCTATCCCTGTATCTACAATAAAAGTTTGGCAAGGTGGGGCTGCTCCTGCATGAATTTCTGGTAAAGCGCAATTCCCACAAGGCTCATCACCAGAAACCAGTCGTCTTCCCATACCAGAAACTAGGTCGTCGGGGCGGACAACATCAAGATTTGCTCGCATAAAGTATGAAAATTAAATTAATTTAAGATCAATACGATAGTACCATATTAATTTTCCTCTGCCATACGTCGATCAAGTTCCTCGGCAAGGGCAAAATGAGCCGCCCGACAAATGGCACAAGCTTCCTTAATATCAGGATTCCCCTTGGCATCATTAATAATTTCTTGAGTATCTTTTGCAAACTCATCACCTTGTGAAACCATAAAATCTAGCTTGTGGCGCCAATCTTCAAGTGGAGTGTTATTTCCATGATCAAGCATTCCTCTACCAGCTTCTAAATCTTCTGTCATTTGTTGTGTTAGCTGGCCATCTTCAATTGGCTCCTCGCATTCTATGCCAAAACGTGCTCCAGTTTGCATTTCTGGCCCACTAAACCAAAGAAAAGATTCAGGGCGCGCCTCTACTCCCGCCGTTCCGTAGGGGCAAGGGGTAGTATCTGGACGAACACAGTCTGGGAAAGGAGTTTCTTCAGTAAGCTCATCACGCGCCAATAAAGGAGCCATATCAACTAAATGTAAGCCCGGCTCAACCGGCTCATATTGGCCTAGTTCTTCAACATTAGTATAAAAGCCTTGCGGTTCAGCAGGCATATCATCAGCATGCTCTCCAGGAGCACCATTTGGGGTGGTGGACATTTTGTAGGGGTTAGGGTGGATAACTAATTTTGGCCCCTATCCTACAAAAAAAACACGCGACATGTCAACCTTCTATTTTTAATAAACTTCGTTTAAACTAAAAACACAATTATTCACCAATTGCCACTTTATGGACAAAATCGCCGTCCTCGACTACGGAGGCCAATATGCTCACTTAATTGCTAACCGCGTCCGTCGGCTTGGTGTTTATTCAGAAATATTACCTGCCAACGCCCGCCCCGAAGAGCTCAAAGAATACAAAGCTTTGATTCTTTCTGGTGGCCCACAAAGTGTGCACGCGGAAGGAGGGCTTTCTTGCGATCCCCAAATTCTTCATATGGGAATCCCCGTGTTAGGAATTTGTTACGGACACCAAGTTTTAACCCACGAGCTAGGTGGCAAAGTTGAAACCGGCAAAAAAGGTGAATATGGCAAAGCGACTTTCACGCCCCAACAAAGCCCACTTTTTGAAGGGATAAATGAAAAAGAACAGGTTTGGATGAGTCATTTTGACGAAGTTGCCGCGCTTCCGGAAGGAGCCACTTTAATCGGCTCCACAACAGACTGCCAAAACGCGGCTATTGATTATGGGAATAAGCGCTGGAGTGTCCAATTTCACCTTGAAGTTACCCACACGCCAAATGGCATGAAGATTCTTGATAACTTTTTAAAACAATGTGACTTAAAACGCGAGTGGAGTTTAGATCAGTTTATTGAACAAGAACTTGGCCGCATCAAAGAACAAGCCGGCGACCAAAATGTTTTCCTACTTATTAGTGGCGGAGTGGATTCCACTGTAGCTTTTATGTTGCTCGAAAAAGCTCTTGGCGCCGAGCGTGTTTACGGCTTATTCGTAGACCATGGCTTAATGCGCAAAGACGAAGGAGCGGAAGTCAAAGCTTCATTAGAAAAACTCGGCGTCACGAATCTTCACATTTACCAAGGTGAAGAAGAATTTTTAGCAGCCCTAGAGGGCGTTTACGAACCCGAAGAAAAACGCAAAATAATCGGCGATAAATTTTTGGATGTCCAACGTAAAGTTGTGGCTGAATTAAATTTAAATCCCGACGAATGGCTCCTCGGCCAAGGCACAATTTATCCCGACACAATTGAAAGCGGCGGCACTGAACACGCTGACAAAATCAAAACTCATCATAACCGCGTCCCGCAAATCGAAGAACTTATCCGCCAAGGAAAAATCATTGAACCAATCAAAGAACTTTATAAAGACGAGGTCCGCGCCGTGGGTGAAAAGCTCGGCCTAGCACCAGAAATGGTTTGGAGACATCCCTTCCCTGGACCCGGCTTAGGGGTTCGCTGCCTTTGCGCAAGCGAGCCTTCTCTTGTCCCCAACTCCGCGGAATTAGAATCAAAAATCAACGATTTTCTGTCCGCTAAAAACCTCACTCTTACGGCCAAAGTTTTGCCGCTTAAATCTGTGGGGGTTCAGGGTGATGTCCGGTCATATAGACACCCAGTTGTCTTGTCTGGACAGGCTGATTGGGCGCAGCTAGAAGCCATTTCTCCGCAACTCACCAATCAATTCCTTGAAATTAATCGTGTTCTTTATCACCTCCGCGACGAAACTATTTTGGAGACCAAAGTAACCCCTGGATTTAGTACCAAAGATCGCCTAGATCTACTTCGCGAGGCCGATGCTATTGTTCAAAAAACTATCACAAGCGCTGACTTGCTTCGCGTAATTTGGCAGTTCCCGGTTGTGCTTTTGCCGCTCTCCGTCACGATCGCCACTGGCCCCATCGCCGGCGAATCCGTTGTCCTCCGACCCGTCTCCTCCGAAGAAGCCATGACCGCTAATTTCACTGAAATTGACTGGACAATTGTGCACGCTATGACCGACAAAATCCTAGCCCTGCCCAATGTTTCCACTGTGTTCTACGACATAACCAACAAGCCGCCGGGCACCATTGAGTGGGAATAGGCGCGGTTCAGCGGCCCAGCCCAGCGCAGCGCGGCCGAAATTGTGCAAAACTAGGCAGCTTTAGGGTGTCTATTTTTGCATAGGTACAATAGCTTGACAGGTATGACACATTTAAATCTGGCGAAAAAGTGTCATGTCAAACATAACGTACGATAAGGAGGGATTTTGGAGCTGTTAGGATTAATTTTCTCGAACTAT
>CAYYQE010000015.1:0-33429 GCA_964473745.1 uncultured Candidatus Peribacteria bacterium
GACAGGGCGAAGGTCAAGGACAGGGCGAAGGTCAAGGACAGGGCGAAGGTCAAGGGCAAGGTGAGGGACAGGGTGAGGGACAGGGTGAGGGACAGGGTGAGGGACAGGGTGAGGGTGATGTAGGAGGACAAGGTGGCGGTCTACCAGACCTCCGCGATAAACTTCAACAAAATTTAGATTTGGTTCAATCTGAAAACGATCCTAATTCCCTCCCGGAAGCAAGCGCTCAAGAACTACAACAAGGAGATCAAGCTGTCGGAGATGCCAAAGACGTTATGCAACAAATTGAAGACAAAAAACAAGCAATTAATGACCAAGTTCAAAGCGCTGAATCCGTCCAAGACATCAAGAACATTTTAGATGAATTACAACGCGCCTTAGACAATGATGAACTTTTTGATGATATGGACGAAGATGTTAAAAACCGCTTAGAGGCCGCAGTTGATAAAATCAAACAAGACATAAAAGATAAGTTGGATGACATGGTGGATGACGGATTTTTGGATGAAGGAAAGAGAGATGAACTAGAAGATTTAATTGATGAGGCAAATTTAGATGATCTGGAAACGCTCCAAGATCAAATTGATATGGAAAGCGTTCTTTATGACCAATACGAGGCGATTGCCGAAGAGGTGCGGCCAGAAGTAGAGCGTTGGTATCGCTATTTTGTGGAAAAGCTACCGCGCGAATCAGATATCGAAGTTGATCATGACTCGTTAACTAGACAAGGGGCTTTTAATCATCGAGCCATGATGAAGTGGCGCAATTTATTAATGAATACAGTTAAAAATCCGCGAGTTATTCGTCCTTCAGTTAAGCCAAAATTCTTGCAATCCATTGTGTTGGATGTGAGTGGGTCAATGAGTGGCGACAAAATTAGAAATGCTCTTAAGTTGCTCGTTTTTTACTGTGAATTGTTTAGTTTGATTAGTAAAGAATTTGGTTATATTCGTTTTTCAATTCATATTTTTTCTGATTGGGTAAAGAAAATTAAAGGGTTTGATCAGGATTATGACTCTACCAGACCGCATGATTTTGATGATGGGTCTTGCTCCACGATTAAACTGCGACTTATGAAAGAAGTAGGGTCTTACGGTGGCACGGATATGCTAAAAGCGATTAAAGAAGCCGCGGAGGAGCTTAATGAAGAAGCTTATAATTACCCGGGTTATGTGTCGGCGATGCAATTTATTGGGGATGGCGGAGATGGTTGCGGGAATAAGGATAATATTGGGCGCTTTATGGTAAATAATGACGAAGAAACTGGTTTTGGAGAACACATGCATTCCGCTGTTTTTATGGGAGACGAAGCACAACGAAAAGTACTGGCGGAGATCTTTGGTGATGATGAAACAACTGTAGCTGAAGACTTTGAAGATTTGATTGAAGGAAGTATGCATACTTTTGCGGAAAACATCGAAGAATACGTACGAAATAAAACCTTGTAAGTTTTCCCTTGACCCAACCTTAAGTTTTCCCTAGAATGCGAGGGCCCTGAGTTACAGGGTGGACTTAGAGTCCATTTGTCAATTTAACATCTTCTTCTATAGGAAAGCGAACTCGTGTTAACAAACAGATCATTGCCCCTACTGTCCGGCTTATTGCGGACAATGAGGATCAGCTAGGTATTAAATCTATTGAGGATGCCTTGCAGATTGCCCAGGATGCAGAACTTGATCTGGTAGAAGTGGCTCCTAATGCCCGCCCACCAGTTTGTAAAGTAATGGACTTCGGAAAATATCTCTACAAACAGAAGAAACTATTGCAAAAGCAGAAATCTAAACAGAAGAAGCACGAGGTAAAAGGTATTCGATTGAGTCTTCGCACCGGCGAACACGATATCCAAACCAAGGTTAAAAAGGCCCGAAAATTCCTCGAGGATGGCCACAGTCTAAAGGTTGCTCTAATCTTTAAAGGCCGCGAACTTTCTCACTTTGATCTCGCTGTAGATAAGATGAAAGTAATCATCAAAGAACTGGAAGATGTAGCAAAAGTTGATCAAGCCCCTAAAAAACAAGGATATAACCTGTTTATGATTCTTTCTCCCCTTAAATAATTCAATCATCATGAAGCAAAAAACTCATTCAGGAGCTAAAAAACGATTCCGCGTCACCGGTAGCAAGAAAAAACCTAAAATTGTGGGACGTAAAGCTTCGGCTCGACATTTACTCTCTAGTAAGAGTAAGCGCCAGAAAAAAATGCAAGGAAAGCCTTTTGACATGGAAAAGGGCGATTCTAAAAACATTAAAAAACTTCTTAGTATTTAAAAATTTAAGTCATGACACGAGTTAAACGCGGCGTCACCCAAAGAAATCGCCACAGAAAAGTTCTCAAAGCAGCCAAGGGTTTCCGAGGTCAACGTAGTAAATTGTTTCGAGAAGCAAAACGAGCAGTTATGAAAGCTGGTTTGCACGCTTACCGTCACCGCAAAGAAAAGAAAAGAGAGATGCGCGGACTTTGGATTTTGCGCATTAATGCCGCCGCACGCGAACATGGCATTAGTTACAGCCGACTTATTAATGGATTATTTAAGAAAAACATCCAACTTGACCGCAAAGTACTTTCACATTTAGCCGCAGAAAAACCTGAGGTTTTTGCAGAAATAGTGAAGGCTGCTAAATAAGGACTGATTGCTTTTGACACAAATAAGGAGACCGGGTATAGTTAGCCCCTTTCTTTTTATATGTAAACATGCCAACAAAAACCCCGGACACCCCTGGATTAGATGATGATTTGGATGAGACTTTGGATGAAACTTTGGATGAAGAAGGTGAACTTTCTCGTTTTGATGCGCCGGAAGCTATTAGTCTGGAAATCCCGCCGCCTGAGGAAGAACCGGAAAAGCCTCGGCATGAGGCCTTGGATGTTGCGGAATGCTTAAGTTCGCTTGGGCAATTTCATCGAAATTTACTAGCGGCTCGAATATCTATCCCCAAAGGCCTTCAATCCAGAAATCAGGCCTTAATGCTGGGGAAAATTGAGGCGATTCTTGAAAAATCTCGCTTGCTGATGAGAGAAATTCCTGATGCTAAAAGTGAAGAACAGCAATTTGCCTTAGCGCAAAGAATTGCGCACTTTACAGAAGAAGATGATTTGGATGAGACTTTGGATGAAACTTTGGATGAAGAAGGTGAACTTTCTCGTTTTGATGCGCCGGAAGCTATTAGTCTGGAAATCCCGCCGCCTGAGGAAGAACCGGAAAAGCCTCGGCATGAGGCCTTGGATGTTGCGGAATGCTTAAGTTCGCTTGGGCAATTTCATCGAAATTTACTAGCGGCTCGAATATCTATCCCCAAAGGCCTTCAATCCAGAAATCAGGCCTTAATGCTGGGGAAAATTGAGGCGATTCTTGAAAAATCTCGCTTGCTGATGAGAGAAATTCCTGATGCTAAAAGTGAAGAACAGCAATTTGCCTTAGCGCAAAGAATTGCGCACTTTACAGAAGAAATGGTGGAGTCTTTAACCACCTTTTTTGAAGGGATTCATTTGTATTACCACAAAAAAGCAGGGCAATTGGTGTGGCCTAAATATGTGTGTTGTATGTATGTTCACATTTTTAGAGGTTTTAAATATCAATTACATCCGCTCGTGAAGGGAATTATTGAAAATAACTCTTTTCCAGAAAAAATTGTGTCCATTGAAGGAATGGCAGATTTTGAAAAAAACATTCGTAATTTATATGGTTTATCGCCGGAAAAAGATGACGCCGAAGAAAGATTACATCATGTCGAAGATACTCCTTTGCATACCTTTCGAAGCGTTGGAACACGTTCTGTTCTTCCTAATTATTATTTTAAAGAAGCTTGTGAATTGGCTGATGCCAAAATGGGAGCATATAAAGGTGATGATTGGCAGGAGCCAAAAGCCCCGACCAAAAATGTTCCTGATTCATGGGTTCGAGATAAGGGTGGAGCTTTTGCTGTGCCTAATATGAAAGAATTTGATGGCAGGGAGGCAGGAGCAATGATGCTTGACGATGATGAAGCTCCGACCGAAGATGTCCCGGGTGAGATGGAGATAGGAGATGCGCTAACTTCGATGGAAGAGAGTGGTGAGCCGCCAGTTATTTATGAAACTAGTGGACCATTGTCTATGGCACCTGCTGGCGAAGCCATAGAAACAAGATCAGAGTCTATAGATGAAGACAGTTTTGATGATGAGCCGGAAGGAGAAATTCCAAGTGAAGAAATTTTTGAGAATGGGAGAATTCCAGATGAGGCCTTGGATGCTGCTATGGAGGAAGTGAATGGCAGAAGCCATCCACCGGTGATTAGGCAGCGCAAAAAAACTAGAAAACGGTGGCTGGCTTTGGCGGCCGCAGCTGGATTGGCTTTGATGGCGGCTGGTGGGGGGATGTGGGTAATGGACAAAGTAAGCTCTGGGCCAACCGGAGGAGCAGGGGATAATGCAAATACCCCGGCTTTATCGGCTATGCCAAGCAGCCCGGATGCCCCTGATCAATCGGGGCGAACATTTTCTGGACCACAAATAGAGCCTGCCCCGCCGGATGAGGTGGGCGGACTGGATGATGCGGGGCCTGACCCGGAACTGGAGCCGGACAATGTGGAGCCTGATGACGCGGGCGGACCCGAGTTAGACCTAGATCCTGGTCCAGGCAATTGGCCCTGGAACATCCTTGAACAAAGAGTGGCAGATGCGTATGGCGGCGAACCCGGATCATTAACCCCAGAAGGGCGACTAGCTTTAGCGAAAATGAATGTTGAACTTTTGAGCCAGGCCATAACGCAGACCAGTTTAATGAAAGATGCTAATTTGCCGTACTCAAACCCTAATTACTTAACTCAAGTAGCCCCAATGTTGGAAGCTTGGGGAGGTTGGGGGCCAGAATTGGAAAAAATAGAGGAAGGAACAACTTTGATGCAGCTTTTAAATAAAATGTCGCCAGAACGAGCTGATCATTTGCGAGCTAGTTTGGCTTCAACACGGATAGATGGCAAAACTTTAACGCAGATGATGGAATTGGCGCGTGATTTGCCATTCCCGGATGGAGTGCCAGAAACGCCAGAAGCTCCAGAAGCTCCAGAGGCTCCGTCTGAGCCGGAGTTAACGCCAGATGTCGTGCCAGAATTAATCCCGGAAGTGACCCCCGACAATCAAGCGCCAAGCCAAGATACTGCTAGCCCGGATGGATATGGTGATGCGGGTGGCGGGGCTGATGCGCTGAGCCCGTATGAGGCGCCAGATGCGCCGGTTCATTTATTTGAGCCGCGTAATACACGAACTGAGCCGTGGCGCGACCCTTTTGATCCCAATCCAGAAAAAAGAGATCCTTTTAAGCCGTGGGAAGGTCTAGCCCTCCCCGAAGATCCCACGGACGCCCCTGCTCCGCTGGGCTTACTGCGTGAAAAACATCCCGATGCCACAAAAGAGGAGGTTGAGCAAATTTTAGCAGATTTTACGGCGGGCACGGTGACTCCAAAAAAGCGCGTGCAACCCGAGCCAGTCCGCGAGCAGAAAACTACGCAAATTGGGCCGCAGGTGCCTGCCCCTCGCTTTGAACAAGTACGCCAAAAACATCCCGTTGAAACCGTAGCAGAAACAGTTGTTGAAAAAGTTAGTGGTTTATTTGGGTGGGTTGGTCGTCGATTAGAACGAGCTTTTGCTTAAAAAAAATCCTTAATATCTAATCTTAAATCCCGCGTAAAGCTCTGCTTCGGGAAGATTTTTAATAGTGACTTTTTCTACTTTGGCTCCTGGAGAACCTTCTTTACACCAATCTTGGAAATCCTCTAAAACATCCTTGTCGCCCTGCGCTACCACGGTAACTGATCTATCTAGTTCATTTGCTATCCAACCAGTAATCCCGAGTTGTTCAGCGGCTTCTTTGGCACTAGATCGAAACCAAACTCCTTGAACGCGGCCGCTAATGGATAATTGAATTGTTTTCAGATTGCTCATTGTCTAGCGATTTTTAGTGACTCATATGGCTTTTTTCAGTATAATCGAGGCCACGATTTAAGCCAATACATGAGTGCTAAACATTTTGCAAAACGAATGATTCTTTTCTTTTTGGAGCAGCTAGCAAAGTGGCGCCTTAAAAAGATCAAACCCGAAATTATTGGGGTGACTGGATCAGTAGGAAAAACTAGTACAAAAGACGCTATTTTTGTGGCGTTGGCCGAAACTCTTCCCACTTATTGCAGTAAGCAAAGCTACAACACGGAATTTGGAGCACTTCTTACTATTTTAGGGCAAAAATCTGGCCTTTCTTCGCCTCTTTCGTGGTTGTGGACTCTTTTGAGAGGATTTATCAGCACAATTAGATTAAAAGAGCCTCCTTATAAAAATTTAATTTTGGAAATGGGAGCAGACAAGCCCGGGGATATTGAATATTTGGTTAAGCATGTTAAGCCGCAGATTGGAGTTTTTACTAATGTAAAACCAATGCATCTCGGTGACGGACAATTTTCGGATTTGGATGACATTTTTGTAGAAAAAGCAAAGCTAATCCGCACCCTGCCAGAAAAAGGTTGGGCTATTTTGAATGCCGATGATGTCCGAGTTGCCACCTTGGTCGATGAAGTAGCTTGTAATGCTATTACTTTTGGGACGGGGCCCAAGGCAGATCTCCGCGCAAAGCATATTCGTAGCACTTTGGAGGGACTTAAATTTACTTTTCACTATGAAACCACTTCGCATGAAGTGCATTTTCCTTATCTGTTAGGACGACACCAAGTTTATGTAATGTTACCGGCTTTTGCGGTGGGATTTTTGATGAATTTACCTTTCCAGGCAATATATGCGTCGTTGCGTGATTTTCGTTTGCCACCAGGCCGAATGAATCGGATCGAAGGAATAAAGAAAACCATGATTATTGATAGTTCTTATAATGCTTCACCAGAGGCAATGATTGCAGCGTTAAATGTTTTAAAAGGCCTACCAGGACGCAAAATTGCTGCTCTTGGCTCAATTAATGAGCTTGGTGAAAGTTCAAAAAAAGAACATCGACGAGTTGGGCGACATGTCCCGACTGCCGCTGATTTACTACTTACCGTTGGTGAGGATGCTCGTTATTTTGCCGAGGCTGCTCATGATGCTGGATTTTCAAAAGACCGGATTTTCTCATTTGAAACTTCAATAGCGGCCGCTGAATTTTTAAAAGATAAACTTAGAGAAGGTGATGTTATTTTAGCTAAAGGTTCACAAAACGAGATACGGATGGAACTGTTGGTAAAAGCTTTGATGCTGCACCCGGAACAAGCAAAGCAGTTATTGGTTAGGCAAGAATCTCATTGGAAATTGATTTAATTCTTTTTTATGCAATATAAGTGGCCAGTGATTGGGCATACCAAGCAGCTTGAGGAGCTCGAAGAAGATCTATCCCAAGATCGCTTATCGCAGGGTTATCTTTTTGCGGGGCCGAGCCAAATTGGAAAAATGCCAATTGTGCGAACTTTTGCGCAAATTTTGCAATGTCCAAATAATTTTTGCCGAGAATGTCCTACTTGTCGTCAGATTGAAAACGGCCAACATATTGATACTTTTTTGCTTCGCGATGAAGGAGAATCACTTAAAATTGAGGACATTCGCGAATTGATTTCTCATCTTTCTACTACCACTTCGAGCCCTCATAAAATTGTGATTGTTCAAAATTTGGAACGCATCACCACCGAGGCGGCGAATGCTTTTTTGAAAACTTTAGAGGAACCTATTCCAGGAGTGCTTTTTTTGATGACCACAACGCAAAAACAACGCCTTCTTCCAACCTTATTATCACGAGTGCGGGTTATTTCTTTGCATTCTTTGTCAGACACAGTTATTCATGATTATTTGCGGCAAATTCGTCCTAATTTGGATCCCAAAATGGTACAACTTATCTCGGCTTATGCGATGGGGAAACCAGGGCGAGCCATGGTGTTTTTGAATGATCCGGATCGTTTTCGTTTTTACCAAGATATGCACCACCAAATTGCTAAATTCCTGGAGCGTTCTACAAAAACAGATCGTATGATGTATGTGGATGCCCTATTGAAAGAACCTGAAAAAGTCCCTGTTTTTTTGGAATTATTTCTTTATGTAGTGCGTAGATTGGTTTTTAAAAAAATAGAAGGCGCGCAGATTTCTTATTCTTTTGAAGATCTTTTTGATTTAGTTAGGAGGTTAGGACAAGCGCAATTTGAGCTGGACCACAACGTAAATTCACGTTTAGCTTTAGAAAATCTACTATTAGACGTATAATTCTTTTCCTATGTTTTATTGGATTTTATTTATCATCAGTGGCTTGGTGCTCGGACTTGTTTTCTGGAGACGCTATCTTCTTTCTTTAAAAAGTGTTGCTTTTGAAGAAGAACTAAAAAAAGAAGCAGGGAAAGAAGAAGAACCAGAAGACGTTCCTCTTCCGGCTGATGATGAACTTTCGGATTTACAGAAGAAAAGACACGAGGAACAACGAGCCCGAGAAGAAAAAGATTCTCGCCTACGAAAAGGAAAAAAGGCTTTTAAGCAGGCTGATGTTCATTTTTCAAAAGGGGATTACGGCCTGGCGGAAAAGCATTTATTACAGGTTCTTTCTTTTGATAATGATCATTTAGATGCAAATTTGAAATTAGGATTATTATATTTACAGCAGGAAAACCTTCCGCGAGCTGAATTTTTCTTTCAAAAACTAATTGATCTTAAAGAAAATCCTATTTATTTCAGTAATTTGGCGCTTACTCTTTATCAGCAAAACAAACTAGAAGAGGCAGTTAAGCTCTATGAACGCGCAATTGAAATGGATGATAAAAAAGCCGGTCGTTTTGTAAGCGTGGCGCATGTTTACCACGAATTAGGAGAGATGGAAAAAGCTTTGTCAGCCTTTGAGGAAGCCTCACGATTAGAGCCTCGAAATTTGGATTATTTGTGGGCCCTCACTGAGTATTACGAGAAATTTTCTCAAGTGGACGATATTCTACGAGTTGTAAATCGAATCTTGGAACTTGATCCCTACAACGAAGACGCTAAAGCAAAAATGGCCCTGTTTGAAGAAGCTGCCGAAGAAGAGCCCCCAAAGGCTGATGAACCAGGGGTTGATGAAGATGGGCAGGTTAAGATGGATTTGTAATCTATCCTCGATAAATCAGATAACCTAAGTACCCAACATACAAGCTAATAAAAATGACTCCCTGCCACCGAAGAAGTTTGTTTTTTGTCTGATTGTGTTCTTTCCCTTGAACAATAAAGAAAAACAGTAAAAAGGTGGTAACTAACACTACAATAATGTCTTGGTTTAGGGCCTCAGAAAAAGAAAGGGGAGTCATAGTGGCGGTGCTAGCCAAAACCAAAAGAATATTAAAAATATTGGAGCCAATAACATTACCAATGATAATGTCTGGATGCTTTTTGCGCGCGGCCACAATAGCGGTCGCTAGCTCTGGCAGAGAGGTCCCAATCGCTAAAATAGTAAGACCCATAAAGGCTTCACTCATCCCAATAATTCCACCAAAATAAACTGCACCATCAACAATCCATTTACCACCTAATGTTAGTCCAATTAACCCGGCTAAAACTTTAGTTGAAGAAATTCCGATTTTTTCCTTATGAATATGTTCGTGATCCAAGCCGGTATCTAAGACTCCTTTTTTTGCAATTTGCCCTAAATACACTACAAAAATTATAAAAAACCCAAGCATGGTTAGACCATCAGAGCGTGAGATTTGAGAAGTGGCGGCACCATCAATCAAAATATCATTGGCCATAAAAAATAAGGCCACTACCGCCAAAAGTGAAAAAGGGATCTCCTTCCAAATCGTGCTGTCCTTAACGGCAATCGGATAAATCAAAGCAGCCACACCCAAAATCAACAAAGTATTGGAAATATTTGAACCAAGAACATTACCTATCGCGAGATCAGTATTGCCCTGCGCTCCCGCAATCATGTTCACCACTAACTCGGGAGCCGAGGTTCCAAAAGCAACCACTGTTAGCCCAATTACCAGAGAAGAAATGCCCAGTCGCCGAGCAATTGAGGCCGATCCATCCACTAGAAAGTTTGCTCCCTTGATGAGGATTACGAATCCGGCAACGAAAAGAAGGAGGGAAATAATCATATCGGCAGTATTTTAACACAAGTTTTTGCGATGTCCTTGAAAGTTGCCTTTTGGGGCTTTTTGTGGTATAATTCTAGGTTAAAAATAAACTTTTTTTATGGGTAGTGAAGTTATGGGTGGTGAAAATTTTGATGCCGATGGTGTTGAACCAAGCCTTGATGCTGCGCCAAGCCTTGACGTTAAGCTAAATCTTGACGCTATGGCGCGAGAGCTGCTGCTATCCAGTTTGGCTGGCGAAATTTATGATAACTTAGAAGCTATGGCCCAAACAGAAGAGGGGCGGGAGCGAATTCGTTCTTTTTGTTTAGATGAAGAGGGGGTTTTTGTTTTAGATTCGGAGCATCCTTTGTATGAAAAAGTTACTATTCATCATTTGTATGTGGATGAGGTTTTGCGGGTAGGCGGTGCTTTTGTGAAATATTTAGATGGTGGAGAAGGATTGGCTTATTATTTACTGGCTGATCATGAACGCCGGATGCGTCTGCGAACCGGGATGACGGTAGAAGTAGTTGGGAAAAATGTGCCTAATTCTTATATTGACAGAATTCAAGATTCGCCGGTGGTGGGGCCCCTTTTGGAAGATTATAGAAATAGTGATGTCTTGGGGCGGACACTATTAAAAAAGAGTCGCTACACGGGTGAAGATTTGTCTTATGAAGAAACTTATGACGTTCTGAAAATTTTAGAAGACAAGGGTTTTTTGGGTCGCTTAGAAGACAGGCGTCACTGGGATAATGGGATTGCGGCAATCGCTTTTCGGGAAACTGAAGATTCGCCACAAACTCTTATTTTGATGTTTAAAGATTCCAGCGGACAAATTTATCGGATGCGAAAATACCTGATTTCGATGGGAAAATACGGGATTGGTGATGGTCGGGGAGCCACTCCACTGGGGGTGGCGCGGTTAGAATTTCGTTATGGGGGCTATAATAACAAAGAAGATTATGAACAATTCGAGGTGGGAACAATGTATGATGATCAAATAATTGTAGGACGGATGCGTCATTTTAACCAGGGTAAAGCTCTGATGACGACTCGGATCCTGAAGATTAACAACTTAGAAGGAGCACGGCGACGGCCGGTTTATGTTCACGGAACAAATCACGAAAACTTGTTGGGGCAAGCCCGATCAATAGGGTGTGTTCGGATGTCGAATATTGATGTTTTGGAGCTTTATCATTTGACCCCAGAAGAGGGGATGTTGATGGATGTGCGATCCGAAAAACCACCAGCAGAGTTGGTGGAGATTTTGAGGAGGGATTAAAGCCCGCTCCGCCGCGAGATAAGCAACCTGAGTTAGTCGGGGTTTTATGCAAAGGTGGCGGCCCCGCGTTGCGGGGCCTTTGCGCAAAAATAGGACTTCGTCCTCTTTTGCGTATGGTCGGAGTGGTGGGACTCGAACCCACGGCCTCACGGCCCCCAGCCGTACGCGCTACCAACTGCGCCACACCCCGATATTAGTAATGCTCGCGCCGCTAGGCGCTGCGCTGCGCGAACTAGGACGTTGTCCTCTTCGCGTGATGGTGCCGAAGGAGGGGATCGAACCCTCACTCCCATACGGGAACACGATTTTGAGTCGTGCGCGTCTACCAATTCCGCCACTTCGGCTTATTTGCAGGGTGATCATATTACCTGGGGATGGAAAATTCAAGGAGTTTGTTCATTTTTTATTCATTTTTTTGTTAAATTTTCGTCATCTTAATTTGTTATGCTGATTAAGCTCTTTTATACACCATTACTTTATGCTATAATTTGTATGTAAAATTAATTACTTTTTAATTACAAATCTATGGCATTACTTCAACTTAACGTGGATGATAAACTCAAAAAAGCGATTCAAAAAAAAGCAAAGGCTTATGGCGTACCAGCTAGCTCTTTAATTCGGATTGTTTTGGTTAAGTCTTTTGTTGAGGAACAGGATGAATTATTTCGTCCTGGAAATGTATTTAATGCAGATCGTGATAATAATGGAAAGGGCATCCCTCTTGACGATATAATCGCAGCCCTCAAAAATGCCGGACAAAATAACTAAATTTATTAACTCTTTAGATAACAAGTCTCGCCTTAGAGTTATTAAAATCCTCGAAATATTAAGAAAAGACAGATTAACAATGCCTGGGATACGAAAGTTGCAAGGATATCATGGGCTTTTTAGAATTCGTGTTGGTAAAATTCGAATTGTTTTTAAGATGCCAGAAAAAGGCTCCATTGAAGTGGTAGACATCGGCTACCGCGGCAACATCTATTAAACAATTGGAGTGGCAAATTTTTCTTCGCCAGCTTGGGGCCCACTATCTTCATCGGGCTCAGCAGAGGCATCTTCTTCCCAGGATTTTAAGGTTTCTTCAACTTCAGCGCGGGGACGGCAATATTTATTGCGAGAAGCGGCAATGATTTGATCAGCGTAGTTTTCTTTAATAATTGGAACGTCAATGGTTCGAGCAGAAAAAGCGTCTTTGATTTCTCCATCAATAGACATTTTTAAATATAATTCTCGAACACCTAAATTAATAATATCGCGAACTTCAAATTTGGGGGTGTATTCCTTTTCAAGAATCACGGCATCTTCAGCTCCAACCCTAAAATTAACAATCGAGCCAACATTACCAAAAACCGTGGTCTTAACCAGGTCGGAAAGCTGTCCCATATACTGGTGAGCCATGGTTAAATTTAAGCGATATTTGCGTGCTTCAGACAAAATTTCAGCAAAAGTTTCCGTGGCAAAATATTGAAACTCATCACAATAAAGATAAAAGTCTTTGCGAAGTTCTTCGGCGGTGTCGGAACGCTGCATGGCGGCTTGTTGAATTTTGGTAACCATCATGGCCCCGATGAGTCCACAGTTTTCTTCTCCTAATTTACCTTTAGAGATTTTCATCAAAAGGATCTTTTGGTTGTCCATAATGTCGCGGATGTCGATTTTGTTTTCGGGTTGCCCAACAATGTTTCGTATCAGGTTTGTAGAGACAAATTGTCCGACTTTATTGAGGAGCGGCATAATAGCTTCGTTGTCGAATTTTTCGCTCCATCCAGCAAACTCATTTACCCAGAAATTCTTAATTACTGAATCTTGAATATTGGCTACGATTTTTTGGCGATAATTTTTGTCGGAAAGCATCTTGAGAATCGAAAGCACGGTGGTGTTGGGGGAGTCTAAAAGAGCCAATGTTGTGTAGCGCAAAACGTGTTCTAAGCGCGGCGTCCAGTTGGCGCCAAATAGCTTTTTAAAAATTTCTACAAACCCAATCGTGACGCGGATCCGGTATTCCGGATCTACCCCCGCTAACGGGTTAAAAGCAATTGGATGCTCCATGTCTCCCGGATCAAAAAGAACTACGTCTTTGATGCGATGTTCAGGAATGTATTTAAGAATATTATCAACAAGATCACCGTGCGGATCAAGCACCCCTACCCCCTTGCCAGCCTGAATATCAGCGCTAATTAAAAGTTCCAGCATTTTGGATTTACCAGTGCCGCTTTTCCCGACCACATAAAGATGGCGGCGGCGGTCAATACGTTTAATCCCAAAGCGAATGTTTTGATTGTGAAAGTTGGTAGAGCCAAAAACAGAAAGATCATTTGGAGGCACATTGCCTTCTTTGGGTAGACTTTCTGGCGGTTCTTTTTTGCGAGAAACTACATGCACAATATGCGGGACCTGATCTGGCTCGGGGAAGTGATAAATCGTGGCTAATTCCTCGGTGGTAAATAAAAACCCACTATCTACAGCTCCGTTTTTATATTTTTTCAGAAAAGAATTGCGGCCAACTTTTACTCCTTTTAACTGATTGAAATCCGTGGTGTTAAATTGTTGAAACGCACGTTTGATGGATTCGATTTTCATATCAGCTTCACCCTGGGTTTTTGCGACATAACCAATCCTAATGTTGACGTTATAAGAATTTTTATCGGCTTTTTTGTTGAATTCTTCTTTTTCAGTGGCGCGGAGAGCTATTTTCCCTTTTAGTTTTAAATAATCGCGTAAACGAAAAATGTTGCGCAAGGAAAGAATACGCATTTTAATGCGGCGCCCAAAATTGAGTCGCCAGTCATCAGCCATTGGTTTACAGGTTACTTGAAGCCAAATTTCTTCGCCTTCAGCGCCTTTGGAAAGCACCGAAAAAATTCCAGCCAAAGAATCTCCTTCAAATTTGCGATGGTCCTTGATGGGATAAATATCACTGCGTTCCAATACAACTTCGGCGCAAGCAAAACCCTGCCCAGCCGCGGTTATTTTATCAGGTTCAACATAATCTTTAACTTCAAACATTTCGGCATCTGGATACTGTCCATAAATTTGCCCTTCGATAAGATGTTTGACCTTTGTTTCTACCCGCACATAAAAATAAATATGCTGATGCATGGAAACAACCTCAAAAGCCACGGACGCATTAGTCATTGTTTCGTAAATATTCTCAAGCATTTGTTCAAAACTTGCTTCTTCATTTTTGCCAGGCGGAATTTTTACTAGGAGAAGGTGTTGTTTTTGAGCCATGAAACATCGTTAAAACACTGGCTTTGATTGTAGCCTGCATCAGGAGAAGGTGTCAAACAGAGACCCTTAAGCTGTCATGCGTCTTTTGTAAACTTGTTGGGCCGCCCTGGAGCGATCAGCGTATTGGTAGGTATTATCAACTCCAAATCCTTCTATTTTAGTTTCAGCGCCATCTGTTAAAGCCTCGCCAGGAATCACTCTTAAGGGCTTCCCCGGATCAACAATCAATATCTGCCACAGTGGGTGATCTTCTAAGTCTGGTTGTTTACTAAGTCTAACAAAAGTTTTTACAAATAAATCTGGGCTTAGGCCCTTTCTTTGTTCTGGGGAAAGGGTCGTGGCAAAATTAGTTAAGGCCAACATGGTGTTTGACATTCGCTTTAAGTCTGGCTCGCCATTCACATCATAAAAACATAAATCCCCATCTACCACTAACGAATATTGAGGGAAATTGTTTAAAGCGCCTTGAACAGCCGCGTTTCGACTGGCGTACAACCCGGCATAATAGTCTGCTCCCATAAAACTCATTTCGTTATCATCTATTTCGCCATTTCCATTTAAGTCATTGGTTTCAATGATTGGCTTCATGTAATAATGCAATATGAATCCTTCGGCTATATGGCGAGGAAGTAAACTAGAGTCTTCGTTGTCATGTTCAAATAATGATCGAACTAAAAGATCTCGATCAATAGATTCTTCCGAGGTAACTAAGCGCTTCCACTCGGGATGATTAGCAATATTAGCAACGTCTTTATTGGCATTGCTAAGTGTTATATCGATATTGATTTGGTGGCGACCAATAGTGCTGGGCTTGTGGCGGCATTTCCAAGCTACAAATTCTAAGGGGTCTCCAGTTATTTCTTCGCCATAAAATTCTTTTAAAAGCGCTTCCACAGGCTCCCGCAAAGAACTATCATCACGAATTATGGCCCCCAGGCTACCAGGTTCTTCAGACTCTAAATCAGCAGCTAACTTTTGAGACCAAGCATAGACTTCATCTTCGTATCGACACTGACTAAGCTCTTCTTTGTAGGCTTCGTATTTTCTTTTAAGATCTGGCTTGAGATACATGGCAAGTTCAACTGCTCTTATTTTGTTTCCGTATTCGCGGTACATTTTCGCTATCATTTCTTCACCATTGCGCCTAATTCGGGGTTGAAAAGCAGACTCCATTAATCTGGAGGTAATTACATAGGCAATGTTCCCCGGGGCGGTTTGAATACCTGCTAATTCCATACTAATAATTAGTTCTTCGCTATATTGCCTTAAAAATTCTTTTTGCTCTTCTCTTGGCACGTTTGCTAGTACTGCTTTTTGAAAAGTACTACTGAGCCTTAAAGCACTGATGGCATTTCTAACTGCTTTGGCGTGAATTTCGGCTTCTCGTTGGGCTTGAGCTTCTATTTCAGCCTGGGCCTCTGCTTGAGCTTCTCGCTCTGCTTGGGCCTCTGCTTCAGCTTGAGCCTCGGGATCAATGCGCCCTCTAGCTTGTAAATTAGGTTTTGGCTGAGACTCCATGACTATTTGTTGAAACTCTGCTTTTAAGTCCTGTAATTGTGCATTTGTTTGGGCCGCAATTACTTGGCTATGTTCGGGTTTAATGCTTAGAATTGTTTTTCCATGATTCCCATCTACTCCTGAATATTCAAAACTAACTTGTCCATTATCCAAAAATTGATATGTGATTTCATCTCCGATATTTACCCGATTAGGATCAAACCCGGAATAAACTTGTTCTTTACGCTGTATTAAACTGAGAATCAAAGCTTCATTAATTTTCCCAACTTCCTCCCGGTTTAAGTTGGGGAATTTGGTGGTAATTTCATCATGACTTCTTGCTGCTAATAAATCTCCTTCTTCAAGGGTAAAAGCGACTTCTTGCTGATTTATTTCCGCATAAAGTTCCATCAGTTTTAAAGCCCGTTTTGGGGCTGTTTGTGTTGTAATCGTAGTTGGTGTTTTTTCTTCACCCATTTTTTTATTTTTATATCTGTTAATTGTACCATTTTTGAAAGAGTTTTTCAAGGAGGGGCGTTTGCCATCTTTGCTGTTTTGAGGTATAATGTAATGATTAAATTATATTTTATGACTCCTCCAGAAACTTTTTCATCAGATCTAGAGCAAACTGAAATTTTGCGGCATGACCCTTCTTTGGTTCGTTTTATTGAATTTTTAGGAGGGGATGCCAGTTTTGAGGCGCGAATTGAGATTTTTGATAAAGCCTTGGCGGACGGATTAATGGGGTTTGCAGAACGGACGTTTGCGAATAAACCGGAATTTAATGCCTCGGAATTAGAAAAGGATTTTGCTGGTTTGCCGTCACAAAATATGGCGTTATTACTGTTTTTGCGCTTGCATATCGTGATTGGGGATTCTTACTGGGACGTAGAATCAAATTATTTATTGAAACCTGATGTTGAACAGCATCTTGATCTTGAAGAGGAATTAGAGTTATTTGTAGCAACTAGCGCTGGTTTTGAGCTTGATGCTACAAATCCTAATAATCGTTTTTTAGCGCTTTGTGCGGCTCAAGATTTTTTGGAAAGACACCCACAAATGTCGGAATTGTCGATTGAGTTTGTGCATCGATTAATGGGAAATATGTCTAATAATATGATTACGATTGATGATGGTCCAAACGAAAACACACCAGAAATTTTGGATATTTTGGAAGAAGCCGGAGTGACGGCTATTTTTTATTTAATTGGGAAAAACGTGCGTCAACACCCTGACCACGTGCGAATGATTGCGGAGCGTGGTCATATCATTGGTTATCACACTATGGATCATGTTTTAAGTCAGCAGGGTGATATTTATAATCCGCGCTATTTAGAAAAAGATTTTATGGATTTTAAAAGACTGATTAATGATGTTTTGGGAGTTGATTATCCAATTTTGTTTTTCCGGGCTCCAGGGGGATGGGTTATTCCGCGGAAAGCTTTTGATGTCTCTAAAGAAGCGCCTATTAGTCCGTTTGCTACCGTGACTTATTTGCCCAAAGGAACAGGTCTCCGGAGGGAAGATAACTGGGATGTTTATGATGATAGTTTTCGGGAGAGGGGGACTTGGCATTTGCTAGATCCGCAAGGGAAAACTGATCACTACATAGAGCGCTACTCAGAAGGTCGTGACCAAGTATTTTTGCTACATCAAGAATCCGATGATGTGGAGACTTTACGGGCTATGTTTTAAAAGCCCTCGGTTCCTTCACCAACTAAATATTTAGCAGCCCAGGGGGTATACGGGCTAATAATGACCTCTTCGGTTGTTTGGCCGGAATAGAGGTGGTGATCAACCGGATAGGTTATTTGGCGATTCCAAGTGGCTGTGAAGCCGTTGTGCGCAGAATCAACTTGTTCGATTTCTCCGGGTTCGAGTTCAGAAGTGATTTCGTAGATGTCGGGTGGCGCGCCGGCACGGTTACTGATGTAGGGCCCGTCCATCGTGGCGGCGCGCCCATCGTTCGTGCCATAAAACTTAAAAGTTGCTAAATACCCATCCGTATATGCTTCTACTAGGATGTGGTGAGCCGTGTCATTCGTGAATTTAAGATCAACAGCCGGAGGATAAACCGTGGCATCCAAGCCCCAACCTAACGGGTAAGAATAATAAGAAACAGCGTAAGAATGAGCACTCCTTTCCACAATTGGGAAGCCTCCAAATAGAATTGCTCTAAACAAGGTCGAAGACACCTGGCAAATCCCTCCACCATATTCTGGAATAGTTTCGCCTTCTTTAATTACCAACTCTTTAGCATATCCAGTTGAGCCATCTACAACGCCCAACTGATCCCCAAAAGAAAATGTCTCATTCGGAGCTATCAAAACTCCATCAAACAGGTCAATGGCGGTTTTTATATTGTGAATACGGTTGTAAGGCGACCCATAAAAACTGGAATAACCATGAGCTACTAATTCATTAATTCCTAATTCTCGAAGCTCAGCCGGGGCATATACCTTAGCTGCTGTTTCGCTGAGAGGAATTTCAACTCGCTGCAACCCGTTATTTAGGGCGTATTCCAAAAATTCATAAAAAATCTCATACTCAATACCCATCCCGTTAACCGCGGTGCCAGCAAATGAAATATGGCCACTGTCATCTACCAAAATTGTAACGTCTTCGGTGGCAACTTCGATTTCTGGGGCTAGGTATCTTTGTAAATGTTCGCCCATTAAATTTTGATCTATTTGGATGTCAATTTGAGCTCCGGCTAGTGGGTCGTTTACGGGTTCAAAATTGAGCAAGTGGAGATTTTCGAGCCATTTGATTTCCCAATCATCTTCAGTTGTAAAAATTTCGATATTTTGGGTGAGTTGTTCTTTTAAATCCTCTTTTTGAGCTTCTAATTCTTGCTTGGTAACACCGGGAATTAAATCAGTAAAAGTTATTTCTAGAGGGGAGGAGTCGAACTCTGTAATTTGTTTTTTTAGTGTTTCCTCAAACTCATCTAAATCAGATTCCCAGCCAGCTTGTTCAGCGGTAAATTCAAAATCTCCGATATAATTATTCCAGGTAATGCGAGGCTCTTCAGCGGCAACATTTAAATTAATTATTTTTTCATTTAAAGCTGCTTCCATTTGAGCGTGATCTAAGTCAAATTGGGCTTTGATTTTTTTTCCTCCCAAAACAGTGTCATCAAGGGATAAAAGTGAAGTCACTGGTTTGATAACTGGGATTGATTCAATGATTTCGGTTTTCAAAAGAGTTATTCCTAATTCATCTAATAAAAATTCGTATTGATTCTCTTGAAAGCTAATATTGATTGTAGTTTTTTCAAATTCATCTAAAAAAACACTTAATTCTTCTTGGGCTTGTTCTGCTTCTTGAAAGCTAATGTTGCTATTGGTCACAACGGTTCCGGGAGCCACTTTGCCAGCCAAGCCAAATTGCAGCGCAAAACCCATAATTGTACTACCGACTAAAACTCCTAAAAAAGCAAGGGAGAAAAGGCGGTTTTTTGAAGTAGATTTGGTCATTTGATTATTACTTTAGATGAGAGCCTAAACCCCCTCATATTCAGTGTCAAGCAATTGACGTTTTCCATGAGCTTTGAGTAAGAACTTCAATGTGATTGGTGTCATTAAGGTTGTAAAGAAGGCCATAAACACCAAAACCGAGAAGATTTTTTCATCAATAAGGCCTAATTCCAACCCGATAACAGCGATAATTAGCTCGACTGCACCACGCCCATTCATACTAATTCCAATGATCAATGATTCTCGTCGACCTCTTCCAAAAAGATGGGCCATAATTCCGGCCCCAAACACTTTTCCAATAATAGCGACTCCAATAATACTAATCAAAAACAGCAAGGCTTCCGGGTCTTTCAAAATTGTAAAATCAACATGAAAACCCAAACTTACAAAAAATATTGGGCCTAAAAAGCTATAACTTAATCCAAATAAACGATCTTCAATTTTCTTATAAACATCGGGGTGAAGCAGGTCTTCTTTTACAAATAAACCAGCCAAATAAGCCCCTAAAATATAATGCAGCCCAATATATTCAGCCAGAAGGCCAAAAGCCAGACCAATAATTAAGGTGAAAGTAAAAGCCTTGTGTCCTTTTTTCTTAAAAACATGTCGAAACAAGGGGATCAAATGTTTTCCAGCTAAAATCACCCCACCAAAAAATAAGACCACTTTCCCAATTAGAAACATTACTTCCATTGGACTAATTGACCCGCCGCCACTCACCACACCCAACAAAATAGAAAGCAAAACAAAAGCCGCAATATCATCTGCTACCGCGGCCCCCATAACCATATGTGCGATTTTGGAATTATTATATTTAAAGTCTTTAAACACTTTGGTGGTCACCGAAATCGCTGTAATTGAAAGAGCCATTCCAACAAAAAGCGAGGTTGTTAAATTACTTCCAAAAACCATGGCTGTCCCTGTTCCAAGCGCTAACGGCAACGCAATCCCACCTAAGGCAATGGCCAGAGCACATTTGGAACAATTAAGTAAATCGCGCGGCCTAGTTTCTAGTCCGGCATGTAGCATTAAAAAGAAGATCCCAAGCTCAGCCAAAAGCTGGATGCTTTCGCTATCTTGAAAAATCCCAAATAAAGCCGGCCCAAAAATAAGACCAGCCATTAACTCTCCCAGTAAAATGGGTAGGTGGATTTTTCGGAATAGAATTCCGGTCCCCCAGACGATCACCATGATTAGTAGAAGATTCGCAATCTCCATATTTTTAGGTTGGTTTTAAATAAAGACTATTTTTCTTGATTTTCTTGATCTGGGATGGCCCAATGAGTTTCTTCTTCGACATCTTCGTTGGGGATTTTTTTGAGTAGCGTGGGCTTGGCAGCCTCTTTTCGGTTTAAAAGGTTTTTAGCAATTTTAAATAATCCGGTGGCGGTTTCTTTGGTTAGTTTCCCAATCTCTTTAACGTCTTCATCAACAAATTCGTTACTTTTTTTAAATTTTCTTTTCAAAAATCGGCGGGTTTCTTTTCCTTCTTTAGGGGCAACTGTCAGGCCAATTACTGATCCAACTGCCGTTCCAATAATGGCTCCCATAACAATTTTATCAACGGTGCTTCGTTTTTTTTCTTCCTTTTTTTTGAACCATCCAAACATAAAAAAGTTTGTTATTTAGATTTAACTTTTTCTTCTTTCCCTTTAGCTCGAGATTTGAACAACATTTTTCGAATAACATTAATTTTAATATTTCCTGGATAAGATAATTTCTCTTCGATCTTTTCCGCAATATCATGGGCAAGACCTCCCATGTTTTCATCGTGAATTTCATCGGGATTAACCATAACGCGGACCTCTCGCCCAGCTGATAAAGCAAAAGTTTTTTGAATACCTGGGAACGAGGCGGCTGTAGCTTCTAGTTCTCGAATACGCTGTAAATAACGCTCCAAAGATTCTAGGCGGGCGCCCGGTCGACTAGCTGACAAAGCGTCAGCAGCCATAATAATTTTGGCTTCTAAGCTGTTGGGTTGCTCACCTTCGTGATGAGCCCAAGCCGCGTGTACAATATCTTCTGGATAGTCATTTTTTTCTAAAATTTCTTTGGTAAGAACATCGTGGCCCTTGTCACTTTCTTCGGAAAGAGCTTTTCCAATATCGTGAAGAAATCCGGCTTCGCGGGCTTTTTGAACATCAGCTCCAACTTCAGCGGCAATTAACCCGGCAAACATGCCTACTTCTAAACTGTGTCGTAAAGCGTTTTGTCCGTAACTGGTTCTAAAATGAAGGCGCCCAATATGCTTTAAAACTTCATCGGGGACTTTTTTGAGTCCTACTGTTTTAATGGCTTCGCGGGCCTTGCTCACCATGGCTTTGCCCACAGTTTTTTGGGCTTCTACCAGAGTATTATCAATTGTTTTAGGGTTGATTCGACTTCGCTTTTTTTGAAGGATTTCAATGGCTTTTTTAACAATATGTCGGCGCACCAAATTAAATCCGCCAACAGTTATTATTTTGGGGTAATCATTGAAAATAATTTCTACTTCACTGCGTTTTTCTAAATGTTTGACGTTTTCGCATTTAGGGCCAACTAGATCTAATTTGAATCGCTCGTGTTTGACTTCCACAAAGGTCTGATTGTGATCGGCAGAACTTTTGTCTGAGTAGCGTTGAATGGTTCCAATTAAAACGTTTTTAGCTTTTTTAAGGGAATCTTCTTCAGCTTCTTCTTCGCGATTTTTGATAAAAGTATCTTTTCTGGCTAGGATTTTTCTGGTGATGGCTTTTTTGATTGATTCAACCGCTTCTTCTTTGGTAACTCCTAATTGTCCTAAAAGAATTTCGATAGTTTTGTGAGCGCCTTGCTCAATTTCGGTCTGCATCTCTTTAATCATTTGTTTTTCTACCTTCAGCCAGCTCAAAACTTCTTTATTTTTATCAACTCGGCTATTAACGTGTTTTTCCTTTAACTTGGCTGATTCTTCTAATCTTTTGAGGTGCTCTTCTAGGTGTTTATTCTCCTCGCGGGCCGCTTGTTTAACTTGGGCAATTTCAGATTTGGCTTTGCTCCGAAGCTCGGTTGCTTGGGTGCGGCTCTCTTTTACAATATGTTCAGCCTCTTTTTTAATGCTCGCTGGAGAAATTTTGGAACCTCCTCCTTTTGTAAAGAAATATGTTCCAACGCCACCAAACACGACTGCTCCGATAATGATTATAATTTGTACAGGTTCCATAGCCTTAAGAGTGTAGAGGAAAATTAGGTGAAATGGGAGGGATTTTTTAAGATTTTAATAACTTCCGGATTCTTGGCGAATTTCAGCAATAATTTTAGGGAAAATTTCGAGAATATGAGCAATGTCTTGATCAATGGTAAAACGACCCAAACTAAGGCGAATTGACTGGTGGGCCTCCTGTTTGGTTCGACCAAGAGCCAAAAGCACATGAGACGGACCTATCTGTCCAGCGGTGCAAGCAGAGCCAGTCGAAATATCAATCCCTTCGGCATCAAGGCGAAGGAGCAAAATCCCGCCTTCAACTCCCTTGATTGTTAAATTGAGATTATTAGGAAGGCGATGCTCTAGGTCTCCGTTTACAAAAAGGTCTGGGATTTGTTTTTGAAGGCTTGTTAACAGGTTGTCCCGGAGAGTTGTAAGGCGTTTGGATTCTGAGGCCCGTTTTTCTTGAGCAAGACTTAAAGCTTGCCCGAACCCGACAATTCCGGGGACGTTTTCGGTGCCTGAACGCAGGCCGCGCTCATGGCCACCACCATAAATTTGAGGTTTGAGCTTAATCCCAGTTTTTACAAAAAGTCCGCCAATTCCTTTGGGACCATAGATTTTCCCACCATTTAAAGTAAGCAGATCAACACCAAGTTTTTGTACGTCTAAAGAAAGCGCTCCGGCCGCCTGACAAGCATCCGTGTGAAATAATGGGGGATTTTTGGTGGTGTTTTGGGACCGCAAAAATTCAGCAATTTCCTTAATAGGTTGAATTGTTCCAATTTCATTATTCGCGTAGATAATACTGACTAAAATTGTGTCTTTCTGAAGGGCTTTTTTAAGAGTTTCGAGTTCAATGAGCCCATTATTATCTACTGGCAAAAAAGTGACCTTAAACCCTTGTTTTTGGAGCTCCTTAACAGGTTCTAAAACTGATTCATGTTCAATGGCTGTGGTGATAATATGACCGCCACTAAACTGCCTAGCCACCCCCCAAATAGCCAAATTATTGCTTTCGGTTCCGCTCCCAGTAAAAACTACTTCATTGGGGGAGCAGTTTAGATTTTTTCCGATTGTTTTTCGGGCCTGATCAACTGCCTTTTTTGCCTTTTGCCCGGTGGGGTGAAGGCTCGACGGGTTCCCAAAAATCTCTGAAAAATACGGTTTCATGGCCGCAAAAACTTGAGGGTCTACTGGTGTAGTGGCCGCGTAATCTAAATAAATTCTTTTCATAAATGAATGGGCTGCTTAGGCCGCATGTAGGTGTTGGCGTTGCATTTTTTCAATTGCTTTCTTGACTTGTTCAACGAGTTTGTCTTTGGAAAATTCAACAGCCTTTCTTAAGTCACGGCTATCTTCACTAGAATAAAGTGGTTTGTGTTTAACAGCTTTGGGTAACTCCATAAACATTTCTACCTTATAGGCGTCTTTACGAGTGAATTTTTCAGCGGTGACATTTAATTTGACTTCATCAGCGTCAAAATGCGTTAAGAATTTTTCAAAATGGGGCAACTTTTTGCTTAAATAGTCTTCAAAAAGTTCTTTTTCAAGGTCGGTAAGGTGCTTTGAAAAGGTGTTTACCTGCATGAAAATGGATTAGTGAATAAAGGCATTTCTATTGTGCCTTTATCTCACTATTAATTCAATTTGAAATGCTTAAGCGTTAGACTTTTCCCATTCAGCGGCATCTATTGCTTCGGCTAGGGCATCCCTTCTTGTTCTTAATTCTTTGGTGGTTTCTCTTTGGGTAAGAACGATCCCTTCAAGATCATCCAGCCTAGAATCTGCCTTGGAAAGTTGATTACTAGCTTCTTCTAAATTGCCGTCTGCAAGAGCGTTTTCGCCACGATTTAAAGCTTGGGTAACATATTGTCTGTCCTCTCTTTCTAGAGGACTTTCAACATCTACCATGTCGTCTGGACCAGGCTCTCGAAGATCGTCACCCGGGAGAGTGAGTTCTTCTTGTGGGCCGACTTCCATTACTTTTTGGAACTCAGCTTCAAAGGCTTCGAACATTTCATCCCACTGGCCGCGCCAAGTAGACAAGGCTTTCATAGGGATAGTTGTTCGCACAAATCGTTCATCAGAGGCCTGCGTTATGTCTTCTAGTCCTTCGGGAGCGTCTTTCCAGGTAACTTCCAAGAAACGTTTTCGGCTTCCAAATTTACCCACTTTGCCCCATCTGACCTCGATTGTGCCGCGAGGGACTCGATGCTTGGTAGCAAGATAACTTTCTACCATTTCTTGCACTTGTTTTCGTTCAGTTTCACCAGCTCTTAGCCTTTCTCCGTCTTCTTTAAAGCTTGGTTCTAGGCTTTTTTGGTGAGCTTGTTCTTCTCCGATGGCCGCGGTCATACTTTCTTGTTCTTTCTCAAAAATATCTTCCCCAACAATGCGTGGGATATTGTTTTCAAGATCATCGCCGATATAGTCTCCATCGACAAACCTTGGGCCGTCTTCAAAAATAGATTTTCCGGTTCTTTTGTTTTTGAAATCATAACCAAGAGTGAATTTCCATTCACCGCCTTCTTCATAAAATGATTCTACAAAAACATTGGCTGTAAGATATTCAGCAAAATCACCATCTAAGAAATCTGGGACAATTGCTTGAACTGCTTTGCCAGCTTGTTCAATGGTGGCTAGCAAGCCAGCAACCTGTTCCGCATGTTTTTCTTTTTGCTCTGGGGTGTCTAAAATTTCGTAACGATCGTAGCGAATGTATTGGACCCAAGCTCTGTTTTGAACAGCAGTAGCGCGATAACCTTCACCGGTTTCTATGTCGATAAGGTATTTTTCGGCTTTTTCTTGGCCTAACATTTCAACTAGATATTTATTTACACCGGCACGCTCTTCAGCAAGAAGAGGGTCTTCGTCAGCAGAAACTGGCTCTGAAAGATGTGGTTGCCCTGATTTAAAGTAGTTAACACGGGCTTGCCTGGTGGCTAAATCACCGTGACCAACAGCATCCAAAACATGCATAATGCTGCCTTTTTCCGTGCTGTCGTCTAAAACAGTGGGGTCAACAGCGCCAGGAGCTGACTCTACATTACGAGCAACATCAGTTTGGTGAAGCTCGTCAATGGCTTCCCTAGTGTGACCTATTTCCTCTTGATATTCTGGCTGAACAAAGCTGCCCTCGCGAGCGCCTTTGCGGTCTTTCATTTTGTAAGAAGGTGGGTTTTGATCGAAATCTACTTCCCATTCAACTCCAGTTTGATTCTGTAAACTAATTCCTTGATGCGCTAGCATCATCCAAGCATTTAAAACTAGATTTTTTTGGGCGTGATTTAATTCAGCAAACCGCTTGTCTTTGTTTTCAGGAGGTCCCCAGACAGCTTGTGAAAAATCTTCGGTCCAACCGTGTGGACTTTCGCAGGTAAATTCAACTTTACCTTTGTTTTGGATATCTAAACGTTCGTCCTCCACGTCAATGGAAGAGAGGACTTGTCCGTTCATTTTTTCAATCCATTTTTCTGCTTTTTCGGCCTCGGTGTTGCGAGGACGCATACTTTCTTTGGATGGTGACATTTTGTTTTGGTTTTAAAGATATTAAATTTATCTAGTAATTCTAGCACATTTGAGCTTCTTTTTCAAGGATTTATTCCTTAAAATGGGTATATATGGACCAAATTATAAAACTAGCAAAAGCAGTGGGGTTTGACTTAGTGGGCGTGGCGCCAGCGGAGTTGCCAAAGGGTGCTTTTGAGAAATACGAGGGCTGGGTAAAAAAGGGGCGCGCCGGCCAAATGGCTTATTTGGAGCGCGATGTAGCACGCCGGCGCGCCGTAACTCAAATAATGCCCGGTGCCCAATCTGTTATTTGCTTGGGAATTAACTATTTTCGAGGCCCGCGGGAAGCGGATTACCCGGATACTGAAGCGGCCGAGCGTGTTGCCGCGGCCCCCAAATCCAGCCAATCTACTGGTCAGGTCGCCCGCTATGCTTATGGCCAGGATTATCACAAGGTTTTAGAAAAAATGCTTAAAAAATTGACGCACTCTTTGCGCGCGGAATTCCCAGAAAATCAGTTCAAAACTTATGTGGATACGGGAGCAGTTTTAGAAAAAGCCTATGCCGAAGCCGCGGGACTTGGTGAAATTGGCGAAAATACGACCTTGATTACGCCTGAATTTGGTTCTTTTGTGTTTTTGTCAGAGGTGATTACCGACCTTGAGATTACACCAACTAAACCTGAATTAGCGACAATTTGTGAACGTTGCCAAGCTTGTAGAGGCGCGTGCCCAACCGGCGCCTTAGTTGGCCCTTATGAGCTCGATGCGCGGCGCTGCATTTCTTATTTAACAATTGAACATCGTGGTTCTATCCCAGAAAAATTACGTCCTTTAATTGGCGATTGGCTTTATGGCTGTGATCTTTGCCAGGAAATTTGCCCGCAAAATATGAATGGGCCCCAACCAGCTCCAAAAGATCCTGCTCATGAGCCTTTTACCTGTCGAATTGGGGGTGATTTCTTGGTTTTAGCAGAGATTTTGCGCCTGCAAACTGATGAAGAATTCACTGAAAAATTTGCTGGATCCCCAATGAAAAGAACCAAACGTGAAGGATTGGTCCGGAATGCCTGTGTGGTAGCCGCTAATGTGGGAGCTACCAAACTTTTGCCACTTCTTCATAACTTATCCAAGCACGACAAAAGCGATGTTGTGCGCGAACACGCGACCTGGGCCATACAACAACTAAGCGAGTAATTTATTGACGTTCTCGCTGCGGACGCCTAGCACCCGGCTGTGGTGGTGTTTGTTCGCCGGAGTCAGTGACCGAACGCTGTGGCCCGGCAGATCTTTGGCTTGGGACGTGATTAGCGCGGCGGGCAACACGACCAGCCGCAGAAACTTCCTTTCTCGCGTCTCTTTGAAAACCTAAATCTCTCCTAACGGCGTCCATAAATCGTCCCGCCGTATCTGGTGGGGCCACATTATTAACCATTTCATCAACAATTTCTTGTAAAACTTGGCTCCAAACTTCCAAAGGGCTTTCTTCGCGTAACATCGGAATCGTGCCTCGGGCTTTTAAATTATTTACTCCTTGTTTCAATTCTACTGATAAAGCTTCGGCCAAAACTACAAATTCAGCTCCTAGGCTTTCTTCTCCCTCCTCATATAAAGCCCTTCCATAACTCATTAAAAGTTCGGCCGTGCGATAAAGATCATGTAAGTCTTGGACGCGAGAATCTTGCTCAGTTGCCTTAAATTCTTTATCTAAATCAGCAAATCGATGTGGTGTTCCCAGGGCAATCCCAATGCGAGCTGCCCACCCAACAAAAGGCATTCTAGTTTGGTCTACTAGGGCCCATTTTGCTGCTAAAGAGCTTAATTCTTCTCCGCCAGCGCCTTCAACCGCTTCTTGTGAAGTCCAATTTCGAACCTTATCGCGTCTAGTTTGTTCAAATAATTCGCGTGCCTGATCTGGCCACTGTAAACTAGCTTCATCCATGATTTCTTGATAAGCGCTTTCTTGAAGACTTGCTGCTAGTTGGTCCTTAATTTTTTGACGTGAAGCATCAACTAGAGCGCGAGCAAATTCATCATAATCAGTTACTCGGGTGTTAGCTTGATCGCCAGCAATAAGGTCTACCAAAGCATCTATCCCCTCGGGCGAAGTCAGGCGATCTTTGGCGCGAAAACCTGGTTCCTTAGAAAGTCCATATCTTTCCTGTTCCAAAACACGTTTTAAGACAAAATAGAGTGATCTTTCATCGGGATTTCCGTTTCTGGGGACTCTTAATTCTCTAATGTTAACTGGCCTCTCTAGGACGTCCCTTTCTCCAGGATAAATCCTGGCCTTTGGTTGTCTGGGAGGGGCTAATTCTACAGAAAAATTTTCCTCATCAATGGTGTATTCTTGTTCAGAACCTCTGACTTCTAATAAAATTGGTAATATTTTAATTAAAAAATCTCTTAATTCTGGCTCTACATCGGGGGCTCCTTCAATAAGGTGTTCCGTTAGAATGCTAACCATATATGATTCATGCCGGCACTGGTTAAGTCGAAGAGATATAAATCCAGCTTTTGAGCCAGGATCACAAGTAAGAAAAGCTCTTAATAGTTCCCCAACAGTTTGTCCATGATGGCCCTGGTCCAACCTATCCATAAAAAACTTGCGGTGCTCAGTAATAACCCCATAAGCAGAATGCCGAAGATTAGAATGTCGAGTCCCATTTAATAGTTCAAGTTCAGGATTAGGACAAGGAGCTTGCCTCATATGCTCGAAGGAAACTTCTAGGCCCTCTTTTCTGCTGAGACGAGTAGCCTCAGCTTGGTGAAGTGGCTCTATTCTGGCTTTAGCTCCAGCAATGGCGTCATCAAAAACCGGCGTTTCTTCTAGCAAAGATTCTAAAATATCTAATACATTTCCTTTTTGGCGCTCCTGAAGTTTCAGGAGACCTTCGATGGCGGGTTGCAGTTTGTCTGGAGAGAGGCGGACAGACATAAAAATTGGTTTTAGGGCAAGGAGGGTATTTTATCATTTTTACATGATTTGTCAAGCCCATTCTTCCTAAAAAGATCCCAGTTTTTAGTTGCTCTGTTATGAGTATGCACGAATTTGACTAAATAGCCTCAATTCTAATAATTAGAAGAGGTTTTTGTGGTGTAATTTAACAGAGAAGAATCTGTGCCCGGGCACAAATTTTCAGGGTAGATTTAATTCAAACCCTCCACGCCCTCTTATATGTCAAATTCACGCTTTTTGAGAAAAATTGGGGGCGGAGTGACAACGACACATTTGGTTCAAAAATTCACCCAACAATCCCTAGTTTTTGCTTAATTTTTTCTAAATGCTCAGCCTGTTTCTCGAGGCGTTTATAAAGGCCAGAAGCCACTAGGCGCAGCTTCGTACCATCCCTTTTTATAATGGTTATATATTCGGCCCAGATGAATTTTTTGTGACGCACATCTTGAATGTCGCTTTTATTTAAAATAAAGTATTCGTTCCTAAATTTACTACCCCCGTAATTGCTGCGAATAAATAAAAATTGGTCGCCGTGAGCCGCCATTATATAAGGGGTTTGCGCTAATATCCCTAAAAGAAGCCATAAAAGCCATGGGGCGTTTTTAACCAGATAAATGTAGGCTTCTGGTTCGGCGCCCTGAGTGTATTTTTTAATTTCAGGGAGGACGACATCGTCAAATTTTTTCATAATTATCTTTGTTTATTAAATTATTTTTTTTGAATCATACGATAACCAAGCCAGAGTAAGCCCGCGGCAGCTAAGCCCATTACAACCCACAAAATCCACTGATTTTTCTCTGTAAAACGATCATCCTGCTCATCACATTCATCGCCAATTCCATCGCCATCAACATCGGATTGATCCCAATTCTGAATGTCTAGACAATTGTCTTCGCTGTTTATAGTGTAATCAGCATCTTCGTCATCACAAACCCAACCAATTCCATCTAAATCTTTGTCCATTTGATCTGAATTTTCGTGAAGAGGGCAGTTGTCAGCGTCATCACCAATTCCGTCTTCGTCATAATCAAACTGAGTTCGGTTGCGATCTTCTGGAGCGTTGTCGCAAACATCTCCTAGCGAGTCATTATCACTGTCGATTTGATCGTTATTTTCAATAAAAGGACAGTTATCTTGTATGTTTACAACCCCATCATTATCTAAATCTGAGTTGTAATCTGGATTATCAGTTTTTTCGCCTAAAGTGGCGGCTGGGGTATCGATCGTGGTAAATAAATGATCTGTGTCGTAATCTGTTTCAGAAGAAATAACTGAGCCGTAATAAAGGTTATAAGCTACCCCGGCAACGGCTTCAAAAAGAAGTTTTGCTTCGGTGGTGCCAATCACGTCTAATTCAGCAATCATGAGCGAGGAGTTGGTATAAGTAACTGTGACGCGAATGTACTGAGCTAGAGTTTCGGGATAATCAATTGTTGTTTGGGGACGAGTTAATGAAACTGCTTCGCGCCATAAGGCTGCGTCATTACTCAAATCAATTTTTAAGGATTCTAAATATTTAGAAGAGTCCTGAAGAGTAATGGCGAGCTGATTGGTGAACTGTGGTTCTCCTAAGTCCAGTACAAAATATGTAGTATCTACATCTGTTAAATAATCTGCTTCATAATAAGTTTCTTTGTCGCCATCTAACATATTAGTGGCGTCAAAATTTTCACCCAAAGCAGCTTCGCGAGTTGAAGAAACTTCCTTAAATGAAATTTGACTGGCAAGACTTTCTTCTACTTCGGTAAAAATTGCATAGGGAATTTCAGTCCCTTCATTATCGGCAATGCGTAAATCATAAACCGAAGCAGCTTGGCGTACATCCTGGGTAACAGGAAGCCAAACTGGGCCGTTATTTTCCGCGTCCTCCATCCCAATACTACTGACGTACTGAAATTGGTTTACCGAAAAAGCCAAAGCCAAACTGGAGAACAAGAAAGTGCCTAAAATAAGGGCGGTGAGCGGTCTAAAGAACTTTTTCATGAATAAGGTGTTTATAACGTTGATAAAGAAAAGAGGCGCCTATCAAAAAGACACCAAGAACCATAAAGGCAATGATTTTGTATTCTGTTGGTAAGCCGGACATATCTACAAAGAACACTTTTAGAATCGTTATGCCAAATAGCAACAAGCCCATCCAGCGGAAAGGTTTAATTTGCTTGGCTATTCCACCCACGATTAAAGCAATGGCGTAAAGAGCCCAAATCACGGAAATGGTAACTTGGGTGGCCTGGTTAGCTTGTCGATAATTAAAAAACTCGTTGTTAGCTTGAACTAAGTCGAAATAATGACCAGCCTGATGTGTTAACAGAAAAATCCCGAGTAAATTGGTGAGGACAATGACTAGGCCGCGGCTGTATGTTTCGGAAGCACTTAATTCGCTTTGGTGTTTTTTGTAAAGGTAAGCAGTGCCCACCAAAAGAGCGATTATAAAAAGTGTAATCCCAACTAAGGGGTTAAAAACAAATGTTTCTGTTTTAGTATTAAATTCACTAAGAAGGCCAATCCAACCTAGTAAAACAATACTTTGAATGACGGCACCATAATATCGAACTCCAACGAGCTTTAGTTTTAAGCCTGCCCAGAAAAGCACGGTGGCTTCAGTGGCAAGGGCGGCGGTCATGGCGTATTTGTAATTTTCGAGTTCAATTGGAATAATTATGGTAAGGAGAGCTACAAAAATCCCCATCAAAAGAAGCATGAGGAATTTGTTTTGGGGGGCGCGTTTAAAAGCCAGCGCTGACTCTACAAAATAGGCAACTGCCAGGAAGAACATGGCAATTCCTAAATAGTTCTCGTGGTATTCTTCAAAAAGGCTAAAAGTGGCTACTGTTACAAACAGTGCGTTAAGTAAAGTGAGGATGAAATTGATTTTTTTAGTAGGTTCTTTTTGAACTAAGTGATGATAAAAAGGCATCACACTATAAATGGCAAAAAAGATGGCGAGCAGAATTAAAGTGGAGGAAAAAGATTCTGATTCTGCGCCAAAATAAACTAAATATCCGGCGGTAAAGGCAAAGGCTGGCAACTGTAGGGCGGGCCATTGTTTAAAATGAGAGACCGCTAAAACTCCTAACGACAACATGTAAGCGTAAACAATTAACACCCATATATTAGGATCGGGGGAGCCGACGAGTAGGGGAGTTACGTAGCCGCCAATTATGCTGAATAGCGCCAAGGGTAGGGAGTTGTACCGGACCGAGGCCAATACCGCGATCACGGTTACCAAAATCATAAAAGCAAATGTTGTTTCCGCAGAAATAAGTTCGTACATGTTGCGCGCGGCAAACAGGCTGAAATAGAGCATGGCAATTCCGCCGCCGCTCATGACATTAGCCCATTTTTGATATTTTTTAACGAAATATTCACCAGCGCCTAAAAATGATAACCCCAATAGAATTCCAATAACGATTCGCCCGGTGGGGCCAACCCACCCTTGATCAAAGGCGTATTTCAAAAAGAAACTAAGGCCAAGTAAGACGGCCACAACCCCAATTTTTTGTAAATAGTTTTCGCCAATGCGGGCTTCCCAGGAAACGGCTGGTTTTTTGGTTTTTTTGGGTTTTTGCGGCGCGGATTGGTCAGCGGCCGAGGTTGCGGGTTCTGGAACTGATCCGAGTCCACTCCATTCTTCGATTCGAGCTAGTCTTTTTTCTTGGTTTGTTAAGAGCTTTTTAATTTCTTTAAGTTCGTGATGGATCTGGTTTGGATTTTCCATTTTATGGAGGGTAAGGTAGACAGATGACTTTCCTTATCTTAATATGATTTTCCTTTTAATTAAAACTTTTTATTTATGCGGCGAGTAATAGTGACAATTATGTTGGTAATAATGTTTAGCGGATGCTCGTATTCTGAATTTAAATTAGCGCAACACAAAAGTGACGTAGAAGTTACGGACCGAGAGGGAAGGGAAAGGGTGGAACGAGTGGAGGTGGAGGAAGAAGTGGCCGAGGACGAGACAGTGGCGGACGAAGTGGATTTATCGTTTGCCGTGAACTTGAGCGTGCCTTTTTACTCCCAAGCTCCTTATGGTGATTGGGGCATGCCTTATCAGGAGGCGTGTGAAGAGGCGAGCTTACTTTTGGCGTGGTATTACGTGAATGGAGAATGGCCTTCTATTGATGAATTTGAGGCCGATGAATTGGCCATGGTGGACTGGGAAGTTAGTTATTTTGGACAGTACGAACATACTACTATTGAACAAACCGCAGAGATGGCGAGTGAGTATTTGGGATGGGATTCGTGGGAGATTTTGGAGAATCCAACCGTCGAAGA
>CAYYQE010000016.1:0-31897 GCA_964473745.1 uncultured Candidatus Peribacteria bacterium
AAATACTATTTCTATATTGGCGGAAATGACACGGCCGAAACTGCCCACATTGTCAGCGAAATTGCGGCTGAAAAAGGATATGATTTTAAGGCCTTTCACATTCCCAAAACAATTGATAATGACCTCCGGGTCACAGATCATTGCCCCGGCTACCCTAGTGCGGCTAAATATGTGGCTGAATGCTTTTTGGGCAATGAATTGGATAACCGTTCGCTAAAAGGGGTAAAAATTGACGTAGTTATGGGCCGGCATGCCGGCTGGCTTACGGCCGCGAGCGCGCTCGCGAAATTCCAAGAAGATGCCGGCCCCCACCTTATCTACCTTCCCGAAGCTCCTAAGTCACTTAAAGATGTGGTGCGCGAAATCGATGAAGTGGTCGATCGTTACGGTCGCTGCGTTGTTGCTGTATCAGAAGGAATCAAGGACGAAACCGGCGAACTACTAGCCAAAAAATTCAGCACCGAAACTGATGCCCACGGCAATATTCAACTTTCTGGGACCGGCGCACTTGGAGACCTACTCGCTGACCACGTTAAAAAGAATTCTAAACATGAGGGGTTGCGCGTGAGGACCGACACTCTGGGTTATGCGCAACGTTCCTATGCTGACACTATTAGCAAAGTAGATGCAGACGAGGCGCGCGAAGTAGGAAGTGCGGCCGTTAAATTTGCCATGAGCGACGCCAAATCCGGCTCTGTTTACCTAGAACGGACCTCAAACTCCCCCTACACCGCCGAAGCCAAATTAACAGAGCTTAAAAACGTGGCCAAAGTCACCAAAGACATGCCACGCGACTTTATTAACGAAGCTGGCAATGGCGTCACTGCAAAATTCTTAGACTACGCCACGCCCCTCGTTGGAAAAATCACAAAAGTAGCAACTCTTTAAACAAATCACATGAAAAAAACCGACAATATCCGCATTGATAGCTTTACCAAACTTATATCTCCCAGTGCTATCCGCCAAGAAATCCCAATTTCTCAAAAAACCACGAACACTATCAGCCAAGGACGAGAAGATTTTGGAAGAATCCTTAATAGTGAGGATGATCGCTTTGTAGTAATAACTGGGCCTTGCTCCATTCATGACCCAAAAAGCGCCTTAGAATACGCTGAAAAATTAAAATCCCTCCAAGAAAAACTAGATGACAAACTGCTTATTATGATGCGAGTTTATTTTGAAAAACCACGCACCACAACCGGTTGGAAAGGATTAATTAACGATCCTTACTTAAATGAAACTCGCGATGTTGAAGCTGGCACAAAATTAGCCCGCCAGATACTAATCGACATTGCTGAACTCGGTTTACCAGTGGCCACTGAACTTTTGGACACAATTACGGCCGCCTATGTTGGGGAACTAGTTTCTTGGGTCGCCATTGGAGCCCGCACCACGGAATCACAAACCCATCGTCAAATGACCAGTGGTTTATCCGCACCAGTTGGTTTCAAAAACAACAGTGATGGAAACCTAAACATTGCCATTAATGCTATGCAATCTGCCAAGAGCCGACACAGTTTCTTGGGAGTTGATGATGACGGCAGTTGCTGCATCCTAAAAACCACCGGCAACCCCAACACACATATTGTTTTAAGAGGCGGTGCCGGCCGACCCAACTACCATGTAGAAGACATCGAAGAATGCGAAGAAAAATTAAAAGACAAAGGATTCACTCCTCGTATTATGGTCGATTGCAGTCACGAAAATTCCGGGAAAAACCATGAAAAACAACATTTAGTAGTCCGTGATTTAATTGCCCAAAAACAAATGGGCAACAAATCAATTTTTGGGATTATGCTCGAAAGCAATTTATTCCCAGGCAACCAAAAAATCGTTGAAAATCTCGATGAATTAAAATACGGCGTATCAGTTACCGACGCCTGTATTGGTTGGGAAGAGACTGAAAAACTTCTTTTGCAATTACATGAAAGTCTCTAATTGCCATTCGCTGAAATCCAACGAATAAGATCACTCACGCGAGAAATATAACCCCATTCATTGTCATACCAAACCACGATTTGGGCAGTATTGCCATTCACAATTTTGGTAGACAAAAGATCCACAATCGCCGAACGCGTATCCGCACGATAATCAATAGAAACCAAAGGTTCATTCGAGGTCCCCAGCACGCCCGTAAGTTCCTCATTTTCCGCTTTTAAGAAAGCTTTGTTAATCTCATCAACCGTCACCTCTCGATCAAAAGTGACCGCCATATCAAGACAAGAAACGCACAGTGTTGGCACGCGAAAAGCCATACCACAAACTTTACCTTCCAATTCCGGAAGAACCTGTGAAATTGCGGCCATGGCACCAGTCGTGGTCGGGATTACCGAAGACATAGTCGCCCGCGCCCGCCGAAAATCACCTGGATTGGAATTATCAAGCAAGTTTTGAGTATAAGTTAGCGCGTGAATACTCGAAACCACGGCGTTCTTAACCCCAAAATTGTCGGAAAGCACCTTCATAGTTGGCGCCAAACAGTTAGTGGTGCAACTCGCATTTGAAACCACACTGTAATTGTGCGGATCGTAATCTTTGTGGTTCACCCCCATAACTAAAGTTTGGACCGTCTCATCCTTACACGGCGCTGTAATCAAAACCTTTTTAGCTCCAGAAACCATGTGACGCTTAGCATCGCCTTGTTTAGTGAACTTTCCAGTAGATTCAATCACCACGTCTACACCTAAATCGCCCCAGGGCACATTTTCCGGATCTTTTTCTTGAAAAACTTTCACAATTTTATTGTTTACTTTCAAATCATCTCCTTCTACAGAAACTTCGGCATCTAATGTCCCGTAAACCGAATCCCGTTTCAAAAGAAGAGCGTGCGAATCAGCTCCAGCCCGACTATTAATAGCCACAACCTCAATATCATCAGAAAAAATCGCCTGACGATGCACTCCTCGACCAATCCGACCATATCCGTTAATTCCGACACGAATCATTTTAAAAAAGTTAAAGAGTTATAAGAAATTAAGCATCTCAGCGTAATGCTGGGCACAATCTGCACTATTAAACGCCTCAGTCATCATCATCGCAATATGCTCAGTCATTTCCTCCACAGCGGCGGTATGATCAAGCTGATCAAACTCCTCCTCAAACAACATATAAACCTTACGTCGTGGACGGCCCATCTCCTCACCTTTGGCATCCATCCGATCCAAGAGTTCTTGCGGAGTATGCTTAAAGAAAATGTTTTGAACTGAAGTAGCATAATTAATTTTACGCGCTCCGTTATTCACTAAAATTTGGAATTGTTCCGGTTTAAGACCACTTCCGCCGTGCATAACTGGGTAAGCATCCAACGGACGAATAGAATCCGCGATTTCTTTGAGTCGATCGTAACCAATTCGTGGATTTTCTTCTTTATAAATACCGTGCTGATTTCCAATAAAACAAGAGGCTCCTGTTCCACCAGTTTCCGCCATCAATTTATGCATGTCCTCAACCTTGGAATAGTAATTTTCCACATCAGCCGCTACTTTTTCGGCCTCCTCCGAACCAACGGAATGAACCACTCCTTCTTCAACTTCTAAATCAACTCCTAGTGGATAAATTTTCTTAGCCACTTCTTGGCAACCAGCAATGTTTTCTTCCAGAGAAAACTTAGAAAGGTCAATTAAGATTGAGGTAAATCCAGCCTCAATAGAACGCTGGGTGCATCCTTCAGTATCTTTTTGAACATGATCATGATGCAAACCAACTGGCACCGCGTAACCATATTTATCAATCAGTTCTTGGATAATTTCATGTGCCAATTCAGATAATCTCTCGGGATACATATTGCAATAAGAGGTTTCACTTTCAGCAATTTCCAAAATCACGGGAGATTTGACTTGCCAAGCCGCCTCAAGTGTAGCGCGCATAATATATTTATTACGCTGGTTTATCGCCACCACTCCAAAATTATGTTTATCAGCCACAGACATCATTTGGCGCAAGTTAATTGCGTGAAATCCAGATGGCAACACTCGAAGATGCGGGTTGTTTTCCTTATTCAACTCAGCGAGAACAGGGAGATCCATAATCCTATGGGTTAGATTTTAAGCGCCATGAGGATACTGGGATTAGGAGTAAAAATCAACTGAACACCAAGGCCTTGACAACCCTTATCAATTTTTAACATTTTTACAGAGAAAAATTCACCCCCGGGGGTGAATCCTAATCTGAAAATCTGTGCGCACGCACATGGTATAATTTAACAATTAACTACCAAAAACGTGAGTTAATTTTGTTAAGGTTTTCTGGGACAGAAAATCGTCAAACTACACAACGAGCCGCAAACACCCACGGGTCTCGTGGGCCCCGAGAAAAATTTTCCAAAGCTTAGCGAAACTTACTTTTTGCGAACAACAGCTAGGAGGGGGAGCTCGTGAGGGGGAACCCCAGGTTCCCCTTCACGCCATAGCCCAAATCCCCCTACGGACCCACGAGGGAGATTTGGATGGCTTATTCCTAACCCATGGAATAATGAACCTAATTCTGTACGGCACCAGGACCGCGCTCTTAATTCACGCTTGCAAACCCGGAAATACTTTCCAAATAGTAAACATTATCAGGACGAACCATATTTTGAACTAATTGATGCCCTTCAATGGTTTTCATTGAACGGGCTTGAAGAATCAACATATCATTAATCTCACCATCTTGAACCAAACCTTGATGCTCACTTTCTAATTTATTAATTTCATAACCTTTGGTCGACATGGCATTTAAATGTGTCAGCGAAACAAGTCCCATTATTCCAATTAAAACCATCATCAAAATCACGGCCATAAGCGGCCCAATACTCAAATTCACTCCTCTTTTAGAGAAGTTGGTAGTCATATCGTTTCCTTGCGGATGAGTTAGCATTAGATGGGACATCGGGAGGTTTTAAGGGAGTTATATTTTTTTGATAGCGCGTAATTTAGCGCTGCGACTTCGAGGATTTTCTTGAATCTCGGAATCAGAAGGAGAAATCGGCTTCTTGGTAAGAATTTCAAAGGAAGGTTTTCCTGAACATTGACACTGTAGGACTTGCGGCGGACAAATACAGGCTCGCGCCACTTCTTTAAACGCTCTTTTTACAACCCGATCTTCTAGTGAATGATAAGAAATAATCACTAGGCGCCCGTTAGTATTAAGGAGAGAAAGCAAGGGAGGGATGGCTTTCTCTAGAACATCAAGTTCTTGATTTACTACAATCCGGAGCGCTTGAAAAACTCGGGTAGCTACTTTTCGCTTATCTCCTGAGCTTTTCATAAAAGTTCCAATCAAATCAACAAGTTCAGAAGTAACTGTAAACGGCTTTTCCTTCCGTTGTTCAACAATTAGTCGCGCAATTTTGGGAGCATACCGCTCCTCTCCATATTCATAGATGATTTTTTTGAGGTCAGACTCTGTCCAGGTATTTACCACTTTAGCTGCGGTCAAATCATCAGATTGACGATCAAATCGCATATCCAGTGGTCCATCTTCCTGGAGAGAAAATCCTCTAGAAGGATCATCAATGTGGGGAGAAGAAAGTCCTAAATCGAGGAGAATGGCATCGACTTGGTCGATTCCTTTCTCATGAAGCCGATCATGACAATGAGCAAAGTTATCATGGAAAAAAGTAGTTTGTTGGGAAAATTCTTGAAGACGCTTTTTAGCCTCAGCAAGGTTATCGATATCAAGGTCAAAACCGTAATATCTACCCTCTGGTCCAATGACTTTTAGGATGGCTTTTCCATGGCCACCTAAGCCTAGCGTGCCATCCACAACCGCCTCCCCTATTTGAAGGTTAAGTTGTGTGAGCGTCTCGTGTAAAAGAACAGGTTTGTGATGCACTTTTTTTCCTTATAATGTTCAAAACTTGTGTACAACTTGTGTATAATTTTTTTGAACGCTTGTGTAATCCCAAAATTAAGGATATAGAAGGTCCTTGTCAATGATTAAAAACCCCAAATTTCCAAAAATTAGCGTTTAAAGTACAATTTTTGTGTACATAAAACGGCTTAAACAAGGGATTTTTGGCTTACGCAAGCGACTTTTTAGCTATCGAATAAAATTTATTGCCATATCCTAAAAAAGAACCTAAATTTAATAACTTTGCGCTCGCTTCAATCCATGCTACAACAATCATTGTTATGGAAACACACTTACTCAATATTTTGCTTACAATTGGGATTGGCATGCTCCCGATTCTTGAAATCCGTGGAGCTCTACCTATTGCGCTTGGAGCTTTTCACATGCCTCTTTGGGAAGCTTTTTTGTGGTCAGCCACGGGCAATATATTAATCGTAGTTATCCTTCTTAAATTTTTAGATCCAGTTACGACTTTTTTAATGAAGCATTCTAAGTTTTTTAATCGCTGGCTTAATAAGCTCTTTCACAAGACCCGCCATAAACACACTGCTAAATTCAATGAAATTGGGGCCCTCGCCCTCATAACCTTTGTCGCTATTCCATTACCAGTTACTGGGGCCTGGACTGGATCACTGGCCGCTTTTCTATTTGGAGTTCGTTTTTGGCCCGCTCTATTTCTAATAGCCATTGGTGTTTTATGCGCCGGAACTCTTGTTACACTTGGATTTGAATCTATTACCGCCATTATCGACGCCATCTCTGGTTTGATTTAGGACTAAATCAAACCCGCATACAAATCAAACAAATCACCTTGTCGCAACGTTGTAGCGCGACCTTTTTCCACATGAATTACAGTAGAAGGCTTATGATGTTCTCGAAGAGATCCTGCATCTATCACTAAATTCGGCTCAACTGTAATTTCATCAACAGAAAACGGGGTTGGCTGACCATGAGCATTGGCACTAGTCGTGGACAGCGGGCCTGAAATAGCATCCAAAAGAGCTACAGATATCGGATCATCAATTACCCGTAAACCAACACATCCTGCCTCGGGATTCACAAAATCTGGCAAAGCATCCTTACGCGGGACCACCAAAGTTAATGGCCCAGGCCAAAATTCATCCGCCATCCGAAGTGCCAAGTCACAAAACTCCCCATAACAAAGCGCTTCCTTCAACGAACGTACCAAAATACTAACCGGCTTAACTAGCGGCATCTGCTTAATCTTATATAACCGCAAAAGCGCTTGTTCATTATTAATGTCCGCGGCCAATCCATAACAGGTGTCGGTGGGATGCGCTACTATTCCCTCTTCTTTCAAAATACGCGCCGCCTCCTGAATCACTTCAGGGCTAGGCAGGCCTGAATTGCATGGGAGGACTTTCATCCTAACCATTATAGCATTATAATGCGCTCTGCGAACTTCTAACCCTTAAGAATCATGAAACCACGTGTAGCAATCAATGGATTTGGCCGAATCGGCCGAAATGTTTTTCGAGCTAATTTAGAAAAAAACACCTGTGATATCGTTGCCATCAATGACTTAGGCGACTTACCAACCCTGGCCCATTTACTTGAATACGACTCCATGTACGGCATCCTAGACGCTGAAATCAAAGTTGCTGGAGACAAACTCATTGTAAACGGTCAAGAAATTCGGGTGCTCTCCGAACGCGACCCTGAAAAACTCCCCTGGGCCGAAGAAAACATCGATGTTGTCGTAGAATCCACTGGCTTTTTCCGCACGCGTGAAGGAGCTTCTAAGCATTTAACTGCTGGCGCCAAAAAAGTTGTAGTCAGCGCTCCAGGAAAAGACCTAGATTTAATGGTTGTTCTCGGAGTAAATGACGAAAATTACGATCCCAAAAATCACCATTTAATTTCCAATGCCTCCTGCACTACTAACTGCTTGGCCCCGGTCGCCAAAGTGCTGCACGAGGAATTTGGAATTGAACACGGCCTCATGACCACGACCCACGCCTATACCAACGACCAACGCATTTTAGACCTTCCTCACAAAGACCTGCGCCGCGCCCGCGCTGCCGCTCTCTCCATGATCCCCACCACCACCGGCGCTGCCAAAGCCGTTGGCATGGTACTACCAGAACTGGATGGTAAATTAAACGGCATGTCTCTACGCGTCCCAACCCCTACAGTATCGGTCGTAGACCTCGTGGTTACGCTCAACAAACCAGCCACCGCCGAATCTGTTAACGCCGCCCTCAAAACCGCGGCCAATGGCCCTCTCAAAGGCATCCTCGCCTACTCTGAAAAACCACTTGTCTCCATAGATTACAAAGGAAACCCGCACTCCTCCATCGTCGACAGCCTCGCCACTATGGGAATTGGCGACAACATGATTAAAATCCTAGCCTGGTACGACAATGAATGGGGTTATTCCTGTCGAGTTGTGGATCTAATTGGAAGGCTTTAAAATTCTATTTCACAAAAGCCTGCAAAGTGATATATTCACATCCTTTTTTATAAAATCATTTTCGCATGGTCGATCTACCGGCCACCCCTATGCACCCTATTCCGGGCAGGCCGCCTTTTGAGATCGATCCAGCTCAAATGGATCCTCTTGCCTTTCAGCAATTAGTCGAAGCATATTTAGTTGAACACAACATGATAGGCCTCCAGGTGCCAATCGAGGACTGCGGTGAACCACTTGCTCGCTTAACAGACATCCCTCAACTTTGGATGCCACAAAACATACCTGGACAAGTTTCAGACCCTGCAGAAATACCCCCTTTAGCCAGAAAAGGTATTTTTGAAAAACTCGAGCGAATTCAAGCAAAATTAATACCACGAGGCCTAGGTTTAAAAATCTTCTATGCTCTTCGCCCTCTTCATGTTCAAAAAAGACTACAAGAAGAAGCCAAAGCAAGAGTACGCACTGAGCGCCCTGATCTAGTTGAAGCTGATGATAAAGCAACTATTGAACAACTCTCATTCAAATATGTTGCCCCCACTGATCTAGCTCCTCACTGCACTGGTGCTGCCGTTGATTTATGTATTTATGATCTAGAATCTGGGGAAGAACTTAATTATGGAACTGGATTTCCTGATTTCGTCCCAGAAACCATGACTGAACATCCCTCAATAACCGGCGAAGCTCGCAAAAACAGACTTGAACTTCGCGATCTAATGGCCACAGAAGGACTTTGGAACTACCCTGGAGAATGGTGGCACTTCTGCTGTGGAGATCGAGGCTGGGCCGGCTTCACAGGGAACTCTCCCGCCATTTATGGCCCGGTCGAGGAGGCGCGCTAACTTATGCTACAATCATTTGGAAAACTCTAACCCCAAACTTTTTGACGAGCAAATTAATCCCCATAACATCAAAAAGTGATGTTCCTCCCCAATATCAAGACACCCCTATCGGTCGATTATTGGAGTATCACAATCTTGGCCTGCAAAACGGCTCTTATTCAGAGGCAGAACTGTTAGTTGGCATGTGCATAGATAATCGCAAACAATTAAATATCCCCGAAAACTTTGCCTTTATTATCCGCGCTGGCGGGGCCAATTTAAAATACAGTGAATTTAAAGTCTCATACGCTATTGGCATTGGCGGAATTCAACACCTCGCTCTAATCGGACATAATCACTGTGGCATGTCTGATCTAACATCTAAAAAAACTCAATTTATCAACGGCTTAGTAAAAAACGCTGGTTGGAGTCATGAGGCCGCCGAAAAACATTTTCATCACTACTCTCCTCTGTATGAAATCGGCGACGAAATAGATTTCACCTTTAGTGAAGCCAGGAGGCTCCGCCTAAAATATCCCAAAATTACTGTTGCCCCACTCATATATCGGATCGAAGACAACTTGCTATATTTGATTAAAGACGACCTTACTGATAAGTCTCACTAATCCTGCTTCTCCATACTCCATGGCCCGCTTTGGCCTGTAGTAAAGTAAAAAGTCCCAAGCACATAAGGCTTTGAACCATCTAGATGTATAGTTCCAGTAAAACTTGAACTAGCATCATGAGCAGTAATATCAATTCTTTGACCATCGATCTCATAATTAGCTGAGCCGGCTTTGGAACTTAAAACCTCACCCGCAATATACGACCGAATCGTATCTATTGTCCCGTAGTAATGATCGTAATCATCAAGACTACCAGGATGCGCATAAAGTTCACTCACCACTGGAGTTCCCTCAACATCAAGCGTCATAACCCAATTTCCTGGAAAAACAATCTCAATCGGCACTTCTTCCTCCTCTTCTTCGTCTTCTTGATCTTCATCATCAGTCACCGCATTTTCAACGAAAAAATCAATCTCCTCCATCAAAGGATCCTCCTCTTCTCCAACATCTGGAGTCAGTCCTACCAAATCTTCCGGTTCAAACAAAAAACAACCCCCTAACAAAAACATCACACCCACAAGTAAACTTAAAAAAGTAATTTTTTTACACATAGGAATTTGGTTAAAATTATCTTTATACAAAAATAGCGTAATCTAGTCCCTCAAAGCAATTCTCCTTTTATTAGATTTGCAATTTTTTTATTTTATGCTATGGTAACAACATGAAACTAGCAAACACCTACAATCAGACAAATAACTGTTGTTGCGGTCTTGGATTCGTTCCGAGGTCCGCCTGTTTGTGTTTGTGATAATTTATAAATATTCAGACTCAGCAAGGCTCTCGGAACCCCGAGAGTTTTTTAGTTATTCAATTTTAATCTAAATATTATGAAAAATTTATTACAAACCATCGGCAACACTCCCCTAATCAAATTGGACAAAATCCTAAGCAATAAAAATGTAAATTTATTTGCAAAACTAGAAGGACAAAATCCCGGCGGTTCCATAAAAGATCGAGCGGCCTTATATATGATTGAACAAGCAGAAAAAAGGGGTGAGCTTAAACCAGGCAAAATCATTCTAGAGGCCACCAGTGGCAATATGGGAATTGCCCTCACCATGATCGGCGCTCAAAAAGGATACGAGGTTCACATTCTTATGTCCGAGGGCATGAGCGAAGAACGCAAAATCATGCTTAGAGCACTTGGCGCAAAGTTGATACTCACCGATAAAACACTTGGCACCGAAGGGGCAATAGCCAAAGCAAAAGAGCTAGTCAAAAAATCACCTTTTTTGTATTGGTTTTCTAATCAATTTAACAATCAAGACAATGTTCAAGCTCATTACCACGGAACTGCTTCAGAAATACTACAAGAAGTCCCCAACATTGATTATTTGATCGCTGGCATTGGCACTTCTGGCACAATTATTGGGATAGCAAATAGGTTTAAAAAAGATTCCCCTAAGACAAAAATCATTGGGGTGCTTCCTCCGGCTGGTTATAAAATCCAAGGAATTCAAAATCCCAAAAAAGATTTTAGTGGCGATATCTACAAAAACAATCTAATAGATGAATACCGACAAGTTTCGAAAGAAGATGCCTTCACAATGGCTAGGAAGGTCGCCACACAAGAGGGACTTTTTGTTGGCATGAGTTCAGGAGCAGCCCTCATCGCAGCCAGTCAAACAAGTCAATCATTGAAGGCTGGGAATATGGTTGTTATAATCCCAGATAGAGGAGAAAAATATTTAAGCACGGAGTTGTTTGCATAAGCCCATGGACCAAATCACTTTCCAATACATTCAGGCCGGAATCACCATCCTACTCGGGCTAGTGGGGGTTCTCTTGCCACAAAAATTTAACCCTTTTCAGTTTAAAAATTATGGTGTTGGGAAAGTTCTCGATGACCACCTCCCTAACAAAATCACACGTAATATCCCTAAAATTATTGGCACTCTCCTAATCTTTGTAGGAATTTTCATCGCAGCATTAACTCCGATACTAGGGGAAATGCCTTGGTAGATTCCTTTGAATTCTTAAACTAAATCCCATGAAACTTAAAAAACCTCTCCTATGATCGGAAACTACCGCCTCCCCACCAAACTCAAACAAACTATTGGGTCCGAACCCCTAGATTTTATTGCCAAAGATCAGCCGTCTACGCCTTTTGGGGTCTTAGTGTCCGTTATTTCTATGGGGATAGTTTGGATCATCCTCATGAGTTGTATTATCTATGCTTTTATCGGCCCACTCTTCCACGGAGAAGAAGTTGAAATGACCATCAACGACGTCCCCACTATTATTAGCCCAGAAAATCTAACTCCACTTATTTTACCAGTGGTGTTATTAGGAATTTTTTGGTGCCTAGGGTTGCTTTTCCTAGTCATTGGCTTAGGCATGTTATTTAAAGGAAGAGGTTATACTGTTGGGACTGCCACCAAACTAATTTATCTCTATAAAAACAAAATCCAAACTACTAGTTGGGATCAAATAAATGGCGTTGTATCTTGCAAAGGTAATAACCGAAAAGGAAACATTCTCCTACAATTAAAAACTGGAAAAGACATCACATTTAACGGCAAAAAACGTTTCGTCAACGACACCTTATACATGTGTGGCATCAAAAACGCTTTAGATATCAACAAAATTTGCAAAAAAAGAATCAAAAAAGAAAAAATCGACCCCAGCTCTATCTCCCCTACTGACATCAATATTTTAGAAGAAATCACTCACTCCACCTTCAAATTTAACCCCTTTCAAAAATTCAGAAAAAGATCCTTTATCGCATCTTTAAGCTTGTCCGTATTAATGCTGATCGGTTTTGGAGTGCTTGTTTACATTTCCGCCCAATCTCAATCGCAATCTGAATCTCAGACCTCATCAGAAATCGTTACTTCCGGCCAATACACTAACACCGAATATGGATTTAGCTTTGATCTCCCAACAGGTTGGGAACTTCAAAACGAAGAATCAAATGTTTGGGAAGATTTGCAAAGAATAAATTTTACTAAACCCGGTTTTATTGAGCCATTTTATGAAGCGGACACCTTAATGGGCATCACCATCAATAACAACACCTTTCTTCTTAACTATAAATTAATGGCCTGGAATTTAAGCAAAGAATATGAAGAAAGAATCACTGTTGGAGGGAAAGAGGCCTTTTATAAAATCGGAAGACATGAATTTGGTGAATATCTAGTGGCTGTTCTTTTTCTCACCACGGACGAAGAGCCTTCGATACAACTTACTTTACGCACTAATGAAGAGCCCTACCTCTCCGAATTTAACGCTTTACTTGATTCCTTTGAATTCTTAAACTAAATCCCATGAAACTTAAAAAACCTCTCCTAGTTTTTGCGGCCTGGCTGGCCCCACTGGTTGCTTACGTCATTTATAAACTACAAACTCCACCCATTCTCTGCTGGGATGGCGTAGATACTGACCCAATCACGGGCGAACTGATTAAAGTTGGTGGCTGTGGTCCAGAATACAGTCGCGCCCTCCAAATGCTAATTTGGCCAACAACAATTTGGGTGGCTATTTTGGTGGTGGTTTTAGTTGTGTGTTTTAAATTTAAAAAACTTTAGTGAGGAAAAACTAAATAAACCTCAAAAGTTACAAATTGCCAAAAACCCTTAAGCACTCTATAATTCGCAGTGCTAACTTAATCTGAATTTATGCTACCAATTGATCCACGCAAAGAAAAAATCTTAAGCGCCATTATCCAACATTTTATTGGGACAGCCGAACCCGTGGGGTCCAAAACCATTCTTGTTAAATACAATTTAAGTGTTAGCCCAGCCACAATCCGCAATGACATGGCCTTTTTAGAAAACGAAGGACTTATAACTCATCCACACACCTCTGCGGGACGCGTCCCCACTGAAAAAGGCTATCGCATGTATATCGAAAAACTAGCGGATTATAAAAAAGCCGAACGCTTAGCCAAAGACAATTTAAAAAAAATACGAGTTGATTTAAAAAAACGCCGTGCTCAACAAAAAGTGTATGAAGCCGTCTCTATTTTGGCGCAAGCTATGCCAAATATTAGCTTTGCCAGCATTCCAGAAAATCGCCGCACTTTTTATCTTGGGGTTTCTAACATGTTACGCCAACCAGAATTCCAAAACAGTCCTATACACGCTAGCCAAGTAATGGAAGTTCTAGAAGAAGGTGTTTATTTGCTTCAAACGCTCGATCAACTCGAACTGGATGAAGAACCCCGGATTTTTATTGGCAAAGAAAACATCCTGCCACAAATTGAGAGTTGTAGCTTAATCGTAGCTAAATATGATTTAGATGGGTTTCAAGGCTATCTTGGGCTACTTGGGCCAACTCGCATGCCTTATGCTTTTAATTTCGCCACTCTCAAAGAAGTCTTAAAAATGCTTACCCATGACCAGTAAAAAAGATAATTCCAAAAAACTAACTAAAAAAGCTTTAATCCAAGCCGAAGAGGAATTAGCTGAAATGACTGAAACCGCCAAAAGAGTAGCCGCTGATTTACAAAACTTCCGCCGCCGCACCGAAGAAGAACGCGCCAATTTAAGCCTTTATGCTAATTTACAATTTCTCCAAGGAATTTTCCCGATAATCGACAACCTTCAGTTGGCTTTTCAACACATCCCCGAAGACCTAACTGAAAATGAATGGGTTAAAGGCGTTTATGCCATCGAAAAACAATTTATGGCCACCTTGGCCTCACTAGGATTAAACGAAATCCCCTGCGAACCAGGCACCCCTTTTGACCCCAACATTCACGAAGCCTTAATGCAGGCCCCCGGCGAAAAAGACACTATTTTAGAATGCCTAGAAAAAGGCTATCAATTCAAAGATCAGGTTGTGCGCCCCGCCAAGGTTAAGGTTGGGGATGGAAACTAATTTTTGAAAAATCCCCTTGACCCCTTAAATTTAGCACTCTATAATTATGAGTGCTAACACATATATTTAAATTCTTAAAACTTTATTTAACATGGGAAAAATTATTGGAATTGATTTAGGAACAACTAATTCCTGTATGGCCGTTATGGAAGGTGGTGAGCCAGAGGTAATTTCAAATGCCGAAGGTCAACGCACTACTCCATCAATCGTGGCCTACAAAGACGATGAGCGTCTAGTGGGAATCACGGCTAAACGTCAGGCTGTTACCAACGCTGAAAACACTGTCTTTTCGACCAAGCGTTTAATTGGCCGCCAACTCGACGAAGTTGAAGAAATGGTAAAACGAATGCCATTTAAAATTGTTAAAGGTGGCAAAGGCGAAGCTGATATCGACTTTAATGGAAAAAAACATCGCCCCGCTGAAATCTCCGCTATGGTTCTTCAAAAACTCAAGGCCGACGCTGAAAAATATCTTGGACAAGAAGTTACCGAAGCAGTTATTACTGTGCCGGCTTACTTTAACGACTCGCAACGTCAAGCTACCAAAGACGCTGGTAAAATCGCAGGACTCGAAGTTAAACGTATTATTAATGAACCAACTGCCGCTGCCCTAGCCTATGGTCTAGACAAAAAAGGTGGTGACAAAAAAATCGCTGTATTTGACCTGGGTGGTGGAACTTTTGATATTTCCATTCTCGATCTTGGTGATGGAGTGTTTGAAGTTTTAGCCACTAATGGTGACACCCAACTTGGTGGTGATGATTTTGATGAAGTAATTCTTGAATGGCTAGTGGATGAGTTTAAAAAAGACCAAGGAATTGACTTAAAAGATGACAAAATGGCGCTTCAACGCCTTAAAGAAGCTGCGGAAAAAGCTAAAATTGAACTTTCATCTACACATGAAACAGAGATTAATTTGCCTTTTGTGACCGCAGACAAAGGCGGACCAAAACACATGAACCTCAAACTTAACCGCGCCAAGCTCGAAGATCTTATTGCTGATCTGCTTGAAAAAACTATGGAGCCGTGTCGCAAAGCCATGGACGATGCCAAAACTTATGCCAGTGATATTAATGAAGTAATTTTGGTTGGTGGAATGACTCGAATGCCGATTGTTCAAGCCAAGGTAAAAGAAATTTTTGGTAGAGACCCACACCAAGGAATTAATCCGGATGAAGTAGTAGCCTTAGGTGCTGCAATTCAAGGTGGAGTTTTGCAAGGAGATGTTAAAGACGTGCTTTTACTAGACGTCACTCCCCTAACCCTGGGGATCGAAACACTTGGAAGCGTATCCACGCCATTAATTGAACGAAACACCACCATCCCAACTTCTAAATCACAAGTTTTCTCGACCGCCGCGGACAACCAATCTTCTGTAGAAATTCACGTTTTACAAGGTGAAAGACCAATGGCGGCTGACAACAAATCTCTTGGTAAATTCATCCTAGATGGAATCCCACCATCTCCTCGCGGCGTCCCTCAAATTGAAGTTACTTTTGACTTAGATGCTAATGGAATTTTAAATGTTAAAGCCATGGACAAGGCTACCAATAAAACTCAGCACATTACTATTACCGGTTCTTCTGGATTATCCGACGAAGAAATCGAAAAAATGCGCAAAGAAGCTGAACTCCACGCTGATGAAGACAAGAAAAAGAAGGATTCCGTTGAAATTCGCAACCAAGCCGAAGTTCTCGTGGCCCAAGCCGAACGCACTATCAAAGAAGCTGGCGACAAAGTCACTGACGATATCAAAGGCCCAATTGAAGAAAAAATCCAAGCCGTCAAAGACGTGCTGGCCAAAGAAGGCGCCTCCCCCGATGATATTAAGGCCGCTAGCGAATCACTCTCCGAAGAAATTCAAAAAGTTGGTTCTGCCATGTATCAAGATATGGGCGAATCTGCTCCAGACGACGGCGTAAATGTTAAAGACATGAACGAGGAAGGCGAAGATTCTGATGAAAAAGATACAAAAGACGAGGAGAATGTGGTTGATGCCGAGGTTGTGGAGGATGACGAGGGTGACAAAAAGGAGGACAAGGAGGATAAGAAAAAATAAAATCCGCACTATCAATTCAAAAGCACCTCAAGGTTGGGGTGCTTTTCTTTTAAGTTTGAATTTACGGCTTATTCAACCTATAATAGGGCGGCCTTAAGCACTTTTTAATATGACTAAAATTCTAATCACGGGCGGAGCTGGATTTATTGGGGCTAATTTTGTTCATCTTTACGCGCACAAGCACCCTGAAAACAAAATCGTTGTTCTAGACAAACTTACTTACGCTGGAAACTTAGAAAATCTCGCCGCTCTCGAAGAAAATCCGAATTATAAATTCGTTCAAGGAGACATTGCGGACCTTAATTTTGTGCGCGATTTATTTGCGGCCGAAAAATTTGATGTGGTGGTGAATTTTGCCGCTGAAACGCATGTTGATAAAAGCATTTCGGCGCCAGATGATTTTGTGCAAGCCAATGTAATTGGAACGCACAATCTACTTATGGCGGCCAAAGATAACGGCATGATTCGATTTCATCAAATCTCCACCGATGAAGTTTATGGCGACTTGGGCGACACCGAGGGAACATTTTTCCACGAAAACATGACTTATGACCCCAGCTCACCTTATTCCGCCTCTAAGGCGGCCGCTGATTTATTGGTAAACTCCTATTTTCGAACTTTTCAACTACCCACAACAATTAGCACCTGTTCCAACAACTACGGCCCATATCAATTCCCAGAAAAACTAATCCCCTATTTTTATAAGTTAGCCAGCGAAGGAAAATCATTACCACTTTACGGCGATGGCAAAAACGTTCGGGATTGGCTTTATGTCGAAGATCACTGCGAAGCTGTCGATCAAATCTTAGATAAAGGAAAATTTGGTGAAACTTATTGCATTGGCGGCAACAACGAAAAGCAAAACATCGAAATCGTACGGCTTATTCTTAAATATGTTGGTGCCGGAGAAGACCTAATTACTTTTGTAGAAGATCGCAAAGGACACGACCGTCGTTACGCTATTGATTCTTCCAAAATCAAAAACGACCTTGGGTGGGAGCCATCCGTAACTTTTGAAGAAGGCATCCAAAAAACACTCGATTGGTACAAAGAAAATGAAAGTTGGTGGAAAGATTTACTAGCTAAACACAACCGAATTTAACCTAAAAGCATCATGATTAAAGGCGTTATTTTAGCCGGAGGAGCCGGAACCAGGCTTCATCCCATCACCAAAGTCACCAGCAAACAACTACTCCCCCTCTACAACAAACCTATGATCTATTTCCCGATCCAAACTTTATTGGAAGCCGGGGTAAAAGAAATTTTAATAATTGTGGCGCCAGAACATTCCGGTGATTTCATAAACTTACTTGGTAGCGGAAAACAATTTGGGGAAGGGGTAAAATTTTCGTACGAAGTGCAGGACCAACCCCTCGGCCTCGCCCACGGGCTCGGCCTCGCTCGCGATTTTGCTAAAGACTCCAAATGTTCACTAATCCTCGGCGATAATTTGTTTACTGACTCCTTCAAAAAAGAGTTTGATGAATTCGATGAATCAGGAGAAGGAGCAGTTATTTTTGCCACTGAAGTCGAAGACGCTCGTCGTTTTGGCGTCATTGAATTCGACGACCAAATGAATGCCGTTTCCATCGAAGAAAAACCCGAACACCCCAAATCCAATTACGCTCAAACTGGCTTATACATCTACGATGAAAAAGTTTTTAACTACATTGACCAACTAACTCCATCCCCGCGCGGCGAACTAGAAATCACTGATCTTCACAAAATTTATTTAGCCAAAGATCAACTCAAAGCCGGAATTGTCGAAGGTATTTGGCAAGACACGGGCACGTTTGATAGTATGTTTGAGGCTGCGGAAATTGTGCGTAATTTAGAAAACAATAAACAATCATGAATCATCTAAAACAACTCGAAGCTGAGAGTATTCACATTATTCGCGAAACCGTAGCCGAATGTGAAAGGCCGGTAATGCTTTATTCGGTTGGAAAAGACTCCTCGGTTTTATTAAAACTAGCGGAAAAAGCTTTTTATCCCGGGAAATTACCTTTTCCTCTACTGCATGTTGATACCGGATTCAAGTTCAAAGAAATGTATGATTTTAGAGATTACTACACAAAAAAAATCGGAGCTGAATTAATTGTTTATAAAAACACCGAAGATATCGCCATGAATTTAGATCCGCGCGAAGCTCATACTGACCAATACATTTACTACAAAAAAACCAAACCTCTTGTCGAAGCCCTGAAAAAACATAAATTTGACGCTGCTTTTGGTGGAGCCCGCAGAGACGAAGAAAAAGCTCGCGCCAAAGAACGAATTTTTTCTTTCCGAAACAAAGAAGGAGCCTGGGAACCAAAAAACCAACGCCCAGAATTATGGGAACTTTACAATACTCGCATCAAAGAAGGAGAACACATGCGCGTTTTTCCATTATCCAACTGGACCGAAACAGATATTTGGACCTACATCAAAGAAGAAGATATCGAAATCGTGCCGCTCTATTACGCGGCTAAAAGAAAATGCATTAAAAGAAACGGTATTCATTTTATGATAAATGAATTTGTCCAACCAGAAGCAAATGAAGAGGTCCTAGACATTATGATGCGCTTTCGCACTTTAGGATGCTCCCCTTCTACTGGAGCTGTTGTTTCGGAAGCTGACACTATTGATAAAATTATTGAAGAAGTATTAACAGCCAAAGTATCGGAAAGAGAACTTCGGGTCATTGATCATGGCTCAGAAAGCTCAATGGAAGACAAAAAGAAAGAAGGATATTTTTAATCTAAAACATGCCTAAAAAACAATCTAAAAAAGATAATTCACAGTTACTCCGCTTATCCACAGCCGGCAGTGTAGACGATGGCAAATCAACCTTAATTGGCCGACTTCTTCATGACTGCCAAGCAATTTACGAAGATCAATTTCAGGCTGCCGAAAAAGCTAGCAAAAAAAAGGGGCATGAAGAAATAGACTTAGCTCTTTTATTAGACGGTCTGGCTGCGGAACGTGAACAAGGAATTACTATTGATGTGGCTTATCGCTATTTTTCGACCCCCAAAAGAAAATTTATAATTGCTGACTCCCCAGGCCACGAGCAATACACTCGTAATATGGTGACTGGGGCTTCTACTGCTAATTTAGCGCTGATTTTGGTAGACGCACGCAAAGGCATGTTAACTCAATCCAAAAGACACTTATTCATCGCGGCCTTACTCGGGATTCCCCACATTCTGATCGCGATTAACAAAATGGACCTAGTTGATTACCAGGAAGAAATTTTTGAAAATATAAAAAACGATTTCCTTAAATTTGTAGAAAAATTAGACATCAAAGACTTACAATTTACGCCAATTTCCGCCCTCAAAGGTGACATGATTGTAAATCGCAAAGAAAACTTACCTTGGTACGATGGCCCAACTGTTCTGTCATATCTTGAAAATGTTCAAACCATCAGCGACAAAAACTTAATTGATTTTCGTTTTCCAGTTCAGTATGTCCTTCGACCTAATCAAGATTTTCGCGGATACGCTGGCAAAATATCTAGTGGTAGCATCAAAAAAGATGAACCCGTCATGATTATCCCATCCGGAGTCGAAACTAAAGTTAAATCCCTATACTGGGATGGAAAAGAAGTCGATGAACTAACCACTCCTATGTCTGGAGTTATAACTTTAGAAAATGAGGTAGATTTAAGTCGCGGCAATATGATTGTACGTACCAACAACCTTCCCACGGCCAGCAATGATTTTGAAGCCATGATCTGTTGGTTTGACGCAAAACCCATGAAAAAAGACCATCGTTATCTTTTAAAACACACCACTAATTCAACCTCGGCTTTTGTAACTAAACTTAATTACTGCATCGACGTAGAAACTCTTCACCGCGAAAAAGAGGCTAAAAACTTGGAATTAAACGAAATCGGGCGAATAAGCATTCACACCCAACACCCGATCTTTTTCGACACTTATAAAAAGAATAAACAAACCGGCAGTTTTATTTTAATAGACGAACAAACTAACAACACCGTGGCCGCTGGCATGATTATTAATAAAGGTAAAAAAACTTCTTTTATCCACGGTGATAAAAAATTAGCTTCACAAAAAGGTGCTGCTCTTTGGTTTACGGGCCTTTCCGGCTCTGGGAAATCCACTATTGCTAATCATCTCTACAAACGCCTCCAAGAACGAGGATTAGAATGTGAACAACTAGACGGCGATGTCATGCGCGAACACCTCTGCCAAGATTTAGGATTTTCTAAAGAAGATCGCGACGTCAACTTAGATCGCGCCAGCTTTGTGGCCGGATTACTTTCTAAGCATGGCGTTTTAACACTCGCCAGTTTTATTTCGCCATACGAATCGCAACGGGAAAAACTACGCAAAAACATCCCCAATTTTATTGAAGTTTTTGTAAATACGCCGCTCGAAGTCTGTGAAGAACGCGATGTTAAAGGGCTTTATAAAAAAGCCCGCGCTGGCGAAATTGAGTCCTTTACTGGCATTTCCGACCCTTATGAACCACCACAAAACCCCGAAATCGAAATCAAGACACCAACGTGCCCAATCGACGAAGCCGTCGAAATAATCATCGACTACTTACTTGAAAATGGGTATTTAACAGCGCACTAGAATTTGTAATCAAACAATTCAAAGTCTTTTTTGTATCTTCCTTTAATTCTCTGAAGAACATCTTCAGGTAACTTTTTTAAATCAACACCAGACGAACTCTTATTTTTAACTCCAAGCTTTTCCTTGCCTTCAAGTTTTAAATGATTAGAAATATGCTCCACATCAGAATTGATATTTTCAAGTTTCCCCACAAAATTCATAATCAAATCATCTCCGTCATAAAGCCAAGTATGCTGTGGCGCAAAAAGTCTGTCCGGCCCTTTAGTCCAAAAAAATTCTGACCTGACAAAATCTTCAAAATTATCAAACGTATCCATAATTTCATTCCCCTTCCAATCTCTAAATTTATGTTTCAAAAATGTAAATATCGAAAAAGTTCGCTTATACGGATTTCTAACAAAAGCAAATTTAAAACTATTATCCCAAAAATCTTTTCCCACTAAATCTCTAATTTCACTAGCTCGAGAATGCTTTCTAACTCCGTACCTTCGAAAAAAAGCTGGACTAACAATTTCCCCAAAAACAGTTCCCCCTAGCTCAACATCCTTATAAGTCGAAAATTGACTAAAATAAGCTGCCAACGAAGTTCCAGCGGTTTTAGGAATGTGGATAAAAATAAATTTCTTTGTATGATTTATTATTGCCATTCTAAAAAGTTAAAATTCATAACCAAACAACTCAATATCCTTCGCAAACACTCGAGAGACCCGATTCTTTGTCTTCTCATTATAATAATCTCGATAGTGATCATGCTTTGATTTATTGGCCATTGGCAAACTTGCTTCAACACCTATCCGTTCACAAACTTTACCAAAATCTTCAGCTAATCTTTCAAATCTCCCCACAAAATCCACAATAACCTCCCCCTCTTCGCCAACAAGGAAACGATGTTGCGGCGAAACCCCCAACCTCGTATTCATTACAAAATCTTCAAAAGAAGTTTCCGGAGTGATTTTAAGAAGTTGGCGCAATCCTTCTCGACGTTGAGTAACATAACTATATTGCGAAACTACCAATTCCCACGGATTTCGAACAAAAGCAAACTTAAAATAAGAATCCCAAATCTCTTTTGAATACCTAGCTCTAATTTGGGCCGCAGTTAAATGCTGCAAACACAAAAGCCTCTCTTCTTTTGGCTTTCCCAGGTTAAATTTCATTCCTTCCGCATTCTCAATATGATTCCCTTCTTTATCCTCAAAACCATACAGTTCATTTTTCTTCTGCAAATTAAGAGCTTTTTCTATACTGCTCCCCGCAGTTTTAACTAAATGAACAAAAATGAATTTTTTATCGTGTGAAATTGGCATGACTTGGTCGGTTAGACAACAAAGATTCTTCCACATCTAGCGATTATTATCAATATCCCATAGAATACAAACATGAAAAAACTTTTAAATGAAATAATTCCGGTTATTAGACAGGCTGGCGAGGAGATAATGAAAATCTATGATGAAGATCATGGTGAACAAGAAAAGTTAGACAAATCTCCTGTTACTAAAGCTGACCTTCTGGCTAACCAAATCATTTGCGACTTCTTGGCCAAATATGGCTGGCCTATTTTGTCCGAAGAAAATAAAGACGATCACGTACGCCTAACCGCCGAAAAAGTCTGGGTTGTAGACCCCCTCGACGGCACCATGGATTTCATCCAAAAAACAGATGAATTTTCCATAATGGTTGGGCTTTTAGAAAACAACTCCCCTATACTTGGGATCGTTTATCAGTCAGCTCAAGACAAACTTTTTTACGGAATCAAAGACCAAGGCTCTTATCTTATTGAAGGCGATAAAAAAACTAAACTTCAAGTTTCAAACATCACCGACCCACAAGAAGCGCGTGCCATAATCAGCCGAAATCACTTAAGCGAAGAAACTCTCGAACTTTTAAACAAAGCTGGAATTACCAAAATGGTTAAATGTGGCAGCAACGGTATAAAAATAGGCAAAATCGCAGCTGGAGAAGCTGACTTTTTTGTAAATCCAACCGACCGCATGGGTGAATGGGATAGTTGCGCCCCAGAAATAATCCTCAAAGAAGCTGGTGGACAAATAACTGGCATTAATGGACAGCCACTCCTTTACAACCAAAAAGAACCCCGCAACCGACTCGGCATTCTAGCTACGAATAAAAACCTTTCACTTGCTGAACTACAGTCTTAACATCTTCGGCCGTTAACCCATAATACATTGGCAACCGAAGGAGTCTTTCGCTGTTTTGAGTTGTATATTTATCTTCCCCGTGAAATCGACCAAATTTAAGCCCAGCGTTAGAAGAATGCAAAGGAATATAATGAAAAACTGCTCCAATTTCGTTTTCTTTTAAATGGGCCAACAATTTAGTTCTTTCCTCTAAATTTTTAACTTTTATATAAAACATGTGCGCATTGTGCTCACAATCTTCAGGAATAAAAGGAATCTCAATATGCCCCTCTTTGGCCAAAGGTTTAAATAATTCATAATACAAATCCCAACTCCTAAGACGATCTTCATTAACTGTTTTGGCCGCCTCTAATTGAGCATACAAATAAGCCGCGTTCAACTCACTAGGCAGATAACTTGAACCAATATCAACCCAAGTATATTTATCAACTTGTCCTCGGAAAAATTGAGAACGATTTGTGCCTTTTTCCCGAATTATTTCCGCCCTCTCACCCAAAACATCATGATTTAATAAAATCGCGCCTCCTTCGCCACAAGTATAGTTTTTGGTTTCATGAAAACTAAAACAACCCATATCACCAATCGTGCCAAGCCACTTTCCTTTGTATTTAGACATCACTCCCTGCGCCGCATCTTCTACAACTTTTAAGTCGTGCTGCCTTGCTATCTCCATAATTTTATCCATTTCACAGGCAACTCCAGCATAATGCACCACTACAATCGCCTTAGTTCTGTCCGTAATAGCTTCTTCAATTAAATTTTCATCAATATTCATTGTGTCAGGGCGCACATCAACAAAAACTATTTTTGCCCCACGCAACACAAAAGCATTCGCTGTCGAAACAAACGTATAGGACGGCATAATCACCTCATCTCCAGGTTGAATGTCACACAAAATCCCTGCCATTTCTAAAGCAGCGGTACAAGATGTAGTAAGCAACGCTTTTTGGCATCCAAGTTGCTCCTCAAACCAAGTATGACATTTTTTGGTAAAAGTTCCATCCCCAGAAAGCTTATTTAAATGACAAGCTTCCTTAAGTTTTTCGATTTCCTTCCCTAAAACAAGGGGCCTATTAAATTTAATCATATAAATCTATATAAAAGCACCGAGATTATACAGCAAAATGCCAATAATTATAGAAATCATTCCATAAACTTCTTCTTTTCTCAATTTTTCTTTTAAAAATATAACCGCCAGCAAAACAATCATTATTATAGATAAAGAAGTAGCCATATATACAACATCTATCGGTAAAAACATTAACGCTCTATAGCTACAATAAGGAACCAGCACAAAACAAAACATTGAAATAATCACAAAAATAAAACTCTTCATCAGGAAATATTTTTTATAAAAAAACTGTCCCAATACTGTAAAGAGAATCGCAAAAAACAAAAACAACAAAGAATTCATCATATATTATATTTTTTATTACTCGCAGATTTTTGTATAACAATCACTCCTGTTATTATAAAAAACATCCCTATTAGTTTAAAAAACTCCATCTCAGCTTCTCCCTTAATAAAGGCAACAATAAAAATCAACGGGAAAAACATGGCGGTAATCGGATAACTTTTGCTTAGATCAAATCTTTTGTGAATAATTCCCCACCCCAAAAATTTTAGAATATTTACAACAAAAGCTAACCCAATAAGCAGGATCGCTAACAAGGTTAAACTTTGCCCCAAGGAAGACGCGTAATCAACAATCAAGGCTGACAATACTTGCAACAAAACCGTAAAAAATACTAAAACCTGAATCATAGCCACTCTGTTATTTTTTCGTTTAATAACTCCTCAAGAGCATCGTTATAAGGACTAAAATATCTTTTTAACTCCTTAATAATTTCTGCATCAACTTCAGAATCCATATTGCCAGAATTCACCTTCTTGTTCAACGACTCTGGGCAAAATTCTTTATTAACTCCTATATACTCGTACAAATTTTGCACCTCACCAATGTTCCCAATAAATCTTTCAAAAATCAAAACCTTTACGTTTTTTTTATCAAAACATTCCAAATATTTTTTAACAAATTTCACATATTCACCTCTTCCTAAATAATCAAAGGGGTCTGTGGAAATATGGTCAGGATATTTCCCGGGCGGCACATTATCTAAAAAAACTTCTTTTATTGTTCTTTTTTCCAGTCCGTTTTTTACACTAAAATAATAATTGGAAATAGCTCTATACACCGGGTCTCTTAAACTAAAAATAATTTTGGCATCAGGGAAATAAAATTTTATTTGATTAGGCATTGATTCGTTTTCATAATAACTAGTACTTTTTTCACCTAACACGCTAACTTTATCATCAATTTCACTAAAATATTTGTTTTCATAAAATTTTACTCCTTTACCAAAATCTTCGGAAAGAAAAAATTTAGGCTCGGGCCTAACAGGTTTGGCCATGAATATTTGTGGGTGTTCATCCAAAACATTATACAAATAAGTAGTTCCGCTTCTTTGCGCCCCCACAACAAAAAAATGCTCTTTATTTTCCTTCATCATTATTAATTATTTCCTTTATTACAAAACTCTTATTAGATGTGACCTGACTAAGAATTCTGGATAAATATTCTCCTAGCATTCCCAACATCAAAATAATAAAGCCTCCCAAAAAAGACACTAAGACCACCACAGTTGTCCATCCTGACACAGAAATTTCGAATACCAATTTAGAGATAAGCACCCAAAGCCCCAAAACAAAACTAGCTGCGGAAACAAAAAAGCCAGTAACAGTAAAAATCTTTATAGGGTAAGAAGAATAATTAAAAAGCAAAGCCCCAACTAATTTAAAAATCCTCAATAAACTATAATTTGACTTTCCAATTTCCCTGGCACGGTGCTCAACCATGACATTCCCAACATTATGCGAGAACATTAAAACCAACCCCGGAATATAAGGAAAAGCTGTTTTATAATCTATAATCCGTTCGATCACATCCTTACGAATTATTCTAAAATTAGTTAGAGTTATGTCTTTAGGCTTATCAAAAATTTTATAGTTGAGATATCCAATGATTTTAGTCCCCATTCTCCTTTTTAAGCTATGTTTTTTCTTTCTAAATTTCCCAAATACAGCATCATGCCCCTCTTTTGCTTTGTTTATTAAATGAATTATTTCTTCTGGTGGATTTTGCATATCATCATCCATTGTCACCACATAATCCCCGGTAGTCTGACAAAACCCACAAAAAATAGCATTATGCTGACCATAATTTTTCAACAAATTAATTGCCACAATATGAGGAGCTTTTGCAGCAATTTTTTTTATAACCTCCCAACTACCATCAGGACTATGATCATTAACAAGAATTATCTCATATTTCAAATCCTGCTTTTCAAAAATCTCAACCACGTTGTTAACTGTCAAAGCAACAATTTTTTCACTATTATAAACTGGGATTACAACTGATATTTTTCCCATAAATTACGACTTTAAAAGTAAAAAACCTTTTGCTGACTTATTATACACAAGGCCTTTCATAAACAAACATTATTTCCCAATTGGGCTAATAGTAAGTATAATTCTAGCCAAGTAAAAAATATATACATCATGACCATCAAAAAACGGTTTTTCTTGATATACTCATATCTCTACAATATTTTATTTCTAGTGTTAGAAATAAGTCCTCCATTTTTAAGAAGCTTAGTATTTAAAGTTTTATTTAAAAAAATAGGCAAAAAAACATTCATCGACTACAAAACTTACTTTCGATATCCTTCGAGAATAAGAATAGGAAGCAATGTTTCTATTAACAGAGGCTCAAAATTTTTTGCAATTGAGCAGGCAAAAAATATAGAAATAATCATAGAAGATAATGTAGTGATTGGTCCGGATATTTCAGTTTTTTCGGGAGGCCACGATCACAATTACTTAGATTTGCCGGTTATAGGCAAAACCGTAAAAGTTGGTAAATACTCCTGGATAGGCGGGAAAAGCATAATACTGCCAGGGGTAACAATAGGCGAAGGGGCTATTATTGGCGCGGGGTCGGTAGTAACAAAAGACATTCCTCCCTACACTATTGCCGTTGGGGTGCCAGCAAAAATTATTAAAAAAAGATCATTACAAAAGTAAAAAATGAGCAAAAAAATTGATGAAAAACTTTTAATTTGTCCAGAATGTAAATCAAAAAACCTAATATTTGATTTTGGTGGATTTAAATGCAATGAGTGCCACAAAGAATATGAAATTGAAAAAGACAAATATATTTTTCGAAGATATACAGAATCTAACATTAATGACAAACTCGATAGGATTAAATATTTCTTTAAAAAATATCCAAAATTCTATAGTTTTCTGATTTTTTTAATAAGCCCGGTCCTTAAGCGAAATATTAATCATTTCATAAAAAAATACACAAAAAACAAGGATGTAGTTGCCTTAAACATCGGTAGCGGAAATACTGATTTATCCGGCGATATCTCTAATATCGACATTTTCCCATATGACAACGTAGATTTAGTTTGTGATATAGAAAATCTCTCAATTAAAGACAATTCCGTTGATGTAATCATCAATATCGCTGTTTTAGAACATGTTCCTAACCCAGAAAAAGTTGTAAAAGAAATGCACCGGGTTCTAAAAAAAGGTGGCATTGTGTATTCCAGCATTCCCTTTATTCAAGGATTCCACGCTTCTCCCTACGACTACTCACGAAGAACTATCGAAGGAATTAAGCACCTCTACAAAGATTTCGAAACTATTGAAGTAAAATGCGCCGGGGGTCCAACTTCAGGGTTTTTATGGATCCTTCAAGAATATTTAGCCATATTGTTTTCTTTTGGAATAAAGCCTTTATATAGAATCCTCCATATATTTTTTATGCTAATAACTTTCCCCTTAAAATTTTTGGATTTCATATTAATAAAGCACCCCATGGCAAAAAATATTTCCTCGAGTTTTTGTTTCATTGGAAAAAAATAAATCCAACACTATCTCTCTGAATTAAACATATTTAAATTGTACTTTTCAAGTATCTCGAGTCCTTCAAGTATTCTTTTAGAAAATTTATCCTCATCCTTCGTTAAGTAATTCTCGATTTTTTTATTCTGCGTATTTTGAATAAACGGAGCCTGTTTCCATACTCGATTATTAGTATAAATCTGCCCTACAAAAACAATTACCAGAATTAAACAAGCAATCATCTTCAAAAACGAAAAAATTCTTCCCTTCACGCCTTTATTCACCAAAAAATAAATACTTATCCAAACAATAGCCATAGATCCATAATGAGTCCCTAATGTGTATCTCCCAGCTGTTCCATACGACACACCAAAATCAAAACGTCCCAACAAAACAGATCCAACAATAAAAATTGCAAAACAAAGCAAAATAAAGGGTAAATATGATTTTTTATACATTTTACTCAAGAAAAAAGCAGTAAAAGAAAAACCATAGATAAACACAACAACTCCACCCAACACCAAAAACCAAACACCAAGCAAGCTTTTGAAATGCTCCCCTGTCAAAACTGAAGCAGAGAACGTATACAAAACAAACTTAACAGCATCAAAAAAGTTTGCAAAAGCAGCTTTCGCAATTTCAATAAAAGACTCCTTAGCCATAATATCTCCACCAAACGTATCTCCCGAACCATATAAAAATATGAATAGCAAAAAGCCAGAGAACAGGAATAAACCAAATACTTGGATCAAATATCGCTTATCCCACCCTTTACCAATAAAGAAATCAATCAGAAGAGTAATTAACATCGCACCAACCAACGCGGCAATATAAGCAGAACAAAAAACCAAAACAGAAAAAATCAATGACACCAACAATCCATAAAAAACCTTCAAATTCCTCTTTAATAAATATTTATCAAACAGAACAAGCGTGACAAGATATGAAAAAAGAGTCAAAAAATTCTTTAACCCAATAGAAAAAGTAATAAACGTAGATTTACTAAGACTAAATATAATCAACGCTATCAGGGCAAAAGATAATTGAATCCAAACATTTTTTAATTTCCCACTTAAAGTATGTCTATAACCCGAAAACAAAAGCAGCGCAGAAGAAAACAAAACAAACCCACCCGCATATCTTTCCAGCATAGTATTCAAATCAAAATATTTGGCATTAAAAATAAAAATGAGAATACCAACTAAAGATCTGCGCTCAGTATTCCATATACTTTCCAAAGACAAATTACCCTGAAAATAATCATCAACAAAAGGAAACCATCTAAATTGATCACTAACAGGAACATCTGCTGTTGCTCTATAAATAAATAGTAAATAAATAAACAGAATACCAATAACAGTAAGCAAAACAATGAAATTCTTTTTTAAATAATTAACTATAAACATATTTACTTTTTCCTTAAACAATAAAGGGAACCAAACAAAACGATCATTAAACCACTAAGCATCAAGGCAACCCCTAAATAAAAACTTTTAGGAGAATATCTATACTCAACAAAATTTTCTCCCTTTTCAAGAAAACTCCCTCGCAAAAAATAATCAACTTCAAAAATCTCTTTTTCTATATCATTTACATAAACCTCCCATCCTAAAAAATACTGCTCACTCAAAATCAAAATTCCATCTTTATCGGAATCGACTTTTAAAGACACATAATTAGAATCATATTCAAGTAGTTCAATGTCGTACGTCAAATTCTCGCTATCCGAGTTCTTCATCTCCTCTAAATCAAGTAGGGAGTCTTCCGAAATAGTTTCAGTATTTACAATTGCAAACTCATTTAAGCTAGTATTGTTAATCGCTTCTTCCGCCTCTTCCTCATTAGCCACCAACAAATAATCATCCACCATCCACGCATACCCAAATCTATTTTTATTCTCATACACATATACCTTTTTCTTTTCATTTTTAGTATATGGAGGGATTCTAATCTCATCCACTTCAGCAACTTTAACAACACTTTCCGAAATATAATTCGCTAACTTATCTTCACCGCTTTCCTCCACAAGAAGATATTTAACATTCAATAAATTATGATAATCGTTATTTAATTGATAAATTTTAGATACAAATAATTTGTATGGCATAACATTCCCTAGGCCTCTAATATCATAAAATCCACAAATATTTGCAGCGTTATAAGGATATGGAGTATATCCCTCAGTTCTAATTCCATAAATTCTAAACATATCGCCCTCGTCAGGCTGCAATATACTCAAATCATCACAAACAGGATCATAATAATTCCCAAGATCTGCACTTTCCGCATCTCTAAAAGCTCGCGGCCTATAACTCCATAAGTCAAAACAAAGCAACAAAAAGAGTAGTATCTTAAAAAACATCAATATTTTTTTCTTAGACTTCCCACACAAAACTTGAAAAACAATCAATCCTAAAATCGGAATGATAAAAAACAAACGCATATAATTCGCATAAGATCCAAAAAACCAAACGCTAAACAGCATCAACCCAACTAAAATACACACTAAAATATAAACTCTATTTTTCATGCTTACTAAAAATATAATTTAAAGAAAATCCTGCTAGGACAGGAATACACACACTTATAAACATAACATATTTCTGCGGTTGCCTAATCTTATCTAAAAACGGAATTTCATGAAAAATATAAGGAAGAACAATAGCCATTGAATATATCAATGAAAAAACCGCCAAAAAGAAGAAAAAAGAAACAATGTAATTTCTCCTTAATTTAACACAAGCAAATATAGATAAACACAAAGGTATAATCCCAAAAAATGTGCTCCCTAAAGTAATTTTTGAATATTGGGGTAAAATAAATCCCAAAAGATTTGTAAAGGACACTTTTGATTTCACAAAGAACTCAATAGGAATCTCTTCATTCCCAATAACTGTAGCGCCCCCTATGAATCTTAAAGAAAACGGTAAATACTCTAAAATAGGCAAAATTGATATAGCAGAAATTAAAAAACCTACAAACATAATCAAAAAAGAACTAATGACAATGTCCTTAATAAGCTTTTTGTTCTTTAAATTTCTAAAAACCATATAGGCACAAAACAAAGCAATAATCAAAATCACCTGAATAGCACGTCCGGACAAGGCAGATAATATAGCAATTCCCAAAAACAAACCGCCAAATAATGCATATATTCTACTCGCACCACTTTTAAAAGATTTATTAACAAAAAGAAAAATCAAAGGCACCCAAACAAAGCCAGATAGACTATGAACCCATTCAACATGACATAATATCGTAGCATTAAACATATATATAATCCCCATACACACAGAAGCAAATCTATCAAAACCAAAACTCTTTCCTAATAAATACATAAACCACCCCGCAAGAAAAATATGAAAAATCACAAGATAATCATAAGCGTAATACGGGAAAATCCCATCAGCATAAGGGAAAAACCAAAAAACATAATTTAAAGGATAAAATAACCCCCATGTAGGATTAGCAGAAATCGGAATACCTGAAAAAACATGAGGATCCCATAAGGGAAGAGCAAAATCTTTTAAAGTTTGAGAAAAAAAATAAAAATACTCATAAATATAAGAAATTGAATCCCTCGGACCTAAAAGAGTATCCGGACCAACAAGTACATCAAAAAAATATATATATACCAAAACAGAAAAAAAC
>CAYYQE010000017.1:0-29984 GCA_964473745.1 uncultured Candidatus Peribacteria bacterium
GGTGACGACGGTGAACCCGGTGATGACGGCGAACCCGGTGATGACGGTGACGATGGTGAGGACGGCGAGCCCGGCGAGGGCGAGGACGGGGAACCTGGCGAGGATGGTGAACCCGGTGACGATGAGGATGGCGAACCCGGTGAGGACGGTGACGATGGTGAGGATGGTGAGGATGGTGAACCTGGCGATGACGGTGAGCCTGGCGATCCAGGCGAGCCTCCTTCTGGGCCTGGTGGCACCGGTGGTGGCACTCCGGATGAATTCGAATATGAAGATGATCCAGATTTTGATCCGGAAAAAGCTTTTGAAGAAATGTATGAAGAACTCAAAAATCACATCCCCGATGAAGACCCCTCTGAAGAAAAAATCGAAGAAGCGGCGCAACAAATCGAGGAAGAAGATGCCGAAAAAGAATCCTACACTGAACCAAATCCAGTGGAAGATATAGTGGATGAAAAATACCCAGACCTCCCCCCGGCTGAACGAGAAGACTTGATTCGCTTTGTAAAATATTTCTTGCAGGAATGTGAGCGAATGAAACAAATCCCTAATGATCCTGATGACCCAGAAAATGAATTTTTAATTGATGCCCTGTACGATATTTTGGATAAGGTAATTTCGCGCCGAATGATTGACCGAGAAATCCCACGCCACCCAGTTACCGAAGGCGAAATCCTTGTTGATCCGGTTCGTTTGCTTCTTGACAACCTAGCTGGCTTACCCGAATCAGCATCTTGGCAAACAACTGAAATCGAAGAAGAACCAGAATTGCGAGTTGTTAAAATACGTCGCCGCAAAGTCTTAGATGGTAGTGGCAGTATGGCCTCTGGGGGCAAAATTCAAGATCAACAATTAATAGAAGTTTTAGAAAACATCGCAACCGCGGATAAACAAAAAGAGTTGGATGACCTTTCTGATGAATTGGAACAAGATTTGCGCTTAGAAACCGAAACTTGGCAGTTCGGTGTAACTGACCCCACAACAGGTCAACCTTTTAGTCGAATTAAAGCCCTTTCCTCAGACATGGATTTACTTGATCAAACTCTTACTTGGGTACGCTCCGGACAAGCATCCGGAGGAACAAATGATTACGATCCACTTAACGCGATTCGACAAGAACTAATTAGCGAGCACCGCGAACAACAAGCCGCTGATCCAGACGAACCAACCGTACTACACCGCATAAAAGCCGGTTATTTAATTCGTGAATTAAATGCCTTGGAGGACTATGAAGAGGGCGATGAAGACGAACTAACCGATGATGAATTAATCCATTACGAAAACTTACAGGAAAAGAGAGAAGAATTTGAGGAGGAACTTGAGGAACTAACTGAAGAATTCCCAGATATTGAGCCCATGATTGAAGTTATTGAAGTTACGACTGATGGAGATAGTAATAGCGCCCGCCAAGTGCAGGAAATTATTGATAATCTTCGGGAAAACGGAGTGATTGTTATTGCTTACGGATTAAAGAGTGATAAGGCCGAAAGAACCTATCGTAACCTTCATAATCCAGCTGAAGGTGGCCATTATTGTCGAAATCTTTTGGAGTACGTGGCCCAGAAAAGAATTGCTTGGAAAAACGTCCTTGACAAAGTTTAATTTATCATTATAATGGCAAACCTTTACCTTATTTCACCTTACCACCCACCCCATGCCAGCAGCTAACCCTGCGCCTTCTGAAGCGCAAGAACCATCAACTCCTGACGCCTTTGGCTCCTCTGTAGTCGGTACGGCAATTAATCGTGCTTTGGCAAAAAGTGGCGACGTTGAACAAGTTGAGCTACCACCGGACGAAGTAATGATTAATGTTTTTAAGTTTAGGGCGTTACTGGCTAAACTGCGCGTTCTGAAACCTAATGGCAACTCAGAAGCGTTGGATATTAACGATGATGTGCAGGCTGTTTTAGATCCCGACATTATCGAAGAAATAGAAGTTGAAGAAAACCCAGAGCTAGCCATACACCGTGAGTTCAAAGAAACTCAAGCCGAACTTGTAAAACTGGCCCAAATCCCACAAGTCCTACAAGCTTACAAAGACATCTACAACTCTGTTTATAAAACTATTCAACAAGCTAAAACCGCCTGTGATTTATATTGGGATCGTCATGATTTGTCACCAACAGAAAAAATGGCCCTAGTACGCCAAATAAGCCGTTTATTAGAAACTCTTATTAGCTGGTGTGATGAGGAAACACAAAACACTCATAACCAAGTAGCCCGTGAAGGAGGCAACTATTCCCAAAGTGCGGAGGACGTTTTACGCAAACTCCAAAACTATCGAAACCGGTGTACTGAACAATTACAGCGTATTAAAAATACTGATGAAGAGGCGCTTATTCAGCTTAGACAAGACGAAATTACTATGGATCGCGGCCGCCTTAATCGTCGTATCCCAAAAGGGGCGGAAGACCGTTTAAAAGAAATGATTGGTGCCAGATATATTGTCACCAAAAGTCGTGAAAAACTTTTGTTCGGGCATTCTAAAGGATCACCAGGTGAAGAATTAGAACTTTCAAATTCTATTATGAGTTGTTTGCGCGTCCGCCAAAACGTGGAGCTCTATGGCCCCACCGGAACGGGAAAATCTCATTTAGCTATTCACGCCGCCAAATTGTTTAGCGGAAAAGATCCTTATCCTATTTCTGGTAGTGAAGGGGTTGGGATTCATCACTTTTTAGGAAGCGCCTCCGACGTGGGCAAACGTAATGAAGGAGGCCTAATTACTTGTTTAAAAGAAGGACGTGTTTTGCTTATCGACGAAGATAATAAAATCAGAAAAGGAGTTCTGGATATAATCAAACTAGCACTCTCTCTAAAACCAGGAGATGTATATCTTCACCAGGAGACTGGGGAACAAATTATTGTCCCGCCTACTTTTGGGATTATAGTGACCCGAAATGAGAAAGACAAAAAGCACCATAAGACCGTTAATGATTTATCGCCTGAATATCGTCGTGAATTTTCTGATGGTTCATTTGAGGTGCCTTATTTCCCACCAGATGAGATTTATGACCACTTCTTAATACCAAAACTTTCAACTGATGAAGGACGAATTCATGCTTCAATGAAAGACGTTGGTGGTAAAGCTGATGACCCTAATAGTTTAAGCCCGCTGGTGGCTTTTACTCAGGCCTGTGAAGAAGTCCAAGACCAATACTGTACTCAAGATAGGGATGGGTTAAGAGGAGGAGTATTTGATTCTGGCTGGGAAATGCAGATCTTTAAACTCTGGCAAGAGGCCCGTATTAGCACTGGTTGTAGTTTATTAGAATTCCTAGAGTTCAAACTTTTGGATAAAGTTAAAACACCTGGTGTAAGGGACGCTGATCGCAAAAAAATCATTGAAATACTAATTAGAAAAGGCTTTTTCTCAGATAAAACTGAGGCTGATTTTGCCACGTTAGGCAGTCCAGATGCGGTTACTGATCAAGACCTAGAAGACTGGAGAAGGGGCACCACCGCAATCTTTGCTGAAAGTTCTGGGAGAGAGTTTATGGATGCCCACACTGTTGCCTCGCTTGATCCGTGGGACAATAGGGAGACGGAATATATTCCGCCTCAACATGAGAATGAGATCCAAGCTTTTAAAGATCAATATCTTGATTTTTGTGGAAGAGCTAGTATTACCCCAATTCATTTTGACGCCTATTCATTGGGGCAGCGAAAAGCCGATGTTTTAAAAAGCATCCGTGATTATGTAGAAACATGCCCAGAAAGTGAAGACAGAAACGAGGCTCTGGATTTGCTAAGCGATGTTGATCTAACCGACGAAGACAACTTGGGTTTTACTAATGAAGTTCACGAGGTTTTCGGGATGAGTCTGCAATAACTTAATTCAATGATTCCTCGGGGGACTCCTCCATTAACTCTTTAATCGCTGCTTTAGCACGTAAAAAAACCGCATTCCTTTCTTGCATTAACAAAATCCCCATTCTCCCCTGATAAACACAGCCATCATTCCCATCAATTGTTACAAAATCTCCCTCTTTAAAACGTTTACCACCAATTACTACTCGATCTTCTTCTTCCTCAAAAGGCACGCTCACAATACACGGCAATTTTCCGATTGAAACAATCGCAGCGTGTGAAGTTGCACCACCCTCTTCCGAAATATAACCTACAATTCCACTCTGACTAGTAATATCACGCGGAACATTACTGCGTGTTAAATAAATTACTTTTTCATCCGGGAATTGTTCTAATCCATCTTCACTAAAAACTAATCGCCCACAAGCAGCTCCACCACTAATTGGCTCCCCACTAGCAATGGGCGTACTAGCGTTTTTAGAGGCCTGACTGATGTAAGTACGAAGGAGTGGCCGCTGTACAAAAGCACTAGTTCGATTAATAAGTGCTTCCCGCGAGATAATTCCTTTTTCAAAAAAACGATGAGAAACAATTACCAGGGCCATAGGTGACAAACGCAAACGGCGAGTTTGCAAAATAACTAATTCCCCATCGCGAACCCCAAATTCAACGTCATTAGCATTGCTATAACGAACTTCTAAAGTCCGGGCTAAATTTGTTAACTGATCGTGCGCCTCTGGATATTCCCGACGAAACATTTTGCGAGCCATTGGTTCAATTGTCCCTCCCACTAAATCTTCTCCAAACTGATGAACAAATTCAATTTTCCCCTTCCCACCATCTTTTGGATCACGAGTTAACATTACTCCAGAGCAATCAAAACGAGATAAAATCGGATAGCATTCTTGAACTAAACAGGCGCTCTCGTATTTGGGGGGGATATGTTGACGGTCTACTACTCGTTGCACTGCTGGTTTATGAAAAGATTGAAAAACCGCTAAAATGGAATTCCATAATTGTGCGTAAGGATCATCTGGGATAGGGACACGGGCTTTTAATTCAGCAATTGCAGTTTGCATTTTTTCAATATCGTTACCACAAAGATCAAAAACATGTTCGACCCCCATAGCGGCTAATAATCTTGGTTTTGTGACATTCAAAACATCCTCGGCATAGTTAAAAATAAACCTAATATAAGCGTGATAAGCGCGGGGCGGTTCAGGCAAGGTAGCGGCCCAGCCTTCCACGATCTCATTATTAAGACCAATGTGGGCCACGGTCGATAGTAGCCCGGGGATAGACACGATTGCGCCAGATCGAGTTGCTAGAATTAAAGGGTTATCTGGATCCCCAAATTTTTTCCCAGTTCGCGTTTCTAAAACTGGAATTTCATCAAATACCATTTTTTTCATTTGTTTTAAGGCAGCGAAATTGCCGCGCACATTTGGCCATGTTTGCGGACTTAACCCAAAGCCTTTTGGCACGTCTATATCTGTTAATTCTCCATCTAAAATCATTCGTGATATTTCGGCTTGGGAGGCACCCTTCCCACCCATCAAAGCAGAGTCGCGCGCATCTTGTTCAGTTTCGGTCCAATCTGGGCCAAAGCGAAAAATTGCTTTTTCTAACTGAAATTCATGTCCAAGTTCTTCGGCGCGCTGAATAGCGCGTATAACCTGCGCCATATCTTGACCGTCTCCCCTTCCAAGATAATCTCTTAAATGATCTAGTAAATTGCTTAAAAGATGGGTGGTTTTTTCGCGGACCATATCATTTACCAATCTGTTTTTAACTTGCTCTGAATTGTAAATATCTGACCCTTGTAAGATTTCGCCAGCTCGATCTTTAGTCTTGGAAAGATAACCCACTAATTCCCAATTCATTTCTTGGATGATGGCCATTACTTTTTCTAGTTTTAAAGAAACTTCACCACTAGCTAAAATTTCGCGTAAACGAAAAGAAAACCTTCCTAAATTTTTGGTCCCCTGGCCAGTCGCTCGTGCACAAAGATCTAAATCAACTAGAGTCCAAAGTGCGGCTTCAAAATTCTCATCATTTACTTCTTTAAAGTCCACATTAACTTTATTGGTGTAGTAGATAACTGAGAGATTTTCTAAGATCGAATCTAAAACCATTAAACGAAAAATAGCCTGCCCTGGCGAATTTTCAGACTGCATCAAACCGTGAATTGCCTTACCCAAATGATAACGAGTTAAACCAAAATGCGTCCCCTCTAGTCGGCTGCTTTCTAGCTGCTCTAAATCCTCCTGCAAACGTCCAAGAAACGCTCGACCGACCTCAAATCTCTCTAAAAAACGTAGTGAGGGCTGAACTATTTTTCTAATTTCGGCAATAGCGTCCTGGATGAAAGCCTCGGCCTCGTGAGCCTGGCCATCATTAATTCTCTTTCCCCAAATTAATTGAAGTTGTTCGCGGAGTTTAAGTAATTCTTGGTAAACTGGTGAGGTTCTTTCGGCCTGTTTTTGTTCAGGACTAGCCATTATCCATCGACCAGACACCGGACTCGAATTTCTACAACCATCAAGGTAATCTTCTAATTCATTAATTGATTTGATAGCACCCACCGAAAGCCTTCTATGAATTTGTTGCCGAATATCGCCAGCCACATTATGAAAAGGATCATCAGCGGGCCGCCCACCAGGTTGTCCGCCTTCATCATAATCTGCACTAACTTCGCGGATATGACCAATATCTAAACCGAAAACATCGATTTTAGGCATTACTTCTACTAATTCTCGCAGCCACGGATAAACTTCGCTTAAACCTTCTCCTGAATAATGGTCTAAAATTTGGACTAGGAGGGGCTCGATTCGGGCAACGACCTCATCCCCCTCGGCGGTCGTTGAACTACGTAAATCACGGTCAACGCGAATACGAACCACGGCGTTACCAAGCCCTCGCACTAATTGTTCTGGAGGTGCTTCTTGTAACTCTTTTAAAAGGGTACAAATATCATCCGATGATTCAGGGAAAGCCGGAGCTTCGAGTGGTTGCATTCAAGTAATTTTAAGGAATGAATTATAGATTATTTGTATAAAAATAGCAATCTCCGCTATCATAAGGCTACTTTAACTTCCCCCCATGCAAAAAGCTTGTCAAACCTGTGCCACTCAATACGAAATCCCTCCCGAAGACCTTGATTTTTATGACCGTGTTTCGCCAACTTTTAATGGTCAAAAATACTTGATTCCGCCACCAGATTTATGTCGAGATTGTCGCTTAAAACACTTGTTTGTGTGGCGCAATGAACGAGGCTTACACAGCCGCAAATGCGACTTAACCAATGAGCCAATTATTTCTTGGATTTCTCCTGAAAAACCACAACCCGTTTACAAAAAAGAAGCCTGGTGGAGTGATAAATGGGACGCGCGCGACTATGGCCGCGATATTGATTTTAGTAAGCCGTTTTTCCCACAACTAAAAGCGCTGATTGATGAAGTCCCGTGGCTTGATTTACTGGTGGACAAAACCTATAACAGTGACTACGCCAACTTTTGCAATAACATCAAAGACTGCTATTTAATTTACGCTACCAACAACTCGCAGGACTGTTATTACGTGAGCTACATGTGGGGATGCAATGACTGCGTGGATTGTCTTCAGGGATTTGACTCGGAGCTTTGTTACGAATGTAATGACATTAGCAAATGCTACAGTTGCCAATATTGTCGTAACTGCGCTAATTGTACAGACTGCAAATTTTGTGAAAACTGCCAAAGCTGCACTGATTGTTTTGGCTGTGTAAACCTGGTTGGCAAAAAATATCACTACATGAATCAGCCGCTTTCCAAGGAAGAATACGAACAAAAAATGACGGAAATTAAGCTTGATTCTTATGAGCAAGTTGAACGCGGAAAAGAGTATTTTGCAGCGCACCGTTTAAAACACCCGATGCGCGCTTCTAAGGTCACGCAATGTGAAAACTGTACTGGTGATTTCTTGAAAAATTCCAAAAATACGCTGGATGCTTTTGATACTAGTGGAGCCGAGGATTGCAAACGAATGTGGCTCGGAAGTGGCCCACTCAAAGACTGCCAAGATGTGATTGGGGTTGAAGAAACAGAATTAGGTTATGCCTCGGTAGTGGTGGGGGTTCCCTCCATGAAAACTGCTTTTTGTATGTATGTTTGGAATGGGGTGAATGATGTTTATTATTCTGTGCTTTCACCAGGTTCAAAAAACTGTTTTGGCTGTGCCGGATTGCATAAAGGTCGTTACGCGATCCTGAATAAGGAATACTCCAAAGAAGAATACGAAATTATGGCCGCGCGCTTAGTTGAACATATGAAAGAAACCGGTGAGTGGGGACAATTTTTGCCACCCGAACTTTCCCCTTTTGCTTATAACGAAACCTTGGCTAATGAGTTTTTCCCACTATCACGCGAACAGGCTAAAAAAGAAGGTTATAAATGGACAAATTACGAGGCTCCAAACCCGCAAGTTGGTGAAACTAAATCCGCGCAAGATCTCCCAGACAGCATTCAAGACGTCCCGGACAACGCTCTAAACTGGATAATTAAATGCACTGTAACTGGCAAACCATTCAAAATCACAGCCCAAGAACTTAAGTATTATCGCCAGCACGGACTTCCCCTTCCCCGCAAACACCCGGACCAACGCCACAAAGAACGCAGTTCATTCCGCAATCCCCCAAAGCTTTATGATCGCACTTGTGCCAAAACCGGAGCTCTTATAAAAACCGCCTACCCCCCAGACCGCCCAGAGATTGTGTGGAGCGAAGAGGCGTACTTGAAGGAGTTTTATTAAGCAATGGGGCTTTTTATAGACGGATATTTTGTAGATTTTGTCTAGGTTAACAGAAAAAACCGGGTGTTTGCGAACGTCACGTTACGCCGAAGGCGAGAAGGGTTTTTGGCGGATCATGCATCCGCCAAAGTTCCTTCCAGTGAGTGAGCAAATGCCCGGTTTTTCTCCTATAAATTTAAATCAAAATATAACCTTGACAAAGCCGCAAGAAAGAGGTATATTTTCAGCCTTTCACAAATTTTTATGTCCAATTTAAGGACCCCACAATTTCACAATTTAACCTGTCGGCAGACCTAATTTGCCCTCAGATTCTTTTATTCTTTTTTAACTTTCTACTAACCATGAAAACCATGCATACACAATTTAAAAAGTTTGTGGCAACATGTTCTATCGCCACTATACTTTCTCTCGGATTTCCGGTCTCGGCCCTCGCGAATGGCGATCCCATGCCGGATCTTTTCTTAGATGAAATTGCCGTCAGTGAAGACGGGATGTTGAACTTTACAGTATCTAATATTGGAGCCGAAGACGTTGACATTGCCCTTTATCCGGGTGCTAATTATGTATATATAGATGATTTTGACACTCCAGCTTACACTTATAACTGGTCAGATCACTCTGATCAGGGCTTTTTACTTGCTGGAGGATCCTCAACTTTTGATGTTGCTGAAATGTATGGTGACCACCAAGTCATGGTTTGTGTGGATGCCACTGAATTAGTAACCGAAGACGATGAAAACAATAACTGCGCTGTGACGCAGTTTTCTGTTGATTTAGAGGTTACTAGCATTTATCTAGATGGAGCGTATGACACCCTTTCTGTTGATGTTACTAACAATGGTAATGGTGCAGTTGACCCTACTACTGAAGGGTTTACCTTTATTTACGTTGGTGACATGGAAGACTCTGAATACTCTTACGCCTGGGCAAATCTAGGTGATAAAGGCTTTATGGCACCTTATGGTTCTTCTACTATCTCCACTCAACCACTAATAGGGACTAACACTGTTCGAGCTTGCGTGGACGCGACCGAACTAGTTGATGAAACCGACGAAGAAAACAACTGTTTAGACGTTGAATTTACAGCTGACCTATATATTAATGATGTTTACCTAAATGGCTCTGGCCAACTACTTACAGTTGAAATGGGGAACCAAGGTAACGTAGCGGTTGATCCGGATACTGAAGCCGGATTCACTTACATCTATATTGATGACATGGAAGACCCGGTTTACACTTATGCTTGGTCTGTTTTAGCTGATACTACTTTCTTAGAGATTGATGGTTTATCTGACATTCAACCTACTGAACTTGTTGGTGGACACACGGTAATGGCGTGTATCGATCCTCATGAGGTTGTTACTGAATCTGATGAAACTAACAACTGTATGACTGTTACTTTCCAGGCTGATTTAGTGCTTGATGATATTTACCTAGATGATTCAAGCAAATTAACTGTTCAAGTCTCAAACCAAGGTAACACCGGAGTTGATCTAGAAACTGAAGACGGGTTTACCTATATCTATATTGATGACATGGATGACCCAGCTTACACCTATAAATGGTCCAATCTTGCTGACCAAGACTTCTTGGAAGCTGGTGGTGTTTCTGACCTTCAACCACTAGTTATGGACGAATCGCACACAGTTTACGCTTGTGTGGATGCCACGGATACGGTTGATGAAAGTGATGAAACTAATAACTGTATGGAAGTTGTTTTTGAGGCTGACCTGGCCGTGACTGATGTTTATCTTGATAATGGAGTTTTAACAACTGAACTAACTAACCTTGGAAACCTTGATGTTGACCCAGAAAGTGGCGGTCGTGTTTACATTTATGTTGATGACATGGAAAGCCCACTCAAAAACTATGACTGGAGCTTACTTGCTGACCAAGCTTTTCTAGAAGTTGGCGGTGTTTCTTTACTTCAAAGTCACTCTTTGGACAGTGATGTTCATGATGTGATGGTTTGTGTTGACCCAACTGATGTTGTGGCTGAGACCGATGAAGATAATAACTGCTTTGAAATTACCTTTGGAGCGGACTTAACCGTAAGTGATGTTTACTTAAGTGGTAGCCTGCTTTCAATTGACCTAGCTAACCTTGGAAACATTGATATTGATCCTACTGAAACTCAAGGATCAATTCACATTTATGTAGATGACATGGAAAACCCAGAAAAGACTTATAACTGGAATACTCTAGCTAATAACGATTTTCTAGATGCTGGTGGAACTTCTACTATGCAACCAATGACTCTAGAAGACGGCACTCACGATATTTATGTTTGTGTTGATGCTACTGATGTGGTCGCTGAAACTGATGAAACTAACAACTGTTTCTCGGTTTCTCTTGGGCCAGATCTTACAGTAACTGATGTTTACCGAACCGAAAGCAACCTTCTTTCGGTTGAGCTAACTAATATTGGAACCGTGGATGTAAGTGGTAGCACGGTTGGTTATGTTTACATCTACATCGATGATATGGAGGATGCCCAGTACAAATATAACTGGACCATGCTAGCTGATGATTCTTTTCTTGATGTTGATGGCGTAACTACTCTTACTCCAGAAGTTTTAGAAGGCGAGCACACTGTAATGGCTTGTGTGGATGCAACTGACGTTGTATCTGAACTTGATGAAGATAATAACTGTTTTGAGATTACCTTTGGTTATCCAGACCTAACAGTTAATGATATTTACCTTACTGAAGACAATATTTTGACCGCAGAAATGGCCAATATTGGTCTTGATGATGTCCCTTCTGACACCGATGGTCAAACCACTCTTTATGTGGATGACATGGACACGCCTACCATGACCTATGACTGGCAAGATTTAACTGAGCAAGCCTTTTTGGAGGCTGGTGGAGTTTCTTTACTTCAGCCGGTCGTGTTTGAAGCAGATACTGGTGAACATGAAATTAAGGTTTGTATGGACTCATCTGAAGTTGTTGAAGAAAGTGATGAAGAAAACAACTGTTTACAAGTAACAGTTGATACTACTACTGAGGATCCAACTGACCCAACCGATCCAACCGACCCAACCGACCCAACTGATGAAGATCCAGACCTTACAGTTAATGATATTTACCTTGATGAAGGTTATGTTTTGACTGCGGAAATGGCCAATATCGGTCTTGGTGCTGTTCCTTCTACTGTTACGGATGGTCAAACCACTCTTTATGTGGATGACATGGACACACCTACCGAGACTTATAACTGGCAGGATCTTGTTGACCAAACTTTCATGGAGGTTGGTGGAGTTTCTTTACTTCAACCAGTTGTGTTTGAAGCCGATACTGGTGAATATGAAGTTAAGGTTTGTATGGACTCATCTGAAGTTGTTGAAGAAAGCGATGAAACTAATAACTGTTTACAAGTAACTATAGATACTGCCACTGATGACGGTGGTGGTGGAGGCGGTGGAGGCGGTTCTACTGATGAAGATCCAGACCTTACAGTTAATGATATTTACCTTGATGAAAGCAATACTTTGACTGCGGACATGGCAAATATTGGTCTTGGAGATGTCCCTTCTTCTGTTACGGATGGTCAAACCACTCTTTATGTGGATGACATGGACACACCTACCGAGACTTATAACTGGCAGGATCTTGTTGACCAAACTTTCATGGAGGTTGGTGGAGTTTCTTTACTTCAACCAGTTGTGTTTGAAGCCGATACTGGTGAATATGAAGTTAAGGTTTGTATGGACTCATCTGAAGTTGTTGAAGAAAGCGATGAAACTAATAACTGTTTACAACTAACTATTGATACTGCTACTGATGATGGTTCTGGCGACGACGGTTCTGGCGACGGAGGTGGTGACGGAGGTGGTGGCGACACAGCTATTTATGGAGGTGGTGGAAGTGGTTATCCTTTTGCTACATCTTCAGATTCAGATTCTTCTAGTGATAGTGACAGCGATGTCATCCTTGCTGAAGACGGAACTATTGATTGTGGAGACTGTGATTTCTTAGATGTTGTAGAAGAAAGTGAAGTTTACGATCCAATTTATGAAGCTTGGTGTTTAGGACTGATTCACGGTCGAGGAGCTCTGTTTTTCTACCCAAATGCTCCAATTCTTCGTGGTGAAGTTGCCAAGGTAGTTGCTAATGTATTTGGTTACGCTACTACTGATGTTACTGGAGACTACTTCTTAGATGTTAACGAAGAAGACCCAGAAGTTGCTGCTTATATTGAAGCTCTAGCTGAAGCTGGGATTCTACAAGGTTACGGTGATGGTTATTTCAGACCGCACCAAACAATTTCAATCTACGAAGTAAAAGTTATTTTCCGAAGAGTCCTCGGCGAATCAATTACCATTTCTGCTGACGGAGATGGTACAATCAGTCGTGGTAGCTTCATGGAATTTGTGATGCAGTACGCATCGTAAAAAAGACTTAGGAAAATTTTACGGCTTGGGGGACGCCTCTTCAAAACTAAGGGGCGTCTCTTTTTTTTATTTAATTAAAGGGAGTCCATAGAATTCTCCGCTGCGAACTTTTGAATTAGTGTTTAGTACTTCAAATAATTCTTCTGGTGTTTTGGTGGGGTATTCCATAATTAAATTTGCGATAACCGCGCTTACAAAAGCCGCTGACTGAGAAGTCCCATCCTTGTAATCGTAACTATCTTGGGGAATAGAAGAGTTTATGCGATAACCTTCGGCCGCCACATCTACCCAATCCCCATAATTAGAAGTGCGCATTTTGCGACCATTCTCGTAAACCCCTCCGACAGCCAGAGTTTCCTTGTAGGCCGCGGGATAAAATCCCGTTGAATCCCCAAAATTTCCGGCCGCGGCCACCACAATAATCCCTTCTTCTTCGGCCTTTTCAACCATATTTTCAAGAGCATAAGAGCTATCCATGACCCCAAAACTCATGTTAATCACTTCAACCTCATCCTCGATGGCTAAATTCACAGCTTTTATCACACTTGAAAGGCGTCCCCCATTTTTATCCACTATTTTATAAGGATAGAGGGTCGCTTCTGGGGCGTTTTTAGCAATAATCCCAGCTACGTGCGTTCCATGTCCAACATCATCAACCACATCATCTTTTCCGGTTAGCAAATTTGCGGCTGGATTTATAGAAATCACAGTATTTTCAAAATGAGGATGATCTATTTGTAAGCCACTATCAATCACAGCTACGGTAACCGAAACAGTTGATTCTTCTTCATCTGGATCTTTTATTTCTAAAATAAGGGGGTTTTCGCTGGTTTCTGCTTCTTCCCCGGATATTGCTAAATTTTGGTCTAATTCAAAGCTCGCCTCGGGAATAGCAGATTGATATCTTAGGGCTATTTTCCCTAAAGCTTCTTCTGAAACTTTTTGTTTTGGTTGAACTAACAGCATTCCATCGTCCTGTTCGTTAAAACTCACAATAAGCCCCTGATAAGGAGATTTTTCGGCTGTAACAGGAGACTGCATAACATCTGCTCGCAATAAACTAGTTAAAAGACGAGAACTATCTTTATCGTTCAAAAGATCCTCGGTAATCACCATATTATAGAGATTATTAAGCTCTTTTAGGGCTAGAGCGGACTCATTCGAAAGATATTTAGGGTTTTGCAGGGCGGTCGCGGTCGCTACTAAAGCTGTTAAAATCAGCATAATAACTCCATAACGGACCCACCTCAGGATTGGTTTAGAAAATTTCATGAACTTTATTTAGTTTTTGTATCTGTTAATTATACCACAAAACAGCGTTTTTTCGAACCCTAAAAAGGATATGGGGGAAAATTCGTTGCGTGCCCTTTTAAAACAATGCGCCCTGGGAAGGCTCCTCCGGGATAAATATCTGCCGGGTGGCTAATTCGTGCAAACAACGAGCTGTGGCGCGGACATCATTTAGAGCGTTGTGAGCGCGGTCAAATTTTTCATTAAATAAAAACTGATGAAGGGCCATGAGCCGTGGAACTCGAAAATTCCCGTGGCGTCCAGGGATTTGGCAAAGTTCACGAGTTTCAGTCATGGTGTCAAAAGTTTGCGCGGGAAGAAATTTAGGAGATTTTTTTAATCGTAACAGTTCAATTTCTATAATTTTTTGGTCAAAAGACAAGTTATGAGCCACAGCAACGTCTGCTTTTTGAAAAGCTTCAACAATTTGATCGGCAACTTCGGCAAAAACTGGTTTATCAGCCACATCTTCATCAGAAATACCGTGAAGCGTGGTAGCCATTAAAGGAATTGGAATTTCAGGACGGACCAGTAAATCAATGGTTTGGATTTCTTGCCATTCGTTGCCACTGTATTCATAAATAATTGCGGCAAACTGACAAACATAAGGTTGTAAATCAAGATCATCCCCTCCATTTGGGAGTCCGGTTGTCTCGGTGTCAAAAACTATTACTTTCATTATACAAACATTATTAAACTAACGGCCATAACCGCCATGCCGGCGACCAGACCATAAATAGACAGATGGTGCTCGCCGTATTCGCGAGCCGCGGGAAGGAGCTGATCTAGGGAAATAAAAACCATTATCCCGGCCACAGCTGGGAATAAAAATCCTGTGGCTAAATTTGGGTCAAAAAATCTACAAATAACTAAATACCCCAACACGGCTCCAACCGGTTCAGAAAGTCCGGCCAAAAAAGAATACAAAAAAGCTTTTTTCTTGCTGGCAGTGGCGTAATAAATCGGGATCGAAATGGCAATTCCTTCTGGAATATTGTGAATTGCAATGGCCACGGCAATAGCCACTCCTAGTTTTAAGTCATTTAGAGCGACCACAAAGGTGGCCAAACCCTCGGGGAAATTATGTAGCGCGATGGCCAACGCGGCTACTACACCCAGACGAAGTAATTTTCTTTGGCGCTTGGCTTCTTTTTTGTCAGCCATCTCTTCAATATGATGAATTTCATGAGGATTTTCTTCGTGCGGGATAAGGCGGTCAATTAGCGCGGCAATCAGCATTCCAACAAAAAAGGCCAATACCGCAAAAGACATACCCATTCGGGGAGAATACAACTCCATTAACAAAACTTTACCTTCAATAAACATTTCGGTGAACGAGATGTAGATCATTACGCCGGCTGAAAACCCCAGAGCAACAGATAAAAACCTAGTATTAGTATGTTTGGTGAAAAAAGCCAAAGCCCCGCCAATACCGGTACAAAGACCGGCAAACAGGGTCAGCCCAAAAGCAATAAGAAGTGTATTTGTGGTTATCATGCCTTAAGTTTTTACCTCTTTTGGCCCTTGAATGCAAGAAGCAGGAAATAGCCCAGAGCCAGTGCAATTGGAACCAAACTCAAGAATTGGCCCATAGAAAGCGGGATGTCGGCCGGAATAGTAAAGCGCTCTTTGTAAAACTCTATAAAAAATCGACCACCAAAATAAAGACCGATGTAAAGGAAAAGGAAGAAAAGTTTAGGAAGGCGGGGGGCGCGCGCACGATAAAGTAAATAGAGGATTACGAACAAAGCTAAGTTAAGCGCGGCCTCATACAACTGGGCCGGGTGCCGGGGGAAATCTTCGCCTAGTTTGGAAAAAACAACTCCCCACTCCCCTCCTGTTGGGATACCAATTATTTCGGAATTAAAGAAATTCCCAATCCGGACGGCGGTGGCCACAATTGGCACGCCTAAAATCAAAAAATTCGCGTATTTAGTGAATTTTGTTTTATTAATTTTAAGCCAAAGCAAATAAGCCACCAAAACACCAATGGCCGCGCCATGACTTGATAATCCTCCTTTCCAAATTTTTAAAATTTCTAGGGGCGCACTCAAGTATTCACTCGGATGATAGAACAAAACATGTCCCAAACGGGACCCTACTACAACCCCGATCACCAGATAAAAAATCACACTATCGGCATCGGCGGGGTTGTGCCCATTTTTCTTAAACAAATGACGCACAAAAAAGTAAGCCAGAGTTAACCCAAGGGCAAAAAACAATCCATACCACCGCAAAGATAGCGGTCCTATTTCCAATAAAATCGGTGAAATATTGTTAATGAACATAAATAAAATTAGTAATCCCTACTTTTATACCATGAATCCCCTCACCAAAAAAGCGCCCAACATATAGTCGGGCGCTCCTTATAAAGTCTTAAAAAATCCTTATCTCGTGACACTAAGAACTTCGGAGAGTTCAGCACTTGGCGCGGCAACGGTGATACGACCATTAGCGTCTTTAGCAATGGTGTAACCCGTGTCATAACTGGCACAACTAGTATAATCAGCCCCAGATGCAATTGGGTCATAAGGCATTTCTGCAACGTAGGTTGGGACCAAAACGCCACAGATATCAATTTGAGAATCACCACTACCAACAACCGTAGCAGTTGTAGTAATTGCGGCCGGTAATACACCACGATTATCAATGGCATATTCATGAACAGCATTCAAAACTGTTTGAATGTCACTGCTGCGTTCTGTGTTGTTTGCTTGAGAGATTTGTCGAGCTGGGTTAATCGCCACAATAACGATTCCAGCTAAAATCGCGATAATCACGATTACCAACAAAACTTCGACAAGCGTAAAACCCTTGCGGTTAAGTTTTGACATATGGGAGGTTGTTAAAAATATTACTCTTCGAAATTAACACTATCCATCTGCTTTGACAAGTTATAATAGCCTCCTAAATCAATAATTGGTAATTTTACTTCTACAGACAAATCTGCCTCGACTGGCTTATTCCAGCTCAGGTAAAGAGAAAATGCACTAATTATAATGATTATAAACAATCCAATAGCAATAAAAAACGGTAGGTAGTTTTTATTAATTTTCTTTAACATAAAGGTAAAGTTTTAGGTTTATATTAGGCAAAGAATCCTCATTTAAAAGTGCTAAGCTCTTATAATTAATTAATTCAACCCGAATGTAATAAGGCATGTGTTCAACCTCGCTTAAAAAATCTATTAAGTTGTCTTCACTACCATAAAATTCAACGTCATAACCAAGCACGCTTTCCGCAACATTGCTTTCTGACCCATCGATTGATTGTAAGTCTAAATTTAAATCTAAATCTATTCCAATGTCCTCAATCGCGGCAATAAAACCAATGTATTCCATCTCTGTTTCGGGACGAAGACTTAGCACAAAATCAATAATTCGCCGGGGTTCATCGGTATACATAGAAAGACTGCTTTCAAAATTTTCTTGTAATGTTTCCGCCCCCTCCAAAAAAGCGTTTAAAGATTTCACTTCCTGGCGTATATTCGCCGTGGCGGCCCCAATAATCACCACTATAAATGCACTTAAAAAGATTAAAATTAATGAAAAATTTAAAATTCTTTGAATGATACTAGGAATTGGACTCTGTGGCATAAGGGGTTAGTTCAGAAAAATTTAAATTAAGTTTCATGGTGAAAGAAATTTCTTCCTTGGCATCGAAATTAGAAATAGGGGCAACAACGTCACTAATAAAAGTTGCTTCTTCAAAAGATTGTTTTAACTCCAATAAGGTTTCTCGGCTGTCAGCAACACCCACAATTTCAAACCAAAGATCAGCGTCGCTATACTGCAAAAAAGTAACTTCAATACCAGGAGGGATTATTTCTATAATTTGTTCCAAAGTGTTATTTACTGAGAACAAACTAGCATCAACCATTTTTAGAGTGGCAATTTCCGCGTTAAAAATGGTAATTCCACTACGAATTTCCTCGTATCTTGTCCCATAGACCATCTGCTCTATAGAGGCTTTTCTGCTCTCTAAATGCATGCGATCGTAAATTAAAGTCTGGTTTAAAATAAAAATGTAAGTAGCAACCATCAAAGAGAGACAACTCATGACAAGTGTAATAGCGGTAATTAAAATTGCATTCCTTTTCGTTGAAAAATTTTGTTTTAAGCGATCAGGCAACAAATTAATTCCATCATCATTCCCCTTGGCGCGTAAAACTCTTAAGGCAATACCGATCGCACTGGTAAAGTAATTGGCGTGCGGCAGTTTTTCATTTTTTTCTTCGTACATGGGCAAAAATCGATCAGAACGGATGGATAATCCAGAACGCGGATCACCAATTTTTACACGTTTATTTGAAAAACTTTCAGTGGCCAAATCATGAACTCTCGGTAGATTAATAAACTCCCCAGTTAAATAAATATCATTAATTTCTCCGATGCTCTTTTTTATCTTCTGGTCACCCATAATCCCTTTGGCCACGTCATAATCTTTTTTAATAAAATCTTCAATTATTGGGAGGAATTTATCAGTTGCTAATTTATTTTCACGCCACTCAGTAACGAGAGTGTTTTGATCCATCCCTGATTCTTTTGCTAATACTTGCATCAAGTGTCCTCCTCCCTTATTTGAACTGAAAAAGTGACAAATCTCTCCATTTTTCAAAATCAAATAACTAGTCGACAGGGTCCCAAAATCGATTACTAAACTAGCTTTTTTAGGCTTAATTTGGTTTTTGATCGCATATTTCAAGGCTTCTACATTAACTCCAAACAAATATGGAGTTAGTCCCATAGATTCAAACAAACGAGCATAAGTGTCGGCAATATCTTTTGGGATGGCCGCAAAAAGTACATATTTAGTTGGAGATGGATTCTCTTTTGTTGGTGGGATTGATGTTAAAACACTAATATCCCAATACACATCCTGAATTGGGAAAGGAATAATTGTTTCCGCCTCAAAAGGAATCGCTTTTTTGATTTCTTGTTCCCCTAGATTGCCTGGCATCTCAAAAATATGAACAAAAGTCTTTTTCGCCGGCAAAATAATAGCGATATTTTTACTATCAATACTAGTCGGATTCGCGCCTTCTAAAAAGTCTAAAACCATTCCCTTAAACTCCTGTTCTCTGTCTGGTTTTACCTCTCCATCACGAATAACATGCGCCGGGACAATTACCCGATTATAAGCCTCTAGAGAAATCTCTTTTTGACCTGTTTTAAGCTCTACCACTTGGGCCGAGTGGTCGTGGAGGTCGATGCCAACAACTTTTTTAGTGAGATTAAACATTTTAGAGATTTATATCTTATAATTATACTAGATTTCTTTCCAAGAGGAAAGATCAGCGTTATTTATTACGCCTTCGGCGGTGAGGCTAACTGTGCCCTCAAAGGTTTGACTGTAATCAAAGTTATCTACGGTAATGGTAATTGTTCTTGGTGAACCTCCAGTGACGACGACCGTGCAACTAGCATCAGATCCTTGTGGGATCGTTGTCCCGGCAAAATTAGCGTCATTTTCTAATCTAGTAATAGCCTCTTCCAAGCATCCTTCCGCCAAATAGTAGGCGATTTTTCCGCTAGAATTGTTTAAGTACTGATAAGAAGTGGAAATCCTGGTTTCCGAAGCGCCAACCACCAAAATCATAGCCATCACTGATATCAGTAGCAGACTGATAAGGGCAATTGAACCGCGTTGTGATTTTATATTTTTCATTGGCGTAGAGATATGGCTAAATGCGCAGTATTAATTAATTCCCCATTGAAAGCAGATAATTCTCCATCAATAATGACTTGATCCGGAGCTTTATTAGCTGTGATTCTTGTAAATTGAAGTGAATTAAAAGTAATGGTATTAGCGTTTAATTGAATTGCTGGATCGCTCGCTTTTTGAATAAAAGCATCACCTCCATCTAAATAAAACTTAGTTGGTGATTCAAGAGAGTTAGGCATATTTAGAGAAAGCACTCCGCTTGGGTTGTCAAACACACTAGCGCTCAAATCGAGGCTGTTTGCTTCTTGGATTGTTTCCGTCATTTTTTGGACAATAAAATCTTGATTAGTTTGCAGTTCATTAAAATTTCTTGAAGCGGCACTGAGATCCATCATTTCAATCGCAAAAACCATGGCAGACATCAGAATTGCTCCTACGATGGCAAAGTAGAGAGTTATCTCTACCAAGGTTGTGCCTTTATTTTCAAGAAATTTCTTCATGATTTTTAAGGATTGTAGTTAATGCGAAGGCTTTCTAAAACCGGAGTAGTTACCCCGTCTGATTCTAGGAAAGCTTTTATTTGAATGTAACGTTGCCCTGCTCGGCTAGGGTCTAAAACGATTTCTGTTCTAGCGGTTTCGTAATAAGTGTTCGTGGTCCCATCTGGGCCAACCCAAGTAGCCGAAGCTATATTGCCGGTACTATCAGCTGATCTAAGTCTGAATTTAACTGAGCCTCCCGGAACTTCAATATGATCCCAATCTAAGAAATTGTATTCAACCGCTTCTGATCCACCATCTAAAATGTCTGATTCATATATCCCAGTGGTGGTAATTCCTTCTTCAGCGACACCAATAAGTACTAACCCGCTATTGCTAACATCGATGGCCAAATAAATGTGATCACCGTCAGTATCAATACCCTCAGCTTTACCTTGAACATCCATTGTGTAAAAAAGCGTTGGGTATAAAGGATTCGAAATATCTACCACTGCTAATCCGGCGCCCTGATTGTTTATGGCGGCATAAAGATAGTCACCGTTTATCACTAAATCTTCAATCTCTCCGCCAACATCAATAGAAGTGGTAATTACCGGATTATAAGGATCCGAAACATTTAATACTTGCAATGAATCATCGGATTGCTCGGTCCCAACATAAACAACTGATCCGCTAATTTCGACGGCGTTAACTTCTTCACCAACATCTAAAGAAGTAATTTGCTCAATATCGGTAGGATCGGAAATACCACAACTCGAAATCCCTGCCAGTCATTATCAACTCCAAGATAAGCATAATTACCACTTACCCGAACTGATCGAACATTAGTCCATAAATTTAAATAATCTTCAATATAAGAATTTTCCGGATCACTAATATTTATAGAAATCAAACTATAAAAAAATCTTTCTATTCCCATAAACATGTAATCACCATCAGGAGCTGGTTGGTTCCCATCAAAAATACTAAAAATAGATGGGACAAGACTTGGGCTACTAGGATTACTAACATCAATTATGGCTAATCCTCCCCAAAAATCATCAACTCCCATGTATACATAATCACCCTGTTTAGCGACGTATCGGCCTTTCCCGCCAACATCTAATTCAGCAATTACGCTCGGGCTAGAGGGGTCGCTAATATCAACCACGGCAAAACCCTTTTGGGTTTTAGAGACGGCCACATAAGCATAGTTTCCATCCACCACCACATCCTCACCGTGGCTACCGACATCGGCCGAAGAGAAAAACTCGCTTGGCTCCAGGATGCTGGCAATTTGCAGGATGCAATTATCAGCTGGTGGGCTATCAGCTGTTATTGTTTCAGTGTCAGTGTAAGTCCCAACATCAAACTCAGTGCAAGTAGTTTGTACCCAGTCATCACTGGGCCAGTTAGAAAGATAAGTTGTGAGTGATACTGACCTTTCAGTAATTGTCTTCCAGCTCCAAACCACTTCGGAGGTAATTTTTTTTATATCCTGGTCTAACTCGCCGGTTTCAGCAATTTCCCCAGCATCGTCCCGATAAACGTCTTCAATGGTCACGGTTCGACTATAAAAACTATCAATATCTTCTGGAGCGGCAATAAACTGCCACTCTCCTCCTACTAGCTCGAGGCCATGATCGCCATTGGTTAGAGATAAAAAGTCACGATCCCGCATGTTACGTGTCGCCTCTAATCCTTCTTGGGCATATAAAAGCGCTTCGTTATCAAATTGGTTCTTGGAATCGCTTTGAATAGTGTCCAAAGCCAAGTAAACCGCCCCAATAGACATCACAGCAAACAAGGTAGTAGCAATGAGAATTTCTAAAATTGCAAAAGCCTTTTTGTTAGTAGTCAATTGTCCCAAGCGAGGTAATGTTAAAAGTTACAGTTTTATTAATTTGAGATGAATATAAATCAAAAGTGCCAAAATTTTTGGTTTCTCCTTTAGGAAGCGTAAAAATAATATCGTCTCCGCCGTCGTTTAGGGCGATGTTTTGCGTTTCAATGGTGTTGGGGAATTCGATTTCATAATTGGCAGAATCGCTTGGGGAATAGTTACTCCCCTCAAATATAATGTATTTGTCGCTTTCTAAGTGAATTCCATGGGCGGAATTACTTTCACCAGACATGGCTTTGCTTTGAGCGAGACGTAAATAAGAGGCTAGATTATTAGCTTCGGCATTTACATCTGCCCGAACTTGCGAGGTTTGACCAAATAACAGCGTCATTCCGCTAAGGATAGCGATAATCGCGATAACAATGATAACTTCGAGATATGAAAAGGCTTTAAGTTTCATTAGTGTCCAACCATGTTAGGAATTTGATAAATCGGGAGAATAATTGAGATGGCAAACCCACCAATCAAAAGTCCCATAAAAACAAGCAGAATCGGCTCCAACAGAACAGAAAGATTCCTGGTAATATTGTCGACATTTTTTTCGTAAAGACGCGCCAGATGATCGGTAGTAACCTCCATATTCCCGGTAGTTTCTCCAATGTAAATCATCCGCGAAGCCAGAAGTGGGAAAATCTTTTTGTACTCTTCTAAGGCTTCACTTAATTTACCTCCTTTTTCAACCTTGGCCCGACATAAATTAATGGCTTTTTGATAAATATGATTGCCCATCATGTGTTCAATAACTATCAACGCCTCGGTTAAAGGAACTCCCGAGGCTAAAAGAGAATTTAACGTCCGAGAAAATCGAGCGACATTCGCGTAAACTAAAATCTTTCCGAAAACTGGTAAATGCAATATCACGCGGTGCCAAAAAGGCTTTAGAAATCTGGCTTTAAAAATTGCCATCACGCCAACTATTGCTAAAATAGCGGCTCCCAAGGCCATAAATGGAGTTTCGGTAATAAACGAACTAAACGCAATCAAAATACGCGTCGGAAGAGGAAGCTGCACATCAAATGAGGAAAAAATTTCCGTAATTTTTGGCATTATAAAAATCATAATACCCAGCATGAGGATCATAGTTATACTCACAATTACTCCTGGGTAAATAAAGGCAGAAACAATTTTTTTGTGGAGGTCGTACTCCTTTTCAAGCTGCATATCAAGATATTCCAAAACTTCATCCAAATTTCCAGCCTCCTCACCAGTCTCGACCATATTTATAAATACTTCGGAAAAAACTTTGGGATATTCGCGGAGACTTTGGGCTAGGGATTGTCCGGCCTTAATTCGTTCAATTAGATTCTCGTACATTTTGCGATTGTTTTTTCTCCCAGTCTGCTCGGCCATGATTTCCAGAGCATCGGTAATGGTGATGCCAACCCTAATCATGATGGATATGTGTTTGGCAAACATCATTTTGTCTTCCATCGAAAAGCTGGGACTACTAAACCAAGTGATCTGTGTTTTTTGTTTTTCTAGAACAGAAATAATAATAGGAAAATCGTCGCGTAATTTTTCGGTGGCCTCTTCTTGCGTTGCCGCAGTGATGGTGCCCTTTTTACGAACTCCTTCTTTGTTACTAGCAATGTAATTAAATCTTTTCATGTTTTTTAATTATGCATAACACGAAGAACTTCTTCGATAGTGGTTTCGTGTGCTGAAACTTTTATCATTCCGTCCTCAAATAAGGTGATCATGCCTTCTTTACGAGCCTGATCTTCGAGTTCTTTTGGTGAGGCGTTTTTAAGAATTAATTTTTCAATAGCATCGGAAACTTCAATAACTTCAGAGATGCTGCGGCGACCTTTAAATCCGCTGTCGTTACAAGTAGCGCAGCCTTCTCCTTTAGCCACAACAATCTTTCCTTTTTCGGAAAATTTGGCTAAAACTTCTCCTAAATTTTCAGTGAGTGCATATTTTTTTTCGAGCTCTTTGAATTGCGCTGGATCAATTTCAAAAGTTGTTTTACATTTATCACAAATTCGTCGGACTAAACGTTGCGCAATCACCAACTTGGCGGTAGCGGAAAGCAAAAATTCTTCTACCCCCATTTCCAACATCCGAGGCAAGGTAGAAGAAGCATCGTTGGTGTGCAAAGTAGCCAATACTAAATGACCGGTAAGGGCGGCATTAATCGCAATTCCAGCTGTTTCTTCGTCCCTAATTTCTCCAACCATTATGATGTCCGGGTCCTGACGAAGCAGTGATCTAAGCCCGTTTGCGAATGTTAAATCAGCCTTGTTATTGACCTGAATTTGGTTGATTCCTTCGAGTCGATACTCAATCGGATCCTCAATGGTCGAAATATTCACCTCCGGAGAATTAAGCTGCTTAAGCAAGGTATAAAGCGTGGTGGTTTTACCAGAACCAGTTGGCCCGGTCATCAGAATAATACCGTTGGTCTTAAGCATGTTGCTTTTTATGACTTCTAAATTGTGGCTGTTATAACCTAAAGCTTCTAAATTTAGTTCTTGGCGATTCGAGCTCAAAATACGCATGACTGCTTTTTCACCGTCATAGGTTGGAACAATCGAAACACGCAAAGTGATTTCGTTACCTTCCAAGTCGATCTTAATACGACCGTCCTGTGCGGCGCGATGCTCATCTGTTCTAAGATTTGCCAGCACTTTGATACGTGTCGCCAAAAGTTCTAAAATTGCGACTGGAAGTTCCGCAATCACGTGCAAAATCCCATCAATTCGATAGCGAACCACTAAAAAATCTTTGCTGGGCTCCAAATGAATATCCGAAGCTTCGTTTTGGTAAGCAAATAAAATAATCGTATCAAGAATTTTAGCGGCGTCTTGTAAGGACTCTATCTTGGTCGGGTCTTTCATGGCCCCGGCTAACAGTTTGGTGAATTTCTCGTTAACGTCTTTATTGTAAGCTTTTAGAGCTGCCTTGATCTCTTTTGGAGTGGCGTAATGCGCTGAAACCTTAAACTTGGTCTTTTTTTCGATAAAATTAATTAGCTCGTAGTTATGTGGATTACTAATAGCCACCGAAATTTCCTCGTTATTCTGATCAAAAGGAATAACTGACTGCTTGGCCGCCATGTTATAAGGCACAATACGCAATAATGGCTCCGGAATAGTTTTATCCCCTAATTTAGCAAAAGGAACCTTATAAAGTTCGGCACACAACCGCCCCATAACCTCATCAGGTAGAGCTTCTCTTGAAAAAAGTTCCTCCTCAAGCGTCACTTTTTTGTTTTTTGCAAACGATATAAACCGTTCAATATCGGCCTTTTTGAGTAACTTCTTCTCGAGAAGCGCGGCTTGTAAGTCTGAATCTTTTAGAGCCATTTTTAAATTTAGTTTTATTTCCTATTATTTTACCATATTTTTCTTCTGTTATCAAGTCGTTCTAACCTGAAAATCTCTGCATGACTAGGCCGCGTTTTTGAGATACAATCGTGAAGCCTTAATTTTCTTCCATGATTTCTTTTGATTTTCGCAATATTCACGCTCTTCCAAAGGCTCACGGTGTTTTGGAGGACGAATTTACTGGTACAGCGGACCGAATCCCTTCTTATCTAGAAAAGATTGAAGCCCGAGACCAGGGGTTTTATAAGGTTATAGATGATGAGAAAATGGTAATAGCCATTGAGAAATTTGTGGAAAAATCCGCTGATCGTTTTGATGATATTGTGATTTTGGGGATTGGGGGCTCAGCCTTAGGCCCTTACTGTTTACTAGAAGCTCTAGGGACTAGTGGCCCACTAATTCATGTTTTGGATAACGTGGACCCGGCCTTTATTGCAGATGCCGAGGCTCAATTTAACCTGGAAAAGACCTTATTTATCGTGATTTCCAAATCTGGCAAAACAATCGAAACTCGAGCTCAGTTTTCTTATTTTGAGCAAAAAGTAAAAGACGCTGACTTGAACCCCGAAGATCATTTTGTTTTTGTTGCTGGCCCGGACACGGATTTTAACCCTGAATTTATTATTCCGGACAATGTCGGAGGAAGATTTTCGGTTCTGACGAGTGTGGGACTGCTCCCCGCGGCTTTGATGGGCGTAGATATTCGCGCCCTGCTCAAAGGAGCGCAAACTATGCGTGATTCTTTTCTTTCGGAAGAATTTGAAACTAATTTGCCTTTTCAGTTGGCCGCGATTCAGTATTTACTCAGCGAAAAAGGAAAAACCCAGCACGTTATGATGCCTTATTGCCATCGTTTACAAGCTTTTACGGAATGGTGGCGGCAATTACTCGCGGAAAGTATTGGGAAAGAAGGCAAAGGTTTAACCCCTCTCCGTGCTCTGGGAGTAACTGATCAGCATTCTCAAAATCAACTCTATAACGAAGGTCCGAATGATAAATTTTTGCTAGTAATAAAAGTTGAGGATTTGGGGATTGATCTTCCAACTTATTTAGATGATCTAACTTTCACTCACTTATTGCACACGGAAATGGAAGGCACCCTGCAATCTTTTACCAAAAACAATCGTCCAAACATCACTCTAAAAATTGACCAACTTGATGCCGAAACTTTAGGGGCGCTTTTTATGTTATTTGAAGGCGCAACTGCTTTTCTCGGTGAATTTTATGAAATTAATGCCTTTGACCAACCCGGTGTAGAACTTTCTAAACAAATCACTCTTAAACTTCTTGCTTCATGACTATCCCTGTTTTTGGCCAACCCCTAACTGAAGAACAGGTAGGATTTTTCCGTGCTTTCACGAAATCTTGCCGTCACAGTATTTTGGAAATGACTAAAAATTCGCAAAGTGGGCATCCCGGTGGGTCGCTGTCTTCTTTGGATTATTTGGCCATGCTTTACACGTTTATTATTAGCCAAACTGGTGACCCAGTAATTGTGTCGCACGGACATATTTCTCCGGCGGTTTACAGTGTTTTGGGCGAACTGGGCTACATTGACAAAGAAGATGTGGTGACTAATTTTCGTAAAGCAGGAACTATTTGGGAAGGTCATATTACGCGGCATGTCCCCGGCGTTTTACTCGGAACCGGCCCCTTAGGAGTAGGGGTTTCAGCAGCAACTGGATTTGCGCTAGCGGAACGTTTAAAAAAATCTAATAAAAAAGTCTACGCTCTGATGGGCGATGGGGAAACGCAAGAAGGCCAAGTGCACGAAATGATTCATTTTGCGAGGCACTACTCCTTGGATAATTTTGTGCTATTTGTGGATTACAACAAAGTTCAGTTAACGGCTAGCATCGAGGAGACTTTAAACATTGATATTAAAAAAGTTTTTGAAGCTGGGCACTGGCATGTGATTGAAGCGGATGCGCATGATCCCGAGGCCATGTGGAAAGCACTTTCAGAAGCTCAAGAAGTGACCTGGAAGCCAGTGGTTATTTTGGGACATTCCATTATGGGCAAAGGCGTAGAAATGATGGAGCCAGAAGGAGAAGCTTTGCGGCCAACCTGGCATGGGAAAGCTCCCAAACCAGAAGACTCGGTGGAGTCTTTGAAAGCTTTGACTCTGACCCCCGAAGAAGCCGCTCTTGTTAAAGATTTTATAGCTGATATAAAATGGCGCCCCGAGGATCCAATTTTCCCGGAAGACCTTTCTGAGGTTACTATAAATCTTGGCGATCCGATTGTTTACGAACCAGGAACGATTAGTGATTGTCGTGGAGCGTATGGGAAGGCTTTACTTGATTTAGCTAAAAACAACCCCCAAGTTCTGGCCCTAACCGCAGACTTAGGCGGTTCGGTCATGACTAAATTTGTGCACCAAGAACTCCCGGAACAGCATTTTGAATGTGGGATTGCCGAACAGCATATGGTTTCGGTTTCGGGGGGCTTAAGTATTGAAGGCTATATTCCTTTTTGTTCAACTTTTGGGGCGTTTATGAGTAGTCGCGCCAAGGATCAAGCCCGGGTAAATGATATTAACCGTTGTAATGTAAAAATGGTGTCTACCCACTGCGGACTTTCGGTGGGCGAAGATGGTCCTACCCATCAAGCAATTGATGATGCTGGATCTTTTTTGGGGATGTTTCACACCATGCCAGTTGAACCTTGTGACGCGAACCAAACTGATCGCATTATTCGATATGTAGCTTCACATTATGGGAATTTTTATGTTCGAATGGGACGGCACAAAATGCCGGTTATTTTGAAAGAAGATGGATCACTTTTTTACGATGCAGATTATGAATATGTTTACGGTCGCTCGGACATTATTCGCGAAGGTTCTGATTTAACAATTGTGGCCATTGGGTCAATGGTGAATGAAGCGCTCCAAGCACGAAAAATCTTAGCAGAAACTCGACCAAATATTTCCGTTGAAATCGTGGCCGCAACTTCCATTAAACAATTTGACCAGACCTTGTTGAATTCCATTGAAAAAACCGGAAAAGTTTTGACGATCGAAGATCACAACACTTACTCGGGGTTAGGCGGGCAACTAGCGCGTGCTCTAAAAATACAGGGAATTAATGTTACTGAATTTAAGATGCTCGGAGTTGAGGAGTATCAATTATCAGGAAAACATCACGAACTATACGAGCTAGCCGGCCTCTCTCCGCAAAAAATCGCTACCACTTGTGCGGATCTAGTGGGTTAAAATTTTTGGTCGTCTTTTAATCGCTTTTCTAACTTTTTATCAAAAATCTCTTTGATTTTCCGAGGCGTGAATATGCCTTTTTCAGTCACAATTTTTTTCATTAATTTCGAAGGAACACGATCGTGCGAAAACTTAATCCGCTCAAAATCAATTGGCTTACAATAATGTCGTCGCATGTGCACATGGGAATAAACACCCATTTTTTTCTTGGCTTTCCACATACTAAATTTAGATGTCACTATAAATAAATAAACCGGCTTTTTCATTAAGTGAAATTGCGAAACAAGCCCGTTTGTGCCGGGATCCATTACAAAATTCATGGTGCTTTTCAAAGTTAGAGCGCTCAAAAAAACCATATCAATATGATCATCAACGTGCGCAATCATATAAGCCGGCACCACCCGAAAAGGGATCCTTTTTTTGTGAAGCGCCTCGATGATGGGGCCGGTTTTGTCTGGATCTTGCTCCGCCACAATTACGCGAAAATGTTTACCAGCTTTCTTAAGCGCATTTAGAACTCGGTGAATTGTTCGACTATTGTCATGGATCAAAATTTCCTTGCCTTCCACATCAATTTCCAGAGCGTGTTTGACGAGTTGTCTTTCTTCATTGCGCTCCTCTTTAATTAAATCCTTTAATTTTTTGAGGAATTTTTTCTTTTTTAAAGGAAAATCTTCGTCGAGATGATGCATTTCTTCGTCGTGGGCTAATTTTAAAATTTCATAAAAACTATCAATAATAATGGCGAATTTAGGCTCGGTGTTTTTAATAAATTCAGTAAGTTCGGTGAGGGCTTGGTAAAATTTATGGTGATTTTGTCCTTTTAACGCCCGCACAGCATCCGCAAAACTTTCGAGAACGAGAATACTTAAATTAGTGCTTCCAATATCTACTTCTACTTCACGGAAAAGTTCAGAAAGCCGGTCTTGATAAGTTGCGGTCATACACGAATGGCTAAATAAAGAGAAGAAATAATCAAACTAATAAAAGTGAAGGGCAGTCCGTATTTCATGAATTGAAGAAATGAAATATGAACGCCATCTTTTTTGGCTAAATCAGCACCAATAATGTTGGCCGAGGCCCCGACTAAGGTCCCATTCCCTCCTAAAC
>CAYYQE010000018.1:0-20481 GCA_964473745.1 uncultured Candidatus Peribacteria bacterium
GCAAAAAAACGTTTATTAGGCCCCATTTTTATGACCCTGAATAGACCCCTCGTACCATAGCTTGACAGGAATACAATGTTTCCAGATAGGCTCAAATCGACATGTCAAACCTATGGTACATACACCAAAAAGAGTCTCCCGACTCTGCACGCGTTGATTACGTTGGCGCGTAATTTTGCGGTCAGTGAATGACCCGTGATCAATCCTCCCACATATCCGCATCCTTCTCGATTTTTTCTTCTGCTGGTAATTCAGCCTCTTTATTAGATCCTGCTAGAACATTCCATACATAACCAAAAATCGCTTCCATAAGTTAAGGAGTTATATGAATTGCCTCTGAGCCATGTTGCAAAACCTCTGCGTTCAGGGCGTCATGTGGAGCGCCGCTTGTCCCAAAAACCAATAAACCCAAAGACAAGCTAATTAGAAAAATCGAAAGTACGATAATCACAAGCTTGACTCTATGACTTAACGTGAAGTTAAAAGGGTTTGTCATTTGGTTTTTGTTATAGAAATCCTCAGTTCTGAGGGGATCTTACATACAATAATAGAACAAAAACGGGAAAAAGTCAAGATTAAAGTAAGGTGATACACCAAGAAATACGTATAATTGCACTTAGAAAAGCCAAATTTCACCAAAAATCTATGGAAAACTCCACAATTTTACCCATCCTAAAAAAAATTCCTCTTTTCAATGAATTAACAGAAGAGGATCACGCTGAAATCATCAAGCATATCACCCTGCAGTATTTCCCGGCAGATTACACCTTATTTGAGGAGGGGAGCACCGGCGATAAGCTATATATTCTGAAAAGTGGAATGGTTAAGATTTTTCATCCTTCCAGCCCGGATGAGGCCGTAGCTATGCTCGGGACTAATGAGTTTTTTGGAGAAATGGCGCTTTTTGAAGATCGTCCTCGTAGCGCCACTGCTATAACCACCGAGGAATCAGAAATTTTCCTTCTCGAAAAGGCTGATTTTTATGAATTAGTACTCAAAAATCAGAGTATTGCTGGAAAGCTTAGTGAAGAATTTTTAAACCGAGTTCAATCTAACTCGTAGCCGCAGCTTCTCCCTCGTCCTGCTCATCCTGACCCGCTACCCAGCGAGGGCCTTTATCGCTAACTTCACGCGCGCTTAATTCGGCTTGAGCCGTAAGCTCCAGAAAAGTAAAAACCCAAACTGAACTGGAGAAAACCTCCAAAATTGCTCCTAAATAAGCCGCAAAATACATCGCCACCAGTCCTAAAACAATCCCAACTATTAACCCGATTTTAGCCATGGCTACGGCTGTCAAAAGTGCGGTCGAAACAATAATTAGTGATGGAATAAGTAGCACCAAAACAATATTAAGGAAAATTCGGAGTGTTATAAGAAGCATCAAAATAAACATCAACAAAGTGTGTTGCCAGTGACGAATCACTAATCGGGCACTAGCTCCCATGGCTTTCATCATCCCTTTCCCGTCAATAATAATGTAGTACTCCGAATAGGTAAATAACAGGAGTAGCAGCAATCCAATAAAAAACACCAAAATAAATGGTAAAACCAAAATTTCAAACGCTCCAGTCCCTAGATTGCGAATCACAAACGACGCCTCGGTAATAATCCCAATCAAGCTAAAACTTTTAAGAAGTAGTCGATATTCAAAAAGAGGCAGAAAGTGCAAAAAGCCATAAGAAACCCCGTCCACAGCTTTTACAGTTTGACCATTCTTCATACGAGCAATTAGCTGCACCAACGCGGCTTTACAAAAAATCGGTAAAAACAAATAAAACAAAATCGTAATCGCCGCTACCACAATTAATATAACTGCCCACGAAGGAAAATTTCCCCAAAAATCACCGATAAAAACAAAAACATCATGCAAAAAAGAATCTCCTTCATAGGCATGAAAAACCTTGGATTTATAAAACGACATAAACTGATAACCCAAATAAAAGATCCCCACCACCAGGCCAATTAGCTCTGGCAGAAAGGCATACCACCACATCAAAGGTTTATTCTCTTGCGTCAGATGCCAGGCATCTTTAATAACCGCCTTATAATTCATGCGCCAATTATACTCGAAAAAAAATTTCTTTTAAAGAGACCTTTAATGTATATTTACACCATGAATAAAACGACCCAAGTCAAGCACGGCAAAATTACCTGGATTGATATAACTAATCCAACAGAGAAAGACACCGCCAAATTAGAAAAAAAGTACAAATTTCACGAACTGGATTTAGAAGATTGCCTCTCGGAAAACCAACGATCTAAGATCGATGAATATGATGATTATTTGTTTATTGTCATGCATTTTCCGCATTATGATAAACGGCGCAAACGCATCGTAACAGAGGAGATTGACTGTTTTATTGGGCAGGATTATTTGATTACTCTTCATGATGGCGGCCTGAAAACCATGGATCGTCTTTTGGCTAAATGCAAAAAAAAGGACTATTCCAAAGAATATATGGATCAGGGAACTGGTTATTTTTTATACATTATGATTCGTGAACTTTTTGATGATTCTTTCCCGTTAGTAGATGATATGGAGCGTTCGGTTACCGCGATTGAGCGCGATTTATTTGAAGAGGATACCGAGCGTGATATGGTGCGTGATATTTTGTGGCTGAAAAAGGATGTGATTAATTTTCGGCGGATTATTTCTCCACAACGTGCGGTTATTGCTCAACTTGAGCATAAAAACAAGAAGTTTCTCCCTGGAAATCTAGAAGTTTATTTTGACGATGTAGTAGATAAGATCGAGAAAATCTGGAGTAATCTGGAAAATCTAAAAGAACTCACCGAGACTCTGCAGGACACCAACGAGGTTTTGATTTCACATCAGACTAACAAAATTATTAAGATTCTGACTGTTTTTTCCGTGGTGCTATTACCGCTTACTCTAATAACCGGATTTTTTGGGATGAATGTTCCGCTCCCTTATTCGCAAGGATCCTTAGCTTCGATTTGGATTACAATCGGGATGTTTGTGATTGTTTTGGTTATGATGGTTTTCTTTAAGTGGCGGCGCTGGCTTTGAATTTAGGGTTGCAAAAAACCCTGTTTTTCAGTACAATTTCTCTTGTGAAAATTTTTAATCCTTAATTTCTCTTAAATGAAACGGGCACAAAAAAAGAAAGTTATTAAGAAGCACTCAACTCACGATAGTGACACTGGGTCTCCACAGGTTCAAATCGCAATTTTAACCGAAAAAATCAAGCAATTAACTGATCACCTAAAAACTCACAAAAAGGACAACAGTTCTCGTCGTGGTTTGCTTGGAATGGTTGGTCAACGTCGCAAACTTCTTAATTATCTGAAGGGACGTGACCCAGAAAATTACGAAAAGCTCGTTTCTAAATTGAAAATTCGTGCCGCAAAATAGGAGGTCGCCGCAAAGCGGCCCCTTTTAATTAAAAAGCCCTTTTAACACTGAAATTGGCGGCAGGTCACAGGCTATCTCTTCTCCGGAGGTCAACCTGAAACTTGTCACTAAGAACAGGAATTAAAGGGCGAAAACCCTTTAACCCTTTATTTTATGTCTAACGCAAAACGCGTGGAATGCGACCTGGGTGGTCGCAAGCTGGTTTTTGAGACCGGCGTGCTTGCTAATCAAGCACATGGTTCAGTTACCGTACAATTAGGAGATTCAATGGTTTTGGCTACCGCCACCATGAATCTAAAACCAAAAGACTTTGTCGCTTGGTTCCCTTTAACCGTAGATTTTGAAGAAAAATTCTACGCTGCTGGGAAAATCAAAGGTAGCCGTTTTATTAAACGTGAAGGCCGCCCATCAGATAACGCGGTGCTAGTTTCACGGATGATTGATCGTCCAATGCGTCCGCTTTTCCCAAAAGGGATGACTAATGACGTTCAGTTAATTGTGTCTTCTTTGTCGGCTGACATGGAGACTCCGCCAGATGCAATTGGCATTACCGCGTCTTCAACGGCTCTCATGCTTTCTGGAATTCCTTTTGAGGGGCCAGTAGCTGGTGTTCGAATTGGCTATGTTGCAACCGAAGAAGGTGGCGAGGAGCAATTGGTAATAAATCCAACTTACGAACAGATCGAAAATGGTCGTCTTAACCTTATGGTAGCTGGTAAAAAAGATGCCATTACTATGGTAGAAGCTGGTTGTAATGAGGTTACCGAGGATGTGCTTCTTAAAGCTCTTGAAATGGCTCACGTCGAAATCAAGAAACTTTGTGAACTACAGGAAAAATTTGCCGCTGAAGTTGGCGTAACTCCAAAAGAGCCTTCATTCATGAAGAAAAACGAAGCTGCTGAGGCTGCTGTTGATGCCATTATTACTCGAGAAATGCTTGATGGTATTAAAGGAGTTGGCAAAAAAGAAATCAAAGCAAAATTTGCGGAGCTCGAAGAAAAGCTATTCACTACTTACGCCGAGCAAATTGAAGCTGAAGAGTACACAAAAGGCGATTTGGCCGAGATTTTGAACGATCGATTTGAGGTTGTGATGCGCGATAATATTCTTAATAAAGACGAGCGTATTGATGGTCGAAAACTTGATGAAATTCGTCCGATTAATATTCAACTTGATCTGTTGCCACGCCCACATGGTTCGGCTCTATTCCAACGTGGAGAAACTCAGTCACTAACGATTACAACCCTTGGTGCACCCGGAGCTGCTCAGATTATTGACACCATGGATACTGATATTACCAAGAGTTATATTCATCACTATAACTTCCCGCCTTACTCCGTCGGAGAGTGTAAGTTTTTGCGTGGCCCATCTCGCCGTGACATTGGACATGGTGATTTAGCGGAACGATCATTGATTCCAATGCTTCCTGCTAAGGAAGATTTTCCTTATACAATTATGTGTGTTTCCGAAATTGTAACCTGTAATGGTTCTAGTTCGATGGCCGCAGTTTGTGGCTCTACATTGTCTCTTATGGCGGCTGGTGTGCCAATCAAAAAACCAGTTGCTGGTATTGCCATGGGTCTGATTGTTAAGGATAAAGCTGACGCTTCCGCTGGATACAAGATCCTGACTGATATTCAAGGAATGGAGGATTTTGCTGGTGATATGGACTTTAAAGTGACTGGTACCCGTGATGGTATCAATGCTTTGCAGATGGATATTAAGGCCAAGGGTCTTTCCATCGACATCATGCGTGAGGCTCTGCAAAAAGCTCAAGAAGCTCGTTTCTTCTTACTTGATGAAATGGCCAAAGCAATCCCAGATCCACGCGCTGAACTTTCCAAATACGCACCGCTCATTATTACCATTCAAATTCATCCTGATCAGATTAGAGAAGTTATTGGTAAGGGTGGTGAAACCATTCAAAAAATTACTGGCGAATGTGGAGTTGAAATGGATATTGAGGATGACGGTTTGGTAATGATTACGGCTCCCGATCAAGAAAGCGGGGAAAAAGCTCACGACTGGGTAAACAAAATTACCTACATTCCAAAAGCTGGCGAAGAGTTTGAAGGAGAAGTTGTAAAAATCATGGATTTTGGGGCTTTCGTAGAGTTCCTACCTGGCAAAGACGGTCTAGTTCACATTTCTGAACTTGAACACCGCCGCGTTGATAAGGTAGAAGATGTGGTTAAGCTTGGCGATAAAGTTAAGGTAAAGCTTATGGAAGTTGATAGCCAGGGTCGTTATAACTTGTCTCGAAAGGCTTTGTTGCCGCGCCCAGAGCGCCCAGCCGGTCCACCAAGAGGTGATCGTCCGGGTGGCCCAAAGCCAGGTGGTCCTAAACCTGGTGGTTCTAAACCGCCACACGCTGGTCCGCCAAAACCACCGGCCGGTCCACCACCGCCACCAGCTCCTCCGGCGCACGATCCATCCGATCCTGCTGGTCCGCCGTTGGTGTAAAAATCAATTGAAATTTTAAAAAGGGTTCGTTATATTAGCTCTCGCGTCAGGTGACGCAAAATAACGAGTCCTTTTTCAATTCGCGGGTATCGTATAGTGGCTATTATATTGCCTTGCCAAGGCAGAGACACGGGTTCGACTCCCGTTACCCGCTCCAAATTAAAAAGGCCGGCCCAAAGGGTCGGATTTTTTAATTTGTGGTAAAAGGGAGCGAAACCCAAAGGGGTTCGTAATGTCGAGCGAGCGAATCAAGCGTGCCGCTGGCGGTAACATTTGTGAGCGAGCGCTGGCATCAATATTTGCGCAGCAAATATTACTCCCGTTACCCGCTCCATGCGTATGAACGACGACCGAAGAGAGGAAGTGAATCGGATGGAGCTGTATCCCCGAAGGGGGAACCCGCTCCAGAAAATTATGTTAAAAAGAGCGATTGTTTTATTGATAATAGATAGGTTTTTATCTATATTTAAGATATGATTTTTTTATAAATCTATGAAGAAAACCCTCTCTAAAATTGTTCTGATCTTAATCATTTTTAGTTTAAGTTCTTTCAATTTTGAAAAAAATATTACACACGCCGCTGCAACGATATACGCCAATAGCTCAACGGGTGATGATTCTACTGGAGATGGTTCTTCGGGTTCTCCATACCTGACTTTTCACAAAGCTTATACCGAGGCCGCCAGCGGAGACACTATAAACCTTACCGGGACTTTTACTTGGACCGATGCCGGCGAAACAGGAGATACAACGGATGGATATACTATTGGAAAAAATTTAACCATTCAGGGCCCATCAGGAGGCGCAACAATTGTTCAGGCCTCCGCTAGTGAGGGAACAGCAACAAGTAGAGTTTTTACGGTTTCGGCTGGTTACACCGTTACTTTTGATGATTTAACAATTAGATATGGACGGCGAACAAATTACCCATATTACGGTGGAGGTATTTACAACCTAGGAACGACAAACGTAAATCGTTGTAATGTATCGAATAATTACGCGGCCTATTCAACCTCGGGATACGGAGGGGGAATTGCCAATGCTGGCACATTGTATGTTGATGATAGCACCATTAACGATAACTACGCGTATTCACAAGGAGGGGGGGTAGTGAATGCTTATTTAGCAGATGGGTCCAATACTGCCTACATTACGAATTCAACAATTGCTTTTAATTCAACGTCCGCCACCGTTGCCACTGTTGGTGGGGCTGGATTTTTCATAAGATCAGGTACAGGTTATGTCACCAATTCCACTATTGCTTATAACACTGCTCCTAACGGGACAGGTGATACAACCGGAATTGATATAAAAAGCGGATCAACGCTTCATATCAAAAATTCAATTGTCGCTAAAAATGAAGTAAATGGAAATAATGTTAATTACGCTAGTGGTAATTTCTTTGATATCACAAATAGCGGAACACTAAATGACAATGGTGGAAATGTTTTTGGTAAAGTAAGCACCGCTTATAATGGAGTGAGTTTCCATGCGACGACATGGTACGATTTATATGGAAATGGCGCCGGGGATAATGTTTTTACATTACATAATACCGCCACCACCGGGTCTTTAAATCTTGATACAAGCTTAAGTACCAACGATGGCACTACTGGGACAAAAACACTCGCCATCACAGATGCAAGCAGTGTGGCTGTTGGCAATGCACAAGACACTGCCAATGGCTCAGTTTCTATTCCTACTGCAGATCAAAGAAGCTTTACCAGGACAGCCTCGAAAGACGTTGGATCATTTGAGTATGATGCAGATTACACGCCAAGCGAGCCGACAGTACAAGCTTCAAGTGTGGTTTTCTCGTCAGTTGAATTTGTGCAAACCGACCTTGATTGGACAGTTGGAAATGGATCAAAAAGTATAGTTTTTATGAAGGAGGGGAGTACGGGAACCGCCACGCCAGTTGATGAAACTACTTATACTGCCAGTGCGACATTTGAGAGCGGAACACAGATCGGTTCTACCGGCTGGTACGCCGTTTATAATGGTAGTGGTTCTTCGGTAACAGTTACCGGACTTTCAGAAGGCACTGACTATATTGCCCAAGTTTTTACTTATAATGGTATTACTGATGGCATTGAAGATTACCTCACTGATACCGCGACAAATAATCCAGAAACAGACACCACCGCCGAAGTCACAGAACCAACATCACAAGCTACAAATATAGTCTTTTCATCTACGAATTACACCGAGACAACAGCCACCTGGACTAATGGAAACGGGACAAGTCGAATCGTTTTTATGAAAGCTGCGGATACTGGCACCGCCACCCCAGTTGATGATACCGAGTATACAGCCAACGCCACCTTTGGGAGTGGGACCCAAATCGGATCAACGGGATGGTATGCAGTTTATTCTGGCACCGGGACAACAGTTGACGTAACTGGACTAATCGCGGGCACAGACTACATAGTTCAAGTTTTTGAACTTGATAGTTACCTAACCCAATACGATTATCTAACAGATACAGCTACCAACAATCCAAAAACACAAGCCACAACCGCTGTAGAGACTCCCTCCACTCAGGCGACGAATCTCGCCTTCTCATCAGTCGCCTATACTCAAGTGGATTTGTCATGGACAAACGGCGATGGGGATAGAAGAGCTGTTTTTATGAGGCAGGACAGTACTGGCACAGCCGCCCCCGCAGATGATACTGCTTATACCGCAAATTCAGTTTTTACAACTGGTGATCAAATAGGTTCTACTGGGTGGTTTTGTGTTTATGATGGCACTGGGACTAGTGTGACGGTCACGGGACTGATAATGAATACAGATTACATAGCTCACGTCGTTGAATACGGTACAAGCGGAGCGGTTTATAAGTATTTAACAAGTTCGGATACCGATAACCCAAATACTCAGACAACGGATAATGTTACAGAACCAGATACTCAAGCTTCGGATTTGGTTTTTTCATCAGTCAGTCCTACTCAGATGGATATTTCTTGGACAAATGGAAATGGAGATGAACGAGTAGTGTTTTTAAGAAAAGCCAGCACTGGGACAGCCACTCCGGTTGATGATACGGTTTATACTGCTAACACAGTTTTTGAAAGTGGAACGCAGATCGGCTCCACGGGATGGTACGCTGTTTATGCTGATACCGGAACAAGCGTAACTGTTACCGGACTTACGCCCAATAAAACATATATCGCCCAAGTTTTTGAATATAATTATAGTGGGTCAACATATGATTATTTTACTGACGTCGACACAGATAACCCAAACACCCAATCTACCAGTGCAGTAGCTTCGAATTTGCTAACAAATCCTGGAGCTGAAGAAGGGACTACTACCGGCTGGACTGTGACAAATGGTGGAAATGGCTGGGCTGTTACGGCCGGCTATGCCCAGGAGGGAGTAAAAGGCTTCATTGCCTCGTATAATTGGGGGACTTTGAGCCAAGAAGTGGACTTGCTAGCCAGTGGATATACAGCAGATTACTTAGATGATACTCAACCTCTTGTTACTTTTGGCACATATATAAAAGCAACCAGCGGATTTAAGGGAGGATGTACAACCGACCCCTACTCTTTCAAAGTCGAGCTAAGAAACGCTAGTCATTCAGCAATTGAAACATATGATACCGGCAATCAAAATGCCGCTGATAGCTGGACTGAACTAACAGACACTTTTTCTGATTATGGAACTGGGTTGCGATATATATATTTTGAACAAAGAGGAGATGATTGCGAATATTGGGCCGGACAATATGGAGTTGTTTTTGATAACGCTACGCTTTCAGTAGTAGCTGAGCCATCGGAATATACACTTACATATTCAGCTGGCAGTAATGGGTCGGTTACTGGCACAACTTCACAAACAGTAGAACCTGGGGAGGACGGAACAGAAGTTGTCGCTGTACCAGATACCGGTTATCAATTTGTAAATTGGAGTGATGGATCTATCGTAAGTACCAGAACCGATACAAATGTAAGTGAAGACATCGATGTCACTGCCAGCTTTTCTCTTAATGTTTATAGTTTAACGTATACAGCCGGTGTTAATGGTTCGTTAGATGGGATTTCTCCTCAAAACGCTGGCCATGGAGGGGATGGTTTAGAGGTTACGGCGGTCCCCAATGCCGGCTATGCTTTTGATACATGGAGTGATGGAGTGCTTACCGCCGCTAGGACAGATACCAACGTTACTGAAAACCTTTCGGTGACCGCCAGTTTTGTTGATGCTACTGAGGTGGTTTATGCCAACAGCTCAACTGGGAGTGATATTACGGGGACTGGGACAGCAAACAATCCATATAAGTCATTTACAGTTGCCTATGATGCGGTTAGTTCCGATGGTGTTTTGGATTTAACTGGCACTTTTACCTGGACCGATGATGCGGAAACTGGTGATGCGGAAACAACGGGTTACACGATTGCTAAAGATATAACAATTCGTGGGCAGGGCGCGGACGGGACCATTATTCAATCCGTATCTGCGGACAATACCGCGGATAGAAGAGTTTTTACAATTGCCGCAGGTAGTACAGTCATCATCCAAGATTTAGCCATCAGATATGGTAAAGTCACTGGCACGACAGACGAAGGAGGCGGAGTTCTAAATCTAGGAACCGTAACCGTTAATGATTGTGAAATATATAACAATCGTGTGCCTAGCGGATATGGAGGTGGAGGCTTGTCCAATCGTGACACCATGACGATTAACGATAGTGCAGTTTACAATAACGTTGCGCAATATATGGGTGGAGGAGTTTTGAATAGTTATAACGTTGACGCGAACGGCTATTTAACAATTACCAATTCTACAATTTACACGAATGAAGTGACTCAGGTTATTGCTTACACAGAAGGAGGAGGTGTCCATTTTCGGAAAGGAAGTGGGACAATTACTAACACCACAGTTACTGACAACACAGCTTGCGGAGTGGGTGGCGTAGGAATGGATGATTTGAATGGAACAGTTACCTTAAAAAACAATATTTTTGCAGGGAATCATCAAAAAGTGCATTCCTATTGTAGTGGCGGATATTATCCCAAGGGATTTGATTTTAGACAGAGTGGTTACGGTAATGTAGTTGATAACGGTAACAACATTATTGGAGGCTATGCTCAGCATTACAATTTTACTGACAGCACAGATTGGACTGACACGGATCGAGATGGGACGTTTACAAAATATGGAACCGCCACCACTGGGACTTTAAATTTTGCCGATAATGCGGCCCTAAATTCAAGCCCAAACAAAACAAGCACCTTCGCCATAACAGCCGGCAGTATTGCCATAAACAATGGGGCAACAGGAACAAATGGAGATGTTACCGTCCCCTCATTAGATCAAAGAGGCGCCGCCCGAAGCAGCACTACTGACATAGGGGCTTTTGAGTATGAAGGATTATTTTTGGATGTGTATACTTTAACTTATTTAGCTGGGACAGGAGGATCAATCACTGGCTCTGCTTTGCAAAGTATCCCGGATGGGGCTAATGGGACTGCAATTACCGCCACACCTAATACTGGTTATGAATTTGTAGATTGGAGTGATGAGTCAACGGATAACCCCAGAACAGATTCAAGTATTAGTGATGATGTTACGGTCACCGCGAATTTCCAAGTAATAACTTATGATTTAGATTATGCGGCTGGAGCAAACGGATCTTTAACCGGGACAGCTTCACAGACTATAGATTATGGCGAAGATGGCACGGCCGTGACGGCCGTTGCTGATGAGGGATACAATTTTATAAATTGGAGCGATGGGTCTGTTACCAACCCAAGAACAGACACAAGTGTTACCGCGGATGTTGATGTTTCAGCAACATTTGCCGAAGACTCTTATGCCTTTATTTATGCGGCTGGAGCAAATGGATCTTTAAGCGGAACAGCTTTGCAAGTAGTTAGTGTCGGAGAAGACGGTTCGGCGGTTACAGCCGTACCTAACACAGGATATTCTTTTGTGAATTGGAGTGACAGTTCAACCGACAATCCAAGAACCGATACCAACGCATCAGCCAATTTTGCAGTAACCGCAAATTTTAGTGTGGATTCTTATTCGTTTGAATATTCTGCTGGGAGTAATGGGTCTTTAACCGGAACAACCTCACAAACAGTTGAGCACGGGTCTGATGGAAGTGCTATTACCGTTGTTCCAGCAGCGGGTTATGCTTTTGTGAATTGGAGTGATAGCTCCACTGAAAATCCAAGAACTGACACCAGTGCCTCGGAAAACATTTCCGTTACTGCTAATTTTGTTATAAATACTTTTTCGTTAACATACACAGTCGATTCCAGAGGTTCACTCACTGGGACCACCAGTCAAACTATAAATTATGGGGAAGATGGGGCAGCGGTTACAGCCGTTTCAACAAGCGGGTACAACTTTTTTAGATGGAGTGATGGTTCCACTCAAAACCCAAGAACAGATACAAATGTTACCGCTAACAAAAGCGTCAGAGCTTATTTTATTCGAGATTTATATACTTCAACTTATACTGCTGGAGATAATGGAACAATTGTTGGTGATTTAACTCAAAAAGCTTATTACGGAGATTCAAACAGGCCGGTTGCCGCTATCCCGAATGCTGGTTATGTTTTTGTGAATTGGAGTGATAGTTCAACCGAGAACCCAAGAACAGATACAGCTATTTCCGAAAATATTGAAGTCACTGCGAATTTTGGTCTCAATGCCTATAGTTTAAATTATGCCGCTGGAGCCAATGGGTCATTAACCGGAACAACTTCCCAGTCAATTAATCATGGAGAAAATGGGTCCGCTGTCACCGCGGTTCCCAACAGCGGATTTAATTTTGTAAAATGGAGCGATGGATCAGTTACCAACCCTCGCACCGATACCAATGAGAATGTAAATGTTACCGCCACTTTTGGGGTTGATAGATACGGCTTAACTTATGCTTCCGGATCTAATGGTTCGCTTACTGGGACAACCGCACAGTTGGTTGGTTCCGAAGAGGATGGGGCCGCCGTAACAGCCGTCCCCTCGACAGGATATTCATTTGTAAACTGGAGTGATGGCTCTACCGAAAGCTCTAGAACCGATTTAGCCATAAGTGAAAGTATGTACGTGATCGCAAATTTTGTTATAAATTCCTATACACTTTCTTATGCTGCTGGCGACAACGGCTCTTTAACTGGGACAACTTCACAAACGATAGATTATGGATCTAATGGGTCAGCCGTTACAGCCGTTCCGGATTCCGGTTATTATTTCTTAAATTGGAGTGATGGGATGACAGACAATCCTAGAACCGATTTATTTGTTACCGGAAACGCTGCCGTGACTGCTAATTTTGAAGAGAACAGAGCCGCTACAACAATCTATGTAAATAGTTCAACTGGTAATGATTCAACTGGCGATGGAACTTCCGGAACTCCTTATAAAACATTTTATAAAGGATATTCCATGGCGGCGGCCGGTGATATTTTGGATTTAACCGGAACTTTTACCTGGACTAATGCAGATGAAGCCGGAGATAACGTAATTACGGGATATGTGATCGGAAAAAATCTTACCATTCAGGGACAAGGAGCGGATACAACAATTATTCAGTCATCATCTTTGGATAATACAGCTGATAGACGAGTGTTTACGATTCTTTCCGGGGCAACCGTAACCATCCAAAATCTAACAATACGATATGGACGTGTTGGAGGATATGGGAATGATGGTGGAGGGATTAGAAACCAAGGGACAACAACCATTGAAGATTGTGAGATTTATAATAATAGAACCGTTAGCGATTCTGGAGGGGGGATTTCCAACCGACATATTTTGACAGTTAATAACAGCGCTATTTATAACAATGTTGCCTATTATATGGGAGGAGGGGTTGTTAATAGTTATTATATCTCTGACAACGGGTACTTAACCATTACAAATTCCACTATTTCATATAATCAACAAACAACCGCTTTAGCATATATGGAAGGAGGAGGAATTCATTTCAGAAAAGGTAGCGGGACAATAACAAACAGCACCATAAGCTATAACACCGCAACCGGTGTAGGAGGAGTGGGGATGGATGATCCTGACGGTACTTTAACTATCAAAAACACAATTATTGCCAATAATATAAGAAGAAACAGTGGCTATTATGTTGACTTTGGATTTAGACAAAGCGGTTATGGAAATATTGTTGATAATGGGTATAACATAGTGGGTGTTTCACATAACTATACTTGGGAAGGGACAGGAGATTGGACAGACGTAAACCGTGACGGAACATTTGTTTTATATGGAACAACTACATCCGGAACTATTGAGTTAGAAGATTCGATGAGTTACAACGACAATGTCAGCAAAACAAAAACATTATCTATAGCAAGTGACAGTATTGCTGTAGATGCGGGTGATAGCGCTGATAATGGATCAGTTAGTGTGCCAACTGCTGATCAAAGAGATTTTCTTCGCGAAGAAACCCCGGACATTGGAGCTTTCGAATATTTAAGTCCTCCCTCTGACTCAACCGCGCCTGTGGTTTTCGCTATTTCCGCAACTCCAACAACTACAACAGCCGTTTTTGAATGGACTACAAATGAAGCCGCATCTTCACAGGTTAAATATGACCCGAATCAGCTTAATTCAACCGGCACTGATATTTACAATTCAGACGTTGGAGTAACAAGTCATGAAGTGACGTTAACCGGGCTAGTAGCTTGTACCAAATATTATTATTTAGTTAGTTCGAGCGACGCTGCTGGGAATACAAGTACCAGTGCTGAGGATAATTTTGTCACCCTAGGATGCGCCGGAGATGCAGTGGCCTCAACCGTGAGTGAGACTGCCGCCCTTCCGGAATATGGCGGAATTGTAAATCAAACCCAAGGTGGATTGACTATTGAATTAGACATTCCGACCGGATTTGCCGAAGATCCTACAGATTTCCAGATTAAAGGGCTAGAGTCAGAAACAGTACTTGATAGTTTATCTTCGCCAACAAATTACAGTTCGGTGGGAGATTCATTATTTGATATAAAAGCGCTCGCCACGCCAGCCACCACTGTTGAGGAGTTTGATTCTGCCGTGGAAGTTTCAATGTCTTATACCGAAGATGATATTGCTGGATTGAGTGAACCATCTTTAAAAATTTACAGAAATCATGATGAGGAATGGTCCAGTTTAGAGGATTGTACAGTAGATGCCGACGCTAATACGGTAACATGTACTACTAGTAATTTTTCTGTATTGGGATTGTTTGGAGAAGTAATAGCCTACGAGTTTACATATATCGCCGGAGCAAATGGATCACTTACCGGAGAAACAGCACAAGAGGTTGAAGTTGGCGGAGATGGGTCTGCCGTAACAGCCGTCCCAGATGCAAATTATAGTTTTGTTTCTTGGAGCGACAGTTCCACCGAAAATCCGCGAACAGATACAGATGCTAGTGAGGACCTCTCTGTAACAGCAAGTTTTGCCATAAATTCCTATACACTTTCTTATGCCGCTGGGGCCAATGGTTCTTTAACTGGGACAACCTCACAAACCATAAACTATGGGGCTGATGCCACCGCTGTCACAGCCGTTCCTAGTGAAGGTTATATCTTTGCTTCTTGGAGCGATAGCTCTACCGAAAATCCGCGAACAGACACAAGTATTAGTGCGGACCTCTCCGTAACCGCGTCTTTCATAGTCGACACAACCGAGGCCATTATAGAATTTTTTGGTGGCGGCAGAACTGGATTAATAATTAACCCCGGGGTGGTAGTTGAGGATGAAACAACAAGTTATTTATTTGTTGATACGGAATTACATTGGGCTGAGGATTATATCAAAAATTTATATGAGGAAGGTGTTATTTCCGGACGCGATGAAACCCATTTCTTTCCAGATGATCCGATAACAAGAGCTGAATTTGTAAAAATGGTTGTCATGGTAATGGACTACGAATTATTAGAAGATGTTTTAGAGCCGTCATTTTGGGATTTAAATCTAGATGATTGGTTCACGCCATATATAGAAACAGCCAAAGAAAATGGAATAATAGACGGATATGGAGACAGTTCTTTCCGGCCTAATATAGAAATAACCAGAGGAGAAGCTCTAAAAATTGCTGTTTCAGCTATCTATAAAGGGAAGTTGCCTGAATATGAAGATACATTTAATGATGTTTTACCTTCTGATTGGTTTGCGCCATACGTTATCTATGCTTTCAAAAATGGAATAGTTACCGGATATGGGGACAATGAATTTGGCCCAGCAAATAGTATGATTAGGGCTGAGGCAGCTAAAATAATTTCTTTGATAAAATAAAAATATCTTCTTGCGTTTTTGGGTTGACCAATTATTATGGATGCAGTCTTCCACTCCTGCTTTCCATATTAGTCTTTATCCCGCAGAGGAGTGAAAAACCCACACAAACAAGCTCTAATTAAGAACATTTTCAGACTTGCCCGTGGGATCAAGCGCTCCAATAATATAGCCAGAAAGGCAGATTTAAAATATGGTATGCTTGCCAACAAGCAGCGCAGTTTTGATGCCCTTAAAATCAAAAACATTAGGAAAAAACTTCAAAACCACTAATTTACCTCTAGCATGCAACAACCACAACATCGTTCAATTGAAGCCTTAGCCGAGCAAGCATTACCTTTATCTGTGGGAACCGTAAGTGATGCTTATAGAGACATAATGCAATTGCTTGTTACGGAACAAGCAATGAGTCCCACTGGGAGTATTAATCCGGGGAGAGCACGAGAGTTAGTAGGGAAAATATTCAAAGCACCACCAACCTCCGAACGATGGCGGCAAGCAGCGAGTCTTTTACAGTCCCTTGGGCCAGCTGATTTAATAGCCTTAGGAGGCTTATTAGAGGATGAACTTTTGCGGCGCAGCACCAAGGCTGATCGCCGCACTCAATATTTACGTTTAGAGCAAGGGAGAAGGAGAGTTTTCACTGATTTATTAGAAAATTTACAAGGCCAGGTTGAAGATTTTGAGAGTTTTAAAATTAATATTCCTTACGCAGCTTCATTTTTGGCTCAGTATTGTTTTGAAGAGTATTTTGAAGATGGCGCTGTCATTGATTATGAAAAATTATGGAAAAGAGTAGAGCCAACTTTAGATGCTTTGATTGATATCCCAGCACCCGAGGGGACTCCAGAAGAGGTGTTTTTACACAAATTGCAAGCCGCTATTCATACCTATTTAGCTACTAAAGAACTTGAGCCAGCCAAGCGGGCCTTGGATGCGGAATATGCCGTACGTGACATTGAAATGATTGCTTTAATTACAGATTGGGGAGAGGTGAGAGCCGCTCTTATAAAAACTGTCGACGGCCAAGCTGCCGAAACTTTTGGTAGAGAAGATGTGCCTACATTGGTAGGGGCTTTGCGAGCTCAGGCCGAGGCCGTAGTTACTCAAAAATTAGAGTTAGCAGAAACGGATTTTGATGATGATTTAGTGGCGGTGCAAACTAAGTTTGAGGACCATATTGGTGAGCATGGATCTTTGTCTAAGGAGGATGCGGTCGCAATAGTCGAAGATCAGTTTTATTTGTATAAATTAAACATTGGCAACCCTGGAATTTATAATCAGTATCCTTCCGATGAGATGATCAAGACTATTGTAGGGGGAGTGAAAGCTTGTAGCGCCTACGATCATCACGCCGGGGCAAAAGATGTAAAAGAGCTAGCCGCTGAGTTTTATAACCTGTATTTACATAATCAAAATGCGGCCATGCCGGTTGATTATCTTACTTTGCATAATATTGTGGTAGGAAACGGGGCCAGTGAGGTAATTGAAATGTTTTTGACTGCTTTAGTTGAAAATGGTGAAAATGCAATCGGGACTTCACCAATTTATCCTTTGTATTCCTCGGTTATGGGGAAACTGGGAGAGGAGCTAAAAACCGTAACTCTGGATGTTACTGACCAGGGCGAAGTAAAGCGTTGGGAGTTTGATGTTGAGGGACTTAAGGCTCTGATTGATTTTAATACCAAGGTGCTTTGTATTAATTCTCCTAACAATCCAACTGGAGCTGTATTTAGTCGAGAATCTCTGGAAGCTATTTTGGATTTAGCGGAGGAATACGGTTTATTTGTGATTTCTGATGAAATTTATTGCGAAGATTTATATGATGATGAAGCGCAGGAAAAATTCTGTTCAATGGGAAGTTTAGCTTATGAAAGAGGCGTGCCAGCTGTGATAATTAGTGGGATCTCTAAGGGATTAGGAAAAGCCGCTGGTTGGCGTTGTGGTTGGGGAGTTTTTATTGATCGTGACAATAAAGCTGGCAAGATTTTTGATGCCGCTAATACGGTGGCCACCGCTAGGCTTAATCCCAATACTCTTGGGCAAAGAGGAGCGGTGCCGGTTTTAGAAGATTTGATTAAGTATGAGCGCCGCGTAGCTGCCAATATTGAGGCGGACTCAACCGAGGCGATTGACCGCAGTGATTTAGAGACGCTACATCATTTAGATAAATTAAGAGCACTTACTGGCACCCAAAAAGATGCCATGTACGAAGCGTTTAATGTCGGGCCTTTATCCATGCCGAAACCCGATGGGGCTTATTATGGATTTTTTAAGGTAGAGGGGATTGATGATTTTGAGGCGGAAAAGAGATTTGCTCGCGATTTGCTTGTTCAAAAAAGGGTTCATCTTGTGCCTGGACAGGGGTTTGAATATCCGCATCCTGGTTGGTTTAGAGTGGTTTTCTTGGATTCAGCGGAACGCATCAGGGCTGCTGGGAAAATTGTCCAGGATTTTGCAGAGGGTTTATAGCTAAGGTATAATTTTAGCAATGACAGAAAACCCTTCATCAGATTACGAACAGGCGGTATCCGTCCAAATCGATCAGCGCACTAGAGAGCTAGAGGCGCGGGCTACTCGTGATTCACCAGAAAAACCGCCCTATTATCAGTATCAGGTGGAACGGGCGCCGCGAACTTTTCGGGCTGTGACTAGGCGAGCGGTTGCGTTAGCAGATGGAGATCAAGATTGGCACGAGGGAATCGAGTCAGAATTAGCCAACTTTACTTTAAAAATAAACCCAGACCACGTTGAGGAGGCTTTACGCGAAACCGAGATTTATCGACGCGACGAGATGAAATTAGCTCTGAAAATTGAAAAAGATCTGACAACACGACACTTAAGTTATACTACTTTCTCCAACTTGCCGGCTTATGTTGATGGGGGAGATATTTACGTTCGAAAACTAGCCGCGGCTTTGACGGCGCAGGCCGAATCCGACGAAGAAAAAGCCTCAATTTTATTGAGTTTTGTGCAATCTCTAGATCATCACGATGAAGATAACGAACGGGTGAATTTTTTCCAACCACCATCATTTACTTTGGCTTATGGGGGAGGGGCGTGTGATGATTTGACGATTCTTTATGCTTCTTTGCTCGAGGCCGCAAATATCGATTATCGAATTATTATTGCGCATACGGGTGATCCTGATGAAAAACACGCTTTGGTGGGTGTAGCTGGGGATTTTAAGGGTTTTTATAAGGAGCAGTCAGCCGCTCTGGGCGTACGAATGCCAAATGTTCAAGGAACTAAATTTGACGGGCAATTTTTTTCATACGCCGAACCGGCTCAAGCAAATGCCATCATTGGTCAAAGAATGGACGGGCATCGAAATTGGCATATTCTGGAGGAGGAGCCGTATACAGTGGGAGAGATTAGAGAGGAGTTTGAGCGAGAGGTAAGGCAATGAATTGAATGTTGACATATTTTTGTAGTCTTGGTAGGTTCCTTTTGTTAAGAAAAAATTGTTAGAAAACAGCCGCCCCCGCGCCTTTTTATCATTGTGCGCGACCGATGAGCGGTTGTTTCCTGGTAATTTCTATCAGGTTCTGCAGTGACGCTAGTGGAAAGATTCCCTTTAGAATAGATGGCGAAGTTTTCCCAGCACGAGCAGAATGATCTTAGACAGTATGGAAAGCTAAAGAGATTTATCTCTTGTGGCTGGCGAAGAGTTGCTTAGGTGCTTATCACTTACGCTATTCCTCGCCAGCCACTCCAAAAGCCTTTGGGTTGAGCTACGGGGGCCTCTGGTCACCCGTTGAAAAAGACTATGACTGGACATGGCATCCCGCTATGAGTCTCTCGGCCTGTTCTGATCTCTCCTGCAAAGGAAGGTGTTCCCTTGAATGATCCTCCCCTCATGACCATGATCTCCTCCGGTCTTCGCCGCGTCCGTCCCTCCGACTACGACGTCACGCGCCGCTCCCACACCGACGACTCCGCCACGACGAGCCTGCGCGATCGCCGCGCGTGCGACCTCCACCGCCTCCCTGGCTGCTGAGCATGCAACGAGTGAAACAGCCGCCCTAGCGGTGCCTCATCGGGGCATACCGGATCGAACAACTACGAACCATGGAGACGCGAGGTGAAGGCATACCAAACCGAGCATTCGCCAGGCCCAAGTAACCTCCCTCGGGAGGAAAATCTTACACGCCTCGGACGAGCCGGTCCCAACCTTCTGCCTTGCCCTAGGGCTCTCCTAAGAGTCCGCTGGGCCCCTCGCCGCATTTGTGTGCTAGGACGCTTCCCTCGCTGGACTAGTCGCATTGCCAGCGTGGCGGGTAGCTAAAAAACCCGCGACACCAGCGACATAAGCTATCGTGAGTTCCTAGTCTCCGGGGCGGGCGGCCTTGTGCCGCCCGCCCACCCGAAGGCTCATGTCCGGTTCCTTGACCTAT
>CAYYQE010000018.1:20491-23260 GCA_964473745.1 uncultured Candidatus Peribacteria bacterium
CCCCACTCGGTGCTCCCCAAGACTTTCAACAACTTTCCATACTGTCTTCTCACCTTTTGCAAAAAACCGCTTTCTATTGCCAAAAGCGCCCTTTTCGCGCTAAATTCTAATCCTGACTTTCTTTCCACCCCAACGGCGCCACCGGCGCCGCAAAAATAGATCGCGCACCAAATCGCGCTTCTCCGTGGCGAAGTAAGTCGAAGATCCTTGAGAGTTCGTTTGCTTTGTGCCATGGATTTTGCTTGCCCGCCCTCGAGCCGGCAGAGTCCGTGGCATAAAATTTCGAAGGGAGAAAAACCATGGAAAACATGGGATTCTGGGAATGGTTGCTGGTTGCGATAGGCTGGGGCGATATGGCCCTGCTCACGCTGCTGTGCCTTCGCATCCGTGACTACCAGCTGGAGCGCCCGCCCATCAGGCTCAGTATGGGCCTCGGGATCGGGATCTTCTGGTTCATCGTGTTGCCGGTCGGGGCGATCATGCTGTTGGACGCCGGGTTGCAGCGTCTGCTCCCTCGCGCCCCGCCCACGAAAACGTAAGCAAACCTCAAGACCGCGGCGCGAGGACCCCTCGCGCCGCCAACCAACTAGCCCCTTATGCCACCTTCCCCCTCGCGCCGCAATTTACGCGAAGGGTTACTTCTGATAAACTTGGCCCATGCCTCCCATCGCAACAAACATTCTTGTCATTTTAGTCACCAGCGGCCTTATTCTCCTTACCGGGAAATGGTTTATTTCGGCTTCCTCCAACATTGGTGATCATTTTCGTTTGCCTAGATCTGTTAAAGGAGCCACCCTCGACGCAATTTCCAGTTCCTTTCCCGAGCTCATGATCGCGCTTTTTTCCGTGATTGCTTTTAAACAATTTGAGGTTGGGATTGGCACCATCGCTGGCTCCGCTCTTTTTAATCTACTTGTTATTACCGGGATTTCCGTTCTGGTGGCGCCCAAGGCCTTTAAGGTCACTAAAAATGTTCTCACTCGTGATGGTTTTTTCTATGTTATTTCTGTCCTGGCTCTTTTGATCGCTTTATACGCTTCCAGCACTTGGACTATCATAGTTCCTCTAATTTTTGTGTTTATTTACATAGTCTATACCCGTGAATTTATTAAAGACACGCAAGAATTCCGTTTTGATAACAAAAAAAAGAAACTCAAAATCAATATTTATCGCGAACTTGGCTTAGCTTTTTTCTGTATGGCCACAATTGCTGGGGCTAGTTATTTTCTAACCGGACATTCCATTGCTTTTGCCGAGGCCATGGGAATTCCGCCGCTCGTGATCGCTTTTACGGTGATGGCGGCTGCTACTTCATTCCCGGACGCTATTATTTCGATTGGAAATGCCCGAAAAGGCCATGTGGACGATGCTACGGCCAATGTATTTGGATCTAATGTCTTTGATATTTTGATTGGACTCTCAATCCCGATGCTCGTAGCTATGGCTTTTGTGCGCGGCCCGATTGAGATTAATTTTGATTATCCCGAAATCGTGATTGGGCTGCTTGGCTCCACTCTTCTTCTGATCGCCTTTTTGTCCAGTAAATTAACACTCACCAAGCGGCAAGGTTGGTATTTACTTGGGCTTTACGTCTTATTTTTGGGAGCGGTAATCAGTATAAGTTGACATATTTAAGCTAATATGCTTTTATATAGCTGATGAAACAAATATCACCAAGACACTTTTATCCACTTCTTTTTTTGCCTCTAGCAGGGGATATTTCAGAAAGTCAAAGAAACAATTTCAACCGAGAAGCTATAGTCATACAAACCAGGGAGTGCTCAAATAAATCTATCGATGACGCTATTCAAACTGTTAGAAAAAGGGCCACGACTGGCGCTAAAATACAAGTAATGGTTCCGGCCGGCCCAAACAGAACAAGGAACCAAGAAGCCGCAATTGAACTGGCAAATGGTTTGAGTGAGGCCGGATTTGATGTGTCGCTTGAGGCAAAAGTTGATATAGAATTAGGAGAAACATCCGACCAAGCAGATATTGAAGGAATTCATTCTGCTCTCGCCGGCGAAGTTCATTTTTACACGACCGAGCAATCTACCGGCACTTCTTATACAGAAGCTGCCTTGAGCGCTGGGGGAACAGTCAGTTCAGATTTAGTATTTGTTGCTCATAATAGACCTTATCAGTGGAGATTAGAAATGGCTGCTAGTAACGTAGCGCAGGCTAATAGTTATGGTTTAAGCAGTATCCATGTGTTTTGTCATGACTCAGACCCACTTCCAGGGAATGCCGGAAAAGAAACCCTATCATTTTTACTCGATAAAGGAACTGATGTTGTTGGTGGCCACGAGCTTGTAATGGAAACCTCTGTAGGAGGAATGCGACGTGCTAAATTAAAATCTTATCTGAACGAATTGACTGAGTAAGAGCTTGAACAGGTAAAAGGCCGATTCCAGTGAAGTGTTAAGGGAGTTTAATCAGTTTTATTTATCAAGCTCGCACTTTTGTAATGCACAAGCATGAACACGCGCTAAAAAATCTCCTATGCCTACTAGTTTTTCCAGATCGTCAGTGGTCAAATCATCAGGATTTTCACCATCAATCATGCTAGCAGTTTTAGTCAACATATCAGTTGAAGCATTCATCCCTGACATTGAGCTTGCTAAACATTGGATCTTGTTGCAGGAGGAATTCTTATCAAATTCGCAAGTTTCCATAGGGTGGTGGTGTAACAAATAAAGGATTTTATATTAACATAAACATAAAAACCTGTCAAGGTGGTGCCGGGGGGCAGGATTGAACTGCCGACAC
>CAYYQE010000018.1:23270-29191 GCA_964473745.1 uncultured Candidatus Peribacteria bacterium
CTCGAACCCACGGCCTCACGCTCCCAAAGCGCGCGCGCTAACCAACTGCGCCACACCCCGTGATGGAGCCGCGGGGCAGGATCGAACTGCCGACACCATGATTTTCAGTCATGTGCTCTACCACTGAGCTACCCCGGCTAAATTTGACGGGGCAATTCTAATGGAGCGACATGAAACGCGCAACAAAAAATCACAAAAATTAGCCTTTTAAAAGGAAATAAGTTAAAATTTGTCCATCTTAACCTCCCTTTTGTATGCTTTCTCTTAAGTTTCTAGCCATAATGCTTGGGGCACTTTGTATTGCCACTCGCTTGCCCGGTGTTTTTTATCCCAAAGCTTTTACTAAAGTTTTTAAAAAGGCTCTAAAAGACCATCAATTCATGCGCGCCCTTTCACTTTTACCATTTGGTTTTGGGGTCGCAATTTTAATGGAAAACGCCAGGCTCATGCCTGATTGGACCATGGTAATGTCAGTAATTGGCTGGCTCTTTTTAGGAGTTTCTCTTTATATGATGTGGGAACCAAAAATGGTTGAAAAAAGAGCGCACAAGCTTCTTAAAAAACACGGCCTTGTTCAGTTCGGTTGCACGATTGCCGTGGCACTTGGTGCGGGCTTAATGTATTTGGGACTCGCTGTGTATTAAAGGTGAAACTGTTCAAAATAAATTTGCTCCTCGGGTATTTTCTGCTCGAGGAGTATTTTTTTGACATCATCAATCATGGGCTTTCCTCCACAAAGATAAAAATCAGTGCTACTTACGTCAAATGAATCCTCTTTTATAACTTCGGTCACCCGACCTACCGGCCCTTCCCAGCCTTCTTTTGGTTGGGATAGCGTCAAAATAAATGAAAAATTAGCATATTTAGTCGCTAAATCTTCAAATTCTTTCCTATAAAAAATATGCTCCTGACTCCTTACCCCAAAATAAAGTTTAACTTCACGGGTGGGATTTTCAACTAAGACACTTTCAATCATGGCCCGAAAAGGAGCCACTCCCACACTCGTAGCCACAAAAACCAACTTTTTCTTAGGGGAAGACTTCAAAACAAAATATCCAAACGGTCCCTGAACATCAATTTTGTCGCCCACTTTCAGCTCATCTAACAGGGGAGTTAAGCGACCATCCGGAATAATTTCAATATTCAAAACCAAATCACAGGAACCTTTTTGTGGGGCCCGCGCCAAAGAGTAAGCTCGGCTCAACATTTCCCCGGTTTCCGGGTGATTCATCTTAAGCAATACAAACTGACCGGCCTCATATTCAAAATCTTTCCCATAACACGGCAATTCAAACACAAAATCTCGCACCCGGTCCGTAAACACGATTTTTTCTTTTAATTCGGCTTGGTATGATGCGGGCAAAGTCATGCGCCCATCTTACACTTTACAGACTGATCACAAAAGTCTAGAATCCCAACCTTATAAAGCTAAACATGCAAACTACTCCACCAAGTGGCAAATGGGAGAAGCTCACTGAAATCGAGGGCTATGAAGATGTTTTTCATGTAGCTGTCTGTCGAGCTGTTGTTTCAGATCCCAGAAATCCTGGTGGTTTTATTGTGGTGGCAAACGCTATTGAGATATTTGAAAGATTACAAAAAAAAGAGCCGACTCATGGGCCAGACATTTTATTTGCCAAAGAACTGCCCATGGGTATCTTAAGAAGTAATTTAAATGACCATGAGATTGAAGTGATCACGCAAGCCCGTCAAAGTATTAAAGAAGCACAAGAATTTGCTGTGCAAGTTACCTCGGAAATGTTACAAATTGCTGAGCGGGCTCGCGGAGTTAGCGGTCTTTCAGCAGTCAAATTTGAACCTCGTAATCATTTTGCTTTTGTAGGGAGTTTTCCCAGAGGAATTAGGCTCCCGCAAATAAGAACTAGGCTTGAGGAGCTAATTACAGAAATAAATGTCTAAACTTGTGTTTTTTAAGCCAAAAAAGTAGTATAAATAATCCATGAACGTAATCAACGATATTGTCGCCCGCGTAATCCTTTCGCTCTCTAGTTTGGGGGAGACATTTTGGGAACATCTCACGCTTTCGCAGTATTCGTTTTGGCAGACTGCCATTGATATTTTTGTGGTGGCCCTGCTTTTTTACTGGTTAATTATGTTGCTCAAGGGCACGCGCGCCGTGCATATTTTGAGTGGGCTCGCAATTTTGGGAGTTTTTTACGCGATGAGTCGTTGGTTGGAATTACTAGCTGTGAATTGGATTTTGAGTCGTATTTTCCCTGTTATTTTGTTGGCCATTCCTATTATTTTTCAAAAAGAATTGCGGCGTGGTTTGGAACATTTAGGGAAAACTTCTGTTTTTAGTAATCAAATCGAGGCCACTGACCGAATCATTAGTGATATTATCGAGGCTTGCCAGGATTTAGCTAAACAGAGACATGGCGCCTTAATTGTTTTTCAGCGTGATATAAAGTTAGAAGAATATTTAGAGACTGGAAAGGAATTAGACGCTCATATTTCTAAAGATTTGCTGCTTAGTATTTTTCAGCCCAAATCTCCACTGCATGATGGAGCGGTAATTATTAAGGGCCGACGAATTGCCGCCGCGGGGTGTACGCTTCCGCATGATTTCAAAAAATATGATCCTAAATATGGGACTCGGCACAAAGCGGGCATTGGTCTTTCCGAAAATACTGACACCGAAGTAATTATTATTTCTGAAGAAAGAAAAACAATCTCGTACGCCAAAAAAGGCAGAATTCACGAACTTACTTCTGATGAATTGCAAAAGATTCTTGAAAACATTTTTAAACCTAAAAAAACCTCTAAAAAATCATGATCCGTCGCTTTTTTACCAAAAATGTACCAATTAAATTACTCGCTCTAGGCGCGGCCTGCTTGTTTTGGTTTTTTGTTTTGAGCAGTGAAAACACTTTTTATGCTTTCCCGGGTAGTTTAACCATTGAATCGTTTAATGTTCCGGAAGGGCTAGCCGTTGTGAACGAGCTCGGTAATGCCGAAATTACCGTGCGCGCTTCCCAAGAAGTTTACAAAACTTTAACCCCTGAAAATTTTACAGTTTACGTAGATTTACAGGGATTAGCCGCTGGTAGCAAACAGGTTGATTTAGCGGTGAATTCCAAAAAAACAGACGTTAGTGTTGTCAGCATAAATCCGGCCAGCGTGCCCGTTATTCTCGAAGAGCTAACCACCAAAGAAGTGCTGTTAACCTATGCTCTGGTTGGCGAGCCCGCCGATAATTACGCCGCTGAACTCCGCTCCATGCCCGAAACAAGCATCATAGTCAGCGGCGCCCAAAGCGTTCTATCCGAAATCGATCAAGCTGTTGCCACGCTCACTCTCCAAGGTGACGAAATCAGCACCACCACTCGTTCCGCGGAAATTACGATTTTGGATGATAACAGTCAGTCCCTAACCACGGTCACTCCGGAAGAAAAAACCATTGATTTAACAGTTATTATTTCACTTGAGCAATCCCAAAAAACAGTGGGCGTAAAAGTCGCCGTCGACAACCTGCAAACCGGTTACTTGGATTCTATCAAAGTTACCCCCACAGTCCTGCAAATCCAGGGCGACACCGAACTTTTGGAAGAGGTTCTGTATCTCGAAACCGAACCAGTTCAAGTCCCAGCTGGCGAAGAAATTTATAGAGCCACGGTAGCCCTCATCCTTCCCGAAGGAGTCACCTTTGTAGATGAAAACGAGGGGACAGTAGAAGTGCTAATTTCCGTTAGCGAATAGGCTTATTTCGAAACAGGATCCAAGCTTTTCGTATACAAAAGCTGTGTTGGGTAAGCAAATTCGATCTTGGCTTTTTCAAATCCTTGTTTGATTTTTAGATTAACAGCGTTTTGAATTGTTTGACCTTTTTCAAGATCCGTATCTTTAATCCAGTAACTTGTCGCAATATCTAACCCCGAATCGGAAAAAGTTTTGAAATAGACACGGCAATGATTATCAACCTCTTTATTTTCTGTTATCACGGTTTTAATAATTTTCATTCCCTCTTTCATCTTGGTGTTGGAAGTTTCATAGACAATAGAAAGCGTTAAATCCACACGGCGTTTTGGGCGACGAGAAAGATTTTCCACCACCGTGGCCGCTAACTGACTATTTGGCACAATCAGCTCCGTGCCATCCACGGTTTCCAAGCGGGTACTTCGCATCCCCACAGATTTAATTGTTCCATCAAAATCTTTGGTCTGCACATAATCACCTACTTTAAAAGTTTTGTCCGCAAACAACGAAATCGAACCAAAGAAGTTGGACAGCGCGTCTTGAGCCGCCAAAGCAATCGCCAAACCACCAATTCCCATTCCAGCCAGCAGCGAACTAATGTTGTAGCCCAGATTACTTACAATCATCAGCGCCACAATCGCCCAGATCGTCAGCTTAACAATTCGGTTCAGGGTCGGGACCATAGTCTTATCTAAAATCCCATTTTTCGAAGCATAAGGAGCCAAATAATGACTCACCACAAAATCAAAAATTCTCAAAAGTGAAGACGTGATTTTAACTACCACAATTACCAAAATCGCCTTTTCCACAAAAGCATCAACCTGTTCCGCTAACGTCAAAACACGAGTGGCATAAAAGAACGCCATCACAAAAACTACAAAATTCAATAAATTCCTAAACACTGTCAGCGCAAAGTCATCAATTTCCGTTGAAGTTCTTCGGGCTAATTTTGCGACATAACGATTTAGCACAAGCGAAAAAATACGAGCCAGCGCCCAACCAACAACTACAATCAGTAGTGCCAGTAAAACCTGATCAAGCGTATTATTCAAAAAAGTGACCAGTCGTAGTGACTCCAGACTTGCCACTAGACTACCTTGAAGGAGGGAGAAAATTTCCATAATTTTAATCTAAAGGATACCCATCCAATCTAAAAGGAATCCCACAAAAAGACAAGAGCCTTTCCTTTTAACTTTCCTTAAGTAGGCGTTTTTTGGTAGTGTGAGCCCGTCGGCGTTGCCATCTAACTATTTATTATGAAAGCCCTCCACTGTATCCCCATGCAAGAAAAATCCATGAAAGATCTTAAGCAACGGTTGATTTTAGAGGCGCACGAAGCAGATTTGGTTGAAGTGTGGCTAGATTCGGTTCAGGACCTTCGGTTAGCTGAGATTTTCTTTGAAGAAGCGGACATCAAAACCCCATTTTTATTTGTGAGTAAGTACCCAGCAGAAAAGGGTGAATTTATGGGTACTCCAGAGGAACACGCCGAAATGCTTCGCGATTTGTTTGAACGGGGCGCGCATTATGTGGACATGGCTTATGACACGGATTCTAAACATATCGCCACTGTAGCCGGAGCCAAACGTGATTACGCCAAACTAATTATTTCTTATCATAATTTTGAAGAAACACCGTCTTTGAAAAAGCTTCAGGGAATTGTAGAGGACGCGGTTGCCAAAGGAGCTGATATCGTCAAAATCGCCACTTTTGTAGCTGAACGTCCCGAAAACGTGACTTTATTCAAACTCACTACCTGGGCCATTGCCCAAGGAATCGCCATTATTACGATTGGAATGGGCAAAGAAGGACGCCTTTCACGCTTAGTCTGCCCTTTACTAGGATCAGAGGTTTATTACGCCCCTTTACAAGGGGCAAACCAAACTGCTCCCGGGCAACTTACCAAAGATGAACTTCAAGCCGGCTGGGAGGCCATGGGCGTATAAGTTGGGCGCCGAGTTTGCGCCGAGTTTGCGCCGAGTTTGCGCCGAGTTTGCGCCGAGTTGCGTCGAGTTCGCCCGCCGACTTTCCGCGCCGACTTTCCGCGCCGACTTTCCGCGCCGACTTTCCGCGCCGACCTTCCGCGCCGACTTTCCGCGCCGACCTTCCGCGCCGACCTAATGGAACCCTTTTTTGGTGTATGTACCAAACGTTTGACATGTCGATTTGAGCCTACCTGGAAACATTGTATTCCTGTCAAGCTA
>CAYYQE010000019.1:0-27630 GCA_964473745.1 uncultured Candidatus Peribacteria bacterium
AATCTTAACAGCTCCAAAATCCCTCCTTATCGTACGTTACGTTTGACATGACACTTTTCCGCCAGGTTTAAATATGTCATACCAGTCAAGCTATTGTACCTATGCAAAAAGGGACACCCCAAAGCTCCTCCCAAAGTTCTCGTCTCCTCCCTCGCTCCACGGCCAACTTTCTGCTATGATGCGGCGCGTCATAAACATTCAATTATGGGACTTCAAATTGGCATTGTCGGACTTCCAAATGTTGGGAAATCAACCATTTTCAATGCTCTTACCAAATCCGGAGGCGCGGAAGTAGGGAATTATCCTTTTTGTACGATTGACCCGAATGTTGGCGTAGTTGAAGTGCCCGATCCTCGACTTCGCCAGCTTACTGATCTCGTAAAACCCGAGAAAACCATCCCTGCTATTGTTGAATTTGTAGATATTGCCGGCTTAGTAAAAGGCGCTTCTGAGGGGGAGGGTTTAGGCAATAAATTTTTAGCCCATATTCGAGAATGCGACGCGATTGCGCAAGTTGTTAGATTATTTGAAGATGAAAATGTCACTCATGTCCACGATAATCTCGATCCAAAAAGTGATCGTGAGGTTATTGAATCTGAACTAATTTTGGCTGACCTTCAAACTCTAGAAAAAAGAATGCAAAAACTGGAAAAAGAAGCCCGCGGCGGCGATAAAGAAGCCCTAGCTCTCTTAGAACTTTGCAAAAAACTCGAAGTAGAATTAAATGAAGGAAATTTAGCCAGCCATTTGTCGTTAACAGATGACGAACGCGTTCTTTTACGCCAACTTCAGCTTATCACCAGCAAACCGATTATGTATATCGCCAATGTTCACGAAGATGATATAGCTGATTTTGATGAAAGCAAAATGCGAGCCGCTCTTGAGATTAAACCACAAGCGGAAATAATCCCTATTTCTGCCAAAATCGAGCAAGAATTAGGGCAACTTTCCGAAGAAGAGGCGCAAGAATTTTTGAGCGAGCTAGGTTTGGAAGAACCGGGATTACACGCTTTTATCCATCATGCTTACGATTTGCTTGGTTTACACACATTTTTCACAGCTGGACCCAAAGAGGCGCGGGCCTGGACCATTAAAAAAGGTAGCAAGGCTCCCGCGGCGGCCGGCACAATTCATACTGATTTTGAAAAAGGATTCATTCGCGCCGAAGTGATCCCGCACGATAAATATTTAGAGCACAACGGCGAGCAAGGCGCCAAATCCAAGGGCGTGATGCGTCTAGAAGGAAAAGACTACGTTGTCCAAGACGGAGATGTGGTTTATTTCCGGGTAGCAAGCTAATTAGCGGCTAGGGCGCACCTTGCCAAAAAGCAGGAATAATGGTAAAATATAAGGATATGCTTATTATTCCCGCTCTTCAAATTCAGAACGGTCAAGCCATAGCCCTGTATAAGGGCCATGAAAATGAACAAAAAAAGATTTACAAACGCTCGCCATTAAACATTGCGAGAGAATTTGAAAAAAGAGGGGCTAGCATAGTGCAAATTATTGATTTAGATGGCAGTGCCGCGGGGAGCCCGGTTAATTTGAAACTAATCCAACAATTTGCTCAGGAATTAAATATCCCCTTGGAAGTGGGGGGTGGGGTGCGCACCCTAGAGGATATTGACCAATTAATGCAGGTCGGCGTAACGCGCGTGCTTTTGGGAGTTACGGCTCGCAATATTATCCCAGAAGCGCTCCAGAAATACGGCCCCCAGAGAATTATTTTTGGCATAAAAGCCAGGCAAAAAATGATGGTTGATTCAGATAGTCTCCGTGAAAATTCTGATGAGGTTATCGAAGTCGCTCAATCTGTTGTTGAGATGGGGATTAAGCATATTATTTACAAAGATTTAGAGCGTTCCGGAACTCTTTATCACCCCAATTACGATGATGTTGACCGCCTTATCATCGGGCTAGGCGAGGATGTTAATATTTATTCATCCGGCGGAATTGTAATGCTCGATGATCTTCGAATTTTAGATACCATTAGCGCCAAAGGAGCGGTTATAAGCCGCGCTTTTATTGAACACAAAATCAGCCTAAGAATGGCCGTCGATCAATATCAAACAACCGAGGATGCCTTGGATCTTTTAGAAGTTTTCTCGGGGACACGATAAGTCTCTTCAACACCATCAACCGCTTCAATTGCATCAAATGCTTGGCGCAGTTGTTCGAAATTCATCACTTCTAGCGTTAGAACGACATGAACAAAACCATCACTTTGCCGCTCACTACCAACTCTAATTTGGTAAATATTAGCCCCTAAATTAGCAAGATGTATTCCGATATCACGCAAAAATCCCACTCGATCAAGGGCAATTATAGAAATCTTTACTCGATAATAAGGCGCCGTATCATCACTAGTTGTTTTTTCCACTAAACGGGAACGCTGCTTGGCATAATGCACATCTGACAAAGGTGTTTTGCGACCGCGGCAAGCTTTGCCAAGTAGTTGCGTAGACGTATAAAGCGCTTTAATAAATTGCTCTTCGCTCACTGTCCCATCGCCAATTTTTTCTAAGAAATTATGCCAGCTTTTAGCCTTGAACTCTTCTGTTAATTTGTCTTTTTGGGATTTTGTTAGAGTCTCGAGCTCACCACAACCATAACGATGTAGTTCTTTTTTAAGGAAATCATGTCCAGCCCGATAACGTTTGTCCGCTGTTTGTTTTTTTAAAGCATCTTTGATTTTGTTTTTAGCCAGATTAGTAGTGATTTTTTCTAGCCAGTCACGGCGTGGGAATTTCTGCGTCTTGGAAGTAATAATCCGGACTGTGTCACCGGTTTTCAAAGTTGTTGAAAGCGGTAGTTTAATGCCGTTTCGATACATCCCAATTGCCTTATTACCAATGTCAGAATGAATGTGATAGCCAAAATCAATACCATTTGACCCTTGCGGCAAGTCCACGACATCTCCCTGCGGTGTAAAAACAAAAATCCGATCCTGAAAAATATCAATTTTAAGGTTCTCCAAAAAGTCATAATTATTTTTAAGCTCTTTTTGCAGTTGAAGAACTTTTTGAACCCAAGCGGCTTGTCCTTTTTTTGCTTCTTTTAATTGTGATTGATTAGCGCGAGCCTGTTTGTAGAAATAATGGGCCGCAATCCCGTACTGCGCCTCAAAATGCATATCAAAAGTGCGGATTTGAAATTCCGTAGGCACTCCTTCCACCCCAAAAACAGTGGTATGAAGGCTTTGATAACCATTAGATTTAGGCACAGCAATAAAATCTTTAATTCGCCCAGTACGCGGTCTAAACAAGGCGTGAATAATCCCCAAAACGCGATAACAAAGCTCCTTGTCATCTACAACAATTCGGAGCGCCAGCAAATCATTCAAATCTTCTAATCGTTGCCCAGTAGAAACCATCTTTCGGAAAATGCTATAGAGCGTTTTAGGGCGAGCTTCTATTTCGGCGGGAATAGAATGTTGCTTCAAGGCCCGCTTTATCATTTGAGAAGTTTGTTTAAGCAGTTTTTTGTGATGTTCAGCACTGCGTGAAATTTGTCTTTTTAAATCTTTATACTCTTTGGGATAGATAAACTTAAAGCAAAGATCTTCTAGAGCTGATTTAAACTCCCAAATTCCTAGTAAATCTGAAATAGGCACATAAATTTCCATAGTTTCACGAGCAATGCGCAGTTGTTTTTCTTCACGCACATGTTCCAACGTCCCCATATTATGCAAACGATCAGCCAGCTTAATTAAAATAATGCGCAGGTCACGCGCACTATGCAGGAAAAATTTCTTTAAAGATTCAATCTGACGTTCCATCATATCGTGACGGTACTTAACCTTGCTCAATTTTGTGACTCCATCCACTAAAAAGGCCACTTTTTTGCCAAAAATATCCTCTAATTCTTCGAGAGGGTGCTCAGTATCTTCCGGAACATCGTGCAACAAACACGCCACGAGCGTATCTTCATCCACATGCAATTCCGTCAAAATCATGGCCGCGGCCAGCGGATGCATGATGTAAGGAGACCCATCCATACGTTTTTGCCCTTTGTGTGCTTTCTTGGCAAAATCGTACGCTTCCCGGAGGCGTTCTTCTTTGAGGTGGGGAAGATAAGTCTTAGCCTTTTTGATAACAGTTCCAATTTGCATGAATAGAGGCTAGGTGATAGAAATAATTATGCCACGTTTTAAGTTAAAATCAAAAACTTTTCTTTAGATGAAAATCGCAGTTCTACTTTCTGGGGGAGTGGATAGCTCCGTAGCTTTAAAGCTATTGCAAGCGGAAGGGCATAATTTAACGGCTTTTTATTTAAAAATTTGGCTCGAAGATGAGCTGTCTTATCTGGGAAATTGTCCCTGGGAAGAGGATTTGGCCTATGTTCGAGAAATTTGTGAAAAGGAACAGATCCCACTCGAAATTGTTTCTATGCAAAAAGAATACTGGGATGAAGTAGTTAAATATACAATTAACGAGGTTAAATCAGGTCGAACTCCCAATCCCGACATCCTCTGTAATCAACGCATTAAATTTGGAGCTTTTTACGATCATATTGATTCTTCATTCGACAAAATAGCTACTGGGCATTACGCTCAAGTAGAAGAGAAGAAAGGCAAATTTCACCTGAAAAAAGCCGCGGATTCTTTTAAAGATCAAACTTATTTCCTTTCACATTTAAGTCAGGAGCAGCTCTGCAAAGCTCTTTTCCCAATCGGGCATCTCTCCAAATCAGCTGTTCGAGATTTAGCCAAAAAACACAATCTCCCCAACCAAAACCGCAAAGACAGCCAGGGAATTTGTTTTCTTGGAAAAATTAAGTTTTCAGAATTTCTAAAACATCATTTAGGCACCCAAAAAGGCGATCTTATTGAATACGAAACAGGAGAAAAAATAGGCCAACATGATGGATTTTGGTATTACACCATTGGACAACGGCAAGGCCTGGGCTTAAGTGGTGGCCCGTGGTACGTGGTCAAAAAAGATATCCCTCAGAATCAAGTCTTTATTTCGAGCCAATATCATTCCAAAAAAATTCGCAACCAATTTGAAGTTGGGAAATTCAACTGGGTCACTGAGTCTCCAGTCAAATCAGGCCGCACCATGCCTTTCGAGGTCAAAATGCGTCACGGCGAGACGTTTTACCAAGGAAAAGTAACTTTCACAGACCAGGAAACCGCCCTGGTTAAAATCACGGAATCCGATCAAGGAATTGCTCCTGGCCAGTTCGCGGTTTTTTATAAAGGGAACTATTGTTTAGGTGGTGGAACGATTCTCCGAGAAATGGATTGAAAAACAGACTAAAATCAGGTATAATATAGGGATTAAATAATATCCCAATTTTGATGGCTATAGATAAACCCCATGATGTTGAAACAGCTCCTGAGGAAATAGATCCCCAGGCCGAACTTCAGGCCGTAATGGGTGAAGTTAGTGAAGATTTTGATCCCAGCAACATTGAAATCGAAAATTTTGTTATTGATGGGCAGGTTGATATGGAAACTGCCGAGCGCTACAAGGATGTCATTCCAGCTAGTGATTTAGAAGTTCTTAATCAGTTGAAGCCGGGAATTATTTTTGATCTTTTTGTAGATATTACTGGGGACGGACAATTCCAGATTAATTTTGGGGGAAATCAAGACGCTGATGCCCATATTGGCTTGAGCCAAATTATGCGGGGGTACTCTCAAAAATACGAGGGAGGAGCCCGTCGCTTGGAAGCTGTCCGTGAAATTTATATAAATGAAGGAGAGGAAGTCCATACCGCTACTCGAGTTGGTTTAGCTGGGAATTTTTACGAAGGGACAGAATCCACTGGAAGTTACCAAGAAGTCCACAGTGGTTATGTCATTGAAATTACTCAAGAAAACGAACAAGCAGCCGCCCAAGTAGAGGCCGTAACAGCAGAAGCAGAAGAAGCAATCACCAGATTAGCCCGCAAACCAAGTATTATGGAGGGCACTAGAGGAGAAGAATCGATTACCGTGGCTCGTTTTCGTTGGGACGAAGGCGATCAAGAGTACAAAATCCGCAAAAAACCACGCAAAAAAGATCTTTTGAAATATGTTTATATTGAAGCGCGTTTACAGGATGTGGACCCGAATTTGGCCATTGCCATAGTGGATGCTGCTTCGCTCGATGACACTCGTCATTTTGAAAATGATTTTCAGTGGACTTTGCGCGCCATTAAAGAATCCGAAATTTATTACAAAGCCACTTCGGCTGTTGGTCCAAAAGATGACAATGGGCGCTACACCCCAGAATTTATTGCTTATTTGATCTCTTCGGGACAAGAATTATTTGCCGGGCTTAACACTAGGGAATTCGAAAAAACATATGGCAAATTAATTGGTGAAAAATTCGAATTACCAGCGCCATCAAGTAATGTGCCTCTTCATCCAGAATCAGTACGCAACCTGGAAGATCCGCAAAGGCATGAATTAATGACCGATATAGTTAGTTATGAAGGAGTGCGGCTGAGTTCTGATTATGGCAAACGTACAGATCCAGTTACCGGGAAACTTAATGCTGATCACCGCGGCATTGATATCGCTGCGCCCACTGGAGCCCCAATCCGGGCCAGTGAGGAAGGCACCGTGATAAATGCCGAATTCCAAGGAGGGGCAAATGGGGGAGGTTGGTTTGTGCGCATTCAGCACCCTAGTGGTTACATAACTCAATATTTACATGCAGATAAGATTTTAGATGGGATTGTCCCTGGCGCCACCGTTACCAAGGGGCAAGAAATAGCCAAGGTCGGCAGCACCGGGAAATCTACCGGAGCTCACCTACATTTTGAGGTTTTCTCCTTAAAAAATCCATCCAAGGGAGCGTCTCGCCGCTCTAATCGAAATTATGTGAATCCCTGGGATTACTTGGATCAGGCAAATCAAGCTGTGGCTTAAATTTTATTTATGAAAAATCACTCTGATTATTACGTTATTCCGGAATTAGAGGCCAAGCGTCGTCCGGCACAGCCTAGTTTTTTGAGTAATCTAAGTTCACAAGTTGGTTGGATGACAATTTTTTCACTGTTGATTTTTACTGTGGGGTTTTTCACGATTAATGCCGAGGCTTATTCCGACATTATGATGACTTGGGCCAGTAGAGATTCGGCTATGGCGCAAGAAGAGGCCCTAAACGAGGCCGTCGCAGAAAAGGTGCCAGAGCAACGAACTTTGGTAGTACGCAGCACCCCAGAAACGCAAAAAACCGAAATTCCAAACTTGAATTTAGAAGTGATTCCCCCTGATGATCGTCTTATTATTCCAAAAATTGGCAAAAACATCCCAATTGTAACCACTGATCCTTCTAAGCTCATTGGCGCTGATTGGAAAACTCTGGAACAAGCTTTTCAAGAAGACCTTAAAAATGGGGTTATTCACTATCCAGGAACCGCGGACCCCGGAGAAATGGGGAATGTTTTTATCACGGGACATAGTTCATATTATTTATGGGATTCAGGCCGGTACAAAGATGTTTTCGCGCGTTTAAATCAACTCGAAACAGGTGATGAAATTGTTATTTATCATGATCAGCAAAAATATCGTTACGTGGTTTCCGAAAAACGGGAAGTGCGCAACGAAGATGTGACTGTTTTAGAACAAGGTGACGAAAAAATCCTCACCTTAATGACTTGTTCCCCAGTCGGAACCAATTTTAGACGTTTAGTTGTAGTTGCCAAGCAAATTTAGGCCGTTGTTTTAGGCCGCCGCATCAACTGCTGGTTCTTCGGGTTCATCGTCGAGCGAGTCCATTTGCTTAAGCAGTTCTGCTTCGGCTTGTTTTTCTTCAGATTCAGCGTCTTCCTCCTGTTTTGCTAGGGTTTCCCGTTTTTCACGGCGTTCTTGGTCTTTCCATTCCATAATGTGTTTTTGATTTAACTTGGAAAGCTCGGTTTCGTATTCTTTATCCAGTTTCGATAATTGTTCTTTTTCATGGATCAAAATGCCTCGTAGTTTTTGAATTTGAACATCAGTCATAATTGGCAGAATTTGATACCAATACTCCCGTTCCTCGTTTGTCATGGATTCGGTTTCGTTGATAAGCTTTTCTAAATTCGGATATTTTTCACGAACATAGTCAGGTATACGGCTTTTTTTCTGAGCCGCTGGCTGTTGACCAGTCGGTTGTGCACCACTGCCGGTGCCTTGAGTCTGTTGAGGATCGTCTGCCATGATTAATTAAGTTTAAATACGTTAGAGATTATAGCGAAAATTACGCCGCGGTCCAAGAGATCTGGTCGCCATCACCATGCTCATCAAGATAAGCGGCAAAGGTTTCCTCGTTGTCATTATAGGTAGCCCATTCCAAAGCATCTTCACCACCGTTAGCTACTGTTTCAAACACTTCAGTTACGAGGCGTTGAAAGCCTTCAGCATGGTCGGCTACACAACTTTTTAAGAAATCAAAAGTGTCAGATGGGATTTTTCCTTCCCCATCACCTTTTAGGCTGTCATAGTTTGGTTCATCTTTTTGTGACTCTTGTGCAAACAGAGCTAAATAGTGCATGCGCACTTTTCCTAATTTTTCTCCAGGGTCTCCTTCAATAAATCTTCCAGTAATAAGTTCAGCTCCTGATTTAAAAACTTCCTCTGCCTTTTTAGCTGCTTCTGCTCCTTGACCCATCAGTCCACCAAGATCAAAGCCTAGAGCACTAGCAATCACCATAACTGCCCCCATGAGTCCTCCGTCCTGGTAGGCATAGCCAATTTCGGAAAGAATTCCCATAATATCTCCGGATCCCAGAGCGGCGTCTTGGGCGGTTTTATCAACTTTCTTTTTCCAAGCAGCTATGTCTGCGACAGTACCGGTAGTTGATTCAGTGTTGATGTTAAAAACAACACCACGCCGGGCATAAGTAATGTTTCCGGTAGCAGGATCAAAAACAAGCAAACCTTTGTAAGGTTTTTGGTTAAGAAGAGCGGCTACTTCGTCCGCCGGGATAGCCCCGGCTGGAGTTTCGACGGCCTCTGCAGTCTCGGTAGTTTCTTCAGTTTCGTCAGTCGTCTCGTTATCCTCCTCATCGTCTTCAACGGGCTGCTCAGCCACAGTTTCTGGTATGGTGGCTGCTTCTCCCTCATCGGCCTCCGGGATTTGATCTGCTGGTCTTTGTGATTCAGTAGCAGTAGGGGGCTCAACATCAAGAGTTGATTCTTCGGCAGTCACGGGCTCTTCAGCGATAGCTGGTTCCTCTTCTAGAACCACAAATCCAGTATCGCCGGCTGGTAAACCGCCTTCACGTATTGTTAGCCATACTTCATAGGTGCGCCATTTAGTTGGATCTTCTTCCTTGGCCGCATCTTCGGTCGTTAACCAAGTAAAATATTCAATAAAATAAATCGGATTTGGGACTTTATCATCCTCCCACGGAGCTTCAATAAGCGCTTTAAACTGCGCTTCTTTAGCTTCATCATTTAATGCCTCCAGCGCTGTTTCAGTAGATTTGCCAATTGCATATTCGTATGCTTCCAAAAAAGCACTAACACAATCTTGTTCAGTAGGAGTTTCTGCTTGTTTATTTAAGGCATCGATTAACACCTCCGTCTTCATTTTGAAATGCGAAAATGTTTTCGAATCAAGTTGCAAAAGGCCTTCATAAACTTGATTGTATTCACCGTTTGTAAATTCTTCACGTACGGCTCCACGGTAATTATCAGGGTCATCATTACGACCCTGCCCAATCAGATCAACTAAACCCTTAAATTCAGCTTTATGCTGATCTAATAGTTCTAGGGCTTCCGCAGTTTCAGCAGCTTGTGGTTCAGACATTTTTGTTTTGATTTATTCTTTAAATAACATACACATCGCCTAGTTCGCCTTCTAAACCTTCTTTGGTTAGGCGAATACGATGTATTTCATTTTTAATTTGAAAAGTTGGCTCCGGGTGAGCTTTCCAGAGGTTATAAATATTACGCAAAGCCGTTAGCATATTAAAAGCATTTTGGTCAGCTTTGCCTTTTTTAGTGTCATCAAGTTTTTCATAAATCGCCTCGTTTAACAGAGAACTTGGCGAATGAGGGCTAATAGACCCATCATCAAATTTAGCAACTACCTCGTTTAAAAATTGTTCATCAGCCGGGTCAAAACCAGCGGGGTCAGCCAGAGGCTTATTAAGATTTTCTTGCACATCATCCGCGATGTGGGCGTTATCTGTGGCTGGATCGTAGAGAGGATTAGTCATAGGAGAGTAAACTTTACTTATCGGTGCGTACAAATTATCATCTTAGTATACCAGAAAAAAGTCTATTCAACAACCTAAGCTTGCCTTATTTATGGAAATGACTCGTGCCCAAGCTGAAGACAGAATTCACAAGCTTCGTGCCGAAATTCGTCAACGAAATTATGAATATTTTGTTTTGGATGAATCCCAGGTGTCCGAGGCGGTAAGGGATTCACTTAAGCGTGAACTTTTAGAATTAGAAAACCAATTTCCGGATTTAATTGCTGAAGATTCGCCAACTCAACGGGTAGGGAGTGCTCTTTCCGGGCGTTTTCAAAAAGTAGAGCACAAAACTAGAAAATGGTCGTTGATGGATGCTTTTTCGCCGGAAGAAGTGCATCAATGGGGTGAGCGATTAACCCGTTTTCTCCCTGGAGAAGTGTTTGATTTTGTCTGTGAGTTAAAAATTGATGGCTTAAATGTGACGCTTTGGTATGAAGAAGGAAAATTAGTGAAAGCATTGACTCGCGGGAATGGGAAAGAAGGGGAGGATGTCACACACGCCATTCGAACTATCAAAAGTGTGCCTTTGGTTTTGGAGCAACCCGTAGATTTAGAAGTTTCTGGGGAAGTTTTTATGTCGAAAAAAAGTTTCCAAAAATTAGAAGAAGAATTTGCCAATCCCCGAAATGCCGCGGCTGGGGCCGTACGACAATTAGATCCAAAGGTGGCTGCTAGCCGCAATTTGGATATTTTCTTTTATGCGATAGGGGAGAATAATCTAGAAAATCCACCAAAAAACCAAGTGGAATTATTCGCTACCCTAAAGGGTTTAGGGCTAAAAGCGAACAAAAATTTTGTACACAAAAAAACACTGGATGAAGTCGTGAAATTTTGTGAGGAATGGGCCTTACATCGTGATGATTTGGAGTATGTGATCGATGGGGTAGTGATTAAGGTTAATGGTTTTGAAAAACGGCAAAAACTAGGCTACACCGGCAAGGCGCCGCGTTATGCCGTGGCCTATAAATTTCCGGCGGAACAAGCCACCAGCCACGTCCTAGATATTATTGTGCAAGTCGGGCGAACCGGCGCGCTGACACCCGTTGCGGTCCTGGATCCTACTTTTGTGGATGGGTCCACCGTGTCGCGGGCCACGCTTCATAACGAAGATGAAATCAACCGCAAAGATGTCCGAATTGGCGATACAGTTATTATTCAGAAAGCCGGTGACATCATTCCGGAAGTGGTGGAGGTGCTGACCAACATGCGCACTGGAAAAGAACAAAAATTCGAATTTCCTAGGGAGTGCCCCGCCTGCGGCGGGGCCGTGAGGCGCCTCGAGGGGGAGGCTGCCACGCGATGTTTAAATTCAAATTGTTATGCCGTCAAAAGGCGCGCTTTGAAGCACTTTGTTTCTCGAGGCGCCCTAAACATCGACGGTTTAGGTGACAAAATCATCGATCAATTGCTCGAAGCTGGTTTGGTGCAGGATATCGCCGATCTTTTCACCCTAACCAAAGAAGATTTTTTAACCCTCGAGCTTTTTCAGGAAAAACGAGCTGAAAACGTTGTGGCCGCACTTGAAACAGCCCAAAAAGCTCCTTTGCCGCGTTTGCTTTTTGCCCTGGGGATTCGCCATGTTGGCGAACAAGCTAGCGAGCTAATCGCTAATTTCATTCAGGAAAAAATGGAATCTCAACAAATTACACCCGCTACTATCGGCGACTTTGCGCGCTTTGTATTCAAAGAGGAATGGGAGGGGATTGAAGGTGTAGGGGACATTGTGGCGAAGTCTCTTTATGATTGGTTTCTTGATGAAGAAAATCAGAATTTGTTAAAAAAACTAGAAGAAAACAATGTCGCAATTCAACAAACAGCCAAAAACACACTCGAACAAACTTTAACTGACAAAACTTTTGTCCTAACTGGCACGCTTTCCATCTCACGCGATCAAGCCAAAAAATTAATCAAAGAACGTGGTGGCCAGGTTAGTTCCTCAGTTAGCCAAAAAACCAACTATGTCTTAGCTGGCAACAATCCCGGCTCAAAAAAAGCCAAAGCCGCTCAACTAGGAGTTCCAATTCTCGAAGAAACCGACTTTCAAAATCTTCTATAATATGTTATAATAATTCGAAGCTAAAAATAAAAATAAAATGACTGAAACTCCATCTTATGAAGCTCCGGTGCAAAACACCCCAGGGGAAGACCCCGAGGTTATACAAGCACATGTCGACGTCATGGCTGGAGATTTAGCCTTGCGCGAGCAATTAACTGGTGATGTTTGGAATGAAATTGCCAATCCCGCCGAGGTTGATTACCAAATTACAGCAAGCAGTGAATCACTCGGTGACGCCCCGATTAGCCAACTTTTGCTAAATGTTTTTGAGCAAGCCGCGGCCCAAGGGAAATTAGGTGACCGGACTCCTCAGCAATTAATGGCTTACTGCTTAAATTATTTAAAAACCAGTCCCGAAAATCAAGGATTAGTTCCCAATATTGATACATTTTCTCCTGGCGAAGAGCTTGAAATTTATTTAGATGGCGATCAACGCTGGAAGCTACGAGTTTCCGGGCGCAAGGCTCATAACGAAATTGACGCCTTTTTATTCCCCAAATATGAACAAAATTTAGAAGAAGAGTTAGACGAAGAACCCGAGCCAGAAGTCGAGCCCGAACCAGAGGTAGAGCCCGAAAAACCAGCTTTTACGATCGAAGACACACCAAGAGAAGCCGCACTCCGCGCTACTCTCGAAAGAGCTGGCCTAGATTTCTACAATCAAAGAGAAGCTTATTTGCAAGCCGTGGATGGTGAAAATGGCCTTAGTATTAGCGCCGATGGACTTTTTCAATTAGAACCAGGGATAGTTTGGTTAACCGCTCCACCCAATTACGCTACGTTGAATTTACGAGACAATCCCGAAGAAGTCGAGGCCCGCGAAACTGCGACCGCCCGAGGAGAAAAATTTTGGAATGGTCGCCAGGCCATTTGGATGGCCCTTCGTCGAAAAGGAGGCTTATCACTCTCTTGCAATGGATTTTTTAATGTAATGGAAGGACGTGAATACGTGGGTGATATACCTAATTATGCCACCAAAAGAAAAGACCTGAATCCGGAGCCAGTCCCGACACCACCAGAACCAGTCCCGGAAACAGAACCAGAACCAATTCCAGAAACAGAACCGGAACCAATCCCGGAAACAGAACCAGAACCAGTCCCGGAAACCGAGCCTGAACCAGCGCCGGAAACAGAACCAGAACCAGTCCCGGAAACCGAGCCACCAGCTCCGGAACTTCCGACTACTGCCGAGCGTAAAAAAGCTCTTGAGAAGGCCATTCCAAAAGGCAAGACTATTAGGAAGGGGAAAAGCCTAAAATTTGAATACATCCCTGACGGGGAAAAAGATCCTATTCAATGCGAATTTAAGATAGGAGCACTTGTTATTGATGGGGTTTCACATCCCATTAATACTACTATGAAGAAACGATTGACCATATCTAACGAGGGATCGCTAGCACTTACTACCAAGGAAATAGAAGTAATTAGCTTTAAAACTACTAACGCTGGTCTTGTCCCGAAAGCGTACAAAATAAAAGCAGATTGGGGACCAGATTTTGCTGGGGGACTGGGTGTTATGAGAACAGGGGCAATCGTTAAGCTAGAGGAACAAGGAATAAAGGTTTCCGGGGATGATGGTACAAGTGTTAATTTAGTATTATATCCTGACAAAACAAATCCTCCTTTTGATATTCCGGAAAGTGGGAATATTAGCATTGATCGTTTATTTGCAGCTCTTGAAGAGCCTAGTGGGGCAGTTTTAGCTAGTGTTGCCTTTAATGAACCATTAGGTGAAGATGGAAAAGCTCGTGCCCAAGGAGATTACCAAATGGCCCTGGCCTAACCCTAAAACCCCTCCACCAACTTAAAAGATCCGGTCACACAAATCGGGCTTCTTCCGGCTAGTTTGCCGGCTTTTTGCCAAGCAATACGCATGTTGTTGGTGATGGCAAAAGTGATGCCTTGGTGGGCGAGTTGGTCTTTGATTTTTTCTTGGACAATGCGGGCGGGCAGGGCGCGCGGATGATTCACCTGAGTTAACACGACCGCATCACCATAACGGCATAATTTATGCACAAACCCAGTTACATCCTTATCCTTTAAAAAAGCCAAAATAAAGGTGATTGGTTCACTGCCATAAATTTCCCCGAGAGTATTACGCAAAGCTGCCGCAGATTCTGGAGTATGCGCTCCATCTAAAATCACTTCTTTCCCTCCCTGAATACGGTATTCAAATCGGCCCGGCAGAGTTAAGTGTCCCCATACATCCAGGACCGGACTAGGGTCAAATTCTGGAAGCAATTCATCCAGGGCCGCCCACGCAGTCATACTATTTTGGATTTGATGATCTCCGAGCAAGGCCAATTTAACCCGCGGAATTTGGCGCGTCGGCGTGGTTAATCGAAATGAATACGCATCTGCTGTGCGCTCCAAAACAGTTGATTCATATCTGTTAGGTACCACAATTGCCGGCGCCTTTTTCTGCAAACACGCGGTTCGGGCAAAATCCAAAATCATCGGATCAGCTTGGTGCGAAATCACCACCGGCGTCTCTTTACGCACAATCCCCAGTTTTTCATAAGCAATCGACGTAATACTGTTTCCCAAAATATCGGTGTGTTCTTTTTCAATCGGACAAATCACCGACAAAATCGGGCTTTCTACCACATTAGTAGCATCCAGCCGCCCCCCTAGCCCAGTTTCCAAAATCGCAAAATCTACATCTTCATCATGAAAATGTTGCAGGGCCATACACGTCAAAACTTCAAAAGACGTCACAAAATTCGTTGGAGCCAAGCGTTCAATAACTTTTGAATAACGCTCAAACAATTCATCAAAAACTTCACGCTTCATGGGTGATCCATCCACAAAAATAGCTTCGGTTGGCTCGTTCAAATAAGGAGACATAAACACGCCTACTCGTTTGTCCAAACTCTGCAAACCAGCCGCGATCAGCGCGCAAGTCGATCCTTTACCTTTTGACCCAGCCACATGAATTACTGGCAAGCCTTTTTCCGGATTTCCGACCAGATCCAAAAATCGTTGGAATCGTGATAAATCAAAAAAATCTTCCTGTCCTTGAGCCATAGGCCCTTGGGCAGACCGCAAACTATCAAAAGTCGGTAATTCCAGAAATCGTTCAAAGGTCGTCATAATTTTTAATCAAGAACCTCTTGGTATGAAGAAGGAAAATTAGTGAAAGCATTGACTCGCGGGAATGGGAAAGAAGGGGAGGATGTCACACACGCCATTCGAACTATCAAAAGTGTGCCTTTGGTTTTGGAGCAACCCGTAGATTTAGAAGTTTCTGGGGAAGTTTTTATGTCGAAAAAAAGTTTCCAAAAATTAGAAGAAGAATTTGCCAATCCCCGAAATGCCGCGGCTGGGGCCGTACGACAATTAGATCCAAAGGTGGCTGCTAGCCGCAATTTGGATATTTTCTTTTATGCGATAGGGGAGAATAATCTAGAAAATCCACCAAAAAACCAAGTGGAATTATTCGCTACCCTAAAGGGTTTAGGGCTAAAAGCGAACAAAAATTTTGTACACAAAAAAACACTGGATGAAGTCGTGAAATTTTGTGAGGAATGGGCCTTACATCGTGATGATTTGGAGTATGTGATCGATGGGGTAGTGATTAAGGTTAATGGTTTTGAAAAACGGCAAAAACTAGGCTACACCGGCAAGGCGCCGCGTTATGCCGTGGCCTATAAATTTCCGGCGGAACAAGCCACCAGCCACGTCCTAGATATTATTGTGCAAGTCGGGCGAACCGGCGCGCTGACACCCGTTGCGGTCCTGGATCCTACTTTTGTGGATGGGTCCACCGTGTCGCGGGCCACGCTTCATAACGAAGATGAAATCAACCGCAAAGATGTCCGAATTGGCGATACAGTTATTATTCAGAAAGCCGGTGACATCATTCCGGAAGTGGTGGAGGTGCTGACCAACATGCGCACTGGAAAAGAACAAAAATTCGAATTTCCTAGGGAGTGCCCCGCCTGCGGCGGGGCCGTGAGGCGCCTCGAGGGGGAGGCTGCCACGCGATGTTTAAATTCAAATTGTTATGCCGTCAAAAGGCGCGCTTTGAAGCACTTTGTTTCTCGAGGCGCCCTAAACATCGACGGTTTAGGTGACAAAATCATCGATCAATTGCTCGAAGCTGGTTTGGTGCAGGATATCGCCGATCTTTTCACCCTAACCAAAGAAGATTTTTTAACCCTCGAGCTTTTTCAGGAAAAACGAGCTGAAAACGTTGTGGCCGCACTTGAAACAGCCCAAAAAGCTCCTTTGCCGCGTTTGCTTTTTGCCCTGGGGATTCGCCATGTTGGCGAACAAGCTAGCGAGCTAATCGCTAATTTCATTCAGGAAAAAATGGAATCTCAACAAATTACACCCGCTACTATCGGCGACTTTGCGCGCTTTGTATTCAAAGAGGAATGGGAGGGGATTGAAGGTGTAGGGGACATTGTGGCGAAGTCTCTTTATGATTGGTTTCTTGATGAAGAAAATCAGAATTTGTTAAAAAAACTAGAAGAAAACAATGTCGCAATTCAACAAACAGCCAAAAACACACTCGAACAAACTTTAACTGACAAAACTTTTGTCCTAACTGGCACGCTTTCCATCTCACGCGATCAAGCCAAAAAATTAATCAAAGAACGTGGTGGCCAGGTTAGTTCCTCAGTTAGCCAAAAAACCAACTATGTCTTAGCTGGCAACAATCCCGGCTCAAAAAAAGCCAAAGCCGCTCAACTAGGAGTTCCAATTCTCGAAGAAACCGACTTTCAAAATCTTCTATAATATGTTATAATAATTCGAAGCTAAAAATAAAAATAAAATGACTGAAACTCCATCTTATGAAGCTCCGGTGCAAAACACCCCAGGGGAAGACCCCGAGGTTATACAAGCACATGTCGACGTCATGGCTGGAGATTTAGCCTTGCGCGAGCAATTAACTGGTGATGTTTGGAATGAAATTGCCAATCCCGCCGAGGTTGATTACCAAATTACAGCAAGCAGTGAATCACTCGGTGACGCCCCGATTAGCCAACTTTTGCTAAATGTTTTTGAGCAAGCCGCGGCCCAAGGGAAATTAGGTGACCGGACTCCTCAGCAATTAATGGCTTACTGCTTAAATTATTTAAAAACCAGTCCCGAAAATCAAGGATTAGTTCCCAATATTGATACATTTTCTCCTGGCGAAGAGCTTGAAATTTATTTAGATGGCGATCAACGCTGGAAGCTACGAGTTTCCGGGCGCAAGGCTCATAACGAAATTGACGCCTTTTTATTCCCCAAATATGAACAAAATTTAGAAGAAGAGTTAGACGAAGAACCCGAGCCAGAAGTCGAGCCCGAACCAGAGGTAGAGCCCGAAAAACCAGCTTTTACGATCGAAGACACACCAAGAGAAGCCGCACTCCGCGCTACTCTCGAAAGAGCTGGCCTAGATTTCTACAATCAAAGAGAAGCTTATTTGCAAGCCGTGGATGGTGAAAATGGCCTTAGTATTAGCGCCGATGGACTTTTTCAATTAGAACCAGGGATAGTTTGGTTAACCGCTCCACCCAATTACGCTACGTTGAATTTACGAGACAATCCCGAAGAAGTCGAGGCCCGCGAAACTGCGACCGCCCGAGGAGAAAAATTTTGGAATGGTCGCCAGGCCATTTGGATGGCCCTTCGTCGAAAAGGAGGCTTATCACTCTCTTGCAATGGATTTTTTAATGTAATGGAAGGACGTGAATACGTGGGTGATATACCTAATTATGCCACCAAAAGAAAAGACCTGAATCCGGAGCCAGTCCCGACACCACCAGAACCAGTCCCGGAAACAGAACCAGAACCAATTCCAGAAACAGAACCGGAACCAATCCCGGAAACAGAACCAGAACCAGTCCCGGAAACCGAGCCTGAACCAGCGCCGGAAACAGAACCAGAACCAGTCCCGGAAACCGAGCCACCAGCTCCGGAACTTCCGACTACTGCCGAGCGTAAAAAAGCTCTTGAGAAGGCCATTCCAAAAGGCAAGACTATTAGGAAGGGGAAAAGCCTAAAATTTGAATACATCCCTGACGGGGAAAAAGATCCTATTCAATGCGAATTTAAGATAGGAGCACTTGTTATTGATGGGGTTTCACATCCCATTAATACTACTATGAAGAAACGATTGACCATATCTAACGAGGGATCGCTAGCACTTACTACCAAGGAAATAGAAGTAATTAGCTTTAAAACTACTAACGCTGGTCTTGTCCCGAAAGCGTACAAAATAAAAGCAGATTGGGGACCAGATTTTGCTGGGGGACTGGGTGTTATGAGAACAGGGGCAATCGTTAAGCTAGAGGAACAAGGAATAAAGGTTTCCGGGGATGATGGTACAAGTGTTAATTTAGTATTATATCCTGACAAAACAAATCCTCCTTTTGATATTCCGGAAAGTGGGAATATTAGCATTGATCGTTTATTTGCAGCTCTTGAAGAGCCTAGTGGGGCAGTTTTAGCTAGTGTTGCCTTTAATGAACCATTAGGTGAAGATGGAAAAGCTCGTGCCCAAGGAGATTACCAAATGGCCCTGGCCTAACCCTAAAACCCCTCCACCAACTTAAAAGATCCGGTCACACAAATCGGGCTTCTTCCGGCTAGTTTGCCGGCTTTTTGCCAAGCAATACGCATGTTGTTGGTGATGGCAAAAGTGATGCCTTGGTGGGCGAGTTGGTCTTTGATTTTTTCTTGGACAATGCGGGCGGGCAGGGCGCGCGGATGATTCACCTGAGTTAACACGACCGCATCACCATAACGGCATAATTTATGCACAAACCCAGTTACATCCTTATCCTTTAAAAAAGCCAAAATAAAGGTGATTGGTTCACTGCCATAAATTTCCCCGAGAGTATTACGCAAAGCTGCCGCAGATTCTGGAGTATGCGCTCCATCTAAAATCACTTCTTTCCCTCCCTGAATACGGTATTCAAATCGGCCCGGCAGAGTTAAGTGTCCCCATACATCCAGGACCGGACTAGGGTCAAATTCTGGAAGCAATTCATCCAGGGCCGCCCACGCAGTCATACTATTTTGGATTTGATGATCTCCGAGCAAGGCCAATTTAACCCGCGGAATTTGGCGCGTCGGCGTGGTTAATCGAAATGAATACGCATCTGCTGTGCGCTCCAAAACAGTTGATTCATATCTGTTAGGTACCACAATTGCCGGCGCCTTTTTCTGCAAACACGCGGTTCGGGCAAAATCCAAAATCATCGGATCAGCTTGGTGCGAAATCACCACCGGCGTCTCTTTACGCACAATCCCCAGTTTTTCATAAGCAATCGACGTAATACTGTTTCCCAAAATATCGGTGTGTTCTTTTTCAATCGGACAAATCACCGACAAAATCGGGCTTTCTACCACATTAGTAGCATCCAGCCGCCCCCCTAGCCCAGTTTCCAAAATCGCAAAATCTACATCTTCATCATGAAAATGTTGCAGGGCCATACACGTCAAAACTTCAAAAGACGTCACAAAATTCGTTGGAGCCAAGCGTTCAATAACTTTTGAATAACGCTCAAACAATTCATCAAAAACTTCACGCTTCATGGGTGATCCATCCACAAAAATAGCTTCGGTTGGCTCGTTCAAATAAGGAGACATAAACACGCCTACTCGTTTGTCCAAACTCTGCAAACCAGCCGCGATCAGCGCGCAAGTCGATCCTTTACCTTTTGACCCAGCCACATGAATTACTGGCAAGCCTTTTTCCGGATTTCCGACCAGATCCAAAAATCGTTGGAATCGTGATAAATCAAAAAAATCTTCCTGTCCTTGAGCCATAGGCCCTTGGGCAGACCGCAAACTATCAAAAGTCGGTAATTCCAGAAATCGTTCAAAGGTCGTCATAATTTTTAATCAAGAACCTCTCCACCAAAAATTTCTGCGGCTTGATCCACAATTTTTTCCATGCTCACTAGTTTAGGCACCATTTTTACCTTAATCCCAAACACGTTTTTGAAAGCATCCTCAATTTCGACCTGTCCAGCTGTGGTTCGAACTTTGCCTAAGTGGAAATTAGATTGGAAATCAATGTGAATATTAGTGCCTTCGATTCGATTTATAAGACCAGTTCGAAAAGATTGGCGCACCGAAGGAGTTTTTATAGAATCAAGAACTCGTGGGAAAAGATCTTTAACATTCTCCAGAGATAATTCCGCCGAAACTGGCTCGGTGGAGGCTCCTTCTGGGGTCTCCTTAGTCATTGTCTCTTCGGGGATTGGTTTTAAACCATCTGGGGACTCCTTTTTAATCTCTGATTCTTCCTTCTTACCACCTAGAATTCCTCCAAACCAACCGGATTTCGCTTCTTCTTCTGGGGTCATGCAACCCTTAATTACGGCGATTTCCAGTGGTAATTGCAAAATTAAACTGTTTTTAAGTTCTTTGGCGGCTTCTTGGAACAAACCAATCCAACGTAGGTAGCGTTGCATATGCTCTTTTTTGCCGAGAGAATCTAGAAGTTTTCGTCTTAAGTGATCCAAAAAAGCTTTGTTGAATTGATACAAATCATGACCTTCTTTATGAAGGCTGTGAATTTCAGCTAAGCCAGTCTTAAAATCTGCTTTTTCCAATGATTGAAATAATTTTTCCAGGGCCGCGTGACCACTTAGTCCCAACACTTGATTCACGTTTTTTAGAGTGAGTTTGCCATTGCTCATAATCTGTTCAAAGGTCGAAATAGCATCACGCAGTCCTCCCTCCGCTGTTTCAGAAATAAGAGTCAGGGCTTCTTCTTCGGCCTCAACTTGTTCATGTTTAGCAATATGCTGCAGTCTTTTTACAATCGTGGTTCGTTCAATTCGGTGAAAATCAAACCGCTGACAGCGCGAAATAATAGTCTCTGGGACTTTGTGTGCCTCAGTTGTGGCGAGAATAAAATAAGCATGCGAAGGCGGTTCTTCTAATGTTTTAAGTAGCGCATTAAAAGCCGGCGTTGTCAGCATGTGCACCTCATCAATAATATAAACTTTGTGTGGCGCCTGGCTTGGTGCGAATTTAATTTTCTCTCGTAAATCACGAATTTCATCAATCCCGCGATTAGAAGCGGCATCAATTTCAATAATATCAATCAGTTTTCGATCAATCACTAGTTGGCAATATTCACACTTACTACACGATTCACCGCTGGCCTCGGGATTAATACAGTTAATGGCCTTGGCCACCAAGCGAGCCGTAGTCGTTTTACCTGTGCCCCGGGGGCCACAAAACAGATAAGCATGGGAAAGATGCCCCGCGTTAATCGCATTCAAAAGAGTGCTTCGAATATGATCCTGACCCACTAAGTTTTCAAAATTTCGGGGTCGATACTTCCGGTAAAGAGAGATGTCCGCCATAAAAAAGATTATTGTTTAAGAGGACTCCTATGATAGCACCAGTTTTTCAATTCCTTCAATGAAATATTTCCGATCGAACTTTTCAGCATGTTTGCGGATTTTTTGAGAATTGTAATGAGATTCGTTTACCAGCAGTCGTGCTAACCCGTTTTCCATTGATTTTACTGTTGGTTCTTCAAAAAATTCACCCGTTGCTCCGGCTACCACAGTTTCGGTGACTCCGCCTTTACGATAGGCCAAAACTGGTTTCCCGCAGGCCATGGCCTCTACTGGCGTCATTCCAAAATCTTCTTCTCCTGGAAAAATCAAAGCTCGGCAATTTTGCATATATTCCTTAACTACTTCATCCGGTTTAAAGCCCAGAAAATCAATGTGTGGCCCGGCCATGGATTGGAGCCTTTTTCGATCACTGCCATCCCCAATAATCACCAGTTTTTTGCGCACTTTATTAAAAAGATTCACTGCTAATTCAATGTTTTTATAAGGAGTAATTGTGGAAACAATCAAAAAATAATTCTCACGATTTGGGGTCAGCTTAAAACGTTCGGTATCCACCGGGGGATAGATGACAGTTGCATCTTTGCGATAGTACTTTTGAATGCGCCTTCGGACGGTTTCGGAATTCGCAATATAATGATCCACTCGATCCGAAGCATAATAATCCCAAATACGAGTGTTTTTTAAAAGACGGCGCGCTACAGCGCGCTTAAAACGACCCATTTGTTGCTCATTTAAATACTCGTGCGTCCAATCCCAGGCGTAACGCATGGGAGAGTGGCAATAACAGAAGTGCTTAGTGTCTGTATTCGTCACAATTCCGTGGGACATAGCCGTGTTAGAACTAATCACAACGTCATAGCCGCTTAAGTCAAAGCTTTCGATAGCTTGTGGCATTTTGTGAAAGAGATATTTATGGCGTTTGCGTAAAAATTTCGGGAGGTTTTGTAAATTTGAAGGGCGCACTTGGGATTTTGGGAAAACATGACCCACGCGCGCTTCGTCGTAAAGCAGGGTGTAAATTGGTGCTGTTGGGAACATATCGGTCAGGGTTTTTAGAACCCGTTCCGCGCCTCCCAATTTCACCAAAAAGTCATGAACTAGGGCAACTTCCATATAATTAGCTGGTAATTAATTTCCAAACTTGCTTGGTCGTCCTTTTCCAGGAGTAAGCCGAGATTAAATCACTCTTTTGGGGCACAAAACGTTTACGCGCCAACATGTCTAATCCCTCGGCAATTGAGTCTGGGTCTTTGCCATCCACAAAAACATCCACAATCTCCTGAAAATCTAGTAACGCCGGAATTCGTGAGGCCAAAATTGGAGTTCCATGACTAGCTGCCTCTAAAATTGGAAAGCCGAATCCTTCCGAGAGGGAAGGAAAGGCAAAAATCTTGGCGTGGCGCAATAAAACGTGTTTTTCATCCTCAGTTAAGTAGCCCGGAAGAATGACGTGCGATAAGATTCGCTCTTTTTCCAGGGCCTGTAAAATCGCGCGAAATCCTATCCCGCGCCCGCCTCCCAAAATTAAGCGCCAATCAGGATATTTCTGGCGAAATTTAGCAAAAGCTTGCACCAAACGAGCTAGGTTTTTCTTGGTCTCCAATCGTCCCACAAAAAATATGTAGGGATCTTTTTTTGTGAGGTGAAAATGTTTTAAGAGTTGGCGTTCTTTGGTGGCGCCAATCTTATAATTAACAGGTCTAAATCCGTGGGGGATTATCACAATTTTATCTGGATCGCAGTTATAGTATTTTTCGAGATCGCGCTTAGTGGCGGTGCTGGGGACAATAATTTTGTAGCCGTTTTTCACTGCGTATTTAGTGCTCTTGTGTAAATAAAAATACTGAAAGGCCGAATAAGCATCTGGGAATTCTCGAAAAGCCACATCATGAATAGTAATGTAAGATTTTTTGGGATGATTCCGTGGGAAAACATGTGATGGCACAAACAAAACATCTACAGGATTTTTTTTGAGCTCGCGAGAAAGATGCCATTTCGTCCAAAACCGTTTGTGGGGGAGAACTTTCTGCATTTTTAGGGGGATGCCTTTTAGTTTTTCCTGTGCGTAAAAGCAGACCTCATGCCCTTTTTGGTTTTTTATCAAAGGCAGTAGCCCATCAATAATTTCATCAGAGTAGAATTCTACTCCTGTGGGGCGCGGGTGTTGATAACGGGAGGCGTCTATTCCGATCTTCATGGTTTAGAGTTTACCGGTTATCCCCGCGCTAAGACAAGCCCCCAAATTTGTTTAGCTCCAGCTCGGCGTAAAACGCGCGCACATTCATTTAATGTCGCTCCGGTTGAACACACATCATCTATTAGTATAATTTTTTTGTTCACTAAGTCCGAACTTTCCCTTACTTCAAACGAATCCCGGAGGTTTTTTAATCGATCATTGCGCGAAAGTTGAGCCTGGGGCTCAGTATTTCGAACACGCTTTAAAAGATGTTGCGGTTCATCGGATGGCGGTTTAGCTACTTGTTTTGCCAAAAGCTCCGCCTGATTGTAGCCACGAGATTTTTCACGCAACGGATAAAGAGGAACCGGCACAATTATGGAATCATCCAACGAGTCATCCGGATTCCAATGGGCTTTCATCCAATCCCCCAAAACCCGTGCCAAAGAGTGGGCCGCCCCGTACTTCATGGTTTTGATACAGGTTTGGAGAAGTGATTTTTGAGAATAAGGGGCTACTACAAATAAGCCATTCAGCTCCCAGTTTTTACACGAGCTACACACTCGGCCAAAGGGTTGTTTTCGTAAGCAGTTCGGACAATGCTGATCCTTATGCGGAAAAATCGTTCCTAAACAGTCTTTACACAAAAAAGAGCCCTTTTTTTTGCATTTTAAACAGCGGCGCGGGAATAAAAACTCTAAAAATTGATGAAATAACCTGATCATGTCCTAACTCTAGCAAATCCAGATGACAAAAAATTAACAAAAAAATGAATAAAAAATGAAAAGCTTTGACTTTAGTGGTAAGTTTTCGTAGATTGAGTCAGCAAAACACGAGCGATTAGCATGTCCATCCGGAGACGAATCGTTTCACGATTAGCATCTCCATCCGGAGACGAATCGTTTCACGATTAGCATCTCCATCCGGAGACTAGTACGTCCTCGCTTCAAATGATCTTTTACACGAAATATCGACAGCTATGCTGTTGTTACTCCCTCACTAAAACGCCTCCAAAAAGTTTACTTTTTGTCGGGTCTTAGTTCGGAAGTAAACACTACGTGTCCGATATTTCTCCTTTAATCCATTCTCACTCCGGGCGATTAGCTCAGTTGGCTAGAGCGCAACATTGACGTTGTTGAGGTCACTGGTTCGAATCCAGTATCGCCCACCACGCAAAAGAGGACGAAAGTCCTAATTTTGCGAATCCTTTAACCTGGAAGCGAGGTTTCACAAAGAGGCTAATATCGCGGTGGAGCGGGCACCCCACCCTGGATTTGAACCACATTTTAAACCTGTTATAAAGAATTTAGGCTTTACAAAAAATGTTAAATATGTTTAGCTTGTAGCCATCCATTTACCACCCCAAAAATGTCAAAATATAATGGCGTAGAACGCCGTGCCGTCCCTCGAGAAGGCGAAATAACTACTGACCAAATGCAAGGCGCATTTGAGCGTGCCCTAAGAGAAGCTAGTTTTACTGAAGGCGATGATATGCGAGATCAACTTAGAGAAGTTTTCGCCAGAGCAATGACATCAGGTGAACCAGAGGCAGCAACCGAGGCTCCATCTGATGCTACCGACGTGCATTCGGAAGCAGTTGATCCCACCGAAAAACGCGAATTAACCCCAGAAGTCCAAGAACAACTGCTTGCCACACTTCAAGCTCGTTTTGACGCTAATCAAAAAAAACATAAGGGAATTGAATGGACTGACGTACAAAGATCACTCGAAGCTGATCCAGAAAAACTATGGAGTTTGCAACAAATGGAAGAGGCAGGACACGCTCCCGACGTTTACATGGAAAATGATGACTCATTTTACTTTGGCACGTGTAGCGTAGAATCTCCAGAAAGTGCAAGAAACATTGTATATGACGCCGAGGCAGAAGCTTGGTTAGCTAAAAACTATCCACAAGAAATATGCAATGGTAATGCCGTAGACATCGCAACCGCAATGGGTATTGACCTTATGGATGAACCACAATATCGACACCTTCAAACATTAGGCAAATTCGATGCGACAACATGGAGCTGGCTCAAAACTCTTGACGAAATAAGAAAACGTGGTGTTGCGCTCTGCGGTTTTCGTCGTGGGGAGCGCGTGTACGTGGATCGGGACCTTGCTTACCGCCATCGTCACCATAGGGCGTTCCGCGGCTCGCTAAGGGTCTCTAAACTTAAACCTTAATCTTTATTCTTTCTTAATTTTTATCTTTTAAGACCGCCGTAAGGCGGTCTTTCCTTTTTATTTTTTGTGGGTACAATCGTAGGTGACGGCGAGAAGTCACTTGTCTAGGAACAAGCTGCCGTAAAATGCTCTTTTACATTCGTAGACTTTGGATGAAAAAAGAAGTCTCAAAAGAACATAAAAGGTTTATAGACCCTTAGGTTAGAGTGAAACTTAGCTCTTTCTTGAGCTGAAAAACACGAATGTGGTTGCGACTACATTCAAAACAGGATAGGTTTCATCAACAAGCACGTGGTAATGCGCTCTACGGTAATCGTAATGAGGAGAACGTGAACGTGAATCAGAACAATGCTAACAACCATAATCACAATAGGGCGTTCCGCGGCTCGCCAAGAGAAAATCGCCATCTTTTCGCCATGTGGTCATTCGTTTCTACAAATTGTTTATACAGTTCATAACTTTTATTGATGATGGGCAATGATTTCATAGACTTGGAGTTAGGAAATATTTGGAAGGCATGGGCGGATTTTCGTAAAGGAAAACGTGTAACGGATGAACTCCACACCTTCCAGTATTATTTGGAGAAGAATTTGTTGGAGCTTCATAAGGATTTGAACAACGGGACTTATCAACACGGAGTTTATAAATGTTTCATCGTGTGTGACAATAAAAGACGGGAGATTTCGGTGGCACCTATTCGTGATCGGGTGGTCCACCGGCTCCTCTACGATTACCTCGTCCCGATTTGGGACAAGACGTTCATTTATGACGCGTGGTCTTGTCGGAAAGGGAAAGGGTTGCTTGGGGCGATTGAAAGAACTCAATTTTTCTTGCAAAAACATCCACATTCCTTTATCTGGAAAGCAGATATTAAAAAGTTCTTTGATAACGTAAATCATCAAAAACTGCTCGAAATCCTTTCGTTCCGCATTAAAGACAGCCGCGCCTTGAACCTGCTCCGAGAAGTTATCAACAGTTACGCCATTGACAGAAGCGGGGGGGGGTATGTGGTATACCTATCGGGAATTTGACGAGCCAAATCTTTGCCAACATCTATCTGAATGAATTTGATCGCCTTATAAAACATAATTTGAAACCACAAGCTTATTTACGTTACGGCGATGATTTTATCATAGTCGACTCTCAAATAGACACTTTAAAATCTAAAAAACTCACCGCCACAAAATTTCTTTCAAATAGTCTAAAACTCCAAATTCATCCCCAAAGAAATGTAATTATTAAACCTAAACAAGGATTAAAATTTCTGGGAGTAAAAATGTGGCCCAACGGACGTTCATTATCTACTCGCAACCGCAATAGGGTAAAAAACGTCTGAATCTTCGGAATGCACCAAGCTATCACGGCCTAATCACTAAGCACGAAAACCTTCGCAAAAGAAAAGAATTCGATTGGTTAATCTGTGAACAGTTATTTTAATAAACCTTAAATCGCCGTATATCTCGTACTTTTTTTATTTCCATGTTTTTTTATGAGCCCCTTTTTAGCCAATCCGGACAGATAGCGTTGGGCGGTACGCTTGGAAACAGTTAATATATCTTCAACATCACTGCTGGTTAGATGGTTTATCTCCTGTAAAAAATCTAAAATTTGTATCTCTTTATCAGTTAAAATAATTTTTTTCGTCTTATGCCGCTTCAAATACATAAATGGTTTAATTTTATCCATAACAAGTTCCATTTCTGCTA
>CAYYQE010000020.1:0-25570 GCA_964473745.1 uncultured Candidatus Peribacteria bacterium
TTACAAAAGTAATCGTAATAAGGGTCTTCGTCCGAACTATCACAAGTCCAACTAGTCGTGCAGCCATAAGAACAGTATTCTCTTATTTCGGTCCATTCACCAAATTGATTTTGCCACCAAACATCACCTTCGTTACAGAAATAATCATAATAAGGATCTACTTCATCATCAGGAGCATCATCACACGACCAACCCGTACAACCATAGGTGCAAGATTCCTTTAATTCAGTCCATTGACCAGCTTGGTTCTGCCACCAAACATCATCTCCGTAACAGTAATAATCATAATTAGGATCTTCTTCAACGTTCTCAACACCCCCTGAGATACTAACGTCAATCGTGTCAGAACAGGTTTGTCCCTGGCTGTCTTGAACGTAAAAAGTAATTGTATGGGTTCCGTTTTGACTTAAGGTGACGCCCCCAAAGCTAGAGTTGCTTAAAATTGTTCCTTCTAAGCTGGAAGTCCACCAATAATCAGTTACATCATAACTCCCCATATACCAATTCCCACCAAGAGTGAATTGTTCGCCAGCTGAGTAAGAAGTGCCACTAGAAGGGAAAGAAACCCCACAAGAAGGAGGGGTTGCTCCGCCGCCAATAATTTCGATATCAAATCCATGTGAACAGTAATGACCAGCTGTGGTTTGAATATAAAAAGTAAGGCCATGGTAACCAGGGGTAGTAAGGCTGGCATAGCCACTGGTAGCGGAAAGAAAAGTTCCTTCCTCATCAGATGTCCAATAAGCAGTACTAGAATCAAACGGATACGTCCCCTCGGTTAGGCTGGTATTAAAGTAAATGGATTCTCCGGCACTGAATTGGTCATTTATCGAAGGAGAGATGATATCGCAATCCATAGCCCCGTAATCATAAGCCAAAAACACTGAATTTAATCCGTTTTGGGCCCAGTCTAAAGCAGCTTCTCCTCCTGGTGTGGAGGGAAGTAAAAATGTTAAAACCGCTAGCATTACTGAGAGTGTGAATTCTTTTGTTTTGATCATTTTGTTTTGGTTTTGGAGTTTATACATTTACATGTTTTATAATTTTACCATTTTTTTGTATTTTAGTCAACCCTCTCACTCCTTATCTTTGTCTAAGTTTATGTGTTTTCGAATACTTAGCATCCATGCTACACTCTTCCTCCTCAGTGTGATCTTTGAAAACGCCTGGTTTAAGGTGATTTTCTGGAGTGATTTATAGTTTTTCTAGAAAGTTGCCTTAAATTGTTTTTTCGCGGGAAACGTGAATTCGTCTTCGCCGCGGAAAACGCTGGCAAAAACTGGAAAGAGAGTTAGATAATAGGTTACCGAAATCATGCAACGAAATGAGAGGTCTCAATGTTCACAAACCACACCCAGCTCGGGGGTACTCCCGGCAACGCCCTCACCGGCGACTCGGTGAACCGCGTGCAGAAGGAGGAATTCTCATGCTGCGGAAGTTGACTCCCATGCAGGTCTTCCTGCTTCTCTGTCTCGGTTACTTCCTGTCGTACATGGTGTTCGGGGTGAGCGCCAAGTACTTCACGAGGATCGCCGAGCCCAACCTCAACTCCATGGCCTTCCTGGTGGCCTCGCTCATCGGGAGCATGGTCATCACCAACGGCGTGGTCATCGGCTGGCGCTGGTGGCGGCACCTGAAGCCTGAAGAGCGACCCTACCTCAAGTGGATCATCCTGTCCGGCGTGGCAACCGGGTTCGTGATCCCCACCACCTCCCTGATGTACACCTTCGCCTTCAGCGTCATGGTCGCCATGATCATCATGCGGGCGCTGGTCATCATCATCGGTGTGCTGGTCAACCTCATCCTCCTCTGGCAGGGACGCTCCACCAAGCAGATCTACTGGCAGGAGTGGGTGGCGGTCTTCGTGTCCATGGGCGCGCTGGCCATCATCATCCTCAAGGGGGGCAAAGCCGGCTCCTTCGACTTCCTGCACTCGGCCCCGTTCCTGGTGATCATGGGCTTCTACATCATCCCGTACGCGGGTCGCATCTACATCATGTCCTACCTCAAGGACACGTCGATCGACAAGCGTGCCTTCTTCGGCATCGAGCAGCTCTCGGCCACCACCACCGTGCTCATCGCCACGTTCCTCGCGGTCATGGCCTTCAAGGCCGGCTTCACCCAGGAACACATCACGCTCTACAGCGAAGCGCTCGCTAGCCCCTACGGGCCCGCGATCTTCTGGAGCATGACGTTCGGCGTGGTGGCGTTCTGCTCGGTCTTCCTGTACATCTACAAGACCGGCAGCCCCACCTTCAACGTCACGGCCAACCGCCTGACGTCGCTGATGGCGGGCACGGGCGCGACCATCCTCCTGTGGCTGTTCTTCGGCCAGCGGGCCGTACGGGTCCACGAGTGGCAGGCGCTGTTCGTGATCATGGTGGCCATGGTCTTCCTGACCTGGGCCGGCAAGCGCCGCGCCAACGAAGCGAAGACGGCCTGAGTGCGTGATGACCACACATACGAATGCTGGCCGGCGGGTCTTCACCCGCCGGCCACAGAAAGGCCTCGTTAAACCACTAACTCTCTTTCCAAAAACTACATACCAAAACAGCCATAGAAAATTCTATGGAGCTTTGGCGTATTTTCTAATTACTAATCAAGTATTCTGCTGATTCTTCGATCAAAAACTCGGTTGCGCCTAAGAATTCCGGATGAAGTCCAAACAAAATAACTCCCCCACTTTCGCTATCACCGTCGCCATCATAATCAGTGGCGTATTCAGTTTCAACGATCGCGGCTTGGCCAATAGCATTGTAGCCGACATCAAAATTGTCGGTATAGGTAGCTAAAGTTGTAAATCCAGCCCCGTTAAAAACTGGCCCTCCAGCATAAGTCATCATAAATTGGTCGCCAGCCGCGTAATATCCATCAAAAATATCGTGATCCGTAGTAACTTCTATATCGGGATAAATTGCCGCCCCAATAAATGAAGTCCAATCATAATCATAATCCGCGTTAACGCCTTCGCCAGTTCCAAAAACATTCCACGTCGCATCTGGGACGTATGGATAATCCATTAAATACATGGTTTCGCTACCGGCAATTCCTCCTCCACAAACTCCAATATAATCACCACCCGCGTCCATATAAGTCTTAACTGTATCGCGCAGTCCAGCATTGAACATGGCATCTGTTACAGGGTCCATACCTCCGGGCCAAACTAACAAATCATAAGTGTTATCTAGGTCGGTTTCGACGTAGGAACTGTCTAGGAAAGTTACTGTATAACCCTGTGCTGACAAAATATCACGAAGGTCTTCGTCTCCGCTGGAATCAGTATCCACAACCCACACACTATAATCTGCTGGATCGTAGGTTGGCGCAACTGGTTCTCCATAAGATAGCCAAGCCACATCTTCAGCCGCGTGCGCACCATCCCAACCACCTAAATATTGCTCTTCGAGCCGAATTTCAAAACTGGCTATTCCCGCACCACGAATATCCGCCTGAACCGTATCAGCCTCGTTTTCGGATTGAATTTCTACAAAAACAGAAGGCACATCCACATAAGCATCACTACAATCATCTAAATAACACACTGTAGTCCAGGAATTGGTGATACTTTCTAAATCAAAATACATACCAGCGTCCGACAAATCGAGGGTTGGATCTATGGAAAGATAAGCCATGTCCTCGCCAGTATGTGCGCCATCCCAACCTCCTGGATTGCCGTTACCTGGGTCTTCTTCATCACGCACATCAAAACTATTGAGGCCAACGTTAGTTAAATCTGGCCGAGAAACATGCCCCCCATTATTAGAATTAAGCTGAGCAAAAACAAGTGGTGTATCACCATAAGTTTCCGCAAGAGTTACGGTTTCCCAATAAGCGTAATTAGCTTGAGCAAAAGTTGAGGTTCCGGCCTCAATCCCATTTCCCGAAGTGATTTCCGTGGGATCAAAAGCAATCCAATTCACGGTTTCGTAAACATGAGGACCATTTAACCAAGAATTATCGCGCCCCCGATCTTCTTCGATTTTTATTTGGAAAGTAGTGGTGGAAACATTGCGAATAACAGGTTGAACAGCTTGGCCACCCAACTCGGTAATAGGCTCGGCAAAAACTATTGGTGTGTTAGTGAAAGTTTCATTAAAACTAACATTAACCCATTGGTGCCGAACTGACTCAGAACCAGAGTCAAAAGTAAGGGTTTCTTGGCCAAAATTGGCGCTGGCTGTGCCCGCAAAGGCATATAAAAGCGTTAACAATAACGCGAACTTAATTAAAGTTTTCATTTTGGTGGGGTGTTTGAAAAATAAGGCCGTTGTATTCTACAATAAAATCGGTGTTTTTTCAATTACCTTGCCTAAGGAGGGCGCGCGCGCTAGATTGTCCTCGTGGAAAACTCTTCTTCAAAACCCGAAGTAATGGCGCCAGTGGGGTCATTTGCCGCTCTTTCGGCCGCAATTAAGGCCGGGGCAGACAGTGTGTATTTTGGGGTGCAACAACTAAATATGCGCGCCCGATCCGCGGCTAACTTCACCCTAGAAGACTTAAAAGAAATTGCGGATACCTGTAATAAAGCTGAGGTGCGCACTTATTTGACCGTGAACACTGTTTTGTATGACCATGATTTGACGTTGATGCGCGCGATTATTGATACGGCGAAGGAGGCTAGTGTGACGGCAATTATTGCGCAAGATATGGCCGCAATTCAGTATGCAAATAAAGTCGGTATAACCGTGCATATCTCTACTCAACTGTCGATTTCAAATTACGAGGGAGTGAAGTTTTATTCCCAGTTTGCAGATACGATTGTGCTAGCGCGGGAAGTTGATTTGGACTCGATTGCCGCGATTTGTAAACGCATTACAGAGGATGACTTGCGGGGGCCCGGGGGCGAATTAGTGAAAATTGAAATTTTTGTACACGGTGCTCTGTGTATTGCCCAGAGTGGTCGCTGTCAGATGAGTTTGCTTCAATCTAATACCTCGGCGCAGCGCGGTGCTTGCCTTCATGAATGCCGCAAGCAATATGAAGTAAAGGATATAGAAACCGGGCACGAGCTTCGCATTCGCGATCACTATATTTTGAGCCCCAAGGATCTCTGCTGCCTTCCCTTTTTGGATAAGCTAATTGATTCTGGCGTGGCAGTGCTGAAAATTGAGGGGCGGGGCCGAGCGCCACAATATGTTGACGTGGTAACGAGAGTTTATCGCGAGGCCCGGGATGCGATTTTTGCCGACAAATTCACAGAAAGTAAGAAAAAGGAGTGGATGAAGCAACTTCACACTGTTTATAATCGTGATTTTTGTGACGGCTATTATTTAGGGAAACCATTGCCGGAATGGAGTGGCTATTCCAAAAATCGATCAACTGATGAACGGATTTTCGTGGGCAAAATTAAACATTATTTCCCCAAGGCTGAAGTGGCTGAAATTTCCGTGGATGCCAACCCCTTTTCCAAAGATGATCGTTTAGTAATTATGGGGAAAACAACTGGTGTAATGTACGTTGATGTAAAAGCAATCCGCCGTGAAGACGAAGAAATTGAAAAAACTGAGCGTCAAGATAGTGTAACTATCCCGATCCCGGACCGCGTGCGCTTAAGCGATAAAGTCTACCTATTAACCAAACGCAATTTAGATGAGCTCGATTAAAATCATCCACCGCCCCGCAAAATGTATTGGCTGCCGATCTTGTGTAACTCTGGCTCCGCATACTTGGCAATTAAATAAAAAAACCGGCAAAGCCGAGCTTATTGGCGGCCTGCCCAGAAAAGATTGTTTTGTGGCGGATTTGTTTGAGTGTGATGTTGCGTCAAATCAGAAAGCAGCGGAGGCGTGCCCCATGAATTTAATTCAGATCAATAATTCTTAGGTTGTTTTTCAGGCCATGATGGGATAAGTTTTTTTTGCTCTATAAATATTTTTAACCCCCTCTTATGAAAAAATCGATCAACGATGCAATTAATAAACAAATTAATGCTGAAATCTATTCAGCTTATCTTTATTTAGCCATGGCCGCCTATTTTGATGGCTTAGGCTTAGATGGTTTTGCAACCTGGATGAAAGCTCAAGCTCAGGAAGAAATGTTTCACGCCATGAAATTTTATGGGTTTGTTTATGAACGCGGCGGAAGTGTTGTAATGGACACTATTGAAAAACCTCCAGCTGAGTTTAAATCTCCTTTGAAAACTTTTGAAGAAGTCTTGAAACACGAGAAGCTTGTCACAAGTTTAATTAATAATCTTTATGAATTGGCAGTCAAAGAAAAGGATTATGCTTTCCAATCCCTTTTAAACTGGTTCATTGACGAACAAGTTGAGGAAGAAGACACGGCGCAAAAAACTATTGATAAGATTAAATTGGCTGGGGAAGCAGGTCCAGGCCTTTATATGTTAGATCAGGAGTTGGGAACTCGTGTTTTTACGCCACCCACAACCAATGCGGAAGCTTAGCCCATTTTGACGGCCTCAAAAGTTCCTGTTTCGTTAGTGGCGCTATTGTGCCAGACTCCTTCGAGTACTTCGACACCATCGCCATCAACACTGTAGGTGCCTTGAAAGGTTACATCGCCATTTTCGGATTCGATGAACACAACTCCATCTTCATAAGTGAAAGTGCTTAAATAATCTGGGATTTCGCCGTCGTTAACATTGCCGTCGTTAGCTTGGACTTTTACCCAGTCAGTGTCGGCAGTCCCGTCAGCATTTAGGTAAAGGCTTTGGAACCGAGCAAATTCTCCATCTCCCCAGCCGTCGATGTGCATCATCCAGTAGCCTAAAATACCGTAGTCATTGGGGAGCTCGCCAGTTTTGGTGGCGGTCCAGGCGTACGTGCCGGCAGCTGAAGTGATGGTCCCGCTAGCATTGTTTTCGTCTAGGAGTGTTCCGTTTGAGGTGGAGCTGCCGTTTTGGGCCACCATTGTCAGTTGGTTTTCATCAACCTCATAATCAGCCCAGTAAGCTCCGCTGATACCAGGATTCATAACTATCCCCTCTGGAAGAGTTACGACACCAGAAACGGTTTGAGCAAGCCCGAGCGGATAAATGAAAATTGTATTCTGAATCGTTCCGCCGCCATGGCTAATGGTTAAAGACCAGATGCCGGTGACATCCATATCTCTTGGTTGTTCTTCGACCGCCACTTCTTCTTGAGTTTCTTCGGTCTCTTCCTCGGTTTCTTCTTCATCCGGGCCGCAACCTGTTAAAAAGACGCTAAAAATTAAGCTAAGTGCGAGAATTGATAAGAATTTCTTCATGGGTGGATTGGTTAAATAGTCATATACAGGAACGTATAATAGCGGGAAACATTACAGGGGGGAAGAATATTCTCAGAAAGGTCCCCAGCTATTTTCTCTCAACTGGAAGGAACCTTTTTGGATACATGATCCAAAAAGAACCCTTCTCACCTGTCGGCGGGACGTTTTCGAGAAAACACTGGAAACCTTTCTAATACTCCTCCCCATCTAATTGTTTCTGGTCTGCGGATTGCTCTTTTAAGCGATGCAATAGCCCCTTTAATAAAAACTGAGCAAAAGCTCTTACATTTTCTAGATCTTGTTCAAAATGATTACTTTTGAAGTAATCACGGAGGATAAAAGTTGCTAATTGGGTAACCACTTTTTTAGGAACTGGTTTAGCGTGTGACTTTTCATTAAATTCAATAGTTGTTTTGAATATTCGCTCTGGAATGGGCTCCATGGCGTCCCAAATTGAGCGAGTCCACAAATCAATACCAAGGCGCATTTTAAGTGGAAGCGAACCATCGGCTCCTAGAGTAACTAAGGCTCCTTTGAATTCTTTTTGCTCAAGGTCTGCAAGACTTGTTTCTTCATCGTCCTTGGCTGGAGGTGCCGACTTTTCAGGATCTGATTTTCCACCTTCTAATTGAAGATGAATACCAACTTCCTCTTGGATTTCTTTGTTCCCGAGAAGAATAATAGCCAAAATAAGAGCCGCTGGAATGTTTTGCTCAAAACAACGCGAAATCAAAAGCGTGATGTCTGTGCGAGCGCTGTTCCGAATAAATTTAAGGAGAATTGCGACTAACTTATCCTCTTTTTTCTTTTGTTTGCCTTCCTGTTTTTTGGCGGCCTTCATTTGCCGTTGATTACGAGCCATGCGTGCTTTGTATTCGCGCACTTGCTCTGGACTTATGGAGCCATCGGCATCATCTAACCCGAAAAACGTATCTATACTCATGTGCAAAAACTAAAGAGGCACCTTAATTGGTGCCTCCCTATTTTACTCAAATTTCAGGTTTGGGCAACCTTATTTTTTGCAGGCCTTTTTGCAGCAACAGCCACAAAAAGCATTATAAACCGCAACCAGAACGGCACCACCAATGAACCCATCAATAAATCCTTCAACTAGGCCAATAAAGGCGCCAGCGACAGAAATTTCATACCAAGGATACACACCAACAAATAAGGTGCAAATTCCTTCGAGGTAACCAGTGTAAACGGCTAGCAAGGTCATGATAAAAAGACCGAGAGCCCAGAGTAATCCGAGGCTAAGCCCGGCAGCTTTCCAGCAGAGTTTCATATTAGGAGGGTTAAATGATGAAACTAAATTTAGTTTACATTAACGTGAACTTTTCGGAAAATTCTTCCGTCGTATTTTGTGACTTTTTTCTCAGAGAAAGACACCTTGCCATCTTTGGTCGCGAATAAAGTGTGATCGCGGCCAACGCGAACGTTTTCTCCGGGACTATAAACAGTTCCCCTTTGGCGAATTAAAATACTTCCAGCGGTTACAGATTGACCTCCAAATCTCTTAACACCGAGGCGTTTAGCATTGGAATCGCGTCCGTTTTTCGTCGATCCTCCGGCTTTTGTCTTGGACATCTTATAAGGGGATTATTTTCTAAAGCGAACGTACTTTATAAGAAAAGCTAAAAGAAGGCAAGAGGTTTTTAATCTGGCGCGCCAGGTCAAAGCCGCCTTTCTTGGCAAACTTTAAGATCAATCGAATGCGCGATGGCATGGTGCTCCCTGCATAGTGGGGCCATATAACGGGGGTCGTGACGTTTGGAGAGCGCGAATCGCTGTGTGTGGTGGATTGCGTGTGTTGACTGTGTGCAACCTGGGACAGAGCAACAAGTTCCGTGTTCTTTTTCTATAATTTGACGGGTTTTAGCTGAAACATAACGGGAGTTAGTCTCGGGGACAGATTCACCGATTTGTTCTTTCTCTTGCGCAATCTCGAGATCACGTTTTTTTAGTAATTCAAGTAAAAGGTTGTTGATATCGATTCCTTTTTGTTGGAGCTCTAAGAGTCTAGACTCAACTTCGGGCGAAAGTGACAATTTTTCAGGTTGGGATCTGTGCCCGGGCACAGATTTTTCATCACGTACCAGAGTCTCGACAGCGGCCTTTGGCAAAACCTTAACTTGTGTGGCCCAGAAATCCTCGTTCTCCGGTTTCGCAACAGATGCTACGCGCGCTAATTTATTAATACTAACCTCCCCAGTCACAAGAAGATTGTGAAGTTTGGGGATTTTTCGAAATTTTTGATCTAAATTGAGAGTGCGTTGAACCTGTTCACGACTAATCCCCGCCAATTTAGCCGCGTATTCAAAAATTGAGCCGTACTTATATTTCTTATAAATTTTTCGTTCAAATATTTCGGGAAGAAGTCCAATAAATTTCCGGCGCCATTCGAGTGCGTTTTGTCCGTATTTTTTGGCAAGATTGTGGAGCTGTTTATCGGTCATTTTGTGGGGTTAGATGTGTTTTTATTTTGAACTCTGTAACAGGTTAAATCAAGTATTATAACGTGACAACAATAAATGGTGAGGGTATGGTCACCTTTTTCGTGTTGCGGGGTTATTAAATCGTGTTTCGCAACCGCTCTATTATTGACGCATCTCAGGATTACGCTATATTTAAAGCCATCCTTAACTCCACCCCACATGGACGAAACTCCTAAATCTCACATCGGCCGTATGCTGCAAGGTTTTGATGCTGGATTGAATCTGGCGGTTGAAGAAACTCTAGCCAGAGGTGAAGGCATTTTGCCGCGCGCTGATGTAACCTACATTGTAAGACAGATTAAATCTCTTGACGCTCATACTGCGGCCGTTCAAAGTGTTCTAGCGCGCATTGATAAGTTCTGGAAAGATCATGTCGAAGATCCTGAAGAACGTGAGCGTCGCAAAAATATGCAGCTTAAATATTTGGTTGTTGAATTAGCTGCGCTTGCCTGCGATCATAAGAGAAGAAGCAAAGCTGGCGTCGATATTGGCGACCCAGATCTCCAGCGCCGAGCGAGAAATGCTACTATTGTTGGCTAAACTTTCTCCCCTCATACCTTACGATCTCCAGAGCGGTTTGTTGACCGAGGATTTCTTTGGAAAGTGGGTCGTTGTAGTCGGAATCGTAAACAACTTTGGTAATGCCAGCGTTTAAGATCATTTTGGTGCAAATGACGCACGGGAAAGTGTTGCAATATAAGGTGCTCCCCTCGATGTTGATTCCGAATTTAGCGGCCTGGGTAATGGCGTTTTGTTCGGCGTGGGTTCCGCGGCAGATTTCGTGACATTTTCCAGATGGGATGCCGAGCTTTTCACGTAAGCAACCTCCAACTTCGGCGCAGTGAGGCACGGTGCGCGGCGCCCCGTTGTAGCCAGCAGTTAACTGCTGGCCGTCTTTGGCAATAACTGCCCCTACGCCGCGGCGCAAACAGGTGGCACGCTTGGCCCAGGTGTATGAAATCTCCATGAAGATCTCATCAAAAGTCGGGCGTTCACTCCCCTCCCACAACTTTATAAAATGCTCAAATTTGGCGTCTAAATCTTCGAGTGTCCCCTCGTTTAGGATGAGATGATCGACTTGATCGAGACACTTTTTAACCTGTTGCCCCTCCGGGGGCTCTCCCTCTCCACGTTCTTTGTTTAGTTTTTCAAGGACGGTTTTGCGTTCCATATTTAATCCTTCGCGGCGGCGTTCTAAAATACGATTCACCAAGAGATCACTGTTTGCGGTGACCCCCAAAACTTTAAAATCAGGCAGTTCACGAAGTTCCTTAATGCAAGCGGGGTTACGAATCCCATCGATTACCCAGTTTTCATCAGGTTCGGTGGTTACTTTTTCCCGCGCTTTTAAAGCAAGCACTCCGGCACCATGTTCAGCGCGAAGAGCGTTCCCAACCTGTTGTAGGTTTTCTCGGGTGTGCTCTAAACCCTGCGCCGTGGCTTCTTCGCGCACCATATCTGATAAAGATACATATTTAAATCCTTTGGCTTGTAATCTTTTGGCTATTTCGCCTTTTCCGCTACCCATATAGCCGGTTAATCCAACAATCATAATCGCATAAGTTAAAGTAGCGCCATTATAAGCTATTTTAGCTAGTCATCCAACCTGGATTTTCCCCTGAAAATAAGGTATAATGTATGGATAAATTTGAATCTTAGTTCTAATTATGCGCTTATTGTTGCGAAAAATCGTGGTTATTTCCTTACTTGGCACGTTCCTGGTTGGACTGGGGGTGAGCCGTGTCTTGGCACAAGAAGCAACAGAAGTGGATGAAATTTCTGAACAGACTTCAGAGCCAATTGTGTCGGATGCGGTCCGAAATGCCTATTTAATGATAAAACTTCGCCAATACCTACAGCAATCCGAGCGAAATTTTCAATCTCTTCAAGACAAAATGGATTTAACCCGCGAGGAAATTGAAGAAAATCGCTACACAATCGACACTCTTGATGGCCAAATTACCCAATTGGATAAACTAATTGAAGAAACAGATGTCAAAATTCTAAATGTTCAAACACAAATTGCCGAGAAAGAGCAAGAAATTCGAGACTCTCTAGAAACACTGGAGTTGAGTGAAATCCGAATTGAAGAACAAAAAGCAGCCGCAGCTTCCTATGCTCGCCTAATTTATTTTGAGGATAACCTTAATTCCTCCTCGAATTTGGAGACAAATTTTCTAAAAATGTTTTTCCGAACAGGGACAGTTTCCACAACGCTCCAAAACTCTACCTTTTTGGGGATTTTGGAAAAACAAGCGGAAACCTTGATTGATGGATTGCAAACACTAGAACGTCAGCAGAAAAAAACAAATTACGATTTAACGCTTAAGCAGCAACAACTTGATACTCTAAACAACGCTCTAGAGGAGGAGTATCGGAATTTAACTGCCCAGCTAGAAGGAAAAGAAAACTTCCTGGATGAGACTGAGGGAAATGATGATATTTATCGAGAACTATTTGCTTCATACAAAACCGCGCAAGAAGCGATTTTGGAGGAAATTAACCTTTTTCAGACTAATATCTCGGCCCTTGAAGAACGCTTAGTAGAGTTCCAGGGCATTATTACCGAAGAAGAGTTAGCGGCGATTAGTCAGATTCACCTGGATTCGGAAATAGCGACGACGGCTCATGATGCTGCTAATTTCTTGGATTTAGAATGGCCCGTGTCTCCTGAATATGGATTAACGGCATATTTTGATGATGAAAAATATGTAACTCTGTTTGGGGCGGCGCACCATGCTTTGGATATTAGAATTTCGCACGGGTCTATTATTTATGCCCCGGCGGAAGGAGTTGTTTATAAAGTCTATGATGCCGCGAAACTAAATGGCGATATTGAAAAGTTGGGATATGGATATATTATTTTGGCGCACCGCAAGGGAACAATGACGCTATATGGTCATATTTCGGGGGCTTTAGTACAAGAAGGTGATTATGTTCAGCGTGGTCAAATGATTGGCTTAACAGGAGGAACTCCAGGAACTCCTGGTGCCGGAGCACGAACGACCGGTGCCCACTTGCATATCGAAGTTATTCAAGACGGAATACGGGTTGATCCTTTGGAATACTTCCCACTGACGCAGGTCCCGGCCGACTCTATCCCAGAGGAATATCACGGGCTCTTGCAAGCCCAAATCCGGGCAGAATTGGCGGCTCTAGCCGCAACCGAACTAGAGGATGAATTGCTGGAAGAAGTCGTTACGGAAGAGCGTGATGAAACAGAGCTAATTCAAGAAACAATTGAAAACAATTTTGTTATCGATACTTTGGACGAACAAGCCGAAGAAGACTTCTGGACGCAAGGCGAATAGGAAACTCCTATAAGAAATTAAAACGGAAGATAAAATAAAGGCCAATACCTAGTAAAATCAAAATCAGTAATAGCCCTAAAACTCCTTTATTACTCTTTTTCTCGATCTTGTAGAGATTTAAATTTTCCGTGACAAGCTTAGCCACTCCGATGTATTGATTAATTGTTTCGACAACTAGTTTTGCGGTTTTGTAGTTAGGAAGACCGCGCTCTTTGTTATCTAAAAAAAAGTATTTTTCGTTATCTTTTTTAAGGAGTAAATACGGGTGATAATTTAAATGAAGCTTGGTGGTTTTGGCATGCGTTTCGGAAGTGGGGACAATTTGCGGAACGGCCTGAGTAACATCGTGCCCCTCTTGGAGAATTTCTTGTTTGTCTTTGGATGGTTCGTCTGGAACCGCGCTTTCTTCTTCACGCACTCTTTCTACGTCGGCAAATTCAACTTCGGTAAAATTAAAAACAATTCGTTTTTTCCCAAAGTGTTCTTCTACGGTATTACGAGAACCATCAATAAGTAGAATTTGTTTTTGCTTGAGCATGACGTAAGTGACCAAAAAAGCGACTGATGGGCCGAGAAGTAGGGCAATCAGCGTATATAAAGTCACACTTCCGATCACAGAAACCCCAGCACCCAGCCCCAAAACTCCCACCAGGGCAATTACAATTGGCATGGTTTGTTCACTATATACAAATGTCACCCGGTCCTTTTCGTTGATGGTTTTTAGCATGGGAGGTGTGTTATATTCGGCCGATTAGAATTTTACCACACTTAATATTTTTTGCCATTCGGGGTGTTTCTCCCGGCTAAAAAGCGCCTTAGCCGCTGAATGGTCTGGTCAACGGCGGTTGGGGGGGTCGAAGTCATGCAACGTTTTTGCCATTCTCTTTCAGCAAGTTCTGGACATCTAGTATAAGGTTTTCTCATACAAAAAATATCTCCTGATAAGTCTGTGTATTCCAACCAACCAGCAGCAGCCACAGGGGGAATCCCCGGCCGATGCCGATTAGGGGGCAGACTCTTTTCTAATTCAGGTCCGCGAGCATTAAGATGCATATTGTTTTTTGATTTCGTAGTGCCTTTCCAACATAAAGTATAGAACAGGGATAACAAATAAAGTAAGCAGGGTGGAAAAACTTAAACCAAATATAATAGAAACTCCGAGACTCCCCCACATTTCGTCGGTAAGAGTTGTTGGGATAATAGCCAAAACCGTGGTAAGAGTGGTCAAAACAACGGGTCGGAATCGCCGGCTGGCTCCTTCTAGGATCGCTAGTTCAATGTTAAGCCCATCTTGCCGCTGTTTGTTGATTGCGTCAATAATTAAAATCGCGTTATTAACCACAATCCCGACAAGAGCAACCACCCCGATAAATCCGGGAAAGTTGAGGGTCATGCCCATCACAAGTAGCCCACCGAAAACACCAATCAAAGCTAGGGGCATAGTGGATAAAATAATAACTGGTTGAAGATACGAATTAAACTGCGCAATAAGAATTAAATAAATTAAAACAACAGCGACCCACAACGCGTAAAACAGATTAGTGAATGACTCTTTAATCTCTTCATCTTCGCCACCAAAGGAGACACCATAACCTTCGGGGAATTCGTAATCAGCAAGTTCTTCTTGGAATTCAGCGAGGACGCGACCGGCGTTATAGCCCGGCAATAGCTGACTACGAAGAGTAATGGTTTTATCGAGGTCGTAATGGTTGATAGAACTTAAGCTCCCCGCAAGATCAGCCTCAATGAAAGTACTTAACGGCACCGGGCCGACCATGGTCATAATTTGTAATTGCTCTAGGTCCTCCAGGCTAGCTCGGTCGTCTTCGTTGAGCCGCATAATAATGTCTGTTTCTTCACCGTTTTCGCGATATACACCAACATCCATGCCGCTTTGGGCATTGCGCAAGAAACTAGCGACAGTAGCGGTACTTAGACCAAGGGTTTGCATTTTGTTGCGATCAAAACGGATTTGATATTCCTGAAGAGATGCTTGCAGGCCATCGTCAATTTCAACTGTTCCCTCAACACTGGAAAGCATCCCGGCTAATTCTTTGGCCATAATTTGTAAGGTGTCATTTTCTTCACCATAAACTCGAAAAACAATTGGATCATCTGATGGTGGGCCCTCCTCAAACAAAACAAAGGTTAAAGTTGCCCCAACCAATTCAGGGGCCTGGATGTCACGCATTAATTCCATAATTTCCCCACTGGTCATATCGCGTTCATCAGATTCAAAAAGCATGATTGAAAAATAAAGAGAATTTTCAACACTGCTACTAGAAAGACTAAAATCAAACTCTGAGGCCCCTTGTGCTCCGGCTAGAGCCATAAAATGCTGGACCCCATCAATAGAGCGGATGTGCTCCTCAAGAACTTTGGCGGCTTCGTTACTTTTTTCAATTTCAGTTCCTTGGGGAAGAGTGACATTAATTGTCACCCAAGAACTATCAGCTGATGGAAACATCTGCACCGGAATTACTCCTGTTATTGGTAAAGCTAAGGCCACGACAAAAGCCAGACCTAGTAAAACCAGCGCCCGGAGGCGATTTTTTTTATTTTCAATAAGTGAACCAAGTGCGTTCCGATATTTTTCCCGTAAGACCGCAAAACGAACTCTTTTTTCTGCTTTATCCGATTTTTCATTCTGTTTAGGGATAAACCGGGAGGCAAAAGAAGGAACCAAAACAATTCCCACAAACAAAGCGCCACTAAGTGCAAAAACCACCATTAGCGGAATCACTCGAATATATTCCCCCATAATCCCAGTCATAAATAGCATTGGCACAAAGGCCGAAATAGTTGTAAGAACCGCTGAAATAAGAGGAATTCCAATTTCGTTAGCAGCCATTAGAGCCGCCTTGCGACGACCACCACCAGTAACTTGGATCATACGGTAAATGTTTTCGGCCATCACAATCCCATTATCAACTAACATCCCCAACGCCAAAATCAAGGCAAATAAAGTTAATCCATTAATACTCATCCCGGTAAATACAAGCATCCCAAAAGCAATCCCTAATGAAAGCGGAATTACCATGGAAGAAATAATGGCTGCCTGTAATCCCAAAAACAAAATCAAAACCGCACACACAATAAAAATACTAATTACAACGTTACGCATTAAGTTGTTGATTTCTTTTTCAGCCTCGGCAATCCCATCCCAAATAACCACTAATTCTGCTTCCCCTAATTCCCCGGAATCTTGCAATTCTTGAATACGAGCGTGAATCTGCTCCCCTACTTTTATAATATTATCTCCCTGGCGCTTGATCACCGAAAGCCCCACCGAAGTAAACTCTTCCCATTGTCCGTCTTCTGTTAAACGACTAACCCGGGCATAAGAATTCATGTCACGCGTGGTGTCTTCAATAGTGGCTAAATAACGAAGATAAATTGGGGAACCTTCCTCGGAATAAGTAATAATTAAATTTTGGATATCGGTAATTGATTCGAATTCTCCCAGGACACGCAAAAGATAGTTTTGATTGTTAATAGAAAGATCTCCTACCGGAATATTCACATTTTCAGTTTGTAAAACACCAGCAATTTGATCTAAGGTCACGCCGTAAAGTGAAAGCCGATTGGCATCAACATTAATCTGGATTTCGCGTTGCAAAGTCCCGGTAACCGCAACATCTCCTACCCCGGGAATTACCTCTAATTCTTTTTCTAAAAGCTCGGCTTTTTCGGTCAGAAATTCTAGTCCTTCGTTACTAATCAAATTCATGTCCAGAATTGGAAAATCACTCATGTCGACCTTGGTAACCGTGGGGTCACTAGCGTCATCGGGTAGCTCACCACTAACAGCAGAAACTTTGTTTTGAATCTGCTGAATCTTGGTGTCCATGTCCACGTCATAAGAAAACTCCACCATGATGGTGGACATAGAAAAGCTAGAAGTGGAAGTTATAGTGGTAATGTCGTCGACCTCGTTAATTTGGGTTTCGAGCTTTTCAGTTATCTGGGATTCAATGTCTTCGGGGGAAGCGCCGGAATAAAAAGTTGAGACAACCGCGTATGGGATGTTGATTTCTGGGGCCTGTTCCCGCGGCAAGGTTATATAGGCAAACGCACCCCAAATCATCAAAAATATGGCCACCAAAGTTGTTATTCGGTGGTTATCAATAAAAACCTTGGCAACTCGTCCCACTAAATTTAGTTCCTTATATTCCATTAATTCTTACTTTACGAGAATAGCTACTTTGTCACCATCATTAAGTAGGTTTTGACCTTGGGTTACGAGGCTTTCTCCAAGAGTAAGTCCGGCCGAGATAACCGCATAGCCATCACTAATATCGCTAACTTCAACAACTCGCTCATAAGCCACGCCATCTTCTACTACAAACACAATATCTCCGGAAATTGTGGAACTAACTGCTTCTAAGGGAACGGCAATTTGAGCCGAATCATCACTTAAACTCACATCAACCTCGGCACTCATTCCAGAAACAAGAGGAGTGCTTTTAATATCACTAATATAGGCTTTTACCTTATAAGTTCGCGCGCTATCTGGGAGTGGTGAAAAGTAATAAATCCAAGCATTAAAAGTGGTGTTTGGATAAGCATCAATATAAAGATCCATGTTGTCCCCCACGGTGAGGTAAGGAATTTCAAATTCACTTACCGAAAAATCAACTTTGAAATAAGTGGTGTTAACAATTGTGCCGATGGGCGTACCAGCGGTAATGATTTGGCCTGGTTGCAAGTCGAAGCTAGCGAGCATCCCGGCTTGCGGACTGGAGATAACGCCGGTTTCGGATTGGATTTTGGCCCCATCTAATTGCGCCTCACTCAAGCTGACTTGGTAGGAGGCCGCTGAGATTTGTTGATTGTATTGGGCGTTAAGCACATTCAAGCTTTGATAAGCGGAATTAAGCTGATTTTCCAAACTATTTACAGATAAGGAAGCACTGTTTTCGTTTTGCTCCACTTGGCTTTCCATACTATTTAAACTAGCCTCGGCGCTTTCGACACCAGCCTCGGCACTTTCGACACCGGCCTCGGCATTTTCAATGGAAATATCTGCTGCAAGCTCGGTGCTTTCCAGCCCTTCTTTGGTGGCTTGAATAGTAGCTAATTGAGTAGTAACTGTAGCTTGGTCGGCATCGTACTGCGCCAAATAGCTGTCATAAATTTCTTCATACTGATCTGGGGGTTTGCGCTCTAAGCGAAGAATCGTTTCCATTTCATCCACAAGGTCTAAAGTTAATTCTAGAGTTTCCTCCACATCTTCTAAAGCCGTTTCGATAGTTGACCTTGTGTCATCGGAAGACAATTCATCCACGGTTGCATCAACTTCTTCATACACTTCATAAGCATCACGAAACTTCACATCAGCGCGGGATAAATAAATGTGATAAGAATTGGTGTCCAGGGCATCGCGGTAACGGGGATAATAAGTGTTATCGTCATTGACCCCCAAAATTTCATTAACGTTTTTTAAAACAGCATCCGTGCTATCTAAGGCGGCTTTGGCGTAAGTAATGGCCTGAGCGCGACCTTCGCTAACGCTTAAATCTGCTTGTTCCGTGGTATTGGCTAAAGTTTCTTCGGCAATCTCCAGGGCAATTTCGGCTGACTCAACTTGCTCCTCGTAGACCTGAAGACTTGTTTCCCCACTATCTGTGGTAAGGCTCTCCGAAGTTCGGGCGTATCTTAATTGGTCTTCTAATTCTTCAATTGTCCATTCCATTGACTCAATATCTTCGGCCAAACTGGTGTAAAGAGCACTTAAGCTACTTTGTGAGGAGCTAAGCGCAATTTCGGCTTGCTCGACCGTGTTTTGATAAGTGCTGTCATCGTCTTGTTCCACCGTTAAAATCGTATCTCCTTCTTTGACTTCGCTCCCCTCCGTGGTGTGAACTTCGGTTACTTCACCGCTAATTAAAGGGATAAGATCAATCTGGGAAGCCGCTAAAATGCTGGCTGGTAAAGTTATGGTTGGTGCCAAAATTTGAGCTGTTACTTCGCTCACCAAAACTTGTTTTTTGACTTGCGGGACTGGTCCCTCGTTCTTATCAGCATCGCCTCCAATCATTCGGAGACCCAAAATTACACCGAGAGCAACTGCCAAAATCCTTATCAAGCGTTTTTGCAGAATCATTCTTAAAAAATTTATAGGAGAAAATGATAATACTTTCTCTTAAAAAGTCAATGTGAAGCGTTCTAGTTTGACTCCCCCTCTTCAATCCGTCAGAATACGCCTTGATAAACTTTAAACCCTCCTTCTTTGTTTAAGTTTGTGCACAAAATTCTTCGCTCAATGTTTTTTACGGAGATTTCTTCCTGGAAATCTCTTTTCCGAATCATTGTGTTTTTAGGATTTTTGGTGGCTTTGTTTCTTGTGGGTGATATGGTGCGGATTTTCTTGATTATTGGTATGGCGCTTTATCTGTTTACCACGGAGCTTTTGCCAGTGGATATGACGGCGCTCCTGATTATGTTGATGTTAATTGTGACGGGTTTGGTTTCCCCGGATGAGGGTTTTTCGGGCTTTTCTAATGGGGCGACTCTGACAGTTTTGGCTATGTTTATTTTGTCCGCTGGAGTGGAGCGAACTGGTTTGATTAAAAAACTGGGAGGTCATTTGTTTAAATTTGCGGGGAATTCACTGTTTAGGCAGATTTTGGTAATTGCCCTGTTTATTGGGCCGATTTCTGGGTTTTTGAATAACACGGCCACGGTGGCGATTTTCTTACCCATGGTGATTGCGCTCGGAATTCAAGCAAAAACACCAGTTACTAAACTTTTAATTCCATTATCTTTTATCTCGATGCTGGGGGGAACGCTAACCTTGATTGGAACCTCTACTAACGTGCTGGCTAGTTCCTTGCTCTCCCAATACGATATGCGGCCGTTCGGCATGTTTGAATTTACGCAAATTGGAGTGATTGTCCTTATAATTGGAGTTGTTTATTTTCTAACAATTGGGCGCTTTTTATTACCGAGTCGGGAGACAGAAGCAACCGAAGAGGATTTTATACCGTCTCACTTTTTGGCCACAGTCCGAGTCGATCATGGCTCCCGGTTTATTGGTAAAAGTGTTAAACAGCTTGATTTTGAAACTAAATTTAATTTGCGCGTTTTAAAAATCGCGCGTGATGGGACCTCTTTTATTAAAAACCTGAAAACTCAGCCCATCCAAGAAAATGATCTGCTTGTTGTTTCTGGGAACACGCAGCGAATTATGGATTTTGATCGACGAAAAAAGGAATCAATTGTGGCTTTTGATCATCCGGAACGACGGCGTACGCACGGGCGAATTGTAAAAATCATTATTAAATCTAGTTTTTTCCACCAAAAAACAATTTCCGAGATTCGATTTTGGCATCGGTATAACATTTCGCTCCTTGGAATCCACCGGGCTGAACTTGACCCCGGGCACATTGCTAATCTTAAACTCAAGCACGGTGAGGTTCTTCTTGTTAAGGTTTCTCAGACAAATTTAAAACGCTTGCGCAAGTCACGTGATTTTTTGATTTTGGAAGAAGTAGAAGGTGAATATCGTGAAGAAAAAAGCCTGCAGGCTTTGGCTATTGTTGCTGGTGTAGTGGCTTTGGCGGCGCTGAATGTGTTGCCGATTGCCGTGTCTGCGATGATCGGTGTTCTGCTGATGTTTTTGACTAGAATTTTGCGCCCGTTTGAGGTGTATGATTCGGTTAACTGGGATGTTATTTTCCTCCTCGCTGGAGTTATTCCGCTGGGGATTGCCATGCAAAAAAGCGGAGCCGCGGATTTAATTGCTAATACGATTGTGAGTAATGCTTCGTTTATGACTCCCCTGGTGTTGTTGATGGTTTTTTATGCCCTTACCACGGTACTCACGGAAATCATTTCTAATAACGCAGCGGTGGTGCTACTCATCCCAATTGGGATTTCAGTGGCGGATAAGTTGGAACTCAATCCAGTTGCCTTTGTGTTGGCCGTGATGTTTGCGGCTTCCACTAGCTTCCTCACGCCGGTTGGTTACCAAACCAACACCATGGTTTATGGTAGCGCGAATTACAAATTCACGGATTTTATAAAAGTTGGAGGGCCGCTTAACTTGATTCTCTTATTTGTGACTAGCTACCTGATTTATCACTTTTTTGGGATTTAGGCTGTAAAAAAAAGACCCGCTAACTAAATAGCAGGCCTTTTTATAATTTGAAAGAAAACTATCTTTCTTCGCGTGGACGAGCAACGTTAACGTTAAGTTCACGTCCGTCGAGCTCTTTACCGTGCCACATTTCGATGGCAGCTTGAGCTTCTTCAGCAGTTTCCATTTCTACGAAACCAAAACCACGAGATCGGCCAGTGGCGCGATCGGTCATGATAGTTGCAGAAAGGACTGTACCGGCTTGTCCGAAAGCCTCTTTAAGATCTTCATCTTTGAGACCCCAAGAAAGGTTTCCGATAAATAATTTGTTCTCCATTTTTGAAAAGGTTAAAGAATGAGAACCGTAACCTGGTTCTCACTCTACCTTGTAGCTCAAAAACCAAACTTACGGCGGAAGAATAGCAGATTTTTTCGAATAGGCAAGGTGATTTTTGATTTTTCTTAAATAGGTCCTCTAAACTATTGCTATGAAATCTAAATATAGAAGGACTGCTCAGGTACTAATTGGGCTTGCTGTTTTTTCTCTGTTAATTGTTGGAAAAGGACTGCTTGTGACGGATGGTCCGATTGCGCGCGCTGAGGTGTTAGAAGCCCAGGGTGATTGTGTTTTTTTATTACACGGACTTTCGCGTTCTTCTCTTTTGATGATTGGACTGGCGAATACTTTTAATGAGGCTGGTTATCAAACGATAAATATTGATTATCCATCGATGGCGTATGACATTGAGACTTTGACTGAAATGACGCTGGGAACATTTGTACCAGAATATTGTCCATCAGATCGGGTGGTGAATTTTGTGGGGCACTCGATGGGAGGGATTATTACGCGGAATTATTTAGCGAATAATGAGGTGGCGAATCTTGGACGTGTGGTAATGATTGCCTCGCCAAACCAAGGAAGTGAGGCCGCTGATTTCTTAAACAAACATTGGATAACGCGGATGTTTTTTGGCCCAGCGTTAGAACAAATTGGAACTGGGGAAAAGTCTGTGCCGCTTAATTTGGAGGCGCCAGATTATGAAATTGGGGTGATTGCCGGGACAAAATCTTATAATTTTGTTTTGTCACGAGTTTTACCTGGTCCGGATGATAGTCGCGTATCTGTTGAAAGCACAAAACTAGAAGCAATGAGTGATTATATGGAATTCCCCTACACGCATAGTTTTATTACTTTTGTGAAGGAGGTGCGAGAAGCGGCTTTATGGTTTATTGAGTTTGGGGAGTTTGATTTTGAAGCCGAATTTAGCCAATAACCAGAGAACAGCCACGAAAATAACCGCTACTAGCCCCTCTTCTTCCCCAAGCATTGAAATGTGAATTCCGCCAAAAATAAAAAATATGTACGCCAGAGATTGGATGCCTTTCCATTTTCTCTTTAACAAAATCATAGACAACTTATTGGAAGTAAGTAGGACCGGGATGGCGAAAATAATTCCAATAAATCCCCACCCACAGGCCGCGGATTGCCAATACTCAAAATTAGTCATGCCTTCCCACACTGAAATCTCCTGCACCATAAAATAACCAACAAAATGCGCGACCAGGAGTAAAACCGCAAGAATCCCAAATTCCCTACGAAACATAGTAAGCGTGCGAAGCAACTTGATATCTGGAAAAATGTCAGCGAATGGACGAATCAACATAACTGCAATAAGAACGGTCCAACCTATCTCGCCAAATTCTCCAAACTCCCGCGGCTCAATAAAAATATAGAGCGGCAAAACAAGGGCCAGCCAAAAGAGCACCTTTTTAAGAGTCATTAAGTATGGGACTTGACCGTCTAGGATTAATTTTTTGAGCATTTTTGTTAGTACGGGTTATTCTTGGATATGTTACACAAATTTGTAGCGATTTGCCAAAACTGAATTTATGTTGCTTTTTTATAGATGTATGTTAGGATTTCACCCTCGAGCTTCGAGATATTAAGTAAATTACATGACACCATTTAGTGATCTTGGTCTGAATCCAATGATTCTGCAGGCTTTAGCAGAGATTGGATTTGAGACACCAACACCAATTCAGAGCAAAGTAATCCCCCATCTGATTAATTCTGAGAAGGATTTAGTTGGGTTGGCGCAAACCGGAACAGGTAAGACAGCGGCATTTTCTTTGCCGATTATTCAACAATTGGATGACTCTTCAGATCACGTTCAATCCTTAATTTTGTGCCCGACCCGAGAACTGGCTATTCAAATTGCCAAGGATATTCAAACTTTTGTTAAATATTTACCGAGCGTTTCCGTGGTGGCTGTTTACGGGGGAGAAAGAATAGACAAACAAATTCGCGCTTTTAGGAAAAAACCACAAATTATAGTTGGCACTCCCGGGAGAACAAATGATTTAATTCGACGAGGAGTCCTAAAAGTTAATCACTTGGATTGGCTTGTTTTAGATGAAGCGGATGAAATGTTGAATATGGGATTTAAGGAAGAATTGGATGAGATTTTGGAAACTACCCCAAACAATAAGCAGTCACTTTTGTTTTCAGCCACAATGAACCAGGCGGTGCGGCGGATTGCGAGTAATTACATGAAAAAACCAGACGATATTACGGTGGGAGAAAAGAATAAGGGGGCTGATAATGTAAAGCATTTTTATTATGTGGTTCACGAAAAAGATCGCTACCAAACACTGCGACGAATTGCGGATGCTAATCCAGATATTCATGGGCTTGTTTTTTGTCGTACTCGAAGAGAAACCCAGTTAATTGCTGACAAATTAATTCAAGATCATTATTCAGCGGAGGCTATTCACGGTGAAATTTCCCAAGACCAAAGAACTCAGGTGATGAACCGGTTCCGCAACAAAAAAATCCAGCTCCTAGTGGCGACGGATGTGGCGGCGCGTGGAATTGATGTGGCCGGACTAACTCACGTTATTAATTATAATGTTCCCGATAAATTAGAATCTTATGTGCATCGGAGTGGACGGACCGGTCGCGCTAATTTAAGTGGTATTTCGCTGGTGATTGTGAACATGCGTGAAAAATACAAAATCAGAATGTTGGAGGCCAAGGTTGGAAAATCTTTTGAGCAAGCTCGCATTCCGAAAGGTGAAGATATTTGTGAAAAACAATTGTTTAGCCTGGTCGATAAGGTTTGTAATATTGAGGTTAATGAGGCGCAAATCGGTAAATATATTGGCTTGATTACCAAAAAATTCGAACACATGAGTCGGGAAGAATTGATAAAAAAACTTGTTTCTGAGGAATTTAATCGGTTTTTAGATCATTACAAAGATTCGGCTGACTTGAATTCCGGGGTAAGTGCTAGCGGTGGTCGCCGCAGTGGTCCGCCTCGCTACGACAAATCATCGGTTTTATTTGCGCGGTTCAAAATTAGTATTGGAAAAAGAATGGGGCTTCACGTAAAAGAGCTCTTTAATTTTATAAATGAACAACGAGAATTAAAAGGCGTAGAAATTGGGACTATTACAATAAAAGAAGACTACACTCTGCTTGAAGTAGATGAGAAATTTAAGAACAAAGTTTTGGATTGTTTTAGCCGAGCGGACATGAATGGAGTGAAGATAAAGATTTCTTGTGAACAAACTGGCATTCGATCAACTCGCCCATCAAGTGGGAAGAGTGGCCCAAGGCGATCTGGTGGAGGATATGGCGGACGCACTGGTCGTCCACCTAGATATGGCCGTAGTAGTGGCAAAAAAAGACGCAGTGGTGGTGCTCCCCGCAGTGGAGGACGAAAGCGTTATTAAATGTGTGGCTGGGGCGCAGGGATTCACCGCCTCGGGCTACACCCCCAAGGGTACTTCCCTGCGTTGCAGGTGTGTGCGCCCTCCCGGCATAAACTTCGAATCACCTGTCGACCCAAATACACAGAACTGCCCCCGAGTGTTGCTCGGGACCATTTCTGTGGCTGGGGCGCAGGGATTCGAACCCCGGAATGCATGGACCAAAACCATGTGCCTTACCACTTGGCGACGCCCCAGTAATGAATTCGTAAGTATTCTATCGATTTGGGCAGATTTGTCTATGTTTTTTTGGGAGAATGAGTACAATTAAGACATGGAAAATCAAAGGGTGGCGCAAATATTTCAGGAGATAGGAGATGTTTTGGAACTCAAGGGCGAGAATCGGTTTCGATATCTTTCTTATCATCGGGCGGCACAGACAATTTTGAACCTAAGCCAAGATATCCGCAAAATCTATGATGATGGTAAATTGGAAGGCATTCCGGGGATTGGAAAGGCGCTCTCGGAGAAAATTGCGGAAATTTTGAATACCGGAAAATGTGGGACGCATCAGCGGTTACTCGCGGAATTTGATAAAGGGCTGCTGGAGCTTTTAACGATTCGCGGGCTAGGGCCCAAGAAAGTTAAAAAGTTTTACGATGAACTCGGGATTGATAATGTGGGAAAATTAAAAACAGCGGCTGAAAAGGGAGTAATTGCGGAGTCGGATGGAATGGGTGAAAAAAGTCAGGCTGATATTATAAAAG
>CAYYQE010000021.1:0-794 GCA_964473745.1 uncultured Candidatus Peribacteria bacterium
TATTCATAAGCAAAATAATCCACAAAATCGTAAACAAATCCGCCAGCACCGTAAAATTATAAATAGTATCCAAAATAGTGACTGGAATCTCATAAGTATCGAGATAAATCAAGCCCCCGAGCGGGTTCGTAACAGAAGTAATTCCCACCCCGGCCAACACCACGGTTACAGCAGCCAAAACCTGCACTCCAAGCCGCAAAAATGGATTTAAACTAAAACGATCATCCAAAAAACTCACTATTACAATCATTGTCGCCGCAATCAGCACTCCCCAAAGCTGCTTATCAAAATCCATAAAAATTCCCAAACAAACCAGAAACACAGCAAAAATTATAAGACCGCCGCTATAAGGAATCGGAGCGCGTTTGAGGCCGTACTTTTTTGGCTTATCAAGCAGTCCCCACTTCGGAAACAAATAAAGAGAAAAAGCCGTCAAAACAAAAGTAAGCGCCAAGGCAACAAAACCTGGAAAAAGATATGGCTGGAGGGCTTGTAGATAGGCAATCATACGGGCGTTTAAAGGACCTTCTGCAAGATATGGCTTTATGGCGAAATTTGCAAGTTTTGAGCGAAACTTTTGAAGCGTACGATACGATGACGAGCGGTAAAAGAGTTGCAGCCAAAAATTGCGAATTGCAGACGAGGGTCCTCTATAACATAAAATTCTTAACTGGGCTCAAAAAACCCCGATTAAGTTCGGCGAGGCTCACCAGTTGATCGTTGTGAAGGATCGCTAAAATAGTGGCGGCCGTGGCGGCGGTGGCTGTGGTGGCTGTGGCGGCTGTGGTGGCTGT
>CAYYQE010000021.1:860-21602 GCA_964473745.1 uncultured Candidatus Peribacteria bacterium
TGGCGGCTGTGGCGGCTGTGGCGGCTGTGGCGGCGGCAGTCAGGTCGCTTGTGGTTTTTGACGTTGCGCCAATTGGGATTTTTTGGCCTTGATGCAAGGCGTGACATTCGTCCTCGTTCACTTTTATAGTGGGCCAATCAATCACCACACGCTCAAGAGGAATTAAATTTTCGGGAATAATTTCGGCTGGAGAATGAGCCTCATTAAGCTGAAATCCCCCTACACGGGTGCGCCGAAGCGCGGTCATAATCGCGCCACAACCAAGCACTTGGCCAAGATCATGGATGATTGAACGGATGTAGGTGCCGCTGGAGCAATGAATGTGGAGTTGCGCGGTGGAGCCTTGCGCGGTGGGACCTTGCGCGACTAGGCCATCACGGCGCGCCTCACCGTCACTGCGCGCCTCGCGGTCACTGCGCGCCATGAGCTCCAACTTGTCGATGCGCACCTTACGCGATTTAAGCTCCACTTTCTCTCCTTTACGGGCCAAATCATAGGCGCGCTGGCCATTTATTTTAAGTGCTGAAAAAGCGGGTGGGATTTGCTCGATTTCGCCTCGGAATTGCTCGAGAACGGCTTCTAGTTGCACGCCTGAGGGTATTTCAGCGCCAGTTTCAATTACGGTGCCCTCACTATCATAAGTGTCGCTTGTTTTGCCAAATTCCAAAGTGGCTTCGTATTCTTTGTCCGCGCCCATTAAATATTCAATAAGCTTTGTGCCCTCACCCACAGCTAAAACCAGCACCCCGGTAGCAAGAGGGTCGAGCGTTCCAAGATGGCCGATTTTGCGCACCTCAAGCTGGCGGCGCGCCTGCGCTACCACATCAAAAGAAGTTATGCCTGACGGTTTGTCGACGATGAGGAAGCCTTTCATGGCTTCAGGGTACTCAAAGCCGCCTTTCAGCGCAAACTTTAAGATCGATAGCATGCGCAATCGCGTGATGCTCTTTGCATAACGGAGCCATATAGCGTGGATCGTGACGTTTGCTGAGCGCGAAACGTTGAGTGTGGTGAATTGCTTGTGCGGGACGTGTACAACCTGGTGCAGAGCAACATTTGCCGTGTTCTTTTTTGATAATCTGGCGTGTTTTGGCCGGAACATAGCGCGAGGTGGTCTCAGGGGCGGTTTCACCGAGTTGTTCTTTTTCTCGGACTATCTCTAGGTCGCGTTTCTGAAGAAATTCGAGTAATAAATCATTAATATTTATTCCTTTTTGTTGAAGATCTAAAAGACGCTCCATTACCTCCGTGGATAGATCGAGAGATGGGATGGGTGTTGACAATTTTTCAGGTTGGAATCTGTGCCCGGGCACAGATTTTTCTCTGTTAAATTTTTCGTCACGAACTAGCACTTCGACCGCACTTTTAGGCAAAACTCTCACTTGTGTCGCCAAAAAATTTTCATTTTCTGGGCTCGCAATAGAGGCCACGCGTGCTAACTTATTAACGCTCACCTCTCCAGTCACAAGAAGATTATGAAGTTCTGGTGTTTTTTGAAATTTTTGTTCCAAATTTAAAGTTCTTTGAACTTGTTCACGACTAATACCCGCCACCTTCGCCGCAAATTCAAAAATAGAACCAAAACCGCGACGTTTATAAAGACGGCGTTCAAAAATCTCCGGAAGGAGTCCAATAAACTTTCGGCGCCATTCCAGCACGTTGCGGCCGTATTCTAAAGCACGCGCGTAGAGCTCGTCGTCAGATAACTTTTTAATATTCATTTTGTGGGGTTAGGTGCACTCTAATTTTGCCCCCATTAACAGGTTAAATCAAGCAACTTAGCATGACAAAACTAATGGTGAGTGTGTAGTCACCTTTTTTGTGTTGCAAGATTATTAAATCGTGATTTGCACAACAAAAAATCTAACAAAATCAAGGGCTACAGTCAGAGCTCGTAGCCCGGCGAGGGGACGCGGGGTGCGCAGTGGTGGGTGGGGTGCGCGACGCGGGGTGCGCAGTGGTGGGTGGGGTGCGCGGCGGCGGGGTGCGCGGCGGCGGGGTGCGCAACGACCAAAAACCCCCTTAGTGCTTGTTGCGATTTCATAGGCTTAGCCTAAACTAACTCTCCATATACCGATTCCCCCGCTCCACTTGCCCAGGCAGGATTTCGATCTCCACTTCACGACCCAAAAAATTTCGGACAATTTGACGATCATCAGAAGGGATTTGCTTTTTACCAACCACTTGAAAAGGTTCGCAGCCTTTGCCCGCTACTATTACCGTGTCTCCTTCCCGCGCAATGGCCAAGCCCGTACGGATCGCCTGGCGACGATTGGGAATTTTCCAGAAATGAGACCCTTCCAGGCGATTAATTCCGCCGGCCAACTCCTCGATGATTTGAAGGTTATCTTCGGTGTATGGATCATCATCAGTAAGGATGATTTCGTCAGCATATTTATCAGCGATTTGTCCCATAGTAGGACGCTTAGTTCGATCGCGATCACCTGTTGCCCCAAAAACAAGAATAAGTCGTTTAGCCGTCAACTCACGAAACATGGCCAGTAATTTTTCAAGTGAATCAGCGGCGTGAGCATAATCCACAATAACAGTATATTTTTGTCCTTCATCAATTCTTTCAATCCGACCAGGGACGGGACGTGCTTTTGCTAAAGCATGTTGAATTGTTTGTAAATTAATCTGAAGAGCAACCCCCACAGTGGCCGCACTCAAGGCATTTTCAATATTAAAACTTCCCGGAAGTGGCAATTCTATTTCGGCCTGATCATTTGGAACTTTCAAAACAAAATGACTCCCAGACGCTGTGCAAGCCGGAGCCAACGCCTGATAAGAACCTTTTCGCATCCCATACAAATAAGTCCGGTCCGCCACAAACTGCTCAAAATAAGAAGCCTGTGGATCATCAGCGTTAATCACCGCAACCTTTGGCACACCAGGTTTACGCTTCGTATAATTAAGAAGCCCAAAAAGTTTCCCTTTCGCTTTCACATATTCCTCTTCGGTATGATGATAATCTAAATGATCATGAGTAAGATTTGTGAAAACCGCCATATCCACACTTACTCCCCACATACGTGACTGATCCATAGCGTGTGAAGTCACCTCTACCACCGCATATTTACAACCCTGATCAGCCATCCAACGCAGTAATTGTTGGAATTTAAAAGGTGGCAAAGTGGTCATCTTGAAATTATTCGTAAAAATTTGATCTTCAATCTGAAAATCCGCAGTTGTAAGCATGCCCGTTTTGTAACCAGCCTCCCGCAAAATATCAAAAAGAAGATGACAAGTTGTGGTTTTGCCATTAGTTCCGGTTACCCCGATTACAGTCATCCGATCCGCTGGGAAACGATAATAAAACGCCGCCAGCATCGCCATCATCTTATGATAAAAAAGACGTAATGGGTGATGCTGTGGAATCTTATTTTTGAGTTTCTCAAGCATGGGAGGCGAAATATTTTCTTGCAGCTATAATATCTTGCTCTATCTGTTTTTTCAATGTTTCCGAGGAATCAAAGCGTTCGGTGTCACGCAAGCGCTCTAAAACTTGAACACCAACTGGATCGGAAACTTGCGGATCATCGGTATCAAGAAGATGGACTTCTATAGAAGGAAGAGCTTTTTCAAAGGTGGGCCGCGGCCCCACATGCATGACCGCTTCTTGCGCCTCTAAGAGGGCGACATAGACGCCGGGGCTGGGGGCTTCGCCAGACTCAATTTGAAGGTTGAGGGTTGGGTAACCGAGTTGCCTCCCGCGGCCATAACCAGTAACAATTTTTGAAAAAAAATTTGACATTCGACTCAAATAGATTAAAATCCTAAACCAAACCACCTCAAATAAACATTAAATATCATACCATATGACATTACAAAGAGAACTCGCTCAAGAAGCTCATGAGATACTTGACGCTGCTGCAACAACAGGGGGTATTGGACAAGGAACACACGTACTCGTAATGACTCAAATACATGGAGTTCACAAAAAAGCGAGAATAGCAGGTTTAGTCGCTGGAACAAGCCAAGACAGAGTATTTAACCCAGAATGGGGAGCTGACTTTGATCGGAGAAAGAAAAAAACTAGCACCTTAGAAGTGTTAACTCATCTCGGTGGCCCGGAATTAGCCGAAAAATTCAGCCGCTTCAAAGGAGCCTCTCGCCGCGAAAGAAGAGAAAAGAAATTAGCCGAAAACGAACTCTAAACCAACATCGCCAACACCCACCACCACAAATAAGCGAGGTCGTTTTTGAAAAACGGGGTATCAAATAAACCGTGTGTCAAAATCACCACTAACATCGCCAAACCAATCAGTTGAAGCTGTGTCGAAGGCCCATCTTTAAATCGACTCCAAAATCGCTGTAAAAACGGTGGCAAATGAGGCGCCTCACGGTGCAGGATTTTAATAAAAGCCAAAGTTATTAACCAACTCATCGCAAATAATCCTAATAAACCCGTATTAAGCCAAAAAGCCAACGCTTCATTATGCGGATGAAGCATCACCCATTCCAGTGGCGCATGCCCCAAAACCCCGGGAGCTGCCAACATATATTGAACTTCAAACTGACCAAGCCCAACCCCTAAAACCGGAGCTTGCTTAATCAAATTTAAAGAAACTTCGTAAACTTCCATCCGAACACTTGAAGAAGTCCGCCCTTCAAAATCTAAAAACTGCTCAAACTTTTGCGTCCCCTGTTGAGTCACTAACAAAACCGCGACCAATGTGGCCGCAAAACCAAGCCCCCACATCTTATAACGCCGCGAAATATTCGGATGCAACAACAAATAAAAACCCGTTCCAACCCCAAGAGCTATAAACGAGGCATAAGACTGTGTCCCCCACAACGCGACGGCCATCACAATTGTCATAATAACCATGACCCAACCCCAACCATTATTTTTTTCACGAAATAGTTTAGCTATAAGTGCTCCGCCCGCTAACACAATCGGCGCTAAATAAAGGGCCAAATAATTTGCAGATTCAAAAGGCCCTGAGGCCCGAGCGTCTACCGTAATAAAATCACCGCTTATCATCTGATAAACCGCCCACAAAGCCAGGCCAAAACCACTCACTACTAACGCCTTAAAAGACCGGACCCACCACCTGTCTTTTCCCCGGACCGCATTCGCCATAAAAAAGAACATCGCCGGCACCACAATCCATCCTTTCCAAACCCCCTGCGCCAAGCGCTCACTCTGAATAGCATCACCATCAATATTATGCGTAATCTCCGGCACAATATTCATTGAAATCGTAGCAGCTACCAAAAACAAAACCATGGGCCATAAAGGACTCTTTTGCCCTTGTTTCACATGACACTTAAACCATTTAAATAAATTCTCTTCACGCACAAACTTAATCATCCCCAATACTACCAAAACAAGCACCACCACCTCGAGTAAAGTGGTTGGAATACCCGCCACCTCAAACCGTACGAGGTAGAGCGGAAAAACTAAAGGAAGTAAGGAGAGCCAAAAGCGATACTTCGTCATATTAGACATTTTAATTTAGCTAACCCCAGATACCAAATCTCGCAGAACGCTTTCCGGATCAACGGCCTTAGTTACTCCTGATGCGAGTAATACCCCAGACGCACCAAGTTCAATAGAAATTTTGACATCTTCAGCATTTTTTACACCCGCCCCAACCAAAGTTTTGTTACTTCCAATAAGCTGAACTGCGCCACTCACCACTTCGGGTTGGGCTGTAGAAACTGAAATATCCCCGCCTATCAGTTCAGGCGGCTCTACAGCCACCAAGTCTGGCCCAAGCTTGGCAATTTCGCCGCCCTCTTCAGGAGTTTCAGCACAAACCACCACATACAAACCAGCTTCCTTAGCCCGTTCAATTGACGTCTTTAATAATTCAAAATCACCATCTTTTACAAGTCGACGCTCAGAATGATTTAATAATGTTCCAAATGCGCCAGCCGCTTTTACAGCCTCGGGCAAAACATGACCCGTATGCGACCCAAATCCAACTGGATCAATATGCTGCGCAAAAACCGGGATTGAAACCGCGGAAGCCACCAAAGCAATATCTGTTGGCTGAACGGCCACCCCCATCTGTACTCCTGTCTCGGCCATAACTTTGGCATGCAAAATCGCCAAATCCAACGCCTTCGAACCTATTGCAGATTCGTAAGTTTTGAAATTTGTAATAATTACAGGTAATTGCATGGCCCAAATTTACCGCGCAAACCTCAAAAAAGCACGACTTACCCATTGATCTTAAGGCCATTTTATGTTAAAATTAAAAGATTTATAAAACTAAAATCAAAAAACCATGGATTTCCTCAAAAAAATCAAACAAAAAGCCTGCCAAATGACCTGCGATCATTTAGCATCGACCAAACCAGCCAGATTGGTGTTCTTTGCAGGTGACGCCCCCTCACAAGACTCCGGAGAAGATTTGCAACACCAAATTGACACTAAAGAGGCTGAAGCAGCTGAACATGAAGGCCTTAGCGAAGAACTAGCTGACGAATTTCAAGTTTTAAATGTAATGCTCGAGACGGCCAGACAAAAAGATGGGGTCAATGAACAAGAAAGAGAAAATATTGAAGATATGCTAACGCTATTAGTTCAAAAACAAATAGACGAACGCCTTAATCTCATGGAAGATTCTCAAGCTCGCATCGAACAAACCGATGAAGCCGAAGAAGACAACCCCGCCGAAGACGCCGAAACTATCCCCACCCATCTCATTGAATTCGTAGAAATTGGGGGAACTAGCTCCTCAGCCGAGACACAAAAAGATGACTGGCTCGAAAATATTCTCGCTGATCTCAGCGATGAATATGGCCGAGAAATCACTATTGAAGAAGTAAAAGAACACAATCCCGGCAAAATTCACTACAACAAAAAACATCAAAAACACTACTACTATCAAACTGCGAGTATCCGTGTCCCAGTTGGCACCCGCGAAACAGTAGCCGACCTAACGGCAGACGAACGCGCTCCAGACCGCAGTGTCGACACCTTTACCGATGAAAACAAAGACCGCGCTGAACGTGTTTCGGAAGCTCGTGAGCAAGAACGAGACCAACAAGACAACCTTGTCCCACTCCGCGCGGCTTTAGTTAGTGGTGGATTAGCTGGACGGGCCGACCGTCTCGAGGGCCTTAACCTATCCAGACAAGAAAAATTCGACCTTACGTTTATCAATGAAAGCAATCGCGCCCTGTTTGAAACCAGAAATTTTTCTAAATGGCAAAAACTTTGGGAAGATACAGAAGGTCATGGCGAAATCAAACGTAAGATCAATCAAACCGAAGGTCCACTCAAAAACTTAACCGTCGAAAAATACCACAAAGCACTTTTGAAAGGTTTTGGGAAAGACACTGATCTTAGTATGAGACATCTTATCGATGCCGCCTATACTGGCGCGGATCTAGTGGAAAGCATGCTAGATCAACCTCTGCCCAAATCAGTTCGCAAAAAACTCAAAGGAAATAGCTTCACCAATGACTACGATCGCTTACTAACATCTTGTACCATTGAACAAACCAGTTACAACATTATCGATGGAAAGCTTTTTGTTGGAATCAGTAAAAGTGGTGACGACACTGTTGAATCAATCAGCGTCCCGGTAGACTTAGCCTCTGTGATCGACATCGACGAAGACAGTATGTATCACTTAGAAGGCAACTCTATTGTTGATGACCTTGGAGACGTACTAGCTGACTCCCCCACGGAAATAGAAGAATTCATCGCCTCACACGGCGGCCCAAAAGCCCTTTACATGGGACCCGAAGGCAATCTTCGCGATCTAGCCGGCCAAGTCGTAACTAGCAAAGAAAATCTAGGCGAATTTGGCATAGCTTACACCTACGAAACCCTTGCTCTTCAAGCTATGGAAAGCATTTACGCTGAAGTTGGCGTTCTTTACGATATGACTGCCCAACTACGTTACGCCCCGAGACAAGAAGACGCTCTCGATCAAGACACTATTTTTGAACTTCGTGAAGGCATTGACCCCGAAGGTCCAGAAGGCACCTTCCACACTCTGCTTACCGAAACTTATCGCAGTAACAAATCCCAAAAACTAGTTAGCCGCTATATGGCAAAAGGACAAGTCACTTACACAGACATCGAATCTGGCGTAACCTTTTCCCGACGCAAAGAAGAATTCGAACAAAATTTTGATGGGAATTATGTTTTTACTGATATTTTTCGTCGTTTCAGCAAACAAGAAGTCGACCAAGAAAGTGGTGAAATTGTAGAAGTATTTGACGAAGCTGGGGCCCTAGAATTCATGTATGAATTAATGGAACACGGTTTAATTCGTGAAGCGCAAGCTCTTCAACAAGAAGATTCCGATTACGAAATCATTCACACCGAAATTCTTGAAGATTTAGAAGGACTGAAAGTAGACAGCATGACTGATCTTTTGGAAGATCCTGAAAAATGGGAACGTTACCAAGAATTACTACGCGAAGGGTACTTTGCTTACGCTCTAATGCGACACGCCATTCAAACTACTCCGGACAGCCCATCTGAAGATGCCGAAGCTGAACCAACCAGCATTACCGAAACGCCACTTAATTTAATGCCAAAAGAAGTTATCGAAGAAACCATTCAAAAATGGCGCGAACAAAAACTAGCAGCTGACCCTGAATACGATCTAGAACAAGACGAGCAAATTCTACGCGAACAACTCACTAAATTAAGTGTTGGCATGGGCATGATGCGTACCGTCAACTACGGCACCACCAAAACTGTTCACCAACAGTTAGATGTCGACGGTAACGTGGTTCAATCCTGGGTTGAAAATCATTGCACTACTCCAACCACTTGCTTCTGTATATCACGTCTAGCCATTGGTGTTAGTCATACTTTTCAAATGTCAGACAACCAGAGTTTCACGCTTGGTTTAGGCGGGATGATTGATCTGCGTGCCCCTCAAAATGTTAATTTAGGGGCCACCGCGGCTTACTCCATCAGTAGTCCACAAGGATTTACCCTTACCATGTCAGCTGGAGCCGGAGCGCAAGTTGGCGCAGATGGCATTAACTTGGGTTTAAGCTTTGGCATCAGAGGAGAAGTTCCTCTCGGACCAGTTAAACTAGGGGCCGAAGCCAACGTTATATTAGTAGGAGGAGTTGTACCAATTGGTGTAACCACGGCTGACCTTAGTGCTAATGTTGATTGGACTTATCGCCATAATCTAGGGGTTGAATACGAACGACTTGGTTATGATGAAGTTGAAGCTTTAATTTCCGAAGGTGCAAATATAAGTGAAATTTCCGAGGCTATTCTAGAAATTGAAGAATTTGAAGGGCTAGAAGCCAGTTATCAATTATTCAAACATCAAGTAGAAGAAAAAACCGGGTCGTGGTCAGAAGAAAGCGCCTCCGGATTTGATCGCTTTATCCTCGATATTTACCAGGCTCGTCGCCACGAAGTAGCCGGGAATGTCTTAGATGGCAGCACTCCAAAAGTGCTTGAATTCTCCAAAATTGGTGGTGGTGTTATTTGGCCACCTTGTGGCTTCCCACCTATCCCGGTGTTCTTTGCCACACTTACGGTAGCTAATATTCCGTTAGTTTATCGAACAACTAACGGCATCAACTACGAAGCTTTATCTGACCAAGAAATTCTTCGCCAATTTGACGCTGCTCTAAACAGTACTGACCCCGAAAGCCAAGTTGATCTAACAGCAAACATTGCGGAGTTTGAAATTCCAAAAATGGTTAGTGTTAACCGACGTGGTTTTGAAACTGACGAAGAAAGTCCTCAACAAGCCTACGTCCGAGACCGACAAATGTCACAAGGATTTGCTACCCAACGTGTTGACAAGCTTAACCAAGCCGCCAACTCCATTGACGTTAATTTCAAACCAACCAAATTTGAAACTGTTGATGGTCGTCAAACCAACTTACTTGAAATGCAAGTTCTTAATGTCCCGGGCAATTTGGAATTAGTTATTGATCCGGCTTTAGAAGATCGGATGCACCTTCTTTATGACGTTGGAAATGACGTCGATAAACCAGACCGCTTCTTTTTAGCCGCCGCTCCAGATGTCAGCATTTGTTTAAAAAGACAAGACTTTTACTATCCCTTCCAAGAAGAAGGTGAACAATATGCGCGTACCGTGATTACCATTACAGAAAACCCACTGCTTTCTCGCGGACAACTCCGTGACTTTGAACACGCGCCTTATTTAGAAAAACGAAAAGGCTCTCATGTTGTTGAAGACGCCGCCCAATCTGAAGAATACTTTGAAGGCACTAATAACACCCGTTCTCTTACTGAATTCTTGTACGCTTCATATGGTAATCGCGAAGCTTGGGAACAAGCTGAACACGGTTGGATTGAAAATATAGATCAAGCTATGGCTGATCACATCACCACCTTGGGCGAAGTTGATTTAAGCCAAGCTATCCCCGAAGATATCCCTGAAGAAATTACCAGTGTTCTAAATGAAGAAGTGGCTGAATCATTAGTAAGTCCAAGTTCTAGCACAGACACTACTTTCCGAGCCGACTTCAGACGACTTTCCACCGTCACATCAAGACATGGTGATAATCAAGCCGAGCTTGAAGCCCTAGTTCGTGACCGCTGCGAAAAACTACTTGGTCGTGAATTAACCGATGAAGAAGATTATGTTGTTCAGTATTTCAAACAACTTCTCAATAATTACAGTTTTGTGGATATCGAAAGCCGCGGTCCTGAAAAACAAAAAGCTGCTTACGAACACATGACTGAAACGTTCACACGGCCCATGCTCCTGCAAACTTTTGCTAGTTATAGTAATGCTGAAGCCATGGCTGACCGTGTCATTGATCAACTCAACGAGCAACTAGACTTTACTCAACCAGGCAGCATCCCCTCAGAAATTGCTGGCGCGATTTTTGGATCATACGTTGGGACCGGAGGCGAAATTGGGACCAGAGTTTTAGAATATTACGACAAAGACCATGTTTACGGGGTTCTTAACTTAGTTGAATTTAGTATTGATTCATCTGATCCAATCGAAAGAGATATTTCCCAAGCCATTGTAGACACCTTGAATCCAAGCGTTGAAATGACTCCTCAAAACATTGAAAGTGTTATGAATTTCCTCACTGACGACTTTGCGCAAAGAGTCTCGCTTGCTTGGTACTTAAAAGACGTTGAAGATGGACAAACTTTACTAAAAATGATTACCGCAGCCCGAGATTCATATCCAGAAGGACTCCAATCCATGTTAGATGAACCGGCCAATCTCGCTCTTCTCGAACAATTTCAAACTTTTGTACGACGCGCCCGAGCCATTGAAACTGCGCCCCAAGGCCCAGACGAAGCTCCTCGTCGCCTCAAAATCACCGAGGGTTTCTATCTTTCATTCCAAAGTGTTGAAATGTCATTTGCCGTCTTTAAACGATGTGGAAATGTTTCTCGCTTCCTTAACGAAAGACTCATCATTCAAAACACTGCTGGCGAACCAATCGCCCTCGAGGACGAAAGTCATCGCTTAATCAAACCTAAAAACTCCACGCAAAACATTGGGGTTGGGATGATGGTTTCTTTTGAAACAGAAATCTGCGAAGACACTGATTATGAGCAACATGAACCAGAGCCAGAGCCAGAACAACCCGAGCCAGGCATGGACGAAACAGGTAGTGAATATGACGGCCCCGACTCTGGTGGTCGCAGACCTGGTTCAGGTAGACCTGGTTCAGGTAAACCAGGCTCTGGCAAACCGGGTTCCGGCAAATCTAAAATCGAATTAGGCGACGGAGCCCCTGAAGAAAGTGACGGTGAAGGCGCCCCAATGGGTTAATTAACTTAATAAATTTTTGATTCCTTAAAAAATAAAACATGATTTTCCTTCCAAAATACAAACCAAAATTTCTGCCGCTGATTACGCTCGGTCTACTCATTTCCGGACTAATAGGCGGGGCCTCTATTGCTAAGGCTGATGATTCAGTTAGCCAATACGTTAATCTAAGCTCAGAATTCACCACACAAATCAGCATCTTAGAAGAAAACCCTGATTATGACGAAACCGCGGCTATAGATTATGCTTGTGAAAGGAGATACAAAATTTTCGAACACACTCTAGTAGCTACCAACACTGAATATTATGACTATTGGAAGGCAATTCACGCTACCGCAGTTGTTCTAGATTATGACTATGATGGTGGAACACACGACCCCAACCCTGCTACCAACGATTTTTTGAGCAACGTCGACACTTCCACTATGTATTGTACGCTGGGAGATGGAATTTATAATGATTGTGGATTTGATAAAGACACCCAACTAGGAGAAATTATTGCATCGGGGCCAGAGTGGAATGGGACAACCGTTACTTATCAAGAACTAGATTTTCTCCCTGGAAATCCCGTGGGACTTTTATGGGAGTACTCCGCTGATGATCAAGGAAATATTTATGAAGTACCGTGGTTACATGGAAGGGACCACATGTACGAAGACTATAACAGTTTAAATGAAACAATTGCTTTTGAATTAGAAGAATACGACGAAGAATATACAGCCACCACGACAAACTACTCCCTCACTGAAAACATGTACATCGATCCAGATGATGACTATGGGAATTTAAATAATTGGCATCATCTTTATTCAGCCTCAGCCGAGCCCAACGGCAACGGAGCTGATCCAGACGGTGATTATGTTTATTGGTATGGGATGAATGGGATTTCACGTTCAGTCTTTGCGGACTGTGTGGATGCTTGTGAATCACTAGAAATCACCTCCCCTACTGAACTAATAGCTGAAGATGTTGATGGGATTACCACTATTGAAATTTATTCCACCAGTGACGAAGGAGAAGAATGGGAAGGAAACTATGAATACACCAGCGATGGGACCTGTGAATTTGCCACCAGCTATGCCTACGCGTTACTTGGTTGGGGAAATCCTGCTCTCTCGACAACTTACACCACTGTTTACATGCACAGTTGTACGGCTGGCGACACTATTTCTATTACCGAAACAGATTACGCTGAGGCCTGTAACGCCTCCCTTGAAATTGGTGATGCTTGTGAAGAGCTAGAAGTTATCGACCCCATTTATATTACCGCTGAAGATATCGCAGACGGCAACGTTCAAATTGAAATCGAAGCCAGCGCCGCTAGTGGCGACATCTGGGAAGGAGAATATACTTTTACAGCTTATGACATTAATGGAGACCTTTCTTCCGGACGATTCCACTCTGTTTACGCCGTTGGTGCGGCTGGAGGAGGAACAAATCCTTACACCACCACTAACGAAATTGTTGATTACTTTGATGGCGCTCCTGGCGACAGCATTGAAATCGAAGAAACTGAATATCCCAATGCTTGTTATGCTGACATTGCATCTGAAAATCCCTACTGTGCCGATCTTACTGTTACGCCAACCACAGTTACTTATCTCGAAGCAGCCACCTTGGTAGAGCTAAATATCTCTGCTCAAAATCAAATTGGCGCTACCTGGGATACTACTTACACCATTACTGGTGACAACACCTGTAAATTCACAGAAAACGAAGCTGACGTTGCCACTGACAGTGGCTTTTCTACCCTTATTTCTTGGGCTGACACTATTTACATGTACAACTGTAGCCCGGGCGAAACAATCACTATTACTGATGAAGATTACCCAGGTAATTGTGCGGCAATTATAGAAGTAACCGAAGAAGAATTAGTTTGTCGCAACATGAGTGTTGTCCCAGAATCAATTACTTACGCAGAAAGTCTTGGAATTTTGGAGCTTAACTACAACACCTTTGACCAAAATGGTGATGATTTCGAAGGAATTTACGAAGTTTACAGCGAAACTGACACCTGTAAATTTGCTGAAACTTATGTTCAAGCAGCTAACGATCACGGTCAAACATCCTTAATTTCAACTACTAACACAACTATTTTTGTTTACGACTGTACTCCGGGTGAAACAATTCACATCGAAGAAATTGACGCTCCATTGGACTGTTTTGTAGAAATTCCAGTCGAAGAAGAACCTCTTTATTGTGTTGATTTAGTTCTAAATTACGACGGGGCAATGCTGTCTTATGAAGATAGTCAACAAGTAACCGCCTTAAACTACTCAGTTTACGACCAAAACCAAGCTGACTGGTCTGGCGAATATACGCTTTATAGCGAAAACGAAACTTGTGTGTTTGCCGAAAATAGCAGAGTAGCTGCTAGTGGCGGCGGGTTTACAACTCTCACAACCTACGAAACCACTATTTACGTTCATAGTTGCGAAAGTGGCGATGTCATTCATATCGAAGAAACTAGTTATCCAGATGCCTGTTCAGCGACTTTAGAGGTCGCCAATGAAGATCTGGCTTGTGCTTCTATGGAAGCCACTCCGACTTCACTCACTTATGAAGAAGTCCAGGCCATTGCCGAAATTAACTTTGACACCTACGACCAAAATGGAGCTGCCTGGGAAAGCCTCTACGAAATTTACAGCCAAAACGGCACTTGTTTATACACCGAGACTTACGATGACGCCGCAGCTGGGCTTGGCCAAGACTCTCTTGATTCCATCTCGACTACGACTATTTATGTTTACGGCTGTGAGGCCGGAGACGTTGTTCGTGTCGAAGAAATCTATAATGCCTATGATTGTTACGTTGAAATTCCAGTTGGAGAAGAAGATCTTTACTGTGCCGTCTTCAACGCTGAACCAGATTCATTCACCTACGACGAAAGCCTTGAAATTCAAGAAGTAACATTTGAAGTCGTTGATCAAAATAATAACGAATGGCTAGGTAGCTACGAAATTTGGAGTAGCGGCGAAGCTTGTCTGTTTTCCCCTACCCAAGGCGAAGCCGAGGCTGGGACAGGGACAACTACCCTGCTACTAGAAGTGCTTTCCCTTGGAGAAAACTTTTTCTATGTTTATAACTGTGCCCCTGGTGACATTATTTATATTCAAGACAATAGCTATCCAGATAATTGTAACGACGAAATCCCAATCGGCACCGAAGACCTTTACTGTGCCGTCCTTACGGCCGAACCTACTTCTTTCACTTATGATGAAACTCTGGAAATCCAAGAAATTAGTTTCACCGCTGCTAACCAAAACAATGAAAATTGGTATGGCACTTATGACATTTGGAGTACTGGTGAAGCTTGTCTCTTTACAAAAACTCTCGAAGAAGCTGAGGGTGGTAGTGGAGAAATCTCACTTGAATTCATTGGAAACAGCACCGGCGAAAACTCCTTTTACGTTTATAATTGTGAAGGTGGCGACACTATTTATATTATTGAACAAGACTACCCGGACACTTGTGTGGCCGAGATCACTACGGAAACAGAAATCCTTTACTGTGCTGTCCTTACGGCCGAACCTACTTCTTTCACTTATGATGAAACTCTGGAAATCCAAGAAATTAGTTTCACCGCTGCTAACCAAAACAATGAAAATTGGTATGGCACTTATGACATTTGGAGTACTGGTGAAGCTTGTCTCTTTACAAAAACTCTCGAAGAAGCTGAGGGTGGTAGTGGAGAAATCTCACTTGAATTCATTGGAAACAGCACCGGCGAAAACTCCTTTTACGTTTATAATTGTGAAGGTGGCGACACTATTTATATTATTGAACAAGACTACCCGGACACTTGTGTGGCCGAGATCACTACGGAAACAGAAATCCTTTACTGTGCTGTCCTTACAGCCGAACCTACTTCTTTCACTTATGACGAAACTCTGGAAATCCAAGAAATTAGTTTCACCGCTGCTAACCAAAGCAATGAAAATTGGTATGGCACTTATGACATTTGGAGTACTGGTGAAGCTTGTCTTTTCACTAAAACTCTCGAAGAAGCAGAGGCTGGTAGTGGAGAAATTTCACTTGAATTCATTGGAAACAGCACCGGCGAAAACTCCTTTTACGTTTATAACTGTGAAGGTGGCGACACTATTTATATTATTGAACAAGACTATCCGGACACTTGTGTGGCTGAGATCACTACGGAAACAGAACCTTGTGTTAGCTTAGTCATGGACCCCACCACTACAACCGAAACTGACGTTACTTTTTCAATCACTTCTGACCCCACGGATTGGGCCGGCCCTTGGACTTGGACTACTACCAATCCAGATGGAATTTTTACAACCAGTACAGATTCAGGCAACAGTATCACAACTACCGCCACCCAAGTTGATTACTCGGGGATTGCCGGTGATGTAGTTAGTGTTTATGAAGCAACTGATTATGCGGATGTTTGTTACGCCACTGCTTATCTTGAAGGCGTGCCTTATTGTGGTGATGGAATTATGGATGAAGGCGAAGAATGTGATGACGGCAACAATGAAAATGGTGACGGCTGTTCAGCCACTTGCCAACTTGATGTTGCCCCTTATTGTGGTGATGGAGAAATTCAAGAAGGAGAAGAATGTGATGATGGCAATAATGTTGGCGGCGATGGTTGCAGCTCTGATTGTAAAACCGAAAGTGGTGGCGGTGGCGGCGGGACAACACCTACCCCTGGCGGCGGAAGCTCTTTCTACTGTTACGAACTCCGCTTTAGCGATCCAGACGTCGACACCTTTAGTGGTACTGACGCTGACCACTGTAATAGCTATGACGATTACTACTGTTCTCAAGGCGACACTTTCACTTACGCCGAAGGTGACAAATCACTTGATGATGAAATCACTTTTGCCATCGAAGCTATTGCTGACAACAACGCGGCTTGGGAAGGAGTCGGTGAAAACTATGACTATGACTTTGAATGGGATTATACCGGACTAGAACTAACCGCTGATCCCGTCAGAGAAGAAGATAGCAACGAAATTTTAGCAACCTTTTTAGTTACTGATGAAGACGGAAATTTTGACCTTAATGTTAAAGTCGACCTATCCAATTATTGTAACGCCACTTTTGTACAGGAAGGTGAAGAACCTCCAGAACCAGAGCCAGCAGAACACGATGATGATTTAGAAAAAACTGCTTTTACTTATAACTTTGGTTGGTACAACGCCGAAGATGGCCAACTCACAGAATCGGATCGAACAACTTCTAGTAGCGGATATGGATTTGTCCCAACCGAAACCTATGCCCATGACTTTGATTATGTTTTCTATACTCTTAGTTATTATATTTCTAATAACCAAACTGCTTACGAAGAAGGAGACGAAATTGTTATTAATGACTCTATTTCTAGTGATGATGGAGTTGAAGGGATTGGAGGTGTTATTGCTGATGAATATCTCACTGATGATCTTGGCTGGGCAGCTGGTGATATAACCTTTTACGAACCTCAAACAGGCGACCCGGCTGTAGTTACCAACTGGACTGATAACCAAGCTTTTAAAGTCTATTATTCTGACGTTGGAACAATTATCGCTGAATGTGATGGCATCATTACCGACACCTGTTACGAGGGTAGTATTGAAACAGAATTAACTCTAAAAAATCTTCATAACGCCCTTCAACACGGCGACATTTTAATCCAATACATTGGTCGCGTTTCTAATGGAGAATTTGATTGTGCCGCCATGGCCGCTGATGACAATGTTTCTTGCCCAGTTCAATATTTAGAAAATACCGCGACCGCGGTGAACGGAGAAGAAACTCACACTGCTTCCGCTGATATTACAATTACCTGTCCATACTTGCTTACGCAAAATGCTGGTGATGTTTATATCGAAGGCGATCTTGAAACTTTTGACATCTCCTGTTACCAGGATTACAAGAGTAGTGATGCGGTCGTAATGTCCAAAGATTCTTCCTTCCTCTCTCGCATTTCTAGTTACCTACTAGACGAGGCTGAGGAAATTATTAGTGATCTTTCTAGTGTTTGGAGTCGTATCAAAACCGTAGATAACGAAAGAATTGCCAACTTTGAATCTATTTCTCAAGGACAAACCCTAGAAAATGTCTTGTTGGTTGAAAACGATGAAATTGTTATTGAAAGTTTTAATGATTTAGAAAATATTTCTGACTCCTATCTCACTAATCCAAGTCAAAATGTCTATCACTTTTCTGGAGTAGATGTAGTGTTTGATTTAGATAGTGGCGTACCATCCGGGGCTTATACCTTTATTATTGAAAACGCTGATCTTCGCATTCGTGACGACATCACTTATGATGACAGCACTCATACTTTTACTGATCTAGAAGCCATCCCATCGATTGCCTTTATTGTGCTTGGTGGAGATGTTTATGTAGAAAACGATCCAGCTTATGTAACAGACATGGTTGGTGTTTACTATATTCAAGAAATTGATGGTGTTGGTGGAAACATGGACGGTGATTGGACTGATCCATTTACTACGCTCACGATTTACGGTTCTGTTTACGGGAACATTAATAGTCTACTCGGACAACGCACCTTTGCCGGACCAGCTAACTATAGCCACGGTAATGTTGTGCTCCGTTATGATGAACGAATCTTTTTAAACACTCCTCCGGGATTAGAACAGTATATCGATGTTAGTTCAGAACGAACTGTGCATTAAATGATAGAAGGAAAGGTAAGGATCTTGAACAAACTTACAGGTTCGTTGGGAACCGATATGCGATGAATGCCGGGAGCAAGGTAGGTTTCGAAGAAAGCCTACGTTGCGACCAGAATGAGTCGGATGGCGGTCCAACGGTTCTGTCGTTTGTGAAAGGTGCTTATCTTTCCTTCCATCTTATTTGTGGTAAACTTCGACCATGAGCAACATTGTCCTCTTATTCGGCGAAGACCAATTTGGCATCCACGAAAAACTCGACTTCTGGAAGGCCAAATTCATCGAAAAATACGAGGGCGATATTAACCTAGACCAATTCGAAGGAAACACTCCCCCTAACCAAATCATCGAAGCCGCCGAATCAATCCCCTTTTTAGGAGAAAAAAGACTTATTATTGTTAAGGATTTCTTAAAAATCCAAGATTCCGACACCCAAAAAAAGATGATTGAGCTTCTTAAAAAAATCCCAGAATTTACCACTCTAATTTTCCTAGAAATCACTCCCCCAGACCGTCGCAAGGCTTTATTCAAAAAACTCCAAAAACAAGCCCGCTTAGAAGAATGCAAACCACTCATTGGAAATGATTTAACAGAATGGATTACCAATCGCGTCAAAGAATTAGGAAGTGAAATCGAATGGGGGCCAGCTACTTATTTAGGAAGTCTTATTGGCAATGATTCCTGGCGCTTAAAAAACGAAATTGAAAAACTAACCACCCATGTTCAGAAAAAACCTATTACTCGAGAAATTATCGATGAAATGGTTAGTGGTAGCGCTAATACCACGGTTTTCAAACTCACAGATTCACTCGGCCAACGAAAAGCCAGCGAAGCCATTGCTCTTTTTCATAATTTAGTTGAAAAAGGCGAACCAATTCCTATGATCTTTTCAATGTTAGTGCGCCAATTCCGCATGATTACTCAGATTAAAGAACTCCAAAGCCAAGGTATAGCCCACGCCCAAATCGCTAGCAAAATCAAACAGCATCCCTATGCTGTAACCTCAATCGCCAGTCAAACAACAAATTTTTCTGAAAAAGAACTCCACATCATCTACCAAAAACTACTCCAAATCGATCGTGGTTTAAAAACCGGAGAATTCACTTATAAAGTCTCGGATCAACGTGAATTCATGCTCCAAATCGAAAAATTTATTCTAGAATGTTGTGCTAAATAGCTGGTCGCTGCTGATGCCATTTCGTAGCCTGCTGAAAAGCATGCCCAACATTTAAAATCCGCCCTTCTTCAAACTGCGGCCCAATAATCTGCAAACCAATCGGAAGTCCGGTTTTCGAAAATCCACACGGCACTGAAAGACCAGGCACTCCAGCCGCCGAAGCTGGAATAGTTAAGACATCGGCCATATACATGGCGAGCGGGTCATCAACCTTATCTCCAGCCTTAAAAGCCGGAAATGGAGACACTGGCGCACAAATCACATCCACCTCCTTAAAAGCCTTGTTAAAATCCTCAATAATCTTAGTACGCACTTTTTGCGCTTTTTTATAATAAGCATCGTAATACCCAGCGGACAAAACATACGTCCCCATCATAATCCGACGTTTAATTTCTGGCCCAAACCCACTTGACCGTTGTTTAAAATAATAATCAATCAAATCCTCTGCTTCATCATCTGGTTTAGAACCAAATCGAATTCCATCAAACCGTGCTAAATTAGCCGAAAGCTCGGCTGGACTCGCAATGTAATACATTGCCACCGCGTATTTTGTCATTGGTAAACTAATTTCACGAACTTCAGCCCCTTGAGCCTCGAGTTGCGCTGTGGCGGCCATTACCGCTTCTTTAACTTCTTTATCAACTCCTTCTATAAAATACTCCTTAGGAATACCGATTTTCAGACCCTTCACATCTCCAGAAAGTAAACTTGCATAATCAGGCACCTCCTTTGGCGCCGTAGTCATATCATGCGGATCCTGCCCGGCCATTGCTTGCAAAACATAAGCCAAATCCTCAGCTGTTTTGGCAAACCCTCCAATCGTATCCCAGGAAGAAGCAAAAGCGGTCACCCCGGATCGCGAAACCCGACCATAAGTCACTTTTAACCCAGAAGTTGAACAAAAAGAAGCTGGCTGCCGAATTGATCCGCCAGTATCAGTCCCAATCGCAAATAAACACATATCCGCGGCCACTGCGGCCGCTGACCCCCCGGAAGATCCCCCAGCAACTCTTTTCAAATCCCAAGGATTTTTTGTATATCCAAAACAAGAATGCTCTGTCGAAGCCCCACAAGCAAATTCATCCAAATTCGTCTTTCCCAGCATCACGATGCCCGCCTCCTTTAGTCGTTGAACAGCTGTCGCATCATAGGGTGGCACAAAGTTTTTTAATCCTGGAGAACAAACTGTTGTTTTCACTCCTTT
>CAYYQE010000022.1:0-5240 GCA_964473745.1 uncultured Candidatus Peribacteria bacterium
CTCGACGCAACTCGGCGCAAACTCAGCACAAACTCGGCGCAACTCGGCGCAAACTCAGCACAAACTCGGCGGGCGAACTCGGCGCAAACTCAGCACAAACTCGGCGGGCGAACTCGGCGCCAAAGTCCGCGCTCCCCGCGTGAAGACACGCGTGGACATGCTAAAAACAGTGGTGGGCAGGGAGGGATTCGAACCCCCGAAGGCGGAGCCAGCAGATTTACAGTCTGCCCCATTTGGCCACTCTGGAACCTGCCCATGGTAAAACCGAATTAGCGAGGACGATTATAACGGAATGGTACGTGAACGCAACTAAATCTCGCCGTGGCTCAGGTTGCAAAAAAAATTTGACAATCAAACTTTTATGAATATAATCATAACAATTATGAAGAATTTATGCGTTTCCAACCTGTTTTCCAAGATTTCCGCTAAGACAAGCGGCAAAATCCGCATAAGCACTCTTCTCAGCCTCGTGATTATTATCATTATTTTGATGTAGCGAGGTTTTTTATTTAATTAAGTCCATAACCTCGCTCAAAAAGCGGGGATTTTTATTATTTAACCAAAAACATTATGGAAGGATTAGGATCACCCTCACCTCCAACAAATCATTTTGGGACACCTGCGCGCACAGGCCCCTTAATGGCCACCCCGGAAGAAATGGCCGCGGCCCAGGAAAAGGCTAGAGAAGCGCTGGTTCAATTAGCAAAAGTTGAAAGAGATGCCTTAGCCGCGGCTGAGGAGCCAGCGAATAAGGAACCGCTTAATCCTCCGCCTTTAACAAATTATTTTGGAGCCCCCGCGCGAACGGGCCCCTTGATGGCAACGTCGGAAGAAGTGGCCGCGGCCCGACAAAAGCCAAAAGAAGTCACCGCGCATGTTCGTGGTCGGGTTAGGGCTATGGCAAGCTCAGCGTCTATGGCAAGCTCAGCGTCTCCGGCCGAGGAACCCCTGGGTCGCTATAGTGGTTGGGGCCGGGGAAAGGAAAAGTCGCGCGCGGCATAGCGGCGCTCCGCCGCGCGGCATAGCGCGTAGCTGGCGGCGCGGCATAGCTCCGTGTTGCGCAAAACCGGAATGCTATTCCGCTTTGCGTAATGGAGCCGACACTCGGGCTCGAACCGAGGACCCACAGTTTACAAAACTGTTGCTCTACCAACTGAGCTATGTCGGCTAGATTAGTCCCAGAATTGGGACGCTCAAATCTAAACATATTTATTTTTTGAACGCAAGGTTATTGACACTATCGCCCTACTCCTTTACCAATGAAGCATGAAATTAGCTGAATTTACCAATATTCGTGAAAATGTTTCCCTGAAACCTTATTGCACTTATGGTGTGGGGGGTGAGGCGCGTTATTTTTATGAACTTGCAGACTTGGGGCAATTAGCCGCTCTTTTGAAAGTTGCGCGCGAGGATGATGTGCCAGTTTTTATTTTTGGGGGCGGGAGTAATGTTTTGTTTTTAGATGAAGGTTTTCCGGGGTTAGTGATTCGGATCACGGCAAATGAAGTGCGTATGGAGGAAAATTCTGTGGGAAAAAATTGTGTGGTAGCGGAAGCCGGTGCCAAGTGGCCAGCCGTGATTACGGCAACACGCGAGGCTGGACTGACTGGATTGGACGCGTTCAAAGGATTGCCTGGAACGATGGGTGGAGCCGTGGCTGGGAATGCCGGTTGTTTTGGCACGGAAATGAAAGATGTTTTTGATTCAGCGACAGTCTATGACATGGCAGCAGAAAAAGTGCGTGAGGTGGGGCCGGAATATTTTAATTTTTCATATCGTTGGAGCCGAATTAAAGAAACTCATGACGTAATTTTGAGTGTAAAATTGTGTCTAGACAAGGAGGCGCCAAAAGGTGGCACCGAACCTGTTGTGGCGTGTCCAGACACCTTATCCGCACGGCTAGATAAGCAACCACCAGGACGGAGTGGTGGCTCATTTTTTAAAAACCCTTCACCCGAGCAACCAGCTGGAAAATTGATTGATGAATGTGGGTTAAAAGGTCACCAAATTGGTGGGGCAAAAATTTCAGAAAAGCACGCAAACTTTTTTATGAATGTAGGCGAGGCGACCGCGGCCGACTTGCTGGCTTTGGGCGATATTGCTAAGTCCGCGGTGCGTGAAAAATTTGGTGTGGAATTAGAACGAGAGGTTGTGGTAGCTGGCGCGAAGGCTGTCTAGACAAGCTTCTTCACCTTCGACTAAATCACCGTGGCCCGGGCAAATTAAAGCTATGCCGCGTTCTTTGGCAAGGATCATGAGTTTTTCAAGTGATTCAGTGTAATCATCACGATTTCCAGTGTGAAAAATGCGGCCTACTCCCCCATCCGCAAAAACAGTGTCCCCAGCAAATAGTATTTTGGCGGTTGGCTCGTATAAACATATCCCCCCACGCGTGTGGCCCGGCGTCCAAATCACTTCAAGTTTGAGATCTCCTAAGTCAATTATGTCGGGAATCGCTTCAAATTTTGATTTATGCTCATCGCCTTGGCCGGTGGGGCGCACAACGTTTGGATCCGGCTGATTAACAGCAGAGAGGGCCTCGGGGTGAGCCAATTTAGTTATATTTTCAAAAAAATCAGCGGCGGCAATATGATCCCAATGCTCATGGGTAGCAACAATCAAATCAGGGCTTAGCTCAGCCATTTCTTTCTGATGGGCAAAGCTCCCCGGATCAATGAGAATCTTCTTATCGCCACGCAATAAATAACTGTGCGAACTAAAGCTGGCCAGAGAATGATCCTGTCCCCAGATTAAGTCCAAATTTTTAGTAACTTTTTTATTCATAGTCTTAAATTTAAATGTGTCAATGCCTTTTAGTGTTCAGTACCCCCATATGCATTATAATTTATAAACAGAAATTCATTAACCCTTAACTCCCACTGCTATGAATTCTATCGCCATTACACGGTCTACGCTAAAACAAGTCGGCGTCTTCCTAGGTTTGCTCGCAATTGCTTTGTTAGCTTACAACTACTTTGGAGTCGACCTTGCCAATGCACAGCTTATCTCAAGCTCAGACTCCCCAGAAAACATCACCTCTGCTACTGGTGGTGAAGGAAGTTTCCGAACACTCGCTCGAACGATTGTTAACTTCTTCCTCTACTTCCTTGGATTCCTTGCGACAGTAATGATTATCTACGGAGGTATTCTGTATGTTACCTCGGCCGGTAATGATGAAAATGTTCAAAAAGCGAAAAAGATTCTTATGTACGCAATCGTTGGTATTGTTGTGATTCTTCTTTCTTTCGCCATCGTCAACACTGTTATTGGCGGAGCGGGAACAGGTGACGTGTCGTCTACCTAACTTAAAAGCAGTGGTGTTTAATAGACCCTCCAAAAAGCCTCGTCTTCATGGCGAGGCTTTTATTTTAGTTTGAGGCTTAGGCCATCGGGGCCCCAGCTTTAGATTGCTTTAATTTTTTAGAGCCAACTTTTTGAGTAGCTGAACGGTCTTTCACAATGATGGCTTCCTCTGTTATTTCGACAATATCTTTGAAGGACAAAATGCGTTTTTCGAGCGTCAAAAAAAGAAACCACTTACGAGTAACGAGAAATTGAACCAGTGAAAAAGTTTCCATATCGAAAGCCAGGTCATAAGTGCGCCCTAAGCGCTGTCCAGACTTAGTAACCACATTCTTGCCGAGCAGTCGCCTTTTCTCCTTAGGAAGACTTTTTAAACGAACTAATTCACTAGGTGAAATCAACACATCTGGTTCACGCACGGTAAACATATCGCGTTCAAAAGGGCCTAAATCTACCGGCGCAATGGCGCGCCTTTTAGTAGTGATTAAGGCCACCAAACTCCCGTCATCCGGATGAACCACCAATTCCAACAAGCGACCGACCTTGAAAGGGGTTTTTCGCAGAGCAATGGGGGTGCCAATAAGGTCTGTGAACCATTTCTTCATGGTTTTAGGGTAATTCAAGGGGGGATGAGGGGCAAGGGGAAGAGAGAGGAGAAGAGTGTGAAGAGGGAATATTTGAGAGGGGAGAGGTTTGGGCCTCAATACCGGAAGTTGGCCGCTCCAGCGGCGGCCACTCCCTGTGCCCTCGCGCGGCTGCTTTTGCTGCGCAAAAGACCGAGCCAGCCGCGCTGCGAGAACTATTTCGACCTCAAACCCTCCCCTCTCTTCCCCCCGCCATAACCCATTGAATTTAACCTGGAAATAAGGTATAATATTAAGAATAAAAAAATCAAAATAAAAATTCACCAAAAAATGGATCCTAAGTTACAAGCTGTTATCGAAAAATCAACTGTCTTAAGTGATGAGACTCGCCAAAAATTGGTGGCCTCCGCAGACCGTTTAACTCCGGAACAATTACCGCAAGTTATTGCCATACTCGAGAAGGCCGAGGCCAAAAAAACAGAACTTGAACAAAAACGAAATCTGGCTATTAGGGCAGCTAATCTTGATTATGTTGCCAAAGTAAAAGAGTTCTTTCAGCACGGCCTGCCTAAGGCCCTTAAAAAATTGGAAGAAAGGGATCGCGAAAAAGAATCGTCTGAACTGGATTCTATTCTTTCCGAACTTGATAATGTTTAATTTATGCTAAAACTATTTCGATCATCGGAGGCAGAGGATTGGCGGGAAAACCGTTTGGTTTTTCAGGAAAGTTATGGTGAATCCCATTACGATGAAGGTGAGAGCGAGGATGCTTCTCTAGATGAGGAGCTTGGTTACAGTGAAGGAGATCCGGCTGATTTTGATGATGTTTGTGAAGATGATTACCAGGTTGCGGAAGAATCGGTGGATGAGTTAATGAGTTCGGTTGCCGATGGTACGAGCTCTTTTACGGCAGGTTTTTCAGAAGAAGATGTTGCGGCACTTGAAGCAGATCTCCAACTTTCTCTTAATCCTGTGGCAAATTCCTATAGGCAAACCATGGAGGCTACTCAGGCTAGTTATGAAGATGCCATGTGTATGGTAACAGATGAGGTTGATGCTGAAATTTATCCTTTTCTTGTTGCTGATGGCTCCGAGGTTGCGCCAACGCCGAATCCGACCGCGCCAGTGACCGAGCCACAAGCACTAACAGAGGCTGCTCCGCAAAAACCACGGGTACCTGCTCTTAATCCCGAGACAATAGAGGGTCCGCCAGCTGCAGGAGAAATTATCGACCCAAATAATGCTGCTCTTCAAGAACTTTTAGAGAGTGCTGACTCTAGTGGCTCATCTCCTGAGCAAAACATTCGTGATTTTCAAGCTAAATATGGGCTGTCCGTGGATGGTGCGGCTGGG
>CAYYQE010000022.1:5340-17165 GCA_964473745.1 uncultured Candidatus Peribacteria bacterium
GTGGATGAAGACGTGGAAGATGAAAAACTACCCGGGGAGCCAGAGATGCGTTATGGCGAAGGAGCCACTGACTTCTTGGAACAACAAGGTTTGCCCGGAGGGAAGTTTCAATTCTTGCTGGACCTTGATACTCGAGGCGATTCGGCAGTAAGACTATCAATGGTAGGAATCCCAGACGGAACAAATTATGCTCGTACTCGCCGCGGGAACGGAGTCCCATTGGGAGAATTTTCCGCAGATAAAGACCTTTCAAAATTCAAAAGCATGGAGGTTAATATTATTGACGAAGATACTCTGCAAATCGTGCGACGACGCAGGGAAAACGGACCTGGAATTAGATCTTATATTCAATTCAAAAAACCAATTGAACTAAACGCCGACAATCTCCCAACTATTACAGGTGAAGAAGAAGCTAGAGATGCCTTGGATGATTTAAGTGAAGCCTTGCGAGACCAAAACCAGACCAGTAACAGCCCGGCTGCTCAGGAACTAATGCGAACACTTGATAAAGATGGGAAGTTAAGAAAAAGATTAGGCTTAGATGACGGAGTTATTGTTACGGCTGATGATGCTGAAGAAACTCCTCTTTGTGTTATTCGGGTAGAAGATAGTGGTGCGGTTGTAATTCATCCGGAGGGGAGTTCTGAATTTGAGGCCCTGGTCGAGCAAGTCCAAGCCGCCGAAGACGATTCAGATGTTGTAAGAGGAACTCCTAAAAATACTGAGGCCGAGTCTGCTGAAGAACCAGAAGGGCCGCGTTTGCGCAATAAAGTTCAAAATGTAGAAAATCCAGAGGAGCTTACAACTTATTTAGAGGCTAATTACGCGGGGATGGTAATCGGGACGCCAACAATGCGCCAATACCAACCAAATGAAGATCCAGATAACCCCTTAGTCCTTGGAGCCAAAGAAGAAGCGGCTATTGTGCAGTTTGATTTTATGTTAGATGGCGTTGCCTTTACAGTAAAAGAAATCCGCCAAGAAAACACTTATCAAAAAGCCTTAAATGAAGCGCTCAAAGCGGCGGAGGCGGTTGTTGTTGCTAATCATCAAGAACACCAAAGAAAATCTTTAGGTGGATATAATCAACAGATGGCAGAATGGCAAAAGGGCCGCCCTGCTGAATTCCCAGAACAAGAACATACCGAATTTAAGAGTACGCTTGCAGAAAATTCCGATGATATTCACGCTGTTACTGGTTTTGAAATTGGCCTAGAGGCAGTTGGGAGAAGGGGTAATCAGCATGAGGTAACGCTTACTTTAGAGATTAAAGCAGCGGATGAAAGCGTTCAAAAATTAACAGCTACCGGGGGGCCATCTGGGAAACCTAATCAAGCCTTAAAACAGGCGCTTAAAAAATTAACCAGAGAAGTTAAAAATTTTCCAAACGAACCACTTGAGCTTAGTGCTGAACAACGAACGAAAGGTCAAGAACAACTAGCAGTCTATGCCGAACAAGGCGAACACTACAATCTAAATCTTGAGTTGGCAGGAGAGGCAGCGGAGTTGCAGAGTGGGGTTGATAACATTTTAGGACCCGAGGATGATGTTACGCCTGAAAAAAAAACCGAGGCTGAAGAATTTTTGGCTAAGAAAACCATGGAATCTATTCAAGAAGCTATGGGAGTGGCTGGGACTGTGGAATTTACGTTTTTCGAGTTGGACGGCAAAAATGTTGTGGCCCACCAAGTAAAATTAACTAATGGAACAATTCAAATTCATCCGTCACATACTGATTTTGAGGGGAAAACTATTCAAATCGGCCCCACCAAAAAAGAAGGTGGCGAATATAGAATGTTGAATGATGAGGCTAGTTTTTATGTTAATGAACAGCCCTTGGAATCCTATAGAGGATCGGAAATGGATGGTCGGGAGGTTCCGGAAGGCACGCTTTGGTATCATGCGGAGCAACCTAGCAAAAAAGGTTCACGCCACGGCCAAATTGGAATATCGCCCAGCTTAATGTATGACATTTCTGAATCTTTGGTTCAAGATGGGAAAATCCCTGGAGGGACTGGCGTAATTAGAGCCCCGGGAACGTTAACATATTCAGTACTCATCCAAGCTGTGCCAAAGGAAGAAAACTAACCGCTTAAATCTCTCTTGAGCTCTGACCCTGTTTCCCTTATACTCGGGTGGCTTTTAAATATCGGGGTGTGGCGCAGTTGGTAGCGCGCGTGGTTTGGGACCACGAGGTCGGAGGTTCGAGCCCTCTCACCCCGACCATGAAAATTCAGCTGTCCTCGGGCAGGTGGATTTTTATCGTGGGAGGAGCTTTTTAAAGTGTGAGCGTATAATTAATGGTATTGGGAACTGAGGTGAATCCCATTTTTATAAGGGCCGGCCCTAGACTCTCGTGGGCGACAGTGGCTCTTATCTCTGTCAGTCCTCGCCTACGACTATCATCGATCGTGGCTACTGCTATTTTTTTATATAAACCCCCTCCTTGTTTGCTTACCCTTGTTAATATCCACCCAGAATGGAAGATGTCTCCTTCAGTAGTCCCCGTCCTAAATGAGGATATTCTACCGTCAGTGTCTCTTATCAAAGAGACACTATATGAGCCAGTGTCATCTTCTAGCCAATGTTCTAAATAAATAACTAAATAATCCCTAATTTCTTCAGCAGCAGCTAATAATTCTGTATCGCCTAAAATTTCAGCGGTAATACTTGCTAGGGTTTGTGGGTCATCTATGATTTCTACGTGATTGGCTTCCAATTTTAAATTTAGAGTTAAAAAGGAAATGAATATATCACGTAGAATATTATTTGACTATCTCCAAAAATTCTAGAACCCTACCCCAAACTCTTCCTCATAACCGCGGCCTCAACTAAGTCATCTGCAAAATCTAGGCCGAGTTTTTGTTTGAGCAGGATGTTGGAAGTGACGTTGCGGTGGAGAAGGTGATGTTCTTTGTGTGGGCCAAATTCCATGCCCAAAATTTCTTCGCATAATTTGACGTCTTCCTGAATTTCTTGGGCCCATTCGTGTTTTTGGGCAAATTCGTGGAGGTTTTCTTTGTTGAGGAATTTGCCAGCGTGTTGGAGTTCCCAGGTGAGTGTGGTGAAATGCTGGTTCAAAACATCCATGAGACCTTTTTCCTTGGCCGCGCGTAATCCACGCCCAGTTCCAATAAATTCTGGGGGAAGGCCCATGGAATAACAAGCCGCGGTGAATTTGATGGCCCGCGGTAATGTTACTTCGCCTATGCCGCGACTATAACCTAGCAAGCCGACGTGTTGGAGACGTTCACGCCTACTTGGTACATGTTCGGCCATGGCGTTGATGTGAGGGGCGTATTTTTCGATTGTGGGGCGATAGAATGATTTGAAGAGGTCAGTTAAATCACCGAGTAGTTTGAATTCTTCGTCGCTGAATTTAACTGGTTTTACGTCGGTTAGTTCTTCTCTCATGTACTTAAGCGCTTCTTTGACTTCGGGGAGTGAATAATCGTAGCGGAAAGCAGATTGAATAGTGACGGTTTTTACTCCTTGATATTGGGGAAGACTTTTCTTGATGTTTTCGGGATTGATCCCACCCCGGAAAGGAAGGGAACCCGTACCGATAATTGGATAAATTGGGACGTTGAATTGTTCACCAATGCGATACATTTCACGCAATCCCATCCGAGTAGCGAGCATGGCTGGAGCAAACCCTGCGTTAAGTGCTGGATCTGATCGCGCGAGGAAAACGCGCATATATGGCGGCAAGCTTTCTTTGAAAAATTCTGCTAAAACTGCGCCGCAACCGGCCATGTCTTCAACGCTTTCAAAAATAGGAATCATATGCACGTAACCATCCCCAAATTCATTGTTTTCAAAAATATCTTGATGGAGTTTAGCGGTTTTTTGAAATGTTTTTTGAACATGCAAAAGCTGTTTCGCAGAAGTAGTCATCGGTAAAATAAACTCAAAAACCGGTGGAGAATGTAGTTTTAAAGATTTCGTAAACTCGGCAGCTGAAAGGACGCTCATGTATGCCCGGGCGAGTTTAAAAGTTTTTTCTTCCCAAATATTAGGCACACGAATCGTGATAAATTTGTCGCGCCCAATCTGTTGTTTCTGAAAAATTTCGAGATGGGTGGACATCAGACGTTCGATCATAGCTTCGTCGGCAAACTTGCCTTCCCAGTCCCACATATACTCATCGCAATCTAGGGTAACTAGATTTTCGTAAACCTCCTCTGTTTCTTGCTTGGATTCAATAAAAGGATCGTCCCCCCAAAAAGGAACACCCGCGTTATCTGGGTGCTGAGTACCCATGAGGATTGGGATGGTGCGATTTTTGTTTGAGAAAAACATTTGTTAGTTAAGAATTTACCCTTAAAGTAGATTGAGTGGCAAGTGTTGACATTTAAAGGTTATCAGGTATAGTAGCGCTCCTTGGCTGCTACTAGCCGCTATCTTTTCTAAATTCACCCACCCCTTATGTGAAGGATGGGCGTCTGGTGTATACCCGGGCGTTTGTTCTTTCACATTATTTTCCCCACCACGCAGGAGTTCTCATGCGTCGCTTTCCCTCCCTGTTCTCCCCCCAGGTCCTCATCCCCGCCATGTTCTTGCTCGTGCTGCTGACCATGGTGATTCCCTCCCCCAGCTGGTTCCGGGCCCACGGTGACCGCACCACGCTCGAGATCGACATGCACCAGTACTACGACGATGCGGGCAGTCGGGCCGTGGACGCGGCACGTAACCTGGTTCGTCAGTACTGCACGGCCGCCGAGTACGAGGTGCTCGACTTTGAAATCGATCCCGCCTCGGCGCCCACCACCCAGCTCAACAACATCATCGAGTTCCTCCAGGCGCTGGAGTTGTTCCGAGGGCAGTCCGAACCGGAACGCCTGCAGATGGCTGACAACCCGCCCTACCTCGAGATCAAGGCGCTCACGCAGCCGCTGTACGAGCTGGCCATTATCAAGAGCACCACGGTCCACAACACCGCGCTCACCGCCGAGGGCAACGAGGAGCTGAAGACCACGTTCGAAGAGCTGGTGGTCACCATGGAAGCGGCGATCCGCGCCGCAGGCTACAATTTCCCGGTGCCGACCTTCCAAAACAGCGGCCCCCAGGACACCGACGACAGCGGCCTTTTCTGGGGCCTGGAACTGGACGAAATCGGTGGTGGCGAGATCTGGGTCCCGCACCCCTTCGAGCCCACCGAAGAGGATCTGATCAGCCTCGGTGGTGGCGAGATCTGGGTCCCGGCCCCCTCCGAGTCCGTCCGCGGGAATTTCTAGTCGTGATCGAACAAGCGAATCAGTCCCCTGCCTAATATATCTGGCGGGGGGCTTTGCGCATCAAAAAATCCTACGCGCGCCCCAAAATTTTATAAGCCATCTCCTTCATTTTCTCTTCTTCTTCCTCGGTCTGATGATCATACCCCACGCAATGCAATAATCCATGTACAAACAAAAACTGGAGCTCTTCTTCGAGTGATTGCTCCATTTCAACAGCGTTTTCAGCGGCGGTTTCCACTGAAATAAAAATCTGACCCAAGGAATGTTCATCGCGCATCATGGCATCAGTAATTTCACGATTTGCAAACGACAAAACATCTGTGGGCTGATCCTGACCGCGCGTTTTTCGATTGATTTTTTGGATGGTCACATCATCAGTTAAAACTAATTCCACTTCTTCTTCCGAAATATCCAATAACTCCTCTGCTTTCTTAAGCAGCGGCAAAAAATCCTCTTCCTTAAAAGAGTTCTTCGTCTCATTTATAAAATTCAAAGTAATCATGCCAAAAGTTTAGCACATTTAGAAAATCTTAACGCCGTCCCTTTTGTCCTTTTTCAGCGGCTCTTACCCCCGCCATATGGACATGATCTCCTTCTGGGGCCCCAAGGGCTAAGTCTTCTCCTCCTTTATCAGCTAAAAATTGGTACATAGCCATACGAACAGTAGCCAAAAGATTTTCGTTTTCATCAATCCCTAAAATATAACTTACTCCAGTCCGCGTATCTACTAACATTATTCTGGTGGTAGAGGCATCCGCGGCATTGAAATAACCATGAGCAGTTAATTCTATAATATTTCCAGCAGCGTCAACCTTGGTTCCAGCGGCATTACGATTACGATCCCGAAAAGCATCATCGGGATATGAATCTAAATAATCGACCAGTGTAGTTCCGGCTCGAAGGGCCTCTTGATATTCTACGGTCCGCCCCAGAGCAGTAATAAGAATTTTAGCTTGAATGTAACTTGGTAAGCCGGCCTGGTGTAAGGCGTCATCTACCACTGGCCCCATTTCTTGAATAAGAGTTAGGGTTTCCTGATAAGTGTGGGCTGCCTGCTCAGTATCGTCCGGGTCTGATTCATAAATATAACTAAGAACATAAGAATCTTGATCTGTTGGCGCTACTTTTTTAAGCGGTCCATTACCATTTGAGCCAGTTAGCTGGGCAATATTACTATCACGAGTAGCTTCGGTAAAAGGAAGATACCCATTTTCACGATGGTATTTATACTGATTTCTAAGCAACATTTTACGAAGTGAACCCCCTCTCCCCCAATATTTAGCTTGTAAATTTTCAGGAGAAGATGGGGCAAATTCTAAAGAACGCATAAACATTCCAAGTTGTTCACTTGGATTCAAATACTCAGCGGGAATGCGCCACTCCCCTTCTGGGGAAGTTAACCTAACAAAAGCGGCTAAGCGCGAGATTTGGTCGTGATATTTAGTGTCAACAACTTGTCGTAGCAGGGCTGATAAATGATCCCCTCTAAGTTTATTAAAACTGACATACTGAAGCTTTTGCCCCTCTGGTGGGACAAACGGCGGAACGTATAAATTTTGTTCATCTATTAATTCACTTCCAGAGAGAAGTCCGGGGTCCCGAGGGTCAGCTAAAAACTGATCCGTCCAAGATTGAGGGTAAGGTTGTTGTTCAGTGGCAACGCGAGCCAGTAAGGGATCGTCAATTTCAAAACCTAAACAAAGTTTTAAAAGTCGGTATTCCTCGATTTGTCGGTTCAAACGAACTCTTTCGGCCTCGGCGCCGCTCCATTCAGCAATCGCCGTTCCTGTTAATTCCAAATCACCAGCTGAAGCGTGACGATTAATAGCCTCCTCTGAAATAAGCGGATACATAGCTAATAAATCATCATAAGCTCCGGCGGTCGGCGTAAAAGTGATCATTGTCCCCCCATCAGGTTTAAGCATTACCTCATACTCCCCGGTTGTCCGGGTGCGATCATATAAACTGCGTTCTAGTTGTTCAGGAGTCAAACCGCGCCGCAAAGCACGGCGGTGTGGTGGTTCCCCATCGCCATCCGCCACCTCTACAGGGACAGTTGAAGGAAAACACATTTGATCTACAGGTATTACCTCTTGCGGATCTCTTAAAGCCCAAGGAGCGGGCTCGTCCTGCTTTGGGTCTTCTTTTTTTTGTGGAAAACAACCTGTTTGAGCCCCTAAAAGAACTAAACAAGAAAGACCAATGGCCTGGCGAACATTGCGTAACCGGGCTAACACACTAGGAGACCCGGGAGCCGCTAAGGGCGATTCTTTTTGCAAAGACGGTGCTTTGATCATTTTGATTTATTATAAGGGCTATATTGTAGTCTTTTTTAGGCTTTTGTCAACTACTCACCACTCCCCCGGCGTTTTTGGTGGTGGGGGAGGGGGAAAGTTTTGACTAGTCAAAATCGTTTCAATTTTCCCGCTATTTTTGGTGTCCGGACATGTCTGGACAAGTGTCCGGACAAAGCGTATTATGTGTCCGGACATCAACTGCCTTTTGTCCGGACACGAGCATGTTTACAGATCAAAATGTGTCCGGACACGAGTAGACAAACGAGTAGACAAATGTCTAGTGGTGTCCGGACAGTGTGTTGTTAAGTTTTCAACATCAACCGAAAAAGGCTCTGTCAATTAGTCACTTTTAACCTCCCTAAAACATGCCTCCCACACAAATGATTAGTCGAAAAGAAGCTGCTGAACGTCTCAAAATTTCAATTCGCACCCTAGACCGTCATATTAGGCGGGGTGTTTTTGATATCGAGCGTAGTAATCGCAATATTTGGATCTCTCAGCCTTCATTTGAGCGCTATTACCAAGAAACTAACCCAAAAAGTGAGCCTTTAACAGATACGATCTCGGAGGTTGAAACTATTGCCACCACCGCTGAAAAAACCCCTTTAACCCCGCATGGACACGATTATGACCTGGGACCAGCTAATATTTACAAAAACTTTTATGATCAACTCAAGGAAAAATACGATGAACAGGTTAAACGCTTAGAAGGAGCGCATTATCGAGTAGGTCAATTAGAAGCTCAGGTTAAAAGCATGGTTCCCATGATTGAATTTAAAAAAGAACGAAAACGCCTACTTCTTATGGATCAACAGTATAAAGACAAGCTAAAAACAGCTAATTATCAGGTTAAAAAGACTACACGCTTGTTTGAAGGCGAACGGCTTAACAAAAACATCTACATTGCACTTGTTTATGGCATGTTAGCTCTGCAACCTATTTTGTGGGTGCTTATTCAGCAATAGACATTGATATTTGTTTTTTCTCCCATTCTAAATTTCCAAAAATGCCTCCGGGCTGAAGAAAGAGGTTTTCAAGTACGTCTTGATCGCCAATGATTTTAAATTCATACGGCGGCTCTATAATATTTCCGTCTAAAAGCAACAAATCATTAAGCATTGAAAATCCATTTGAAATTTCGGTCAGCCGAATATTGTTAATACTAATTGCTTCGGCCGAAGCCGCCCATAATTCATTCGTTGCATCCACCAACCATTCAATAGTTAGGTCTGTGTCGATGCTTAACTCTAGGCCAGGCCCGGAAATTGGCTTTAAGCCCAGCAATAACTCGTTTTTTTCGATTTCCGCGACTAAAGTTTCGTAAGCAGATGTTTGATCGGAATATTGTAAAAGCTGAGCCTCTAAATCCGAAATGTCTGTTTTTAGGCTTTCGTTAGCCATTTTTAGGACATAGATCGTATTTAGGACATCATTTTGGCTGGCATCACGAGCTAGCAATTCTTCGACGCCCGAATATGACCGAAATTGTAAGGCTGCTAGCAATCCCACAATTACTCCAACCAAAATAAGGATGATTTTTTTATTCATTACTATTCACCGTTAAATAATTCGTGCGATAACCCCCAATGTAGGCGGGGGCTGTTAATTCGTCTTCTTTTTTGAATTTAAATTGAAGACCAGTGGTTTCCATACGGCTATAAATGCTAGCCAACAATTCTTCGTCAGTAAGAGCCTGGATCACTAACTCCGGAACTTCGGTGATGATTTGAATATCAAAAGGAGGTAAAAGTTGAAAATGATTAACCAAAATACTGGTTCCCGCACTAGAAATAGAGGTGCTGGCCACGATTCGCTGATCATTAATAGTGATTGCTTGATAAGAAAAGGCGCGCAAGACATTTACAAGGTCGCGTAAATCTGAAGCATGAACCAGGGAGTTGGCTTCGGCTTGGAGATTTTCACGATTAGCTAGCTCGCTATCGTCAAATTTGATGACGACTCCCTGTCCGGACACCGCGGTAAGCCCCAAAGTTTGCTTTAAGTTATTTAAATAATTATCATCTATGCTGCCATAGAGTCGGGCGGTGTTTTCTTGGGCTGATTCTACCTCAGTGCTTATTTCATTAAGGCGGATTTCTAACTCGTCCTGATCATTCTGGAATGTCTGGACAAGCTCGGTTTGTAATTCGTATTCATCTAAAGGGTAAGAGCTTGTTTGAATAACATCACTCTTTAATTGTAGTGTTAAAAAAAGGCCAATCAGTAGTCCCGCAAGAAGAAAAGGGGGCAATTTGGAAAAAGTGGATTTTTTCATAAACCCATTGTAGCAAATTTGTGGCGTGCTCTACATTTTTTTCTGAATCAAGCTGATAAAAATACCCAGCATGATAAATCCAAAGAACACTTCTCCGGAGACTAAAACCTTACCCCAAACCGTGTGGGGGATTAAGTCTCCAAATCCTAAACTGGTCAGCGTGACCATTGAAAAATAAATATAATCATACCAGTGGCTACCCGCGGCCACGATGCGTAGCGACTCATCTATTTGGCCAAAATCTAGCAAGGCATAAACACCGGCCATCACCAGAGCAAACACAAAAGCGGTTCCTCCCCACCTGACAAAACTGTTCCCATAAAGCGAGGTGATCCCCAAAAATTTATATTCAAACCAGTTCCAAAATTTATTTTGGAACCAAAATTTGTCTCGGCGGTAGTGCATTTTTTGTTCATAAGCATTTTGTTCCTCTTCGATAAAATCTTTTCTCCGAAAAATAATTTCTAATGAGCTGTAAGAGCGTTCTATTAAACGAAAAAAGTCGTCAATTTCGGTTTCTGGGAATTTGCGCCGATCTTTTTTGTATTTTTTAAGTTGTTTTTTAAATTCTCGGCTCATTTCAGAAAAATGTTCCCGACATTCTTCGGTTTCGTACATTAAATGCGAGCGCAAAATAATGCGCAATAAATAGTAATTGCAAACCCCGCGTTCCGTGTAATCGGTTTCCTTGAGCTCCTCCAGGCGGTCCTTGAAGATTTTTTTGAGCTTAGCGAACTCATCGTAATCTGGGCTCTCTTCGATGATGTGAATTGCGCTTTGTACGTCCATGGGGCGTATTTATGGCTTTTAATCTATATATTTTAGCATTTTTTGTGGGTTTTGGCAATGCGATAAGCCTGGTTTGTGCTAAAATATGTCCATGAATCATTTGAAATTTTTAGGGTGGTTTTGTGTGTTGTTGGGGGCTCTTTATTGGGACCCGGACATTTTGCAGTTTGTGGCCACGCACCGGATTGGGTTTTTGGATGAATTTATGATGTTTTTAACGGATTTTGGGTTGTTGTTTGGGGTGATTTTTTTTGGGGTGGCTTTGTTTGAAAAACGGCTACACCGCCAACTAATTTTGGTGGTCTTGGCTTTTTTGGTAGCTCTAGAAGTGAGTTATTTGCTGAAAATGGGTTTTCAGGTACCGCGGCCTTATGAATTATGGGATATTTCGCCTTTAAAAGAGGCTACTGGGTTTTCTTTCCCAAGCATGCATGCGGCGTTTATTTTTGCGCCTTTGCCTTTTTTTGGGGGACGGCGGCTAAAGAGTTATTGGTGGACTTGGGCGATTTTTGCAGGATTGGTGGCTTTTTCACGAGTGTATGTCGGGGTTCATTATCTAAGTGATGTGTTGGCTGGGGGGCTGCTTGGTTATTTAATTGGTTCCTTGCTTTTTTATTTGGAAAAAGCACATGGGTTTACGGATTGGTTTAGTGGTCATGTAAAGGATCGATTTGAGGTGCGGCGGCAGACTGGACACGCGTTACTGGGAATTGCAATTGTGTTTTTGATTTATTTGGATTTGGTGTCGGCGGGGGTGTTGCTGGTGGCCCTTGTCGTGGGAGGAATTTTGGTGCTGCTGTCTTTGTTTATGGAATTGCCAGTGTTAGAGCCGATTTTGCAGTATTTTGAGCGGCCGCATCATCGGAAACGATTTCCAGGGAGAGGATCTTTTTTTATGATATTGGGAGCGCTTTTAGCAGTGGTGCTTTTTGAAAAAAACATAGCGATGGCTGCGATTGCGATAATGGCTTTGGGGGATTCGGTGACTAATATTTTTGGAAGGTATTTTGGTGAGGTTAAACTGCCGTATAACAAGAAAAAGACTGTGGATGGGGCTTTGCTGGGAGTTGGAGCGGGAACATTGGCCGCGTTCTTTTTTGTTCCTTTTCACGTGGCTTTGATTGGGAGTTTTTGTGCGATGTTTGTAGAAACTTTGGATCTAAAAATCGGCATTGAGTTGGATGACAATGTTTTGGTGCCAGTGGTGGCCGGGGTGGTGATGGGGGT
>CAYYQE010000023.1:0-15605 GCA_964473745.1 uncultured Candidatus Peribacteria bacterium
CAAGCCCCTAAAGAAAGCGCCCACCACAACAAATTAGGATCAACATCGCCAGTCAACCCAGCTTGAATATTAAAAATAACTGGGACCATCAAAGTCATAAAAGGAATGTTGTTAATTAACATGGAAATCCCTCCGGAAATCCACAAAATTGTAAGCAGTAACACTAGATAACTTCCACTTCCCAAATGAATAATTTTTTCACTTAAAATGTCTAAAAACCCAACTTGTTCAATCGCTCCAACCATCACAAAAAGTCCGGCAAAAAACAGCAACGTCGACCATTCAACTGATTTTAAAGAGACTTCTAAATGAGCCTCTTCCGCGGCAACGAGAAGCAGAAGAACCGCTCCAGCCAAAGCAATCAACCCAACTGAAAGATGCAAATATGGCTGAAACAAAAACCCAAGAGTGGTAAAAACCAAAACCGCGACCGCCTTGCGCATAAAAGCCCTATTTAAATAAAGATTCTCGAACCGATACTTAATTTGCTTAAGCAAAAGCTGGCTAATGAACAGTTTTTTAAGATCACTACCAATGGGTTTTAAGTGGTGCTTCCAGTGAGTTAACACAAAAATCAACGCTATAAAACCAAGTGAACCAAATATCGGCAGCCACAAATTTATAATAAACTGATTAAAAGAAAGGCCGGTGGCACCACCAATAATGATGTTTGGAGGATCACCAATTAAAGTCATGGCCCCACCAATATTGGAAAAAATTATTTCGCCGATGATGTAGGGCTTGGGATCACGCCCCATCCCTTTCACCAGAGCAATCGTTACCGGGACCACCAACACAATTGTTGTCACATTATCCAAAAACGCCGACACAAAAGCCGTCACTCCACAAAACAGCAGAAATAACAGGAGTGGATTGCCTTTTGATTTCTGGGCGAGGCGCACGGTCAGCCACGAAAAAATCCCTGATTCACGCGATACTTCGACCAGCAACATCATGGCCATCAACAGCACAATAGTCTCAAATTCAATGTAAGAAATCGCCATTTCAAAATCCAACACCCCAATGACCACCATCAAAATTGCGCCAATCATCGCCAGCACGGCTTTGTCAAAAACTTCAAAAACAATCAGAATAAAAACAGCAATGAAGATGGCAACGGTGATCCAGGGCAGCATAAAAAATCACTTAAATAAGCTGTTCCTATCTTAGGCTCGCCGCCTACTTATTACAAGGTAAAGGTTTGCAACCGGGCGGGAATTTCAACATCAGTGATACCATTTTCTTTGAGAGCCTCTTTAAACGAAATAGCTTGCTCGGTTTCGCCATGAACTAGGAAGACTTTTTTAAGCCCCTTAATTTTTACCGCATAATCAAGCAAATCACTGCGGTCAGCGTGGGCAGAAAAAGCATCAACGACTTTTATTTCGGCCCGAACTTGGTGAGGATCTCCAAAAATATTTACTTCTTTTTCTCCTTGGATCAATTTGCGACCAAGAGTGTTTTCCGCCATATAACCAACAACCAAAACGCTGTTTTTGGGATCTTCAAGATTGTTGCGAAGGTGGTGCAAAATGCGTCCGTGCTCACACATCCCCGAAGCAGAAATAATAATCATGGGGACGCGACTGTTATTCAAAGCTTTTGATTCTTCGACATTACGCGTGTAGTGCAATCGCCCAAAACCAAACGGATTTTCTTGATTACGCAGAAATTCATTGCGCGCTTCCTCGTCAAAATCCATAACGTGTGCCTTAAACACTTCGGTCACATTCCCAGACAACGGACTATCCACAATAATTGGAAGGTCGTGGGGAATACGTTTTTTAGCAAAAAGATGATGAAGTGTGTAGACGATTTCTTGAGTTCGCCCGAGTGAAAAAGCCGGAATAATTAATTTCCCGCCGCGCTGAATAGTGCGATTCACAATATCGTCCATTATGTCATAAACATCAGTAATAGCTTCGTGAAAACGATTTCCATAAGTACATTCGGTGATTAGGTAATCAGCTTTTTTAACTTGATAGGGGTTTTTTAGAATTGGAAGACCACGGCGACCTAAATCCCCGGTAAATAGCACGGTTTTATGCTTCCCATCCTCTTCGTCATCAATTTCCAGAAAAACTACCGCTGATCCTAAAATATGACCCGCTTCAAAAAGCGTGACCTTCACACCAGGAGCAATTTGATAAGCACGTTTATAACCAATGCCATGAAAATGATGAAGCGCTTCAATCACATCCTCTTGAGTGTATTCCGGTTCAACCATGGGTTCGCCTTTTTTGCGTTTTTTCTTGTTTATATACTCAGCTTCTTTTTCTTGGATGTAGGCACTGTCTAAAAGCATGTAATTACAAAAATCTCGCGTCGAAAAAGTAGTAAAAATGGGACCTTCATAACCTAGTTTTACAAGTCTTGGCAAAGATCCAGAATGGTCGATGTGGGCATGTGAAAGCACAACCACGTCAATTGATTTAGGATCAAAAGAAAAATTGTGGTTGAGTTCTTTGGCTTCACTACGCCGCCCCTGAAACATTCCACAATCAAGTAAAATGCGCTTACCATTTACTTCGAGTAAGTGTTTGGATCCGGTAACGCCACCAGCGGCACCGTGAGAGGTTAATTTCATTTAAGGAAGGTTAAATCGCTATTTCTTCTAGTTGTTTTGATATTATACCATTTTTTGAGGTGTTTTTCAATGGCCCGTGGTTACTCTTGTGACAATCTGAGATTGAATAAGATCAAAAATTGTTTCTTTTGAGGTTATGGTGGGGATGTCTTCATTATTGTGAGGTTTTTGAAGAGTTAAAGTTACACCTAGCCCCTCCTGAACGTTGGTTGCAAAATATTGGTCAAAAATGAAGTTTCCAAGGGAATAATAGATTGGGCGGGGAACATTGTCCGGGCCGTTGTACCATTCGCTGGTTTCGATAACATGCGGATGATGCCCCAGAATAACGTCAGCCCCGGCATCGATGAAAGCGTGAGCGTGCTCAACCTGATCGGTGGTGGGTTCTGGGTGATATTCTTCGCCCCAATGGATGGAAACAATGGTGAAATCTGCCTCTGATTCTAGATTAACGATGAGTTCGGTGGCGGCTTGATAGTCGAGATGATCTTGAACTGTGTCGTTGAAACCAATGAAGGCCAAGGTGGTGTCATTTACTTCTGTTAGCCAAGTTGTTTCCGCGCGAATTTCTTGGGCATCTCCGAAATAATGAATGCCAGCTGCGGCTAGGCGGGTGCGAGTTTGATCTACACCTTCCTGCCCCATGTCGTAAGCGTGATTGTTGGCGAGATTTAACAGATTAAAACCGTATTTTTGTAGCATTTCAATGATTTCTGGGCGAAAATTAAAAATCATGGCTGTGCCGGGATTTACATAGGCGGAATCAGAAATTGGCCCCTCGAGATTGGCCATTAAAAAATCGGGGTTATTGTTCATTTCCTCGAGTAATTCCGGAAAAAATTCAAAAGGATAGTCCGGCCCATTTTGCTGCATTAAAACCCACACATATCTTCCCAACATCAAGTCTCCAAAAGCCACAATTTCAACTGGTTGGTAGTCGCGAATTTTGGATTCACCTAAATATTGATCGTGCCAATCTAAAACCGTGGCCGGCAAATTAGCCCACGCCTGAATAAACCCATCCCCAGCCAGAGTAATAACAAACAAAAAGAACGTGGAGAGGCCGATGTGAAGGAGTTTTTGCATGTGGTTATTTGGACTAGTAATGATAACTCTTCCCGGCCAAGATCATGAATCCGCGGTAGATTTGCTCAAGTAAAAACAAACGAACCATTTGGTGGGTAAAAGTCATCTTAGAGAACGAGAGGATGAAGTTGGTTTTGGCCAAAGTTTCTTCTGTTAATCCGTGAGGGCCGCCGATTATTATGGCGATCTTGCCGCCTTCTAAATCGCGCCATTTTTCGAGTTGCTTGGCGAACTTTTCGGAGGTGAGTTGGGAGCCGCGGCCATCTAGGGCGATTACAATTTGGTCGGCTGGGATTTTTTGTTGAATTTGGGTGTTTTCAGTCTGTTGATCGGACGTTTTAATGGTGATGGTCGTGATAGCGGCGTAAGGCCCGAGCCGTTTGAGAAATTCTTGCTCGATTTCTTGGTAGGACGATTCCTTTGTTTTCCCGACCTGAATAATGGTAATCTTCATGCGCTTATCTTAACTTACTTTATGCAGCTTAAAAAAGGAGAAATTATTACGCTGGAAATTGAAAAATTGGCTTTTGGTGGCGCCGGGATTGGGAAATGGGAAGGACGGGTAGTTTTTGTGCAAAATACAGTACCAGGAGATACGGTTGAGGCGTCACTAACTAAGATTAAACCGAAAATGATGGAGGCCCGGCTAACTAACGTGCTTGAGCCGTCGGTTTTACGAATTACGCCGAAATGCCCTCATTTTAAGGAGTGTGGCGGTTGTGTTTGGCAGTTTTTGCCGTATGAAGAACAACTTAAATTCAAAGAAGAACAAGTGCGAGAAACTTTGCAGCATTTGGGTGGTTTTTCAGGCGATGAAGTGCGAGAAATTTTGGGATGTAAAGAGCCGTGGCACTACCGCAACAAGATGGAGTTTAGCTTTGGGATGAACGAGGATGAGGTGATGCTGGGGCTACACTTACCCAAGCGAAGATATGATGTTTTTAACCTGGAAAAGTGTTATTTGTGTACGCCAATTGCGGCCGAAATTGTGAAGCTTGTGCGAAAGTGGGCAAACAAAGAGGGGCTGGTTGTTTTTGATAATCACCATCAGGATGGATTACTGCGAAACCTGGTGATTCGTGAAGGCAAAAATACCGGTGAATTAATGGTGAATTTAGTGACGAGCGAGAATTCTTTCCCGTGTATTGATAGCTTTCGGGAGCTTTTTGCAGATAATAAGCGGGTTACATCCTTAATTTGGACCACCATGATGCAACGTCGTGGCACCCCAACTTGGCGCGAGTCAAAAACTCTCCTGGGGAATGATGTGATTTATGAGGAAATGAAACTGCCGAATGGGGCCTCACTCAAGTTTGAAATTGCCCCGGATGCTTTTTTTCAACCTAACACCCTGCAGGCCGAACAGCTCTATGCCGAAGCCTTAAAAGCAGCCGACTTAACAGGAGGAGAAACTGTTTATGACCTTTACTGCGGAACCGGGACGATTGGGCTGTTTTGTGCACATCAGGCGGCCCAAGTCATTGGCATTGAAATCAATAAAAATGCTATTCAAAATGCCCGTGAAAACGCGGATCGCAATCAAATCAAAAATGCCGATTTTTTTGTTGGCGACACCTCCAAGGCACTCAAAGAACATGATCTCCCGCCCCCGGATGTAATAATTGTTGACCCGCCACGCGCCGGCCTGCAAGGAGATACTCCTGAAAAAGTGGCTAAACTTGGCGCTAAACGCATTGTTTATGTCTCCTGCAATCCAGCCACTCTAACTCGCGATATCAAAACCTTCACCAAAAACGGTTATAACCTGGAATACGTCCAACCAGTGGACATGTTCCCCCATACTTATCACATTGAAAACGTGGCGCTTTTAAAACTTGTGTAACAGGAGCTAAAACCCTTGACATTTCTAGGTTTTTTGTTATAATGCCCACCTTTGCTCTAATAGTTATTCATGTCTCTTTCTGTCCCAGAAAGTTCAATTAACACGCCTAGTAGCTCTTCTTTGAGTAGTTTTCCTTCTATTTGCACGGTTGTAACAGGTGTCATTCGAATGAAAACCTACTTATCGATGATGGGAGCAGCTCTTTTAGCTGGGAATATGGCTGGATGTGATGTTTTACCTCAAAATCCGGTTTCTTCTTCAAATAGACAACCCGGTTTTAGTGACTCCATTTCAGAGAATACTCTAGATGACTGGGGATTTGATCCTAATAATAAAGACTTAATTAATGTTCTGACGCTTAACGATATTAAAATAACCACTCTTGCTCATAGCCCTAATCAAGAAAAAGTTGTTTCAGCGGTTAGTATTCTTAAAGATTTAATGGATTCCTTTCCTATCCCACCAGTTAAAAATGTTCGAAAACTGGTGCTTGTTTTTGGAGAAGAAGGTGAAGGCCTTCATGAGGAAGGGACCAAAGGACTTACCCCGATAGACAGATCTGATGGGGTGCAATATGTGTTTTTCGCTTTTGATGCGGATGAGGCCACTATTAAACATGAATTAATTCATGCTCTTTATCAAAGTGACAAATCAAAAACCTTACCTGATTTTATTAATGAAGGCGCAGTGCATGCGTTAGCTAATCCCGATCCGGGTTATCGAGAATATTCCGTTATGCCAGAATATCTTCTAACCCTGTCTGGAGTATTGCCGGAAACTGGCAATCTCTCTCAGGGAGAAAATCCTTCTGATGCTGATTTTCTTCAGTACGATGTATTGCAGGCTTTTTGGGATGAAGTGACAGAAATTGATCCCTCTTTGCCATATAGATTATTACGACCAAATGAGGTCCCTAAAAAACCACTCACTTTACAACAAATCCCGGCTTTTTTACTGGCTAATTGTTCACCAAAAGCAGCGGTGAATTTGGCTGATTTTTTAAATTCTTGCTCTATTTTTGACCTTCCAAAAGGCTACAACTTGTTTATTTTGCCGGATGCCGACAATGAGTATCCAGAAGTTACTATTTATTATGTAAACGAAGATCATCTCGCGCTGCCAGAGCGTGTGCCGGTTTGGTATGAAAGCTCTTTTTCGCCGGTTTCAACAAGCCCTATTATGACGAGTTCTAATACGGCCCTTGAATTCACCAAATTCCCCTTAACTGATCGCTATAATATTTGTGTTACGGCTATAAACCCGGGAACCATGGTGCCCCAACGTCAATCTTTTGAATTTATAGAAGCGGACCAAATATGGTCACCAATAACTGCTGCTGGTGCGAACTAAACTTCGTCCAAGAGCTTTTCAGCAGCTTTGACATCTTCTTTACTCATTTGAGCCTCGATCTTCTTGATTCCTTTTTTCTTAATATCTTTTACCTTGGCAACATATTCTTGTAGGACTTTTTCTTTGTCAGCTTCAAAGTCTTTGAGAATACCCATGTAAATACTGTTTATCCCTCCTTTTGTTGCTTTTTTGTTTTTAGCCATTTTGATAAGTTTTTAAATTATTAAGAATTATTGATCAATTTGTTCTGTCTGACTTTTATCACCTGTCCGCCAGGCTCTTCCTTCAGACTGCCATTCTTTTTGCTTACGTCTGGCCGCTTGATAAGTGCGGCGAGCACCTGCTTTTCCTTTGTTTCCACTTTCTTCCAGCCAAGTAACGATAGCATCGACTTGTTCTTTTTTTTCTATTCCCCATCCCTGAATGTCTTTAGATAGAGCAAGATAGTAATCACGTGGGATGGCAATTTTATCACCAACGACTTGTAAGAAATCAGCTGTAAACTCGGCTCCGGCACCAGCCAGAGCGACAATTGCTTTGTCTACTTTGGCACCAGCTTCGTTAGCAGCAAGGATTGCTTCGCCGGCTTTAGTTCCTCCCCAACGGGATAAAGCTTCTCCTTGATCCACTAAACCTTGGGCAAAGGCTTCGGCTCTTTCACCGTGCTTTTTCATAACAGCGACGGCGGCATCAATTTCGCCTTCAACCCACGTTTCAGCAGAAGCAACTAGGGGTTCTATGTAACTGTTAGCTTCTAATCCGGCACCAACTAAGGTATCGAAAACCGCTAACCCAATACTTGTACCTTTTTCGAGTATTTCAATTCCTTTTTTATCGATAGCAAAAGCTATAGCTTTAAATCCTTCTTTCCCACTATCAATAATATCTGTTAAGCCCTTTATTCCGTCTTCTCCCCATTCACTTATGTCATCAGCTATCGCTTCGGCATAATCTGCTATGTCTAGGCCCATACCAAGAGCGGTGTCTAGAAGAGCTAGAGCATTTTCGGCTCCAGTCGCTAGGATTTTCTCGCTTTTACTAAGTAAATTCTTTGCAAGGGCTTTTCCGGCGGCGCCCTGTTCTTTAGCAAACGTAACAGCGTCAGCAATTTGCGCGTCACCCCATTCATCAATTCTGCCTACTAGGTCTTTGGCAAATTTTTCCGCGGCTGCTCCTTGAGCAAGCCCTATATCTGCGGCTGCTTTATAAAGCTCCCAACCTTTATCTACGGCTAACCCAGGAAGAGCTGCTCCCTGTTCTAATAGACCTTCGGCAAATACTTTAGCGGCCTCTCCATGTTCTTTGATTATTGGTAAGGCGGCGTCAAATTGTTCACCACCCCAGTCAGCGGCACTTTTAGCTAATACTGTCATCAACACCGGGACTGCCGCCACTCTGAGCGTCAAAGCGGCTCCCAAAAGGATAAATGGCAAAGCCGGAAGGACTAAAGCTAGAGCGGCTACATATTTTGCCTTACTAGCTAGAGCTTCGACCATAGGTTTAGCTGATTCACCTTTTTCTTGAATATAATCAACGACTGCTTGCGCTTCTGTTGCTCCCCAACTTTCAATACCGGCAACTACTGCTTCGACTACTTTTTTAGTGTCTTTTCCAAATTCTACGGCTAGATCGACAAGATCAAGACCCTCTGCAATTCCGATACCAACAATTCGGGCGGCCTCATTAAGAAGACCATCCACAAAAACACCGGCATCTTTTTGGGCGTCTCTGACAATTCCTATTCCCTTAGCTAACTGAGCATCACTCCAAGTACCAATGCCACGTGCGGCTTCTGTCCAAAATTCTTTTGTTAGCAGTTCGGAACCCGTTTCCGCAACAGAAAGAACTAGCTCAGCTCCCCCGGCAGCAATTGCGAGAAGAATCTTTTGTGTATCTAGTCCTATTTCCTGACAACCTTCAATAATTTGTTTGGCCATTTCTCCGGTCCAATTCCCAGCTGATTCAGCCAAATCACCTACAAATTTTTGAGCATCTCCTCCCAAGTCTTGAACTACTCTTAAATAAGGAAGGGCCTTATCGGCTCCCCAAGAAGCAATATCTGAACCTTTTTCTACTAAAAGATCTTTCACTTGGTCTGGGAGACCAATGCCTTTTTCGATGCCTTTTTCAGCTAAATCCATAAGCTGGTCGGCTCCCCAAGAGGAAATTTCCATTAAATCACCTACTCCGGCTAATCCCGCATCCAAAACATCATGAAAGCCTTGATCTACTAAGGTGCTTACTTCTCTTAGCTTCTGGCCCAATGCTTTTTGTAGGTTAGCCAAGGCTTGCTCGGCACCTCTTTTAGCTTCTAGTAAATCCTCTTTTGGTCCATTTAGAGCTTCACCGACGCCTTGAGCAACGCCCCCGGCAAATTCTCCTAATCCAGTAGCAGCCGCGTCGTATTGTTCTCCTACCCAGGCAACTAAACCATCCACACTTCGATCTACTACATCGACAATTGTTTGACTTTCGAGTTCATCAATTCTGGCGTCTTGCTCCTCTATTTGGCGGATTAAGTCTTCGACCTCTGGGCAACCGCAAAGAGATTCGGCGTAATCGTCACCTCCAGGGCCACCATCCATAGCTTCTAAAACAGCACCTTCGCCACCGGCTTCGCCATAATAGAGAAAACGTGGTTTTTCTGAAAATAAATTGTGAACGGGGTTGAATTTTTCCATTTGTTTGGGTTTTAAATTTTTACTTCTTTTTATTATAACATTTTTTAGTTTGTTTTGCAAGGGGGCTTTTGACTTCCTTCTAAAAATCCGTCATTTTATAAGAGACAAAATTTAACCTCCCAAAAAATGACCTTTCCCCGCAAATTTATTGCTATTTTTAGTTTAGCGCTATTTGGCTCGCTACTCTTTGCAACAACAGCCAACGCTCTTATCCTTCGCGCCAGTGATGAACTGTTTTTTGATGAATATGTAACTGAAGATGTGTATGTAGCCGGTGGAAACGTGACTATTCAACAAGATGTCGAGGGAGATTTGTTTATTGCGGGGGGCGACGTAACAGTTAACGGGATTATTAATGGTGATTTATTTGTGGCTGGAGGCAATATTTTGATAAATGAAGAAATAAAAGATGATGTGCGAATAATTGGTGGGGCCTTAACTTTGAATCGCAATGTTGGCGGTGATGTGATTTTGATTGGTGGAACTATGGACCTGGCCCAAGCCGCGGAAGTTGCCGGAGATGTTATTTCCCTTTCTGGACGGACAAACCTGTATGGGACAGTGAATAAGAGTGTGCGTGGGATTATGGGACGTCTTATTTTGGGAGGAACGGTAAATGGTGATGTTGATGTTCGCGTCACCGAAAAACTAATCATGCTAAATGACGCGCATGTGGTGGGAAATGTTAAATATTTTGCCCCAGAAAAGATTGAAGATCACGGGGCAGTAATTGATGGCGAAATTTCTTTTAATGAAATTTTATCTAGCGGAGATAAAGTGAAAGAAGGTTTTCGGGATTTGCTATCGAGCGGTTCAATACTTGGGAAGCTTTGGAGTTATCTTTCATTGCTTTTGATTGGATCTTTATTTGTTGGATTTTTCCCAAATTTACTTCACCGCGCCAGCACTCGAATTAAAACTAAAGCCGCAAAATCTTTTGGAGTTGGATTTTTGGTTTTTGTGTTGGGTGGAACAATTTCGGTAATTGCCGCGTTCACTGTTATTGGTGTTCAATTGGCGTTTATTGTAATGGCCTTATTATTTGTTTTGGGTGAACTGGGACGGGTTACCGCGGGATATTTTATTGGATCGCTTATCATCCGTGATAAGACCAAAAAAGGAACACAGAAAAAGCGAGTTTTCTTCCGTCACTTTGGGGTGCTGGCCCTGGGTGTTTTGATCTTAAAAATCGTCTCTTTTGTGCCGGTTTTAGGATGGGTTGCTGGCTTTGTATTCTTTATAACTGGTGCGGGAGCTCTGTTCTTGGCGCTACGCACTACTTATCGAGAATTGATTAAGTCTAATTCGTTGTAGTTAACCTTCTGCCACCACCCACTCCATGACAATTTTAGAGATAATTTGGGGCATCAAAACGCAAGCTATTTTTGATGTGTGGAGTTTTGAGCATCTTATTAGTGGTGTCTCTTTTGGAAGTGCGGTCAAAAAAAAGAATCATAAAATTCTTGGCAGGCTTTTGGGGCGAAAAAAACATGACCTTCATTCCTATTATTTTGGGATTATGGGGATTGCGGCGGTGGCGTATTTGTGGGAGACGATTGAGCACTATTTAGAAATTGGTTTGGGTGGTGAATGGCTGGAATACTGGTTTCAGGGTGTGGAGTTTTGGCCGAACCGCATTGTGGCGGATCCACTACTCATGATTTTGGGTTATATAATTGCCAAAAAATACCCAAAGATCATATGGCCGATTCGGGTACTTTCAATTACCTGGGTGGTTGTTCATTTATTTGTGTTCCCACATTCAATGTACTTGCACGAGATAGCGTGAGGGGAATGTGTCCCCCTCACGAACTCCCCCACAATGTTTTCTCGAAAATAAGTTTCGCTAAACTTCGCTTTTTCACATTATGGGGCCCACAAGACCCAAATGTTCAAAAGCTCGCCGTGAAGCTCAACCTATTTTCGAGAAGTTTTTATTTAAATTTTCAAATGCTATACTGATACTTGAAAAAATCTAAACCTCCCTTTATATGCCTTCAAAAAAACCTAAACTCCCGAAAGTTTATTCGGGTTTTAAACCTGGAAAATGGCTTACTGCCATTGATGTCCGGGATTTTATTCAAAAAAATTATAAAGTCTACAAGGGCGATGAATCTTTTTTGAAACCAACGGCAGCCAAGACCAAACGGCTCTGGAAAAAAGTTGAAAAACTGCAAAAGCAAGAGTTCAAAAAAGGCGGAGTTCTGGGGATCGACACCAAAACCGCCTCTACCATCATCAGTCACAAGCCGGGTTACATTGATAAACGAAATGAATCAATTGTGGGGTTACAGACTGATAAAGCGCTAGTGCGGGCGCTCAAACCACTAGGTGGCGTAAGGTTGGCGCGGCGCGCTTGTGAATCTTATGGTTACAAATTAGATCCCAAATTAGAGGCTCTCTATAGTAATCATGTTAAAACTCATAACAGTGCGGTTTTTGATATTTATTTGAATTGGGAGGAGTTTTTTACTCCTGAAAAGCACAATTTATTCCGCAAAAAGGGAATTATTACGGGGCTGCCGGATAACTATGGACGCGGGCGAATTATTGGTGATTATCGAAGGGTTTCTTTGTATGGGGTTGATCATTTAATTGCGGAGAAAAAGAAAGAGTTGAATGCGAAATGTTTGTATATGAATAATGAGAACTTACGCTTGCGTGATGAGGCACACGATCAGATTCAGTCCCTGAAGGATTTGAAAACTATGGCTGCTGGTTATGGCTGTGACATTGGTCGACCAGCCGAAGATACTAAAGAGGCAATTCAGTGGCTTTATTTTGGATATCTAGGGGCGGTTAAGCAGCAGGATGGTGCGGCCATGAGCTTTGGGCGCATTGATTCTTTTATTGATATTTACGCCGAGCGTGACCTGCAAAGTGGCAAATATAGTGAAATGGAAGTTCAGCATTTTGTGGATGATTTTGTAATAAAACTCCGTTTAGTGCGACATTTGCGCGTCCCCCAATATAACGCTCTTTTTGCCGGTGATCCGACTTGGGTTACTTGTGTACTCGGTGGGATGGGCAAGAATAATAAGACGTTGGTTAGTAAGACTTCGTTCCGACTGCTGCATACTTTGGAAAACTTGGGGCCAGCACCAGAACCAAATTTAACAGTTTTGTGGTCGCATCGATTGCCGCAGGGCTTCAAAGATTACGCCTCTAAAATTTCGATTGAATCGAGTTCAATTCAGTTTGAAAATGATGAACTTATGCGACCGCATCATGGCGATGATTATGGGATTGCGTGTTGTGTTTCGGCTATGGAACTTGGTAAGGAAATGCAGTTTTTTGGGGCACGATGTAATTTACCTAAATTGTTGTTGTTGGCGATTAATGAAGGGCGAGATGAGATGGATGATGAGTTAATTGTGAAGGGGGTTCCAAAACTCAAGCATCAAAAACCACTCAAATACGACGAGGTTAAAAAAGAATTTTTTAAGCGCATGGATTGGCTCTGCAAAATGTATGTGGAGACCATGAATATTATTCACTACAGCCATGACCGCTATAATTACGAGTCGGAACAAATGGCGTTGCATGACTTAATAATTCATCGGTATATGGCGTTTGGAATTGCCGGAATTTCGATTGTAACTGATAGTTTGTCGGCCATTAAATATGCCAAAGTTACGCCGGTTCGCAACAAAAAAGGCGTGGCTAAGAGCTTTAAAATTGTAGGTGAATATCCAGCTTTTGGTAATGACGATGACCGCGTGGACAAGATTGGGGTGGAGGTTATTCGCAAATTTATTCAGACTTTGCGCAAGTTCCCGACCTACCGTGGCGCCGAGCACACGGTTTCACTACTTACCATTACGGCGAATGTAGTTTATGGCCACCACACTGGGGCCACACCAGACGGCCGCAAAGCCGGTGAACCGTTTGCACCAGGAGCAAACCCCATGCACAACCGCGATAAATCCGGCGCCCTGGCCTCACTTAATTCCGTGGCCAAACTCAAATACGACTATTGCCGCGATGGGATTTCCAATACGTTCTCCATTACTCCGTCCAGCCTTGGAAAATCTGAAGAACAACGTATTGCTAATTTACGCGGGATGTTAGATGGCTATTTTCACAAAGGAGGCCATCACTTAAATGTGAATGCGCTTGATCGAAAAACGCTTGAAGACGCCATGAAAAATCCTGCTAAATATCCGCAACTAACTATTCGAGTTTCTGGTTACGCAGTGCACTTTATCAAACTCACCAAAGAGCAACAAAAAGAGGTGATTTCTAGGACGTTTCATAAAACTTTTTAAATATGCCTTGCGCTGGCTGCGGACATAAGGGCCGCATACATTCTTTTGAATCTTTTGGGACTTTAGATGGCCCTGGTTTGCGATTTGTGGTTTTTATGGAAGGCTGCCCACTGCGCTGCCAGTACTGCCACAACGTGGACATGCTGGATATGGTGGATTACAAGGAGATGACTCCGCAAGAATTACTGAACACCGTACTCCCCTACAAACCTTATTTTGATTCTTCAGAGGGTGGGGTGACTTTGTCGGGCGGTGATCCGATTATGCAGCCAGAATTTACAAAGGCTTTCTTTAAACTTTGTAAGAAAAACAAAATCCACACCACGATTGATACGTCTTGTTTTACAGTGCCTTGTCATTTGGATGAACTACTACCTCTCGCTGATTTGTGGATGATTTCTTTGAAACATTTTAATGATCACAAACATCGCAAATTAACGGGCGTGACTAATCAACCGATTCTTTCGAACATTCGTTATTTGAGTAAAAAGAAAGCAAAAATTTGGTTCCGATATGTGATTTTACCAGGTTGGACCGACACTAAAGAGAATTTAACGGCCCTCCGTAAATTTTTGAAAGAAGTGAACTTTGAGTTGATTGAACTGCTCCCTTATCACACTTTTGGAGTGTTTAAATGGAAGGAGCTCGGACAACCCTATAAATTAAAAGGCGTTAAGCCGCCGACCGTCAAATCAGTTCAAAAAATCAAAGCTATGCTTGAAAAAGATGGTCACAAGGTGATGCTGAATGAGGGTTAGGCTTCGTGTTTTTGAGGAGCTGGGGCAGGGTTTGTGTCTTTTGTTCTGGTTATGCTGATAGGAATGGAAAGTCTTCCTTTTTTAAGAAAATCTAATTCATCTTCTGAGGGTTGATCCTCTCCGTAATCCCATTCTCTAGTAGTGAAATCAAAAACAACTGTTACAGAGCTAGCAATGAAATCTGGTGCACTTGGATCAATAGGCTGAATGTTATCACTGGTTACAAAGATATTTTCCTCTGGCTCGCCGACTATAGAGGTAACCGGGCCCTCAAAATGAAAACTCATTTTGCCGTTACTCTGCCCAAAATAGTATTTTTCGATTTGCCAAAGCTGTAAACGGTCAACCCATGATTTCATTTTTGCTCTTATTCGATCTAAAATTTCGTTCTTAGCAGTTTCAAAATCTTGACCTATGTCTTCTAAAGACTTCGGCCACCATCTTTCTAAGCCTTCGGAAACTCTTTGTAAATTATGAAACTCAACTTGGTTATCACCGCTAGGATAAGCTAAGGGGATGGGGTTTTGTTGCATGGGGTGGTCATTAGGGGTTGGCTATATTTGTACTCCTGTTTTGCAAAAATCGCAAGTTATTTTATGAATCACCCCCGGGGGTGATTTTTACCCTGTAAATTTGTCGCGGACCCATTCCTCAGCCTGTTCCTTGGTGTTAATTTCGTGGGCGAGTTGTTTTTCGCGGAGTGCTGTTGTGATTTCACCGACTTTTTTGCCAGGTTTGAGGTTGAGTATTTTCATGATTTCGTTCCCGGAGAGGAGAGGAGGTAGGTCTTCGGGAATTTTTTCAAGGGTTTCTTCGTAGAGTTCAAGGACTTTGGTGTAGAGCTCGTAATTTGATGGATCAGTCCCAGCAATATCAGCTTCAAAAATAGCGAGCAGTTCTTTGAAATGAGGTAAAAGAAACCAGTGGCGGGCGCGCCCCAGTGGCATATCAAGAAAGTTCGGTAGCATCATGTGGTGCTCAATAAGCCAACAAATGTGATCAATGTCTTTTTTGGGGAATTTTAGGCGGCGT
>CAYYQE010000024.1:0-15096 GCA_964473745.1 uncultured Candidatus Peribacteria bacterium
CGGTAATAAGCAAATGTTCAAAAATCACGTGCAAAGGACTTTTTTTGTGATCGCGCGCAATCAGATAACTAATAATCCCAATCACCAAAATCCCCCACAAAACACTAACCAAAATCGCGATATCCAACGGGAGCAGCAATACGGGCACAATAAATGTAGAAGCAAAAACAAGCTTGGCAAAGAAAGTGGCGATGGTGGATTCCCAAACTTGCTTGACGGTATTTTTGCGATCTGCCTCCTCGGAAATATGCATACCCATGGCATCGGAAAGCGCGTCGGCAATGGCGATCGTTAAAATCCCACCAATCACAACGGTCTGGGAATGAGTAGTGGCATAAAGCCCCACCATAAGCCCTAGGGTGGTAATAATCCCGGAGGTGAGACCAAAGCTGAAGCCTTTTTTAATAGAAGTTTTCATAAAAAATGGTGGCGGAGAGACAGGGATTCGAACCCTGGAGGAGCTTGCACCCCTGACAGTTTTCAAGACTGTTGCCTTCAACCACTCGGCCATCTCTCCGCGTTGTAGTTGGCGCATTAACTGCGCGCGCTGATTGTATAGGATTTTTGAGGATTTGGGGAGAGTTTTGTTGACATGCTTTTTAAAAGGTTTATAATTTTCCTCCACTTATCCACCCACCTATGTCATCCAATACCCCTGATCGTTTTATTTTAGAAATCCCTCCAGCAGAACTTTACACTTTTTACGCAGAACGCGTGATTGGTGAAAGGCTTTTGAGTGAACTTGGCCCAATAGATGCCGAAATTTTAAATGATCGGCGTTTTAGCGAAATGTTAGGCAGATATTTATGCTTAAATGTTCCAGAAGACGAAGCACTTAAAGGTCAAAATTTCCAAGATTTAGTCACTGAATCAGGAGAAGATTTATCCCGGCAAGCTCTAGGCTTCCGCGTAAAAGGATTTCGAGAAAAGTTAGAAAAATTATTTAGGGGAGTAATTACAAAAAGAGGTAACCAATCATCTCGACGCTATTTTGTAGATCCAGAACAAGCCGAGTCACTTATTTTGACTCCAGCGGATGAAAGAAAATTTGTAGAACGGGCCATGCGAGTAGCTTGGTTTGAAATGACAGAAGAGGTACCAGAACCGCTTTTGCTAGATAGATTTATCCTGCCGGAAACGCTTTCGGTTTTGGGAATTCACGAAGTTGATATTGCGAGGATTTTGGAGCAAATGCGAGAAGAATTGGTAGAAAAGGTTTTAGGGCAACTAGAGCAAACTCTTGCTCCACTCGAAGAGATCACGGCTCCTCTTGGTCTAATTGATTTAACTCGGCTAGGCTCAGCGCGTGAACAATTAATGGAAAGAATGGCCATGGTTCAAGATTCTTTAAGTGCGGCCGCTTCGGAATTTGATGAGCCTTTAACAAAATTTAAAAGAAAACCGCGCCCAGTGCTGACTGCCTCTGAACTTGATGAGCAGCAAGTCGCTGCCGAGAAACAGAGACGAGCCGAACTTTTTGCGCAAGCCGAAGCTTCGCTACAGGAAAAACTTGGCGAAATCCAGGACCCTTACCTGGTAGCTGTATTGGCCGGGATTTTAGATTCCTTCAAAGGTGTCCCTTTTGGCAACACTACCATTACAAAAGCTTTAAAACCATTTTTAGAATTTATCCCGGATTTTAGCATTACGGATCGACGTAAATTTTCTAAAATGACTAACGCGGCAATGGAGGAGTTAGTGGAAATTTTTGCTGAGGTGATTGTGCAAACTAAGCCAGCTCCCTTCCCTAAACATACGGTTCGAGATCTCGAAAAATTGTTATCGAGTGGTGAAGAGGAGGAGCCTGAGCCTGAGCCTGAACCGGAGCCTGAGCCAATCTGTGACCCTGAGGGTTTTGAAAAATTTTGCAAAGGTTTTGCTTTAAACGCTCCAGCTAAAAAAGCGCTTGAAGCGGTCATTCGGGCTGGAGATGAGGGCATTGCCCGTCATGGAAGTTTTGACTTATCTGGCTTGCCGGGAATTGTGAGTCGTGTTGATTTGAAAAATTATATTCAGACGCGCCATGGCCGAGTTTACGCCACGCAGGAGTTGCTTAGCCGGGGGTTTTTCTAGAGTTAGAATTGGCTTCTTTAGTTTGTAGATCATGCCCCAGAGTAAAACTCCTGATTCTCAATAATAATATGGGATTCGCAAGTCGGGTTTTTTGACCTATCCCTGATTAAAAGTTAAATTTAGTTTAATCATTTTTTAAATTGCCGCCCCATATGATCTTATGATTGAGGCGGCGACAGAAGATTTAGAAACACCTCCTGAAGTGATGCAATTTCAGGCGTGGTTAACAGATGTTAATCATGTTCTTGAAGCTGCCACTTTGCGCTTACAAACTTTCACAGAGACTCTACCAGAAGTCCCGGCCCACCCGGTTAGCGTTCAGATTCATAAAAAATCTACTCCCAGCGCTTCGAGCAAAACAGATGCCCCTTTGTCTACAACTGATGAGGAACTTACGAAACAAGGAGCAATTACTTTCTTTCATGATGGATTAAAACAACTAGCGGCTAGCAGTTCTCAAATAAAAGAGTGGCAAGAGAAACTTTTAGCAGGAGAAGAGATTGACGTTTGGGAAATGCTAACAGGCATGCAGTCTTATATTTTTTCTATGATTCGGAGCTGGCCTATATGTAGAACCGTTCATGGGGAGGATTTATCAGCAATGAAAGATCTACTAAATACACTTTTAATGGAACTTCATGGTTATTGGTCGCGCTATGACCCCCACCGGAAAGGAGCAAGTATAAAGTCTTTTTTAACTACTTACACCCAAACGGTGATGGGTCGGATTACTCAAGGTCGAAATCAATTTCATCGCCGTGTAACAAAAGCGGAAGTTACAACGGACGCTGACTACGCCATGGAATACCACCCAAAAGAAACTCGAGCAGCTTTTGTTGCCACCCTAGAAGGAGAAACAGTGAGTATTACACTTCGTCTAAAAAGAGGTTTTTCTGGAAAAACTGAAGTTGTAACCCGTGAATATGAATATGAAAGTGTACAAACAGCAATCCGTAAATATTACGCGCGCCACAATGTAGCTAGCTTGGACGATCCACTGGAAAGAAATGATGGCAAAGATACTAAGGCAACACGCGCTAATTTAGTTTCCGCTTCCGCCGAAATGGTAAGTGGTCAAACCATTCATGCTCTTCATAAAGAGTCCTTCATCGAAAGATTTTGGGAAATTGTTAATGAATTTTTTGAAGAGGTGGCGGCCGACCCAGAGCGTGAAAAGGGTGAACGAGATGCTGATGTTTTGCGAACTTTTCTATTTAAAACAGATGACAAAGGAAAGCGTCTAACCTTAGTCGCTATTGGTGAAATATTCAACATAAGCCGCGAACGAGTGCGTCAAATAAAAAACAAACTTTACTTAGAATTTGAAAGCCGCCTTAAGGGCAGTTTTTCAAAACGTGAAAAGGCGCTTTTGCAACTTTATTTATTTGGTACTCCTGATGATTTCGGGATGGAGAAGGCTATTGATTTACAGCACTTAACATCTAATTAATAAACTATGAATGAACCACAACAAAGAGTCCACCTTAAAGAATATGATATTAGACGGTTTTGCGGAGAAGTTGTGAGAGAAAGAAGGGGGGAAATTGTCGCTAAGCAGACTACAGACATTAAAATGCGCATTGATCGTTTATACGCCTTACTGGCAAAAGGTCAAAGTGATTCTTTTCTGCAAACTCATCAATTAGACCCCATTATGTCACGAGAAGAAGATGCCAAAAGCCCACCCTCATCCGGAGCTCGCTCTGGACGACGAAAATCTCTTTTAACTCGCTTTAAGTCAGCTTGGCCAGACTCTTTAAATAAACAAGGTCATGGTTATATGCTAGACAAAGCGACACGAGAAAAAATGTTACCAACACCAGAAGAAATGGTAGAAGCAGTACGACGAGCAATGGCAGCGGTTGCTCCAGGATTAAATCCTACATACTTTGACATTCCGCTTGAGGTACCTATGTTTGGAGAATCGGTTCAAATAGATTTGGATTTACTTCAAGAAAAAGGAGCTACTCAACGAATAGTTGAAAAACGTAGTGACGCTATTGCCGTGGCCGTGCAAGAGGATGTCCCGGCTGAAGTGGTGATGGATTTTGAGGCCTTAGCCGCTTACTACGATGCCTCTATTTTAGTGGCCGAAGAACAAGCAGCAGCATTACTCGTACATGCTCAAAAATTAAGAGCCTTGCGTGATGCCTTGCCAGTGGGCCCAACAAAAATCAGATTACCGAAATCAGAAGCTCCGGCAGAGGTGCCCGCAAAAAATAAAGACATGTCTTCACTTTTTCCTGAACCACCTGATTTAGAAGCTCAAAAAGCAGATATCGAAGCCGCTCAAAATGGTTTTAGAAATGCTACGGGTGATGAGCAACAAGCTTATTTAACAGCTCTCATAAAGGAGCTAAATCGACTTGCTCCGGTGCGAACAGTGCGGGTTATGCAATTTATTTTACTTCGCCCATCGCAAGAAGATCCCATTATGCCAGCAGAATTTAATCCACATGTCGTTGAGCCGGGAACAGATTGTGAAACTGTAGAAATGAGAAAAATGCAAGGAGCACGAAAAGCTGTTTTCACCTCCGTTAAAAACTCCTTCCCTGAATTATTAGAAAAAATTGGGGCAAAAAGAGGCACTAAATACCTGGTTAACGAAAAAATTCTAGCCCAAATTTATCTTGGATTTGTAACTTGGGCCGCACAAAATGAAATTGAAATTAATACCAAGGCACAGGCTGAAGAAGCGGAAGCTGAAGAAAATGACCCAACAGAAGTAGAAAAACCACCAGCCGCAACAATAGAGGAAGTTTGTAATCATATGGGATTTCAAGCTCCCCGAGGCCGAGCCAAGAGGGTTCTGCGACTGTTATTAGAAGCGTATCCTGAGCCATTAGATGCTAGCCAAAATCTACAAGACAGGCTGGGGGCTCAAGATCTAATGGGAGACATGAATTGGGGTCTCTATATTTTCGCGGCCGGGGGTGGAGCAAATAGATTTGGAATTGCATCTAATATAATCCCTTCCTAATAATTTTGTTATACTCCCAGCATGACCCTAATCACGGACCTTCATATTCATTCACGATTTTCGCGGGCGTGTAGCCGGAGTTTGGACTTGCCGCATATTGAGGCGTGGTGTCAGTTGAAAGGGATTGATCTTGTGGCTACTTCGGATTTTACGCATCCCACCTGGTTTAAGGAGCTGACCGAGCAGCTGGAGGAGGTTGATACGGGGGTTTATCGGGTGAAGGAGGAATTTCGCGAGCAGGCAAATGATGTGATTGTGCCGGCGAGTTGTGCGCGGGATGTGCGGTTTTTGTGTTCCACGGAAATTAGTTTGATTTATAAAAGGCATGACCGCGTGCGCAAGGTTCATTTGGTGATTTTAGCGCCGAATTTAGAGACCGTGGCCAAGATTAATATTGAGTTGGATAAGCGCGGAAATGTGAAGTCTGATGGGCGCCCGATTTTGGGCCTCGACAGTGAGGAGCTGTTGAAAATTTTGTTGGATATTTCGCCGGATATTCAGGTTATTCCGGCGCATGTTTGGACGCCGTGGTTTGCAATTTTTGGATCGCAGTCTGGATTTGATTCGGTGGAGGAATGTTTTGGGGATTTGAGTGATCATATTTGTGCGTTGGAGACTGGATTGTCGTCGGATCCGCTGATGAATTGGCGGCTTAAGCAGTTGGATAAATATGTGTTGGTGTCGAGTTCGGATGCGCATTCGCTGGGGAAGTTGGGGCGCGAAGCCACGGTGTTTGATACGGAGTGCACCTACTCGGCCGTATTGCATGCTTTGCGGCACGATCATTCGCAGGTGCGCGGAACCATTGAATTTTTTCCGGAAGAAGGTAAATATCATGCGGACGGTCTTCGCGCTGAAAAATTATGCCTCGACCCTGAAGAAACTCTCGTCAATAATGGAGTCTCTCCGCAAACTGGCAAAAAAATTACGGTGGGAGTTTTGCATCGCGTGAATAAGCTGGCGGATCGTCCGATGGGAACGAGGCCGGAAACGGCGCGCGACTTTTGGCATATTATTCCTTTGATTGAAATTGTTTCAGAAATTGTGGGGATGGGCGTGGCGAGCAAGCGGGTGCAGAGCAATTATTTTTCTTTGCTCGAAAAGTTGGGATCTGAATTTCATATCTTAAAAGAAGCGTCAATTTCAGACATTATGGCGGTTGATCCGCGGGTGGGTGAGGCGATTGCCCGGATGCGTGACGGCCGTGTAATTATTCAACCCGGTTACGATGGTGAATTTGGGGTGATTAAGCTGTTTAAGCCAGATGAATTAAAAGAACATGGTGGACAAGGAGCTTTGTTTTAAGGCGAAAGAGCTAAGCGAGAGAGTTGGTAGCTCTATTTCGTGTATGTACCAAACGTTTGACATGTTGTTCTAGCGCTATCTGGAAACATTGTATTCCTGTCAAGCTATGGTACGAGGGGTCTAGGCAAAAGATTAACCCGTGTTTTGCGTGATTTATAGTTCGAGAAAATTAATCTTAACAGCTCCAAAATCCCTCCTTATCGTACGTTACGTTTGACATGACACTCTCGTTCTATCTGAAAAAATGTTATACGAGTCAAGCTATTGTACCTATAACAAAAGACATCCCCTAAACTCCCTCGATTTTGTCTGGCAACCTAAATCATGATACATTGCGCACAACTTGTAATGAGCCTCCTATGTTAAATGAGCAGCAAAAACAGGCAGTGGAAACTTTCGATGGACCGATTCGTATTTTGGCGGGAGCTGGGACAGGAAAAACTCGTGTTCTAGTTTCACGCGTGGGGCATATGATCAAAACCAAGGCAGCTGATTCGCAAGAAATTTTGATTTTAACTTTTACAAATAAGGCAGCGCATGAATTAAATGAAAGATTAGAAAAAGCAGAATTACCGCGCGTGCATGCTACAACTTTTCACGGACTAGCCGCGGGGTTATTACGAAAATTTTGGAAACCAGAGTTCAAAATTTTGTCGCAAAAAGAACAAGAAGATATTTTGCATGAAATTGTATATTCACATGAGCGAAAAGACCTAAAAAATGTTGTGGCGGATTTTAATAATGTCCGTCAGGCCGCGATGTGTGAGTCGGAATGGCCTAAACTTTTATCGGTATGTAGTTTGGAACGATTAGGAGAAATTTGGAAAGCCTATGCTGGAGTTTTAGAAGAGAAAAACGCTATGGATTTTACAGGTTTGCTGACTACTTTATTGCAATTGTGGAAAGATAAGCCGGAAGTGTTAAAAGAGTGCCAAGATCGTTACAAATATGTGTCAGTAGATGAGTATCAGGATGTGTCGCCAATCCAAACTTATTTGGTGCAGAAATTGGCCGAAAACCACAAAAATGTTTGTGTGGTGGGAGATCCTGATCAAACAATCTATTCTTGGCGGGGCGCGCGGGCCCAAACCATGGAAGAATTCACAAAAATCTATCCCCGCGCGCAAACAATCACCCTTATAAAAAATTATCGCAATACCGCGCACATTCTTCACGGCGCTGAAACGCTAATTAAAAACAATGACGACCGAATCGAAAAAGCACTGGAGCCAACTTTAAACGGCGAACAACCGATCACACTGTTTGAAAACCGTGATGAATGGCAAACAAATGAAGTGATTTTTTATCTGTTAGAGCAATTTTTTGGCAGTCACGATCATATGGCTTTAGCAGACCAACTAGATTCGGGACGCGACGAAGATCTTCGGCCTTTTTCCGATGTGGCGATTCTTTATCGCACTAGGCATGAGGGTCGCCAAATCGCGGCCCAACTCGAAAAACGCGGTTATCCATTCCAAATGTCTTCAATGGAAGATTTTTGGGAGCACCGTGATGTTCAACGCTTTTTAGAAAAACTACGCGCCATGCAACACGCTGGAACTATTTCCGCTTCGATCGAAACGCCCGAGCCGGATGAGGCTGCCGAAGAACCGGCTGCCCCTCTTAAATTTAGTGAATGGTTCCGGGCTCAACTCGAAAAATTCATCTGGAATCAAAGCATCCCCGAAAGCAAAGCCAAACGTTTAAACCAACTCCTTGCCCACGCCATGCAGTATGATCATTTTGCGATTAAAGAAGGGGTGGCCAACTTTTTGGACGAAGCCCAAACAGCGCAAGAAGTTGATAATTTGATTCACGCTGACCGTATTAATTTACTCACCCTACATTCTGCCAAAGGTTTGGAATTCCCAATTGTGATGATTGTGGGATTAGAAGAAGGTTTACTCCCGCACAAAAAATTACTTGATGATCCTTACTGGTTGAATGAAGAACGTCGTTTGCTGTACGTAGGCATGACGCGCGCCCAAGAACAACTCTACTTACTCCGCTCGCGGGCTCGCGATTCCAAAGAACTCGATCCCTCCCGCTTCATCGCCGAAATTAGCACCGACCACCTAACCTACGGCCAACTCCCCGACCGCCAAGCCTTAGCCAGCCGCCGCAAACAAGTCAAAAAAGCACAGACCAAGTTGTTTTAAGACTCAGACCCAACTGTACCGCATATGCGCTTATGCTTTCCCCTTTACTTTTTTTGTATGATTTAATAAAATCATTCTCCTAAACTAAAATCATATGGCAGAAGCACCCTTTAAACATGTGGAATTAACAGTCCTTGATGGAGTTGGTTGTGGCGAAGCAAGTGATACAAGATCACAATATCCTGAAGATGTTGGGACAAATGCTCTTGCAAATGCATCGCAAGTAAACCCGCTTTATGCTCCTGCTTTGCAGGCGATGGGGCTTGAACATATTCCTGGCCTTGAAGAAATGAGAGTGACTGAGGGTGTTGCCAGAAATCGTGTAAGGGGTGCCTTTGGGGCATTGGACCCAACTTTTGCAGGTAATGGTAGTCCAGAGGGTCACCAAGGTTTAATGGGGCATGTAGTAGAAGCTCCTTACCTTCTTTTTAATACAGAAGAAGGTTTTCCTCCGGAGGTGACAGAACTTGTTAGAGACACAATAGCCAGAATAGTAGGACGCGATGTAGAAATTATTCGATACCCCGGAACAGATGATATAAATGGTGTAAAATTTGTTAATCATCGCAATATCGGCCCTGCTCACCTTCAAAGTGGAGAAGGAGATGGGCCTCTTAAAGTTCCAATATATGCATCAAGTGATAGTTTGATACAAATCGCCCTGCACCAAGGTGTAATCCCACAAGAACAAATTGAAATAATTGGAAAAGCAGTACGAAAAGCAGTGGATGATGCCAGGATACGTATTGGTCGCATAATAATGAGGCCATTTATTGGTGGTCCGGATGAATTCACAAGAGTTTCTGCAGATCGTCGAGATTATGGAGTAGATCCGGATGAACCAACTTTGGCAAACCATTTATCCGAAGCAGGTGTTCATGTATATGGAATCGGAAAAGCCGCTAGTATGCTTAATTATTCTGGATTTGACCCTGCAAATGTAAGAAAATTAAAGACAGATGAAGAAAGAATGGCGGCAATTGCGGCTAAGATGGGAATGATGTCTGAGGGCCCCAATTTTGGTTTTAGTAATATTATTGGTAATGATGAACTATGGGGCCACCCCCGAAAGCCAGCAGAATGGATGCAACATATGGCCATGATCGACTCATGGGTTCAGAGAGGTGTGGAAAGAATGACTGATAATGATCTTTGGTTATTTACGGCAGACCACGGAAATGATCCTACTCAAAAAGCTCATACTAACCACACTCGTGAAAGATCTGTGCTTTTGGCTTATAGCCCAAGACTGTACCGTCCAATTGATTTAGGGGTAAGAACCTCATTTGCGGATGTAGCCAAAACCGTGGCAGAAAATTTTGGAGTTGGCGACAAAATTGAACGTGGCAAAAGCTTTTTACCAGAATTGTTAAGATAAAATTTTAAAATTTAAAAAATTACATTATGGCAAAAACTAAAACCCCTGAAGCAGCGGCGGGAAGTAACATGTTAGACCTTTCAGAGTTGGATGATATAGATTTTGACAGAAGATCGGATGCAGTGACTGTGACCGTACGAAATAGCCTAGCTACTCGAGAATTGACCTACAACAAGGGCTTGTATCCAAAAGGTAAATCGGATAAAGCAGCAAGACTACTTGAACTGGAAGCATCTGTTAACGAACGAATGAGGCCCTTTCCATGTCAGGGAGGATACTATGGTGGAAAGGTGGTTGCTTGGGACGCAGTCGCACAAAGCATAAATCAAGCATTGGGGAATGACAGTAATTTTTTATCAGCTATGACCGGGGCCTTGTTTTTAGCGGAGCAGGCAAAAGACAAAAAAGTAGTTGGGGCGTGGCTGAGTGATGATAAATTTGTACTTGGGATTAAACAAATATTAAGAGATTTCTATTTGTTAAGGGAGAAATTAAAAGCAAATAAAGCGTATGACACGAGGGGGTATATGACACCGGGTGACAGCGGAGAACCTGAACCCTTGGAAAGCTCTGAAATGCGAGCAGCCTTTTGCAGAAGAGCATTGGCGGTTGCCGAGATTCTTATCGAAGTATTTGAATTCTTGATTGGCGCTTCAGAACCTTTGGAATTTACGCTAACACCAGCAACAGCCCCGGATGAAAGTCCGGAAATAGAAGAGGTTAGAGGTGATGTGGGGGCTCGATTAGGGAAATAAAGATGGGGCAACTGCCTTAATTACCTCACCCTAAAAAGATCCCAAATATCGTAAAGGATTATGGAAGTGTATAAGAGCATAGCGAAAACTATGGCCATTCCATAAAGGGAAGGATATGCCACTCCAATTGCAATCACCATGGTTTCCAGCAAAAGAGCGGTTAGCAATAAAAAAAGAAAAGTTGCGCTGTGTGCTAATAGTCGCGAACCTAATGAGTTGATGTTAATTTTTTCGTATGTAAAAGCAAAACTCGCAAAACTGACGGTTACCAAAAAAATGCTAATAACTAAGAGTAAATTCCCCATAATTTCGGTAGAAACTGCGATCAAACTGTTTTTTAAACTTGGGTAAAACAAGAAACAGCAAACAATAACTATTAAATTTTTTACTAAATTTTCTTTGATTGTAATTTCTAGATTTGTTTGAGCCATAAATTTTTATTAAATGATAATTACATCCTCCCCACCGCCTCAATCCCCAAAATCTCGAGTCCATTCTTCAAAACCTGGGCTACGGCCGCGATCAATTGCAAGCGCGCCACACTTTTCTCCTCACTCGGGCCGTCTAGCACCTTGTGTTTAACGTAGAAACTATTGGTTTCTTGGGCGAGGTCGTAGAGGTAGTTGGTGATTCCGTGGATGCGATAGTCTTTGGTGGCGGACTTAATGACTTCTGGATAGAGTTGGAGTTTGCGGAGGATGGCGATCTCTTCTGGTTCAGTGAAAGTTTCGTGCGGTACAGCTTCGTTTTGGAGCGTTTCTAAATCTTCGACTTTTCGTAAAATTGCGTGCAGTCTGGCGTGGGTGTATTGGAGATAAGGTCCGGTGTCTCCTTCAAATCGAATTGATTCTTTGGGGTCGTAAGTGATGTTTTGAGTGGGATCAATCCTTAAAATTGCGTATTTGATGGCCCCGACTGTGATTGCCTCGGCGGTTTTGTGAAGCCAGTCTTCTTCTTTGTCTTCATTGCGTTTTTTAACTTCTTTGTAAGCCATTTCGTGTAGTTCGTTCATTAAATCATCGCCGTAAATTACGGTTCCTCGGCGAGAAGACATCATTCCTTCGGGAAGTGAAACCAAGCCGTAAGCTAAATGAAAACAACGTGAGGCGTATTCGTAACCAAGGAGTTCAAGGATTTTGAAAACCTGCTGCAAATATAGTTTTTGCTGGTTGGCTACCACGTAAACGCGACCATCTAAGCCAAATTCTTCAAAATTTTCTTCGGCCAATTTGAGGTCTTTGGTGGCGTAAATCGAGGTGCCGTCACCACGTAGTAAAACCTTGTCCGGAAGGCCGTGTTTTTCAAGCTTGGCAATAATGGCGCCGTTTTCAGCTTCTTCGGCTAAGCCTTTTTCAAGCGCTTCTTTGGCGATTTCTTTTCCGGAATCATTGTAAGTACTTTCATAAAAATAATGTTCAAATCGACAACCTTGGCGCTCGTATGACTCGGTCCAGCCGTCATAAACCCATTGATTCATTTTTTCCCATAAAGCGCGGGTTTCGGGATCTTCGTCTTCCCATTTTCTCACAATTTCTAGGGCTTCAGCCATGAGTTTTTCGTCGCCGCCTTCTACTTTTTGGAGTTCTTTTTCGAATTGTTGATAAAGTTTGCCCACAAAATAATCGCCTTTCATTTCTACGGATTCTGGGCTGGTGGAGCGGCCCCATTTTTCGTAACCCAACATGCTTTTGGCAATGTGAATGCCAATATCCCCCACGTAATTTACCGGAATAGCCTCGTATCCATTCGCAGATAACAGGTTGGTCACCGCCATTCCTAAGAAATTATTGCGCATGTGCCCAATGTGCATGGGTTTGTTGGTGTTGGGCTGTGAATATTCGACCATGATTTTTTTATCTTTCCCGTCTGAGTTGCGGCCGTATTTGTCTTTGCTGGTCAGGATTCCACGGAGGTTGCCCACTAAATAATCAGGCGCCACATAAAAATTAATAAATCCGGGTCCTGCGATTTCTATGGTCTGCACAAAATCTGGTTTGTCTAAATTTTCGATAATGATTTGAGCTACTTCGCGCGGAGCCTTGCCAACTTTTTTGGCGAGGCGGAGCGCGCTATTACAGGAGTAATCACCGTGCGATGGATCGGCTGGGTATTCAACTTCTACGGGCTCGTTTCCGTATTCCGGAAAAGCTTTGGCCACGGTTTTTTGGATAATTTTTGCAAGATCGTTTTTTAGCATAGTGCCACAAGATTAGCAGAAGGCTAGCAGATGCGCTACCGGATATGCTACACTCGGTGTGATTTTATGATCGACGAAATTCTCATCCTAGTATTGCTCCTTGCCCTCTCTGGATTTTTCTCTGGAGCGGAAACTGCACTTGTATCGCTTTCCCCAGCGACGGTTCGGGATATGGCCCAAAAAAAGCTCAAAGGATCCAAATGGGTTAAGTTTTTAAAAAGCCATCCCCATAAATTGCTGATTACAATCCTAATTGGGAATAATTTGGTGAACATTTTGGCTTCGGTTTATGCCACGATTGTTTTTCAGGAACTACTCGGAAGTGCCGCTCTTGGAATTATTACAGGAGCACTCACTCTATTTATTCTAATTTTTGGCGAAATTGTGCCGAAATCTTTTGCCACCAGCCACGCCAAGAGTTTTTCTCGTTTAATTGCCCCGCCTCTTTTGGTTCTTTTCTGGTTATTTACCCCGGCGGTCTGGCTTTTGGATAGATTAGTAAAGTTGCTCTTATTTATTTCTGGCCGCAAAAAAGAATCTCATGTAACTGAAGACGAGCTCAAAGCTTTTGTGAGCATTGGGGCCGAAGAAGGCGCTATTGAAGAAAATGAAAAAGAGCTAATTGAAAATGTTCTTGAATTTACAGATACGCTCGTTCGCGACATTATGGTTCCGAGAGTAAATATTCAAGCGCTTTCGATTGATTCTACTATTCATGATGCCGCGGAATTTGTGGCCAAGCATCATCATTCCAGAATTCCGGTTTACAAAAATTCTATCGACAACGTGGTGGGACTAATGACGGTTAAAACCTTGCTGGAGCACCTGCACCGCAATGAAATGGAGCATAAATTAGCGGATCTTGACCTGCTAAAACCACTCATGATTCCGGGATCCAAAAAAATCAATTCTCTGTTTAATGAATTCCAAAAACGCCGCACTCATCTGGCCATTGTTCTAGATGAACACGGCGGCACCATGGGACTTATTACTTTAGAAGATATTTTGGAAGAAATTGTTGGTGAAATTGTGGATGAGTTTGATGAGGACGAAAAATCCGAAGTAACCTTGATTGGAAAGGCCGAACTAGAAGCGTCTGGAAAAGCTGAAATTGAAGAGATCAACGACGCTCTTAAGATTAAAATCCCCTGCCAAGAACACAAAACAATCAGCTACTACATCACGGAAAAACTTGGTCGCTTCCCCCGTCGTGGCGAAGAAATTAAGGGCAAGGGCTACGTGATTACAGTCGATGAAATGGAAAAACACACCATCACCAAGGTGACTGTCATCAAGGGAAAGAAGAAATAGGCTGTTTTTTATAAAACATACCCTCTAAGCACGTCAACCTCCCCTCCTTGAAGGATTCCTGCTTTTATGGTAAAATTTTATGATTTAAAAATAAATCAAAACTAACACTAAAACAAAATCACCATGAAACGTAAAACTTTGCTCATTCTAGTTCTAGCCATATTTGGCCTGAGTCTAGGGAGCTTTATCCCGGTTTTTGCTGACGAGGCAGAACCAGATACCGAGGCTCCTGATTATGTAGATGGTTTAGCTGTCACCCCTGGTGACGGAGAAGCCACTCTGACCTGGGACGCTGCCACTGATAATGTTGGTGTAACTGGTTACAAGATCTATTTTGGGACCGAACCAGTTGTGGCCGCCGGTGATGAATATAATCTTGGCTCACTTGATGTTGAAAATGTGCTTGAATATACGGTGCCCGCTCTACAAAACGGGACCACTTATTATTTTGCGCTAACAGCTGTAGATGAAGCCGGAAATGAAAGTGAATCTTATAGTTTTGAAGAAAGTACCACTCCAGAAGGAGCTGGGGATGATGGTGATCATCCAACAGTTCTTGATGCGGAGTCAGTTGATTGTACATCGATTGAAGTTACTTTTTCCGAAGCAGTTACTTTCCCAGCCGAAAATGCTGGTGAAGCTTTTACTATCGAAAATCTAGATTCTCTTCTTTATTTAGAAGTAATGAGTGTTAGTCATTCAGACCTAGGTGATGATATTTTGGTTTTGACAACTGAAGAAATGGAAGCAAATTCCCAATACTTAATGACTGTGGGCGTAGAAATTGAAGATCAATTTTCTCATGCCGTGATAAGTGGGACATCTGATACGGCAATCCTCTCTGGCACTGAATGTGTGGAGGTGGAGACTGATGTTGATGCTGACGCAGATGTTGATGCTGACGCAGATGTTGATGCTGAAGCAGATGTTGATGCTGA
>CAYYQE010000025.1:0-14901 GCA_964473745.1 uncultured Candidatus Peribacteria bacterium
TTGATCTTAAGAAGGCGGTGGAGGAAGTCTGGTCTATGTTGGATTCTGGGAATCGTTATGTGGAAGAGGAAAAACCATGGCAGCTGGCTAAGGAAGGTAATACAGCTAAATTAAAAGAAGTGATGTATGTGCTTTTGGAAGGGTTGCGACAAGCAAGCTGGATGATTGAGCCGTATATGCCCGAGGCCGCAGCCAAAATTCGGACGCAGTTAGGAATTATGGAAGACGAAAATGAAGGTTTAGCTCTGCGGGAATGGGGACGCTTAAAAGAAGGCACCCAGGTTCAAAAAGGTGAAGCATTATTTCCTCGAATGGAGGAATAGTTTAGAGTGCTGTTTCATCTCCTTCGTCTGCGGCAGCTGCGGTTTCTTCAACAGCGGCTGGGTCAACCGTGAGCGTGATGCGGATGACGTTTTGAACAATAGCGTAGGAAAGAATTACGACAATTAATCCAATTATGGCCCAGGTCATACCTTTTTTAGCTTTTTGGATTTCCTCTTCTTGTCCAAAGGCTTTGATGTAATTAAACCCACTTAGTATGATAAAAAAGACTGCTAAAATACCGGATATTTGAAGAAGGACAACCGCTACATCAGCGACAATATAAGTAATGGAGCGGTCGCTAAAATTAGCAGAAGGATTGTTTTCGTTATTTTCATAGACTTCCATGTAACCTTGGGGGGCGTAATCTGGGCGTAAATCTTGATCAACAGCGTAAGCCGCGTGAGCAACACTATGAAAAAATAGAGTACTCAAAGCGGTAAATAAAATTAAAGCAGAGATTTTTTTAAGGAAATTCATGTTAATCAAGGTCAAGGGTAGCGACACCGTAGATAATAGCGTAAGAAGCGGCAATTAATGCAATCCCGATAGCCGAATAAGACAGGATTCTTTTTCCTTTAGAAATAGCTTCTTCATCGTCATTAGCTGCAACTAAAAGATAGCCAGCATAACAAATGGCAATAAAAACAAGAGTCCCGGCCAATGAAAGCGCGGTATTAATAAAAAACGGTAGAAAATCTTCGGTAATATGACCAGAAGGAAGGCTTACATTTCCTTGGTCAGTGTTGGCCTGAGGTGAGTTTTGAATTAGTTCAACTTGGTCTGGGAAAAGACACTCTAGTTTTTGGTCTGCGGTTAGGTTCGTTGGTTCGTCACAGGGATTAGTAACAGCTGTTTCGTCCGTGGCAAGGGCTAAGGGAATTACTAGAAACAAACTTAAAAATGCACCAAGTAAAAGAGAAGTGATAATGGTGGTGATTTTTTTCATAAAATTAAGATTAGATATCTTCATAAGTAACTTGTTCTTGCGAACCTTGTTCATAGCTCCCTTCGGGAAAAGCGAGAGTATTGATAATTGAAACAACGGCGTAAGCCAATAAGGTAATGACAAATCCGGCAATCGACCAAAGAGCAATACGTTTGGCTTCAGTAAGGCCTTCTTCTTCACCGTAAGAGGTTAAGAAGCGGATACCGGAATAAATTAGAGCTAAAAGAGCAAGCCCGGCGATAAGCCCCAAAAATCCGTTGATAAAGGTAGGAATAGCAGTGTCACGAAAGTATTCTTGAACATCTCGTCCGGATTCATCCTCACTAGGGCCCGGGAGCAAGTCTGGTTTAGGGATAACAGGAACGTGTACAGTTTCGGTGGCCTGGGCCGTTGGGACAATTTCTAGAGTTGAATAATGTAGAGGTGTCAAAAGTCCCATGGCCATAAATCCCAGAAAGCTTAAGAGCGTAATTTTTAGAAAGAGTTTTTTCATTAATTAAAGAAAGTAGGGTTGATAGTGTAAAGAATCAGAGCAGATAGGAATAAAATAACCAGTCCCGCTAAAGATTGCATGATGCGGGTTTTGGCGGACCCAACGCTTTCGCCGGAACCTTGATCTGCGGAAATTTGAATACCACTAATTACAATTACTAAAACCGCAATAATCCCCACAATACTGGCCGCCCAGCGGTAAAGAATGGCAATGTAGGTTTTTAAAAGGCCGGTGCCAGAAGTGCCAATTAAGACTTGGACGTAAGAACAGATAGCGCCGGTAGGGCATTCAGCGGGGTAGGGTGTGTACATCCAATCAGAAGAGCCTTCTTCGACCTCCACGGCATCCTCTGACCAGCCAGAGCCATTCGCTGCGTCGGGATCCCAGCCCCCGGTGGTGCCATCAGCACTATATGCACATTTATATTTTAAGAAAATCTGACTAATCGTAATCCCATTTTCGTCTACTAACACTTCATCAAAGGCTGAGATTGGTTCGTTTAGTACGGTGACAATATAACTTCCGTCTGGGACGTTCATGACATTTTTTGTAGCAGCATCTAGTGAATCGCTAGTACAGGTTGGGTCAGCCGCGTAGACTGTCCCAATAGAAAGACCTAATAGCAGTCCTAATAAGACAAGAAATCCACAAGTTTTTTTGATTATTGTCATGATGCTCCAGGTAAATAGAATAAGGATTGGACAAAACGAACGATAATGTACGCAAACATCGAAATCACCAGACCGAAAATGGCCGTGGTTAAAACGTCTTTTCCTTTTTGCAGGAGATGCTCTTCTCCTTGAGAAACAATCATCATTAGACCACCAACAATAATTAGGATCATGGCAATAGTTCCGATGACTCTGGTAATAAAATTAACTATATCTAGGATAAAGCCGACTACTGGAGATTCATCATTTAAATAACTTTGGCCCTGTCCTTCTCCGTCAGTGTCGGTAGTGATAGAAAGAATGCTTCCAATGTCAAAAGTGTCACTATCTTTATCTCCTACTTCTACTGTAATTTCTGTCGCTGTCGCTAATTGGGGCACGAGAATTACTCCTAACAGGAGACAACCAAGGAGTTTTTTAAATTTGAGTAATTTCATGTGTGAAGTTAATTATTTCTTATTATTATACCAGAAATTAAGGTTAGAGGCAATGGTTCATGAGGTGGTGAGGGGAAGGTTTTAGGATTTGCATTCCAGAGAGGAATTGGGTATAAGAATAGGGCTGTTAATCTGGGGCTGTAGCCTCTCCTCCGGAGACTAGGTGCGCCTCCACTGCAATTGATAACTCGGGACAAGTGGCTTCGCCACTTCTGATTTCTTCGCTCGAATCGCTTGAGTGAGCAAGCTCCCTCCGCGTTTCTCGCTTCGAAATCGATCGTTTCGCGATCTTGTCCCTCCTTTTTATTCCGATTACGGGGCTGTAGCTCAGTTGGCCAGAGCGCTCGCATGGCATGCGAGAGGTCAAGGGTTCGAATCCCTTCAGCTCCACCAGATCTTGATTTAAATTGGGGTTTGTTTTATAATTTTTCCCTTATTATAAAAAGTGTTTTTTATGGAGAATGATAATTTAGATTTGGCGGCGTTTTCTGAGTTTATTGATGATGCGGATAAGCATCATTCAGTATCACCCGAGGTTGTTGCATGTTTGCGTCAGATTTTTGATATTACTACCGCTTTTCAGTCACGATTACAAGATGCAACAGATACGGATAATGATGATTTAGAAAATTATTTGCGAGATGGGACGTATAGTCATCATATTGGTGTTGAATGGCAAAATATAAATATGGGAATTCGTTATATTGTTTTAAGACTTAGAAATCGTGTTGAGAGATTATTTGGTCTTATGCTTGAAGTGGACGAGGTCACAGAATTGCATATTGGTTTACAGCCTCACCCTTATTTTACAGTAGGGCGATCTAGAATTGCTTTTGCAGATGATAGTTGGGGTGCGGAAAGTAGTGTTAGGGAGGCTCATGACAAATTAGGACTTGAAAATGTAGAATGTGAAAACCTGGAATCATTTTCTGATATTATTCGTCGAATACAAAACCCTCTTGTAGTTGTGGTACATCTTTTAACTTTAATGGTAGCCGTATTTAATCCTTGGGCCGTGAAAAAAAAGGGTGAAACTATGGATTGGATGTTGGCTAAAAATCGAACTCCGATGGAATTGCTTAAAGAGTTTGTGGAGAGTTTAGAAAAGTCGGCAGATCAATTAGGTGTTGATGTCAAAAGCGGAGTTTAGTATTTGCACATTATTCCGTCCTGTCTGGTGCATACTCACTAAGTATTTCCTTGGTGATTAGTTTTTCTTTGTGAAGTTCTTTAAGAGCGTGTTCCATGGTTTGCATGCCTTCTCTACGGTTAGTTTCGATAACTGAATCGATTTGGTGGGTATGACCCTTACGGATTAAATTGCGAACAGCGTGATTGGAACGCAAAATCTCGCAAGCAGCGATTCGTTTAGTGTTGTTAACAGTTTCTTTTTCAGCAGGAAGGAGTTGTTGCCAAATAACGGCTTCTAAAGTTTCGGAAACCTGTGCTCTGACCTGTTGTTGTTGATCGGAAGGGAAAACATCAATAATACGATCAATGGCTTTGCCCGCGCCGCTGGTATGAAGTGTGGAAAAAATTAGGTGACCAGTTTCAGCGGCGGTGATAGCCAGCGAAATTGTTTCTAAATCACGCATTTCTCCGACCAAAATCACATCTGGATCTTCACGTAGTCCAGATCTTAAAGCGTCTTGAAAGCTGGATGTGTGTGTTCCTACTTCTCGTTGTTCGATGATGGATTCTTGGTTTTCGTGGATAAATTCAATAGGATCTTCAATGGTTATAATGTGCTTTTTTTGATTTTTGTTAATTTCGTGAATAAGGGCGGCTAGAGTAGAAGATTTTCCGCATCCAGTAGGCCCAGTAATCAGAACTAATCCTTGTTTTAGTTTAGTTAGATCTTTTAGACTTTCGGGAAGTTGTAGTTCATCTAGGGTGAGTGGATTTTCTGGGATGACCCGAAAAACAGCACTTGTGCCTTTGCGTTGCCGAAAAATGTTTACGCGAAAGCGTCCAATTCCTGGGGCGGCAACGCTCCCATCCACATCAGTACTTTTCTTGATTTTTAATTGAAGTGATTCCGGCAAAATATTACTTAAATATTGTTCTACCATGCTTGTATCAAGAACAGGATGTTCTTTGATGGGAACAAGTTCACCGTTTACACGCAAAATCGGTTGAGCTCCGCTCCCTAGATAGAGATCTGAAGCGCGATACTCAATAGCGGTTTTAAGTAGTTTTTGAATAGTTTCTGGCATTTGATGTTTGTTTTGGGATCGCTATTTAACTACGAGGAACACGAACGCGTTCTTCAGTTTCAACCTCCTCAACCTCAGTTTCAACCTCAACCTCAACCTCAACCTCAACCTCAGCCTCGGCGGCGTGAGTTAGATATTCCTCTTCGGTCATATCCGTGGTGAGGATGGTTACGTTTTCTTGAGTGACATCATTATAGTCTGTGTAAGTGAGAATATTTTCTCCAGTTGACCAAGGACTAAATGATCCGTCTTCGTTTTCAAATTCAGCGCTTAAAATGTAAGCTTGTCCTGGACCAAGGTCAGTGTCATAAACAGCATAAACATAGGCTTTGTTTTCAAGCGGAGCACTGGGAAGTTCTTCTAATAGTTCTTCATCAATCAGAACAGTAAGAATTTCTTCAACCGAAGGGTATTGTTTGTGATTTTCGTAATATTGGATCAAGGCTTCTTCTACTTCGGATAAGTCAGTTAGTCGTTGCGTGTTGCGTGTTTCCGCATCGTTTTTGATTTCTGCGGCCACTTCTTCCTCAAGCACTATTTCCTCTTCAACAAGTTCTTCGTCGATTACTACTTCTTCTTCAGTTAATACTTCTTCTTCGATTACTTCCTCAATAGGTTTTTCATCTGTTTCGTCCAAAGAAACTTCTAAATCATCATCATTTTTGAAAAATGCTTGATATGCGTAAACTCCTCCAATACCAAAGGCGACCAGTACGAGTAAAATAACCACATTAATAATAATTGAATGGGGGTGCGCTGGCTCTTCCGCTACTGGTTCGGATGGAGTAGGTTCTTCTGAAATAACAGTTTCTGGTAAGGGTGGTTCAGCTTCTGGCGTGATTGTAGGTTCAGAGGGGATTATTGGTTCAAGCGTTTCCGGTTCCGGTGCGACTTCTGGAGTCTCATCACGACCAGTGGCTTCTAAATTCGGAGCTTGGTTATCTGGTGGTGGGGGAGTTGGCTCAAAAGTTGGTTCTTCCGCGGCTCCTAACCCTTCATTAGCTTTTTTCAAAAGATCTTGAGCAATGCTATTGTCGGGCGAGAGTTGTAAGATTTCTTCACAACCTTGTTTTACTTTTGCAAACTCTCCGTTCACAAACCAAGTTTGGATCTGTTTAAGAGCGTTTTCTAGTGCATTTTCTTCCATAGTTTTTGTTTTTAGATAGTAAGATTAAGAAGCCGCTTCCAAACGAGGAATGACGTTCTCAATAGCACCCCAATCGCTGTCTCCTTCTTCTGGGACAATGAGGGTGATGGTGTCTCCGACTTCTGCCTTGAAATAAGTTACAGAAGCAAGAATAACGCTGTAGGTTTTGCCTTCAGCGAGGACTTTATATTGGCCATCTTCATACGCCAAAACACCTTTGATGTGCTGGCGCTCGATAGGTTGAATTTGTTTGTAAATAAAAGATCCGTTAGGAGGAATCGTAAGTTTGAGTATGTCTCCGGGGATGAGTTTGGATTTACTCGCATAATTAGCCGGAACAGGATAGGCCTTTTGATTAGGCCCAATCATATTTTGTCCATCAAAAACCCCTTCAATTATTTGTTCATTTCCTCCTTCGGTAGCTTGTAAGCCTATTGCTTTTTCAGCAAATTTGTCCTGTTTGTAAGGCGCCCCAGAAATCCCGCCACTAATTTCATTTATGATTTGTTTTGCGGAACGTAAACTTGCCTCTGCGTTTTCAATTAATTCGCGGAGTCGAAGGGTTTGTGTATCTTCAGGGTCAATAGACATTTGTCTTTGTTTTTATAGACTTAAAATATTATACCAGATTAGGTCCATCTTTTCAAGAGGGCGCGGCGTATAATTCCTACATTCAAGAAAATACGATAAGTAAAGACCACGGTGGCGGCTAAATACAGGTCTAATCCTAATCGATCGCCTAAATAAGTAATTCCTACCGCTAACACAATGTTAAAAAAGAGTCCTGAGACAAAAATCAGTGAATTATAGTCGTTTTTAGAAACATCAGCGCGGACAGCGCCAAGTAGGGCATCTAATAATCCAATAATTAGGACGGCCGTGTATTTAGTGTACTCGATAGGAATGTCTACTTTTAGGATGTAGCCGATGAGAATTCCAATAATGAGTCCCAGGATGGCAAAGCGCATAGTTAACGACGTTTAAAGATGATTTTTTCTCCGTTTATTCCGCTGATGCGAAGATCAATATACAGCAAGTCAATTTCATAAATATTGAGACGAGGTAAGCCTTTTTTGAGTTTATCAAACTGTTCATCAAGGCTCATAGTCATATCCAGCCAAACATAAAAGTTCCGCTCTGTAAAGAGATGCGTTTCGCGGTTTATCTTGTGATATTCGGCATTAACAATTTTCATTCCAAAGCGGTCTTCAAAACTTTGGATAGCTTCGAGGATAAAAGCTAGATTGTCTTGAGTTATTACATCAGCGCCAAGAGCTAGACTTTGTTCGCTTTCGGTTAGGATTTCTCGGAATTCTCCTTCGGTCGCAACTAATTCATCGTATTCTGAAGTGCGGCCAGCTCGAGTTAAGAAAAATTGTTGTTCATTACCCTCTTCAGTGCTGTTAGTTAATTGCGCGACAACGGGATATGTTTGTAAGGTGACAGTTAGGGTGTCGGGAAGGTTTTTACTAAGTTTAAGTTTTTCGTATTGTGGATATAAATCTTGGAGGTATGGCTCAAGGGAATCAGTATCAAATAAAAGGAGATGAGAATCTTTAAAATCAGCGAGAAGAGTAGCAATGGGATGATCATTTAGTTCAATGTTGTCTTCAAAAACTTTGATTTTTTGAATGCTAAGTGAGTTGGAAAGAAAAAGGGCGTAAGTAATGTAAATAACAAGCCCTCCTGAAATAATGAGAATAAGAATTCGTTTTATTTGGCCCCAAAGGCTAAGGCGACGGATTTTTAGGCGTCTTCGTCGTTCAGTGGTTTTTTTGGTGGTGTCGGATTCAACAAGAGTTTTCCCAGGGGTGCGGCGGCGTGATGAACGTTTTTTCCCGCGGATTTTTGGGTGGCGATAACTAGATGTCCCGATTTTTTTTTTGCGAAAAGCCATAGCCATATTAAGATACCAGAAAGAACAGGGATGCGTCTAATTTGGGGTTTTATTTTTTGGCGGCCTCACGGCGAGCGCGAGCTTTTGCTTTGTTGCGTCGTTTGTAAGCTTTGCTTTTTGGGCGATGCTTATTCACGGAATTCATGCCGTGTTGTTTAGATGAACTACGATTAGTCATTTAGTAGGTTTTTAAGTCAAATTCGGTCCGGAGTATAGCAGGGTTCGAATTAGGAGGGAAGGGATTCTTCCAGATCTTTAAGTTTCGCCTCTTGCTCAGTTAGGGATTCAAATTTTCCTTTGCTGTAGCGGGCGTTTTGTTCGGCGTTAAATACAACGGAACTTAGGCGACAGCGGGTTTCTGCCGAAACCTCACGAAGGGCTTCAGGGCGCATTTGAATTTCATAAACAAGTGACTTTACCTCATCTGGAATAATTTCTGTACTTTCTTCTTCAACCAGCATTTCTTCAATTTCGTGCATGCGAACTCGGACTAGGCGAACGTGTGATCGGGGTTGGTTTTTGGCAATAAGGCGGTGAGCCAAGTCAACTAACTGGTCTAGTTGTGGGCGAGTGATGTTGCGACTCCGATCATGATTAATTTCTTGGCGTGTACCGAGTATAATTTTTGTGATGTCGGGGTGTACCGTGATGGTGGTTAAATCTTCAACTTCATCTGAAAGTTCAAATTGCAGTGCTTGCTCCGTGATGTCTTTTAAGTCTTCGGTTTCATCACTGGCTGTCCGGGGCGTGCATTCCAAAATTGTTCCGCGGCGATGGGGGTTGTAGCCGCCTCGTTCTATCCCACGACGACGAGTGCAAATAAAGGTTTCGTCTGGGGACATCTTTCCTTTGGCTAGCTGATCAATAGCGTCGGAAGTAACGAGTGGTAGTTCAATTTCTCGGTCTACGCCAGAACGATCAGTAAAGAATTTCTTTTTGTAGAGAGTGATTGGTTCGAGCATGGTTGCTGTAATCGGGTCGGTGGGGTCGCTTTTTCGAGCTTTATCAATCATGTCCAAAATAAGTTGGGTGATTGCGGCAGGACGAATAGGGCCAGGATTAGCACTTGGCTCTGAAGGAATAAGTTTAGTGGGATCAATTCGAACGCTTCCGCCAGCTCTTGTCCGTACGTTTAGTCCGCCAGATTGTGGCCCTTTAGATGTAATAAATCGTTGCTCTTCGTCTAATTCGGGTCTTTCCAGTCGTTCAACTAATTCTTCTAAGGCAATGCGTTGTAGTTCACGGTAAAGATTAGTTAATGGATTAGGGTTTTTGGCCTTAACGAATTTGTCTTTGCCGTGTTTTTCCCCGTCCGCGGTAATAAAAGAGAGGTCCCCATTGTTATGCACTTCAAATTCAAGTTTATGAACGCCGGTTTTTTTGCCAAGATCTAGTTCAAAATATCCTCTAGAAACAATGTTAGCTGGGAGAACAGTTTTTTGAGGGTTGCGGCGCTCAATGTAACCACCTAAGATTTTGGGACAGGTGCGTTTTTGTTCAATTTTGGTCATACGACCTGAAACATCATGTGTAACTCGAACGGCTAGGTCATGACAACGGCTAATTAGGTCGTTGATGTGATCCATTGTTTGTGTTTGGCGTTTTTGTTCCAGTCTTTTTTTAAGAAGTTTAAAAATCTTTGGTCCGTTGGCAAAAATTCGTAAGTTTTGAAAGCTAGGGGTAAGTGGGAGCTCGGGGGCCTCGGGTGCGGTGGGCGCGGATGGTGGCGTACCACCAGGAGGAGTGGGCGGAGATGGGGGAGCAGGTGGAGCTGACGATTCAGCTTCAACTGGTTCTTTAAAAACAGCATCCGCTTTGGCAAAAATCGTGGGAAGCATGTTTAAAGCAAAAGATGTTTCATCAGTTTGTTCTCCTTCTTGAAGAAGCTTTTCAATTTTAGTTCGAACAGTGTCGCGATCAGCTTTTTTGGTGACATTTAGGTGTTCAGTATCTCCGTCAAGGTCTCCGGTGACGCGAAAAGCTCCAGAAAGTATGTGAAACAAAAGAAGCCTTTCATCAACATATGTAGTGATATCATCGCGCATATGTGCAGTTTTGAGTTCTTCAAGAGTTTTAGAATCGAGAAGTTCTGCTTCTGTTGGCCAATTTGGGCCGACAAGGTTTGTTCCTTTGCGGCGTAGTATTAGCCCGGATAACAGCATTTTTAGATGAAACGCAAAACGTTCTATGGATGGGCCTTTTTCTAACTCTGTTGGATGAACTTGAGCCACATTGCGAGTCATTTCGTAGAGACTTGTAAGAGATTTATTAACTATTTTTGATGTGGCCATAGCTCTGTCAGCGGTAGGTTGTTGACGCATACTAGCCCAGGCAAGGCAAAATTCATGGATTCCATGGTCACCAACAAAAAGTTGTTGGATTCCAGGGACAGTAAAAGGGAAATAGTTTTTTGTTACTTCTCTAGCGTCTAAATAGTTTTCAAGAGCTTTTTTTAATCGTCCAAAATGGATGGGGCTTCCCAGTATTGCTGATTTTTCTTCTAAAAATTCAAGAGCAGCCCTAGTCATTAGTGTTATTTGACCTTCTTCTGATTCTGATTCTGATTGATATGGTTGATACTTTTGCCAGACTCTTGTTTCTAAGGCGAGTAAATTTTCAACAGTTGCTGCTATGGAACTTCTAATTTCAGGGGTTACCCCAGGACCCGATAAAACTTTTTTGGCGCATCTACTGGCAAGGTCAGCTTCATTGGTTTTTAGGGTGTCTCCTCTTGCTATGGCGTAGGTGGTTCCCAGTTTTCGAAGAATATTGGCTGCATCAGCTGGCATTTGGGCATCTCTGGCCCGGATTGTTGCCAGTACTAAGTACGTAATATCAAGTGGTGAAACTGCGTTATCAACTTTGTCGATAGTAGCTCCAAGAGCGTTCCTTTTAAGGAGAAGTAGTTTAATGTCTTCAGGTATATGGGATTGACGGATCATTTCTTCTGGGATTCCGGCCGTTCGTTCAATATAGCGACTGTAAACTAGGTCTTCGGCGGGAGTTAAATCTTTCCCTCTTTTTTTAATGGCACTGTCATAAATAGTTGCGAAAGTGGGGTTGGCCATTGATACGCTAATCATAACTAGTTCTTGATTAGCGTCCCAAATAAGGTCTACTCCTGGAAGGGGGACTTCGTTAGGAGGGATATCAGAAAGATCAATGTCTACTGTTCCTGTTTCGGCTTGGGTAAAGGCGATTTCTAAATCTCGAATAACGCCCCGGATTGATTGTGCTCTAATTTTGTCGACTTGCTCAATATTGGACAATGCAAGCTCAATAGCATGTTGTTTGGCCTCTTCAATTGATTGGGTTTCGCGGCAACGAACATATTCTTCGCCAATTATTTTGAGAGTTAGGAGTTTTTGTGCTTCAGCGGTTTCAACTCTGCCGGAACCTTCTGGAAAGACAAATTGAATTTCATTAAGTGCGAGTAAAGCTCCATCGGTGGGGTTTTCATAGCTAGCCGGTCTGATGGTGCAGAGTGCGGCTAAAAGATTAGCGGCGTGGAGTATGTGGCGAGGAATGGTTGCTTTAAATTCAGGGCTAACTCCGGCTTGTTGGCTCGCGCAGATTAAGGTCCATAATCGATCTTCTTCGGGAGTTAAGGGTTGTTTTAAATGTGCTTTTTCCATGATGGCGTCGTATTCTTCTGAAGTTAAGCCAAGTTTTTGAAGGGCCGGCGCTGCCATCAGCATCCAGGTGTCTTCATAAAAAGCGCCCTCCATGTGGGGTATTTCTACTCCAGCCCTTGCTAATTGAGCTGCCTTTTGTTTGATTTCCGCTTCATCAAAATGAATCCAGACAGACTGGTTTGATTGTTCAGACGGCCCGTCATTCGGGGCGGGAGGAGGATCTGCGGTTGGTGGGATAGAGAATTCCCATGCTTTTTCTTCTAGTTTTTGTAGGTGTTCAATTAAATCGTAGATAAGATCTGGGGCTAAGCCTCCGCGAGATAGGGGTTCAAATTGTTCGAATCTTTTTCTAAGGTGTTCTTTTAAAAAATCATTCCAGTTAATGTTTGGGGTTCCTCGATGGGCAACATAAAGGTTACCAATTTCGAGTAGGCGGTTGGATATTTCTTCTGGGAGTTGACTGTCTTGAGGATCAATACTGGATAGTGCCAAAAGAGTGCTGTCTTGTGGAGATTTAGCTTCTGGGATCTGATTAATAGTAGCTCCGAGTTTGTTTCTTTCTAAAGCAAGATTTTTGATAGGAACAGGAATGCTAGATCGTTTAATGTATTCTCTACTTACAAAAGCTGTTCGTTCGATATAACGTCGATAAACAAGGGTTTCAGCTGGAGTTAGATTTTTACCGTTTTTACTTTTGGCGCTGTCATAAACGGCTTTAAAAACAGGATCGTCGAGAGATACTTTTGCACTTAATATGTGGTTTTCCTCATCCCATGTTAGCTCTACGTTAGGTCTGGGGATGTCATTGGGGGAGAGGTTAACTTGATGGGCATCTTCAGAAGGCCCGTCACTGGGGGCATTGGGTGGCATTTTGGGGTGGGTGGATAATGTTGGTTTGTATTTTAGCTTATTACACCCTTATGTCAACCCTTTTCGTTGGGGTTGTTAATTTTAAAACCCTCGGTTTCGTAAGTCATAACGTAGTCGATAGTAGAGCCCCCTAGATTTTTGAGAGATTTTGGGTCAAGGAGAAGGGTGACGCCCTCGGGGTATTCCAGTTTTTTTTCGGATTTTTTGGGAGTTTTGGCAAAATCCATAGCATAGGTCCAAATATTGTTTTTTTGAGTGGCGGAAACTCGAAGGAGCCCTGTGGGGGCGCCTTCTGCTTCCGCTAGTTCAAGAATTTTTAAAGCCGCGATTTTGGTTAGATGAATGGATTTTTTGTCTTGGAGAACTTGATTTAGCGCTTTTAGAATGTTTTGGAGTGTTTTTTTATCCATCCCGTGCCCCAAAATACCCTGTTCAAGGGTTTCAAAGGCACTTAAATGGCACCCTGCACAATAAAGCCCGAAATCCTGAAGAACTTCCATGTTTTTAGGATGCTTTTTCAGCACCTCATGGATAGTCATATCCTTTGTGATTTGGACGGTTTTGGTCATTACTCCTCAGTGGTTTCTTCTGCAACCGGTTCCTCGTCCGTAATGACATCTTCCTCTACTACTTCCGTAACAACTTCATCAGCTTCTGTAGTAACCTCAACGGTAACAGTTTCTTCTACGACGGTAGTATCTAGATTTTCTGGTGCTGGCTCGAGGCTGCTTTGCCAGAATAAGTAGATAACTCCCGCGATAACAAGAAGAATAACAAGAACCGCAATGAGAGAGGAATTGGCGCGATTTTTAAGCATGGCTTAAAGGTTAAGGCCTTTATTGAATGTTAGCATAGCTGGGCTAAAGGGCAAGCTTTTGGCTTAAGAAAGCCTTGAATTCGTTTATTTAAATCCTTTTTCTAAACAATCCCGAATTGCTTCCTCAACTGGGCGCATTTTGATGCCTTCATTGGCAAGTTTAGAAGCATCTAAGACGCAGTTGGAGCGAGGAGCTTTGATATGTTTTTCGAGTTCTTCGAGAGAGATGATTTTAAAAGTGAAGTCTGGATCAACTATTTCTTGGTACATTTTGAGAATAGTTTCGTGATCAATGGCGCCGGGATTGGTCATATTATAGAGGCCTGTGGCGCGTTTTTTGAGAAGTTCGTAAGTGGCTGGCATCAGGTCTTCAATAACGGTCATGGAGTTGGGAATGTTGATAACTTGTTCGTATTTAGTGATTTTGGTGATGAAATTGCGTGGGCCCGGTTTAGCGTCGATTGGCATGCGCAGACGTAGCACTAATACTGGGAATTCTTTCATCATTTGATCGCTCCAAGCTTTGGTGCGGCTATAAAAGCTGTCATAAAAATTGGGAGGGTCTTCTTCGGAAAATCCTTTCCCGTTGTTATCGCCTTGGTAAATGCAGCCACTGCCAAGGTGGGCGAGGTGTGTTCCAGTTTCTTCGGCGGCTTGCATAAGGACAAGTGCTCCGGTGACATTGGAATAAAAAGTTGCTTCTCGGTTGTCTTCGCACCAATCCACGTTGGGTCGACCGGTTTTGCCGGCACAGTTAAGAATGGTGTCAGGGGCGTGTTCGGCGAGGTCAGCGCGAACTTGCTCTAAGTTGCCAATGTCTGCGGATCCCCAAACTACTTCTTCATTTTGTTCAGTGAGATAATCAAAGAAAAGATGTCCGAGAAAGCCTTTACCGTAAATTAGAATTTTCATGTGTAATAGTTAATTTGCGGGCGTAGTTTAGCATTTTAGGAGCGTTTGGGAAAGAAGGACTTGACAATTGAGAGTGGTGTATGTTAATGTTTTAATACGTTAAAACGTTAAACCTGGAAAAATGTCAGAAAATTGGGAAAATCCAAGGACAGAAGAATTATTCAAAGCAGTCTTAAAACTTAAGACTAAAGGCGAGTGTGCCAAGTTTTTTCGAGACCTTTGTACTTTGAGTGAATTAAGAGCAATGAGTGAACGTTTGGCCGTCGCTAAAATGGCGAATGAAAAAATCCCTTATCGTAAAATTGCCAAGAAAACTGGGGCGAGTACAGCTACGGTAACGCGCGTGGCACATTGGCTTCATCATGGTGAGGGAGGATATAAACTTGTGCTAAAGCGCTTATAGATAGCGCACACAGGTTTGTCCTCCAGAGCTCAAAAATGAGCTCTTTTTTGTATCTTTAATTCTTACTAGCATGAAAAAATTCAATGGGGATCGATTAAAAATTGGAATTCAGAAAAAAGGTCGTTTAACAGAT
>CAYYQE010000026.1:0-13900 GCA_964473745.1 uncultured Candidatus Peribacteria bacterium
AGGTCCCAAGGGTATGGCTGTTCGCCATTTAAAGCGTTACGCGAGCTGGGTTCAGAACGTCGTGAGACAGTTCGGCCCCTATCTGCCGTGGTTGTAGGATTTTTGAGGAGAGCTGCTCCTAGTACGAGAGGACCGGAGTGGACGAACCTCTAGTGTATCAGTTGTCATGTCAATGGCATTGCTGAGTAGCTATGTTCGGAAGGGATAACCGCTGAAAGCATCTAAGTGGGAAGCCCCCTCCAAGAAAAAGATCCCCATGAACCTCCCGGAAGACTACCGGGTTGATAGGTCTCAGGTATAAGTGCAGTGATGTACTCAGCCGAGAGATACTAATAGGTCATTGACTTTTTTGTACGTACAAACTCTATGTATTAGAGATGAGGTCCGTTTGGGCCTTTGGTCCTAGCGGATTTTATCTCTGATTCATTCTTTAACGTGCATTTTCTGAAAGTAATTTTGCGATTGAAAAATAGGTAAATAAACGTCCGATAAAAGGTCCTGTCTTGGTGGCTATTGCGAGTGGGGTACACCTGTTCTCATCTCGAACACAGAAGTTAAGCCACTCAGCGCCGATGGTACTGCATCAATAGTTGTGGTAGAGTAGGTCGCCGCCAAGACAGGGCTTTTTATGAATTTTTTTGAAGTTAATTGCGCCTTTTATCCTGGATTCTTTGGTCCATTAATTGGAAATTGTTGGAAGTTACTTGAATTGTTGAATAGGTTTTTTTGATTTCTAAAATACTACGCATTAAGTCATAAGCAGTGGCTGGAGCAACTGGTTTTAGGTTGGCTACAAGTGATATAGTGTTTGCTCGATTATGACTGGGATCTTCGTCTGGGTCTTCGGCGGTCCACATACTGTCTATGTTTATTCCCCAACGTTTGAATTGAGCCCCTAATTTGCCTACGATTCCAGGTTCATTTGGTAGATTGACTTCAATAAAAAAACCATCTTGTACCACATCAAAAAATTCTTCGTTTTGATGATCAATATATCCTTCCGCAAATAGTTCTACTGGGTTGAGTTGACCCATGCCTATTTCTTTTAACATGTTGCTTTTTATAGTTTTTAATCGTTTTTCGGCCGCGGGTAATTCTAGAGATTTTTTTTCTAAGTCTTTTCTTAATTTGGCTAGAAATCTAATAGTTTTTGGAGCTTGCGGTAGAGCTTCGTGTTTTTCAATAAGTTCTGGGATTTTGTGTTCTATGGAATATTTTAGTCTTTCTACCTGGATGAATACACTTTGTCTGGCTGTTAAATGACTTAATATTCTGGTCATTTGCTGAGTATCTTGGAAATTAAATACTTCTCTTAAGGTTTCTAAATAAGCCAACCCATGAAAAGGGGTTAATGTTGGAAGCATTTTTTCTCTTGTTGTGAAGACTTCACGCAACTTTTCTTGGCCTTGGCTACTGGCAAAACACATCCAATCTAATTCAACAGCAGTACCTTTTTTGATGTATTGGGCATCCGGGTGGTCAAGATCAGTTACAACATTGATCGTGGCTCTATCTGGAATTGGATCTAAGGGTCCTATTTCGCGGGCAATAGTTCCACTTCCGATTTCGTCTCGCACCACAAATCCCTTACATTCATCTAGTAAATCTTGGTGAATACGCGCTGCAAAATCAATACAATTTTGTCCTTCTAACATCTTGATTTCATCTCCTTTTGGAGTGTAAACAGTTATTTCTTTAGGTTGCAAAACTTCGCGATCTAAAAGATCAAAAATTTGAAGTCGGTAGAGGCGATGTCTGGTCTTTTTTAGAATTCTGTCAAAAGCAGAGCGAACAGCTTCTGGTAAGCGATCTTGAGTAGTTGAAATTAACCCTCGAGGGCGAAGCATTTCTGTTTGGCGGTCGTTGATGCGAACTTGAAGGGCGGTTGATTGGCAACCTTCGGCAAAGAGTTCGTGATTATGACTTTTAAAAGATACTCCACTGCTGGAGTCGTAATCAACTGTTCCTTGCCAACCTTCTCCTAAGTCGGCTTTTAAGGCACGGGCTGTTTTGGCTCGAACAGTTTCGAGTTGTTGTTTGCGGTAGTTTTCGAGTTGTCTGTCTTTTAAAGAGGCGAGTTTTGTTTCTTTGATTCCGCGATATTTGCTATCACCTGGTAATTCAGCTAGTTCTCGCTCTAGATCATCAATTTCATTTTGGTCTTTTTTAACCTTATCTCTGAGAGGTTTGTTGGTGTCGACTTTTCTGATTGGTTTGAGTTGAATATATAGTTCGAACATGGGGTCAGTTCCGTCGATGAGTGGTCGGTATTCAGGATTATCTATTTGTTCAGGATTAGCTACTTCGGCAAATTGTCTAGGCCTTAAAGCGATGTATTCGACTCGCGGGTCAGCCTTAACTCGGCGAAGGCGGTTACGGAGCTCTCTACTAGTACGAGTTCCTCTTTGGATAGGGCCAAGGAATCGTTCAAATTGTTCTTCTCTTCTTTTTTCGAAATGCGCAACAGCTTCTGGGTTAGAGAAACGGAAGCTGTGCTCAAGTAAAAAATTGTAAATTCTTTGCAGACCAATAACTCTGGCAATACGAGCATAAAAATGGCTGGTTTGCGAAGAGATTGTTTGCTGCCTTTGACTAGGAGCAGTTTCGTCAGGAGCATTTTTGCCTTCTAAATCAGTAATATTATGACTTCGATCACCGCAACGTACTCCAATGATACGGGGGCCTCTAAGTAGTGTTTCTTGAAGAAGAATGTAGGCACTGGTGGCGTCTTGATATTCTTTGCGTGCTTTTTTGGGAATATTGCTGGGAATACCGAGTTCTCTGATTAAGTCTTCGTCTTTTGATTTAGTAACACCACGAACTAGTTGAGCAACTTTTTCTTGAATTGCTAGAATTTTTGCTAGGGATTCTTCGTCATCAATTTTTCGGCCAATATCAATAAGCGGCTTGGGATTGTAAAATTCTTCGCATAAAAAAGCATCGGTGTTGATATGGGGGCCGACATTTTTTTTGGAAGGTTTTTTCTTTTTGCGGGGTGGTTTGTGAAATTTTTTAAACTCTGTTGGTGGTTCCGCTGGTTTTGGTGGTTGGTGCAGTTCTGGGAGATCTTCAACATCATCGTGATGAAGGGCGGCTAGAATACTTGGTAAACCGGTTAAACCAATTTCACGAATGAGGTTTAAACAGGATCCAAATAAATGCTTTCGAGCATATAATCCGCCGCTTTGACGGTTTTTGTTTTGAAAGTGGCGGTCTACATTCCACATTTCGTAACAAATAATGAGCAGAGCTTCGTAAGGGAGAGGCTCTAACCCTTGGCAAAATCTAACCCGTTGGGCTGACAAAATAATGATTTTAGCGCTGGTGCGTAGTTCTTGATCAATTCCTGGATGTCCGGCGTGCGTATAGTGTTCGTTTAAACCATCAGTTAACATTTGATCAAAAACGCGATCAATAAAATCCATCTGAGAAGTTTCTTCAATTTGTTGTTGGGTTTTTTCTTCTGGGGTTTGGCGTTTGTCGTAAAGAATTGCCCATTTGGGCAGACCAGCGTCTGGGTCAATTTTTTTTAATTCAGGCTGAATTTCATCCCAAATCAGTTCGTTTGAATAGGAGGATTCAAGGGCGTGTAAATTAAGTTGGGCGTGGTCGGGTGGAAGTTGGCCGACTGAATTTTTCATGAGTTTTAAAAAAGGTGTTTAATTATACACCTTTTCCTGTTTTTCTCAAGCAATTTTTGATTGCTTAATCTTCTTCTTCCTCGATTGTTTTAGGATCAACGAGGTCTTCATCGTGTTGGACATCTAACTCATCACTTTTGTTGATTTTTTGAAGACGAGAAGTGCGAGGATTGTAGCATTCGTAAAACAAAGTTACTAGCTCGGGAGTAGTAAGTGGGTCTGCTTTTAAGCCGGCGTTTTGAAGCCCTGATTTGACAATATTTAGTCGTTGCATAAGGCCTTTTCGGAGAGTCTCGAATTCACGGTGACGTTGTCTGAGGTCAGTGATGTTGTCTCGAGATGACATGAATTGCATGAATTTTTGAACCATTGTCACTTTTTTGGCGCGTGGTGGATCGTAGGGGACTATCACATAAAATTCTTTTTGCATGATGTCAGCGTATTCAATTAAACGCTTAATATAGTCCATATAGTCGAGAGTTTGTTCTTTTAGGAGTTTGTTTTCTTGTTTGTCGGCAATGTCTTCAAGAGAATCAAGATAATTGTCTAAATCAAGTTTTTTGGAGCGAACGACAATTTGAATAGGAAACTCTAGTGAATTTAAAAAGTTTTGATATCCGTAAATAATGGAATTTTGTTCTTCCTCGGATTTTAGATGAACATTGACGCTAGAAGTTTTTAAAACAGCGCGAAGGCCTCCGTTTTTTAGAATGGCAAGATTATCGCGAATTTCAGCTACCGAGAGGTGCATTTGCGTGCTGCTAGCTACTGTTTTTTTGGCATTTTTTACCGTGCTTTTAGGTTTTTGTTCAGCTGCTTCAGTTTTGGCGGGAGCGTCGGTTTTGCCAGTGGCAGGAGCATCGGCTTTGCCAGTTTTGGCTGGTTGCTGTGCTGGTGGTTGAGTTTGAGTCATGATTTAAGGATTTTGAGTATCTAAAAGGTCATTATGTGTATCTAAAATAGCGGTAAGTTCATCGAGATCTTTTAAGTCTTTGGGAGCTTTGTCCTGTTGTTTGGCTTGCTCCATTTCAGCTTTGGTTTTTGGTTTGGGTTGGGTAACAGAAATAAACACTTCTCCACCGCCAGAGGCCCAAACTCTTCGGCGAGGTTTAAATTGATATTCAAGTGCTAAAAATATGAATTGAATAAAAGGAATTCCTTTTATTTTCAGAAAAGCTACTGCCAGAGTGATCATCCCAACAATTGCCACTGGGATAAGCCAAACAGTCAAAACATACACTTTGGCTAAGCTTATATAGATGAAATAATCGATACCACCACCCACCCCCACAATAATTAATTGTTTGAGGGTCAGAGGTCCAACAATTTTGTCCTCCATCTGAACGTCTTGTGGGATTTTGAACTGCATTTTGTTTTATTTGAGTTTTATCATGTAAGTATACCAGATTTTGGAGATTGAATCAACTCCTGGATTTAGCAATTCACTTCTGATAGACTTGGCGCAAATGAATATTCGCAATTTTTGTATTATCGCTCATATTGATCATGGGAAGTCCACGTTGGCTGATCGTTTTCTAGAAGTTACGGGAACGGTTGCCAAGCGTGACATGAAACATGGACAGCTTTTGGATACTATGGACTTGGAACAGGAGAGAGGAATTACAATTAAGCTTCAGCCGGTGCGAATGTTTTGGGAAAAAGATGATGAGAAATACCAATTAAACCTGATAGATACTCCTGGGCATGTGGATTTTAGTTACGAGGTTTCGCGTAGTTTAGCGGCTTGTGAAGGGGCGATTTTGGTAGTGGATGCGACGCAAGGCATCCAGGCGCAGACTTTGGCTAATTCTTATATGGCCTTGGAACATGATCTGACTATTATTCCAGTCTTAAATAAAATTGATTTACCAGCCGCTGAGCCGGAAAGACGTATTCAGGAGCTTAAGAATGCTTTTGGCTTCTCTGAGGACGAAATTATCTCTGTTTCCGCTAAAGAGGGGACTAATGTGGAGGAATTGCTTAACCGGGTAATTGATTTGGTTCCGCCACCACCTCCGAAAAGCGAGAAAGAAGGAGCAAAGGCCTTAATTTTTGATTCACTTTATGATTCTTATCGAGGTGTAGTGGCTTATGTGCGGGTAGTGGATGGTGAGTTTAAACGTGGTGATAAAGTTCGATTTTTAAATACTAAAACCGAAGTTGAAGTTTTGGAGGTTGGGTATTTACAATTAAAAATGGTAAAAGCTGACAAGCTGTCAAAAGGAGAGGTTGGTTATATAATAACAGGAGTAAAATCTGTAGATGAAGCCCGGGTGGGTGATACGATTTGGCATAAAGAAAAAACAAAATTGGATCCAAATGACGTTAAATCTCTTCCGGGTTATAAAAAAGTAACTCCGTTTGTGTTTGCCAGTATTTATTGTTCGGATAACAAGGATTACCCAATGCTGCGGGATGCCCTGGATAAATTGAGTTTAAATGATTCGGCGCTGACTTTTGAGCCTGAGCAATCAACGGCGCTGGGGCATGGTTTTCGTTGCGGATTTTTGGGGCTTTTACATTTAGATATTGTGCAGGAACGATTGGAGCGCGAGTATGATTTGGATTTGGTAGTAACAGCGCCAGGGGTTTCGTATCGAATTATTCGGACTGATGGGGATGAGGAGGTGGTTTCAAACCCTGCTTTTTTACCTGATAAAACACATTACACAGTTATTAAGGAGCCTTGGATTGCGATTGAGATTTTGGTGCCCAAGGAATATGTGGGCAAGGTTATGACTTTGCTTGATGATTGTCGCGGCATACAAAAATCTATGAAGTACTTGGATGAAACGCGGGCAGTTTTGAATTATGAAGTGCCATTGGCGGAAATTGTGATGGATTTCTTTGATATTTTAAAAAGTATAAGTTCGGGGTACGCGTCCATGAGTTATGAATTTTTGGATTATCGCGCTGGGGATTTGGTGAAATTAGATATTTTGGTTTCGGGGGAAAAGTTAGAGGCATTATCTACTATCATACATAAGGATGCGGCTCATAATCGAGGTTCTGTAATCTGTAAAAAGCTTAAAGAGATTATGAACCGACAGAATTTTGAAGTGCCAATTCAGGCGGCTATTGGTGGTAAAATTGTGGCCAGAGAAACGCTGGGAGCTTTTCGTAAGGATGTGACTGCAAAATTATATGGCGGTGATGTAACTCGTAAACGTAAGCTGCTAGAAAAGCAGAAAAAAGGTAAAAAACGGATGAAAATGATGGGTAAGGTTTCGGTGCCGCAGGAGGCTTTTATGGCGGTATTGAGGAGAGAATAAAATTTTACATATTGCCTCCTATCTCTTAAGTTGCTTTAAAGGTGTTTTTCTGGTAAAATAGATAGATTTAAATTGCCTAATTTGAACCTCATGGCAGACGCCGCAGAAAATCAAAAACAAAAACAGCCCAAAAAATCACTGATTGATAGTGTAGATATGATTGTGGGAGCAGTGTTTTTGGCGTTGATTGTGGCTACTGGAATGGCGATGTTGGCAATAGATTCAGATTATCTTTATGGAGATGTGACGAATTCTGAAGAAGTAATTCGAACTTCGGGAACACTTTCTATTGTTTATGATCAACCACTTAATACTTATGAGTCTACGGCCTCTGGGGTTGTTACCAGAGGGTATTTGGCAAATGTTTACGAAGGGTTGGTTCAGTTTGATCGTGATTTTAATGTGCGGCCAGCTTTGGCTCTTTCTTGGGGGATGGTGGATGATATGACCTGGCAGTTTAAACTAAGACCAGATGTGCAATTTCATGATGGCTCGAGTTTAGGGACTGATGATGTGAAGGAAAGTATTGAGCGCGCGCAGCAGGATGCTGATTCAGAGGTGCAAGACTTGGTGGCGCGCGTAAGTAACGTCAAGCTGATAGATGACGTAATTTTACAGATTGAAACCGATCGTCCGGATCCAACTTTGCTTAATAAGTTGGCACTTTTGCCGATTGCTCCCGCGGAATTGAAATCTCCGGTGGCTTCGCCAATTGGGACTGGTCCTTATGTGTTTTTGAGATCTTTGGGAGATGCGGAGTGGCAGTTTGAACGCTTTGATGATTATTGGGGAGACCTTCCTAGTTTTCCGGAACTTTCAATAAAATGGATTTCAGATAAATTAGATCGTTATGAAGCACTTGTATCTGGAGAAGTAGATATTTTGGGGCAGGTGCCACCAGTGTTTGTGTCTCCGCTTTTGGAACAAGATTATTTGGTAGCAAGTTTACCTTCCCTAGAAGTTCACTTTTTTATGTTTGATTCCGAAAGTGAAAATTCACCATTCCGTCATGAAGAGGTACGAGAAGCCGTGGCTTATGCCCTTGATATTCCTGGTTTAACGTCTTTAGCTTCGGAATTTGCGTCGCCTGCTTCACAGTTTGTGAGTCGGGGAGTATTTGGTTATAACCCGGATTTAGATCCGTTTATTTATGACACAGCCGAAGCCACGAAATTATTGCGTTCTTTAGGCAAAGATAATTGGGAAGTGACTTTAGATCTCCCAGAAGGTTTGGAAGGTTTAGGGGAGTATGTGGCTAATAAATTGGAAGATGTTGATATTGAAACTGAAGTTCAAATTTGGCCAGCCGAAGCTTATGAAACTTTAATCCGATCTGGTGGTAGTGATTTTTACTTTTTAGCTTGGCGCAGTGAAACTGGTGATGCGAGTGACTTTTTTACAAATATTGTTCATTCTGATGGGGCTTTGAATAGCGGCGGTTTTAAGGATGTCGGAGTTGATGAGTTGATTGAAGAAATGGAACAGAATGTTTTGGAATCTACTAGGTTAGATCAGTTGCAGGAATTGATGGAGCTTATTACCAAGGAAATGGTGATTGGTGTTCCGTTGTTTGAAACAGATACTTTAATTGGGGCTTCCCCGGATCTTTCTTGGGAACCACGGATGGATAATTTAATTTTGGCTAATGAAATCTCTTAAAACTAAATTAATTGCCGGGATATTTTTGTTATTGCTAGTGGCTTTCGGCCTCTCGTCAGTGTTGCTTATTAACCAAAAGACCGAGGAGCTTAGCCTAGATACTTATCATTCGGTGAAGAGTTTTTCAGATTTAACAGCTCCTTCGGTGGTAGAGCTTTATGAACGGTATTTAGCTGAAGATAGTTTTGTTTATTTTAATCGAGAAATTCAAAAGTTATTTGATAAAACAGAGGAAGTAGTAGGAATTGGAATGGCGACTTTTAGTGGTGAAATTTTATATGATTCTTCCGAGGAAGAGGCTCGTCAACGTGAAGGAGAGGCAATTTATGTTCCTGATTCAATGATGGCCCGGGTTCAGGCTACTTATCCTTCTTATAATTTAGAGGATGGGCGAGTGGTTTATGTGCGAACGACCGTGGATGGCGAGGTGGATTATTTGGATGAGAATGAACAAGCTGTTGATCCGTTGACTGCTTCGGATCGGATTTCGGATGTGATTTATCCTTATGGGGCGAGTTACGCGGTTTTGTATGCGCCTTCTTATGAAATGATGGAAACACGGGTGCAAGCGATGTTGGTCAGAATTGTATTATTGGCGATTTTTGCAGTGTTAATTGGAATGGCTTTTGCCTATTTCTTTTCAACGGGAATTACGCGGCCACTCAAGTCTTTGCGTGAAAAAGCGGTTTTGTTGGGAGAAGGGGATTTTGCCGTGCGAGTTGATAATGTAAAAACACATGATGAAGTTGGGGTTTTGGCCACGACTTTTAATAAAATGGCTGTGGATTTAGAAAAGAGTATGGATGCTCGTGCTTATCAGGAGAGAGTTGGTAAAGAATTGGAACTTGCGGCGGGAATCCAACAGGATTTGTTACCCAAAGAAGTTCCTAAAGTTGCTGGTCTTGATATTGCGGCTGGAATTATTCCGGCAGCTGAAGTTGGAGGTGATGTTTATGACTATATTGCTCCTGATGAAGAGAATCTTTATGGTTATGTTGGTGATGTGACTGGGCATGGTGTGCCCGCTGGTTTATTGGTGTCTGTGACTTCAGCTTTGATTCATAGTTATTCTCATTTACAAGATCCAAAACAGGTTTTAATTGAGGCTAATAAGATTATTAAATTAAAAACAAGGGCCAATATGTTTGTGACCCTAGTTTTGTGGCACTGGAATATAAAAACGCAAAAACTTACGTTAGTTAGTGCTGGGCATGAAGTGGCGTTAAAATATGCAGCGGGGCCAGTTAAAACCGATGAATTAGCCAAGGGTGGGATTGCGCTCGGAATGATGCCGGATATTTCAACTTTAATGAAAGATCAGCCCGTGGAATTGGAAACTGGTGATTGTATAGTTCTTTATACCGATGGTGTGCCCGAGGCTTGGCGTAATGAAAAAGAGCAGTACGGAATGCCTGAATTTAAACGCGTGGTAACGCAATCTTGTGACTTGGCATCAGCTGAAGCGATTAAGGTAGCGCTATTAGCTAATGTTAAGCAGTGGACGCAAGGCTATGAGCAGAAGGATGATATTACGGTGATGGTGCTGAAGAAGACTTAAAGTCCGGGAACTGGGAATTTAAGACAGAATTCTTCAACGGCGTCTTTGATGTGCGTAAGTTCAGCCTCGTTGTCGTGGTTTTGGAGAGCTTCGAGCACCCAGCCACCAATTTGCTTCATGTCTTCCTCCTTCATACCGCGCGTAGTAGCGGCTGGGGTTCCTAAGCGTATTCCACTTGGCTTGAGCGGTGGATTAGGATCATCAGGGATTACTTGCTTGTTGGTGGTGATAGAGACTTCATCGAGCGTGTGTTCGGCTTCGGTGCCGCCTAAGTCAAAGCTTTTAGTGGTATCCATAACCATCATGTGGTTGTCAGTGCCGTCAGTGATTAGTTTGGCACCACCATCCATGAGTGTTTGCGCCAAAGTTTTGGCGTTTTTCATGGTTTGGGCGCCATATTCTTTAAATTCTGGAGTCATGGCTTTGCTTAAAGCCACGGCAATAGCGGCAATGGTGTGCATGTGTGGTCCGCCTTGCAAACCTGGGAACACGGCTTTATCAACTGTTTTTTTGTGCTCTTCTTTACATACAATTAAACCGGCGCGAGGGCCTCGTAAACTTTTGTGTGTGGTGGTGGTCATGATATCAAATCCAAAATCCATAGGATTGGCCATGGCATCAGCCGCAATTAGGCCCCCAATGTGAGCAACATCGGCCATAGTAAGCGCGCCGACCTCATCCGCAATCCTCTTAAAATCTTCGTAATTATAATCGCGCGGATAAGAAGTATATCCACAAAGAACGATCTTAGGATTGTGTTCCTTGGCCACTTTCATTAATTCATCAAAATCAATTCGTCCTTCCTGGTCGGGATGAGTTTTATAGCGCACAAAATTGAACACTTTGCCCATGTGGGAGACTGGGTGCCCGTGCGTTAAATGCCCACCGTGCGAAAGATCCATAGCTAGTATGGTATCGCCAGGCTTCAGAAATCCAAAATAAACTGCTTGGTTCATCGGAGAGCCCGAAAGGGGCTGCACATTGGCATGTCCGGCTCGGAATACTTTTTTGGCGCGTTCAATGGCAATAGATTCAATAATATCCGTGAATTCTTGACCACCATAATAGCGGCGTCCCGGATAACCCTCGGAATACTTGTTGGTAAAAACCGAGCCATTAGCCGCAAAAACTTCGGGGTAGGTGTAGTTTTCCGACGGAATTAGCTCGATGCCTTTTTTTTCGCGAGCTTCTTCACCTAAAATTGCTTCGTAGATTTCGGGATCATTTTGAGCGAGCGCATCCCAATGCGCACTGCAGTTAGCCATTTTTTATGGGTTAGGAATAAGGGAACCTCTGAAAAATGCTCTTACATTGTTAAAATCATTCTTTTGACCACTGATGGCGTTGCTCCTCCTCAACGTATCTGATTTGATACGTTTTCGTTGTCGCGCCTTATCAGTGATAAAAATTGATAATTTTTTCAATTGCAATGGCATTTTTCAGAGGCTACTATAATTTGATTTTCAGTAATTATTTTGTCGACGGGTAGGTCGTGGGGGTCACATGGCACCTCGTCGACTAATTGGCATTCATAGGCTAGGCCAATGGTGGGTTTGGGGTAAATCATTAGTAGGCTGTCATAATAGCCGCCTCCGTATCCTAAACGATAACCACGATGATCGAAAGCCACGCCCGGTACAATTATTAAATCAATGTCGTTAAGTGGGTGGGGGATTCGATTTTGATGGTGGATTTCGAGGATGCCAAAAACTCCTGGCTCAAGCTCTTTCCAATCTGTTAAATGAAAAACTTGGAATTCTTTTGCTTCTTTTTGGATGGTGGGAACGACGATGCGTTTTTTATCTAAATATTTTTTAATGATGTCGTGTGTGCCGGCTTCTTCGTTCATAGAAACATAAAAAAGCACAGTTTTCGCAGCTTGAAATTCAGGGAGTTTTGCGATTTGCGTTTGGATAGCGTTATTTTTTTGGGTACGTTCCTGATCAGAAAGCTCTTTTCGGAGTGTCCTAACCTGGGTGCGCAGCGATTTTTTTTGGGGATTTGAATTTATCACGATTCCATTGAATCACGACTCCTTTTTCTTTACAATTTGAAAGCTCTATAAATTACAATTTTATGAAAAAAAATAATATTTACACGGTTATTGTTCTGGCCCTTTTCTTTGGAATGTTGGGGGGAGTTTCCTCGAGTTATTTGTTAACTAGTAATCTAGATGATAGTACAGATTTTGGTGATACTTATGTAATTACGGAAGATTCACAGATGATTGAGGCACAGCAAATTGCGGCTCCAGGGGTGGTGAGTATTATTCAGTATTTGAATTTGCAGGAACTTCGGCAGTCCCAGACTCCTTTTGGGACACCGATTGTTGGGGCAGATCAGTGGGTTGAAGCAGGAGGAGGAACCGCTTTTTTGATTGATTCTTCGGGAGTGGCGATTACAAATAAACATGTAATAAGTGATGAGGTCGGAGTATATGTAGCTTTTTTAGGTGATGGGACACAGTTTGATGTGCGCGTGGAGGCAATTGATTCTGGAAATGATTTTGCCATTATTCAATTGTTGCCAACTGATGAGGATGAATTTTCAAAAGAGTATGTAGATGATTTTCCTTATATAGTATTAGGGGATTCTTCGGTGATTGAGGTGGGCCAGCGTGTTCTGGCGATTGGAAATGCTTTGGCTGAGTATGAAAATACAACTACGGCGGGGATTGTTAGTGCTACTGGGCGGCAGATTGTTGCCTCGGATGGGTATGGCGATGCTGAAACGCTTTATGGATTAATTCAGACTGATGCGGCAATTAATCCGGGGAATAGTGGTGGTCCGTTAATTAATTTGGCGGGGCAGGCGATTGGCATTAATACCGCGGTTGATTCAACAGCCGAGGGAATTGGTTTTGCCATTCCTGTTAATGATGTAAAGGCCGCGATTGAAAGTTTTGAATTATATGGAGAAATTTTACGTCCAAGTTTGGGAGTTAGTTATATTATGTTGAACGAGGGCAATACGCGCAAAATGGATTTACCAGTGAACTATGGAGCTATGATTGTTGAAGATAAAAGAACGGGATTGACCGGTGTTTTAAAGGGGAGTCCAGCGGATGAAGCAGGGTTAAAAGATAGGGATGTGATTTTGACGGTGGATGGTGAAGAGCTTACTTACACTTATACTTTGCAGGATGCGATTTTGCGTTACCAGGTTGGCGATACGATTACGTTAACAATCTGGCGTGAAGGAGAAATGTTTGAGGTGGAAGTTGAATTGACGAAGACATCATAAGTCAGTAGAATCGCTCCGTTCCTTTGAAATTTTAGTATGCCCAGGTGGCGGAATGGTAGACGCGCTAGCTTGAGGGGCTAGTGAGAAATATTTTCTCGTGGAGGTTCAAATCCTCTTCTGGGCACCATTGACTCGCATGGGAAAACCTAGGTTTTCCCCTACGCAACCTCGGGACCCACAAGACCCGTAGGTTGCTCAGTTTTATTCCTCATGTAGCTCGACAAGCCTCGCTACATTCGGTAGAATCCTTAAGAAATTCAGGGCGATTAGCATCTCCTCCGGAGGCTAGTCCGTCCTCGCTTCAAATGGTCCTTGATAAGAAATATCAAACAGCTGCGCTGTTGTTAGCTCCTCACTAAAAGACCCTCTGAAAAGCAAGCTTTTCTCGGGCCTTTAGTTCGAAGCTAAACACTTCGTGTCTGATATTTCTTTCTTCCACATTCTCACTGTGGGCGATTAGCTCAGTTGGCTAGAGCGTCTGGTTTACACCCAGAAGGTCGCTGGTTCGAGCCCAGCATCGCCCACCA
>CAYYQE010000027.1:0-13845 GCA_964473745.1 uncultured Candidatus Peribacteria bacterium
GGGATATATGGCTTTGGCACTGGGGGCGAGTACGGTGGCGGCCACGACTGGGTTGCTCTGGTCTGGGTTTGGGGGGAGCGAAATGTCATTTAGTGTTTTGAGTTGGGCGGTTTTGGGGGCGGTGATTTTAGGAATTGTAACTTTTGGAAAAAGGTTAATAGATTTTATGGGGAATCGGCTGGTTAAGTTGAATGCGCTTCGGGGAGGAATTATTCAATTTGCAACAGCTTCAGTGATTTTGGGATGTGCCTTAATGGGATATCCAGTTTCTTCAACTGGAGTTTTTGTGGGGTCTTTTTTGGGAGTGGATTCAGGAGAAGATCATCCTCATATGAAAAAACACGCAGCTCATAGTTTGAGGATAGCGTTTTTAGTAACGATTCCAGTGGTGGCGGGGATTAGTGGGGTGTTGAATTGGCTAGTGGGTTAGTTGCTATTTTGTTAGTAAGCCCTTGATGTAAGGGCTTTTTTATGTTATAATTAGAAGATATAAAATTTAATTTTACTCAAAAAATGAAAACTATCCTTCGTTCCTTCCTGGCGCTGGGAATCACAATGTTAGCGCTGCTGGTGTTTGTGCCACAGGTAAATGCGGCGGTTGTCACCTGGAATGGTGATGGAGCCACTAATAACTGGAGTGATGGAGATAACTGGGATACAGATAGTGCGCCGGGGGCCAGTGATGTGGCCACCTTTGACGGGACCTCTACCAAGGCTTCAACTATTGATGCGAGTTGGGGTGGTTCAGTTGCAGGAATTGATATTAATACTGGCTATACAAATACTATTACGCAGGCCCGTAGTGTGACCGTTGGTACAAGTCATTATAATCAAGCGGCGGGAACTTTTACTGGTAGTGCGGATGCTTTTCATATGAATGGGAGTTTTACTTTAAGTTCAGGGACTTTTACTGCCTCTAGTGGGAATATGAATCTTGCTGGAGATTTTACGCATACTGCTGGAGGGACCTTTAATCATAATGATGGGACTCTTATACCTGATGGGATTGCTTCTGATTATGATTTTGATGGTTCAGATATGTTCTACAACGTTAATATGCAGAAGAATAATACGATAAATGTAAACATTGCTTCTGGGGATACCTTGATTGTTGTGAATGATTTGACTTTGACGAATGGTCGTTTTGCTACAGGAAATATAGAAGTGCGAGGAGATGTGACAAGGGCTGGATCTTTTGATGGGGGAGATGCCACTTTGATTTTTCAAAATAGTACGGTAGATCAAACGCTTGATTTAACAGGAGATACAGACTGTTGGAGGGGCCTATTACCATCAATAAAGCTAGTGGTAGTGTGATTTTGGCTTCGGATGTAATCATGAATCAGGCCTCAATGACCTTCACTATGACGAGCGGTACTTTTGATATTGGAGCTTACACCTTTAATAATTCAGTGATGGCTTGTGACCATAATGGTGGAACGATAACGGGAACGGGAGCGTTCAAATGTGATGGTTATGATATTTCTGGTGGTACTTTTACTGGTACTAATATGTCTTCAGTTGATATTGATGATCAGGGGATTACTATGAGTGGAGGTACTTTTGATGCAACGGTGAATACAACTTATAATGAAGGTTTGTTTGATAATTCGGCTGGAGGAACGTTTAACCATAATGATGGGACTTATGTGTCTGAAGTAGGAGTAACCCACAAGAATTATGATTTTGATACATCGGAGACTTTTTATAATTTTACTAATGATAATGCTAATACGATAAATGCAACAATTGCCTCTGGAGATACCTTGATTGTTTTGAATACATTAACTCTTACGGATGGCCGCTTTGCTACAGGTGATGTGGAAGCTCGTGGAGATATAACGGTTGGGGGAGCCTGGGATGGCGGGGATTCCCCTGTTTATTTAAGAAATAGTACAGCAGATCAAACTATTGATGCAACTAGCGGGGTGGACAGATTTGATTTACCTATTACGATTAATAAGGCGAGTGGGATAGTGGAGGTGGTTTCGAATTTTGATTTGGATGATGGCTCAATTTTAACTTTGACTGCAGGGGAATTAGATATGAATGGGAATACTCTTACAACAACAACTATTATTGATCATAATGGCGGGACTTTAACGATGGGCGCAGGAACCATAAATGCTGATGGTTATAATATTGCAGGCGGGACGTTTGATGGAGCGACAGCTACCGAGGTTGATATTGATGATGCAGGTATTGTTATTAGTGGAGGAGCGTTCAATACGACGGTTAATACGACTTATAATGAAGGTATTTTTGATAGTTCGGCTGGGGGGACTTTCAGTCATGGGAGTGGGACTTATGTGTCTGAAATAGAATCGAGTCACAAGAATTATGATTTTGCAACGTCAGAAACTTTTTATCATTTTACAAATGACAATAATAATACGATAGCAGCAACGATTGTCTCTGGAGATACTTTGATTGTGGCGGGCAATCTGATACTTACGAATGGGCGTTTTAATACGGGGGACGTGGAGGTGCGAGGAGATATAACGATGGGGGCGTCTTGGGATACTGGGACTTCGCCTTTTTATCTTCGAAATAGTACAGCAGATCAGACGATTGATTTCTCAGCGGACACGGATTATTTTGGGGCGGATATTACGATTAATAAGTCGAGCGGAAGTGTGATTATGGATTCTATTGTGGACTTGGATGCGGCTAATCAGGATTTAATTATTGAAGAAGGAACACTGGATCTTAACGGGAATAATTTGATTGTGAATGGAAGTTCCGGGACTTTGATTGTGGAGGATGGCGGTAATTTGCAGCTGCAAGGAGGAGAAACGATTACGGCGAATGGAGGTTATCCGCAATTGGATTCGGGAAGTACGGTGACGTATGATGGGACAGGAGGTGACTTCACTTTAAAAGATTATACGTATCACCATTTAACAATTGCTGGTGAAGGGGACCGGCTTTTTACCTTGGCAGCTACGGAGACGATTGGAGGTAATTTGACGATTATGTCAGGAACACTTGATTTAGGTGGGAATGGTTTAACAGTCACCGGAACATTTAGTAATGAGGATATAATGATGTTGTGGGGTAGTGAGTCAACTAGTTTGACCATGGATACGGATAGTGGAATCGTAGAATTTATCGGGAATAATGATGCTAGTGCGGATACCTATACGGTTACGGATCTAGCAACGACTTTTTATGATCTCACCATTAATAGTGATGATGGAGCTACAGACACCTATCAGTTAGGAGCAGCTTTAGATGTAAATAATGATTTTACGCTTACGGCGGGAACGTTTGATGTAACGGGGACGAATCATGGTTTAACCGTGGGCCAGAATTTTGCAAATAGCGGGACTTTTACAGCCCAGGGTGGGACCGTGACCTTTGATACGGCAGGGAAGACGAGTGTGATTTCTGGAAGTACAACTTTTAATAATTTTAGATGTGTAACCGCGGCTAAGCCAATTACCTTTACAGCCAGCACAACTCAAACTGTTGATGGGACTCTGACTCTGACCGGTGCCTCTAGTCAATTGATTATATTGCGGAGTTCGAGCGCAGAAACTGCCTGGAATTTAACGGTTAATGGATCGACTTCAATTGATTATGTGGATGTTCAGGATTCGGATGCGAGTGGAGGAATCGAAATTGAGCCTGGAGATAATTCCGTGGATTCATTGCGAAATACAAGCTGGGCGTTTAATGAGGCGGCCGTGGCCTCTTCCGTAAGTGGCGTGCATGCCACGGATGGAAGTGGGGAAGTGACGGTTCAATTCACACTTGATGATGAGGATGACGATGATACTTTGGAAGCATTAGTGGAATACAATATTGGTGGGGGTTGGACAAAAGCCACGATTAGTGAAGTTGCAGAAGATACAACCGCTACTTTTGGAACGCCAGATGTGGAAAATGATGATACTTATCAAGTTGGTAATGCGGGTGGATACATTACCAGCTCAAGTGGAGCGAATACGATTACGGTGATTTGGGATTCCATGACGGATGAAAGTGCAGCGGATTTGACTACTGCCCAGGTGAGAATTACACCGTATGATGCTACGGAAGCTGGCACAGCCGTAGCGAGCTCTAACTTTACAATGGATAACGTGGTGCCTGCCGCCTTGGCCAGTTTTGCAACCGGCACAGTTACAGCGAGTACAATTCCATTAACTTGGACAGCCGCAACAGATACGAACTTTAATCATTATGAAGTGTGGTACGGGACGACTCAATTAGACGTTCAAAATCGAACCGGGACAGCCACGGAATGGGATGATTCAGATGATGCGAATCTAACAACCGCCACAACCGCAACAACAACAATCACCGGCTTAAGCGAAGATCTTGTCTATTATGTAAAAATTTGGGCGATTGATGATTTTGGGAATTTAACTACTTTGAGTGATATAACAGCCGATACGAATACGGCACCAACAACTTTGGCAAGTTTGGCAACAGGTACAATGACGGCAACAACCGCACCATTAACTTGGACCGCAGCCGCAGATAGTAATTTTAACCACTATGAAATTTGGTATGGAACAACCCAATTAGATGTACAGAATCGAACAGGAACAGCTACTGAATGGGATGATTCAGACGATTCAAACTTAACAACTGCTGCAACAGCTGCCACCACGATTACCGGATTAACTGAAGACTTAGTTTATTACGTAAAGATTTGGGCCATTGATGATAATTCTAATGAAACAACTCTTTCCGATATAACGGCGGATACGAATACGGCGCCAATTAGTTTGGCGAGTTTTGCTTCTGGCGCGACAACTTCAAGTACAATCGTCTTTACTTGGACCGCAGCAAGTGATCCTAATTTTGATCACTATGAGCTTTGGTATGGAACAGACCAAACAGATGTAGAAGGACGAACTGGAACAGCGAGCGAATGGGATAACGACGATGACGCCGACCTGGCCACAGCCACAACCGCAACCACAACAATTACCGGACTTATTGAAGATACAACCTATTACGCTAAAATCTGGGCAATTGATGCCAATACTAATGAATCAACTTTAAGTACAGCAACCGCCAACAATAATGGACGTCCGACCTTGGCAAGCTTAACCGCGACCCAAGCAACGGATGGGACTGGGGAGATGACAGTTTCATTTATTATGGATGATTTAGATGATGATAATACTTTGCAAGGAAGAATTGAATATACGCTAAATGGAAGTACGTGGAGCAAAGCCACGATCTTGGAAACAGCCGAAGATGTGACGGCAACTTATGGAACAGTTAATGTTGAAAATGACAATAATTATCAAGTGGGAAATGTATCTGGTTATGTAACTAGCTCCAGTGGAGCAAATACTATTACAGTTATTTGGGATTCACAAACAGATGCGCCAACAGCCAACACGGCTACCGCCCAAGTGCGAGTTACACCATATGACGGAACCGAAGCTGGAGCAGTTTTAACTAGTTCAGCCAATATTTTAGTGGACAACACGGTACCATCCGGAATGAATGCTTTGACGAAATCTTCAGCAACAGCCACGCAAATGGTCCTAACCTGGAGCGCAGTTTCTTCTGAAACGAGTTTTGATCATTATGAACTTTGGTATGGGACAACCCAAGCAGACGTGGAAAGCCGAAGTGGCACAGCTACTGAATGGGACACTGATGATGATGCTACGCTCTCAACTATGGCCACTGCGACAACTACTATTCCTGGCTTAACCGAAGGAACAACTTATTACTTTAGAATTCATGCAATTGATTCAACCGGGAACGATACCAATGCCACAACCCTAACAGCAGCCACAAACAACAAGCCAACCGTGACCTCGGTTACCCCAACCGCAGACACGGATGGAACCGGGAACGTTACGTTAGTTATTATTACGAATGATGCTGATGCCGAGGGAGTCGAACTTTTAATTGAATACACTCTTGATGGATCAACTTGGGCCGAAGCCACAATTTCTGAAACCGTGGGAGATTACTCAGTGGAAAGCGGAGACACCCCAACTGTTGAAAATGATAACACCAGACAAATTGGAGAAAGTGGGTCTAGGATTTCTACAACCGGAGGAGCTAATACCATGACTGTTGTCTGGCCAAGCGCCACGGACGCTCCCACTGCTGATGCGGCGACTATTCAAGTACGTGCTACTTCATACGATGGAATTGAAAGTGGGACGGCCACGGCTAGTTCAGCGTTCACTTTAGATAACGTAGCCCCAATTTGGACTAGCAGTTTAAGTATACGAACCAGCACAGAATATATTGCGGCTGATTGGACGTCAGTGTCTGCAGAAACTAATTTTGACCATTATGAACTTTGGTATGGCACGGATATAACGCAAGTTCGTAATCGTGGAGCCACTTCAACAGAATTCGACGAAGATGAAGACGCAACCTTAACAACTATGACCACGGCCACAACAACTTTAACGACCTTTGAATATCTTACGGGTACAACCTATAGTGTGGGAATTTGGGCGATTGATACTTATGGGAATGAAAGTGGCCCGATTACAGCATCTTTAACAACAGGTGGCCCAACCATTGCTTCAGGAGATACAGAACCAGAAGTATTTGGAGGAGGAGGTGGAGACAGTGGAGGAACGGAAGGAGGATCAAGTATCCCACCGATGACAGTTTTGGAAGGAATTTATGGCGATGAAGCAGATGACTGGTTAGCTGAATATGAAGAGGAAATCATCGAAGAGATCATCGAAGAAGTGTTAACTGAGGAGGTGGTGATTGAGGAGGCCACCGAAGAGGTCACAGAAGAAGTCCCAGAAGAAGTCCCAGAAGAAGTCCCCGAAGAAGTGTTAACTGAGGAGGTTATGGAAGAGACCACAGAAGAAGTGATGATTGAGGAGGCCACAATTCTTGATCAATGGGAGGAAGCTGACGACGAAGAAGAAGGCGGGCGTACCGGAGCGGTTATTGCTAGTGGTACGACCTTAACAGAAGTGGTTTCCGTAGTTGAAGAACTTATCCCTGAAGATTTAAGCTGGAGCGCAACTTCACTTAAGGGTTTTGGGGAGTTGGATGTGGTTAAAACTATTCATAACACCTCGACCGACTTAAATGTTCTGGTTTTTGATTTCTTCTTTGCGCCAACTGATACTTTAACGCGTTTGCAGGCTCTACAACTTTCTCTTCATGTTTTTGTGGAGAATTTGTTTGCGGAGACAGTTTCGTTTGAAGGCTTTGATTTTGTTGATGTGGGAGATGAGTATGCGGATTATTTATCAGAAGGATCTCGTTTAGGAGTTATTTCTGGTTATGATGATGGCACTTTCCGCCCAGATGAGGACGTCACCCGCGCAGAAGCCCTTAAAATGTTATTCCATTCCGTAGACCTTCAAATTGTTCTAGATCCAAGTCGTGGAGTTCTTGATCAGTTTGGCCTTGGTGAAAATCCATTCAATGATCTTGATTTGGAAGCTTGGTATGCACCTTATGCCCTCTACGCTTATGATCACGGAATTGTTCAAGGTTACGGCGATGGAACTTTCCGCGGTGACCAACTTATCACTCGCGCAGAGTATTCTGCGATGTTGACTGCGTTATATCAAAATCAATAGAGTGTTGCGGGGATTATCTCGTCTGGAGTTAGCGGGCTCGTTTCTTGGGTGCTCGGCGGCGGGTTTTAGGTTTTTTTAACATTAAGGTGACTTGATCGAACCTTCTTGAAAGAGTAGGGGCCACTTGAAGCGTAAGCTTCTTTCCATCAGGAATAGCGGTAATACCATCAAGAATAGGCGGACCTCCGTCAACTGTGGTTGAACCTTCGGCGCGGACATGATGATTTAATGGATGACACATAGTGGTTTTTTTATAATTTAATTATTGTTATTTGTCAAATTTAAAATGTGCCTAAGCGAGCAAACTCTTCTGGATTGGCTTTGATGATTGTGTCGCGGGCTTCAATAAAAATAGCGTCTAATTGATTAATAAGGTTTCTTACGATAGCGCGTAGAGCGGGATTTGTTTTCCAGGCAGTTTTTATTTTTTGAACCATTTCAAAATGGTTTTGGCCGGTATCTCCTTCTTTGGCATGTTGAGCAACCCAGGCTGATTCCATAATTGTTTCGTCTAAGCCCCCAGCTTTGCTTAAAGCAATTAAAAAGGCGTCACGATAGTCTTCAAAAAGAGATTTAAAAGGGCCTTCATAATCATGATGCGAGCAGACGGTCCCGAGAGTACGGCCGCGGTTCAGTACCGTGTGATCATTTTGAGCCATGGTGTCACAGCGTCCAATAGCGGCTTCAAGGTCATATGGTACTCCAAACTGTCTAAAGCAAAGTCCAGCGTCGTAAGCCATTAAACGAGAATCGGTGAGAGAATTTTGATTGCTGTCAAAACATCCTGGAATGTAATCGGGAGTTTGAAAATTGCTAAGTAAAATTGAACTGCCAAAAATAGCAGCGGTTTCTGGAGTCCAGCGTCCAGCTAAACAAATTTGAAATTGTGGGTCAGTATGCTTAATTAAGCCAAATAAATCGTACATCCCAAAAAGCAATTTATGCACTAGAGCATTTGGGACAGGTGGAGCAACTAGAGTTTTTCCTTGTGAGTCTAAACTAAATGGAGTTGAGTACAGGCCGAATCCCTCAAAAATATCAAGGAGAAACTTAACCCGTTCTTCAAACATGGCGGCCTCAGTATGAACTTTTGTCCCAATGACCATTTTGCCAGGGTCTTTGATTTGTTCTGCCTTGACCCAAGCTTCTACGGCCGGAATGTGTTCAGGGATGGCTTCCCTAATAAGAAGCCCATAATCTTGTTGGATTTCCTCTAACGGGATAGTGGAGTCTGTTAGTAAGCGTGGCCCACGAGCGGCTGTTGCTACTTGAATTAAGGCGCGACGAAAAGCTTCGCCAATGACCGCAACTTGAGTGGTGGGGTTAACGTTTTGCAACCAATCACTTAGGTGGTAGCGAGGAGAGCGGAGAACCGGTAGGTTAAGAGGGTTTGGATCGTTGGGGATAGCTGGGAGGTGAGAAGGGCTGCTTGTCGGGTCCGGGAGAACGATACTTTGCCATAATGCGGTAGGGGCTTTTTGGGCGGCTTTGAGTTTAGCTCCTTCGACCGCAGAGCTTTTGGTAAACTCTTCTAAGAGGCTCTGAATATCATGCTCTACTTCGGCGGTGTCTAAAGTTTTTAATTCAGCTAATTTGGCGAAAAATTTGGCGTCTTGATCGGCGCAGGCTTGAAGGTTTTCGGTAGTGGGTTTTTCCTCGTATTCAAACCCGGTATAACGTACGGCATAAAGAATGGTGTAAAGCTCTTCTAGGATTGCATGTGTTTCTGGTCTTTGAATTTCGGTGATTAAGCCATCATCATCATAAACGGGAGTAAATTTACAAGCTGCTAATGCTTCATCAAGAGTTTCCCCTTTTTTTGCCTGAACGCTAATTATTGAATAAGCAGGAAGAAAATACCGGTCAAGGCTTCTTACAAAAACGCTGTGCGCAATAGCAATGGCTTGATTTTGAAAATGAATATTAGGTAAAGGATCTCGATTCAGAGGCTTGGAAGGATCGGCAGGAGTGAACTGTTCGGGTAGTTTGAAAAGATAGCCTTCAACAGCTTTTTCCCAGTTACGATATTGGTGGAGTTTACGAACAGGAGTATCGATTTCTAAACAAGTTTTTAAAAGAGTTCTAAAACCGGCTAAATAAGCAGGGAAATTGGGGTCTCCCCAAAATTTCAGAAAAGCTTTTTCAGCAGTCTCACTAAGATTTCCGTAAGAACGTGAAACACCAGCTTCGTTGAAGGCATCTTGAACCTCACAATAAATATCCTCACAAGTAATCTCGCAAGTGCCTTTTAAGTCGGCGGCGATGTCGGGGTTGTACATATCCATCTTAAAATATGGCGCGGCATGATCTGCTTTTGGTCCACCTAAAGTTACGCCGGTAGCTATGAATTCCTCAAAATTTTCAGGATCGTCGGCTAAGGCTGTAAAATGAACTGGTTTTTCGATAACAGTTTTGGTCCATTGGGCTACACAGGCGGTGTTGGTCTCGTCGTCTTCTTCTAAGAATTCAGGTCGGCCGACGCGTTTCAGATCATTCAAAAAAGGGATGATTCCACCAGGGTAATGGTCATCGATGGTGGCGGCTTTTCTGATAATGGTTTCGATAGTGGAGAAATTCCAAGGTAAAGAGGGGAGTTCGGCTAGAATTTTGTTTCGATGTTCGGAGGGTAGGGTTTCGATAAAAGGGCGAAGATTTAAGGGGGAAAAGGAAACTTTTTCGTGATAATCTGTTTTGTCTCGAATTCCTCTGACAGCCTCTGCTTCTGTTTTTGAAAAAACAGGCCAACGAAGACGATTTAAGAGCCAATCAAAAATTGGCAAAAGCTCGGCGGTATAGGCGGATAAATCTGATGGAATGTTTAGAGAGGCGTTGATCGTTGTGCGCTTGAAATCTATTTCAGCTTGGATAAGTTCTTCTTCGTGGGCCCCGGCGTACCTGTTAAAAGTACGGATATCGTCGAAAATTTCTGGAGGATACCAGGGGAATTTTGGCACCCAGACAGCAGGCGATTTTTCGTATTCTTGACATAAAATCACTAGGGCCTGGTTGGTAACGGGTTGTTCTAAAGAGGTTGAGGTTTCGGACATAAGGTTCTTAAAAGAGAAGTTATTATAGTGATTTTAAGGGGAATGTCAAGGTGTTACAAGGTATTGCCGATGGAGGGGTAGTTTTGCTAGGATCTTGGCGCTATGGAATCATCACTTTTAAACCAACAAGGCTCATTTTGGCTCCGCGCTAAAGATCAGATTTTTGTAGGATTTGGTGTGGCTGAGGAGTGGAAAGCTGAAACCTGGGAGGAGGCGCAACGAGCTTTGCAGGATATGCGGGGGGCGCCGGGGTTTAAGGCTGGGTATTTAAGTTATGATTTTGGGGTGATGATGCAGGGTGTGCGGGCGGCTAAAAAAGATCCAATTGAGACGCCTTTATTGCATTTTGTGGTGCCGGAACAGCTTTATATTTTTGATATTGGAAACCCGGCGCCCCACAAATTACTGGAACGTCAGTTTTTTCAAGCTGGCCCAGTGACTGCGGATTTGAGTCGTAAAAAATATGAGTCGAGTATTGCGCAAATTCATGAATTGCTTCGAGAAGGCGAAACTTATGAAGTTAATTTTGCGCAACGATTTGCTGGCGAGTTTGATGGGAATCCATTGGAAGTTTTTCGAAGACTTAGTGAAATGAATCCGTCGCCGCATGCTTGTTATTTTAATTTTGACCCCATTACAATAGTGAGTTGTTCGCCAGAGCGATTGGTACGTGGTCGACAAGTTTTGAATCCCGAGGGGAAGGAGCGGATGTTTTTGGAAACGCGACCAATTAAAGGCACGGTTCCGCGCGGCGCAACTCCCGAAGAAGATGCCAAAAATATTAAACAACTTCTAGCAAGCAAAAAAGATGAGGCAGAGTTAAATATGATTGTGGATTTGGCGCGCAATGATTTGGGACGGGTTTGTGAGGTTGGTTCAGTGGAAGTTACGGAGCATCGTACTGTGGAGTCTTATTCACATGTGCATCACACAATGTCCAATGTGCGTGGGGTTTTGCGTGAGGATTTGGATTGGGTGGATACGGTGAAAGCTTTGTTCCCCGGGGGCTCAATTACTGGTGCGCCCAAATATCGGACCATGCAGATAATTGATGAATTGGAGCCGTGTTTGCGCGGGATTTATACTGGCTCAGCTGGATATATCGACGAAAATGGTCAATTTGATTTTAATATTTTGATTCGAACGATTGCTTTTAATTTGGAGCAGAAAAAGTTTTCGTACCACTCTGGTGGAGCGATTGTGACAGATTCGAAAGCAGAAGAGGAATATGAGGAAACTTTACAGAAAGCCAAGGCTCTAAAGGCGGCCTTGTGATATGATGCCCCCATGAACATAGTTTGTTTAAATGGTCGGTATTTAAAGGAGAATGAAGCCAAGATTTCGGTTGGCGATAGCGGGTTTTTGTATGGAGAAGGGATTTATGAAACTTTGCGGACCGTTGATGGGAAATTGATGAATTTGGAGGCGCATTTAGAAAGATTGGGACAGTCGGCGGCGTTGTTCGCTATTTTATTGCCGGAATTTTCTAAGATTGGTCGCTGGACGCAGCAAGTTGTGAATCGCAATAAATTTGTTGGCGAGGCGCGAGTGCGAATTACGGTTTCGGGTGGTGTGCATGGGTTTGGTGCGTTAGCGGAAAAACCAACGATTTTAATTACCGCAGTGCCACTTATTTCGGTTGGGGCGCAGCGCGCGCGAGGTGTTTCGGTTATCACATTCCCAGTGGAGCGTCCATTCCCAGAAGTAAAAACAACTTTTTTGGTTCCAGCTATGATGGCGCAACGAGCGCTTCGAAAGGCGCGTGCTTATGAGGCGATTTTGGTGAATCAGAATGGTTATGTGACCGAGGGCTCGATTTCAAATGTGTTTATTGTGCGGCGTGGCAAGATTTTTACGCCTAAATCAGGAATTCTTGGGGGGACAACCCGGGCACGGATCATTGCGTTGGCTCGTCAGCATAAATGGCGTCTTAAACAGCGTGATTTTAAAGTTCGTGATTTGGTGCGGGCGGATGAAGTTTTTATTTGTAATGCGCCGCGCGGAATTGTTCCGGTTCGAAGGATTGATGGACAAGTGATTGGGAATGGTAAAATGGGGAAGGTGACGAAACGAGTTTGGGAGGAGCTAAAAAATGCGGTTTGAATTATTTAATTTTTTGTTCATCTTTTTGTTAAAAGTTTGTAATGTCTTTTTGCTAGGATGAAGGCATGAATGAAAAAGAACTTCACAAAAAGTTTTGTGAGTATGGCCAAAACGCGCGCAAGTGGTTGCGTAGATGCGCTTTATTATTACCTGAAATTGATGGTCGTCAAATTTGGCGCAAAAAAGGTTTTGGGTCTATTTACGAATACGCGGCCAAAATCGCGGGGATGAGTCATTCTAGCGTTGATGATGCTTTGCGCGTGATGAAACACGTGATCGACAAACCAGCTTTGCGTGCGGTTGTTGAGGAGCATGGTGTTAATCGAGTGCGGCCGGTGGTAGCGATTGCCACTGCAGAAACTGCTGAGTTTTGGGCTGGAAAAGCGAAAAAGATGGGAAAAGGAGAATTAGAAATGTATGTGCATGAATATAAAAAAGAATTCCGTACCAGTAAGGGTTCAAATTCTGTTTTGGTCAACCTTTTCCCCGAAAAATCTTTGGTTACAGTGGAGCTTGCGCCTGATTTAGCGCGCAAATTAGAGCGCGTAGCTAAGCGTGAAGATTTTGAGGAACTCGTTAAAAGTTTTTTAGAAAATATTGAAAAACAGGAGGTTGTTGAACAACCTCAGCCCGTCATTAGCGCCTCGCGTCATATCCCAGTTAAAATTCGTTGTTATGTTGAAAAGCGTTCTGGTGGGCGTTGTGAATTTCCGGGTTGTCAGCGGAAAGGAGAGATTTTTCATCATACCCAGCGTTGGAGCAGTGAAAAAGTCCATGATCCAGGGCGGATTCGGCTGCTGTGTAAAAATCACGAGCGCCTGGCGCACCAGGGACTTATCGCTAACGAAAAAGGCCCACCGGAGACCTGGCGTATACGCCTCGCCGCGGACACTAACCAGTTCGCGTACCTCATAGATCAAAAAGTGCAGGAGTTTCGGCGAGCGCCACCTTCTAATTGAAGATTTTTTCGAATTTGTGTTAAATTGCGAGCATTATGGAATTAAAATCCCGTCACAAAACACTTAAACTAGATTGTCCACGAATTATGGGGGTTTTAAACGTAACCCCAGATTCTTTTTTGGATGGGGGAGATTTGGGGTCGGTGGAAGGGAAGGGGCCGGTGGAAGGGAAGGGGCCGGTGGAGGGGATGG
>CAYYQE010000028.1:0-9687 GCA_964473745.1 uncultured Candidatus Peribacteria bacterium
ATCAAGATATCCCTGAATATATGCACCATGTTGCCACAGGCGATTTTAATGCAGGTCATCGGAGTCACCATCTTCAAAACCATAAACTTCAATGGTTTCGCCATCTGGACTTTTGATTTCCATCCGGGGGTTGTAATAACCCGTATCGTCGTAATTGTGATAGGCAAAAAAAGTATCATCGTAATCAGTATCCCATTCTGAATCACCATCAAAATCCCAACGCACTTCGTAATCACTAGTGTCGCTTGATCCACCTCTGGCCGAAATATCGGCTTCAAAAGTAAAAATAGTGCTTAAATCACCATCAGTCGGCGTAACATCAAACCAAGCGCTCCAACCACCCGTCTCCCAGACAGTCAAAGCACCATAAGTACGATCCGTAAAACCATCAGCATCGCGCACTTCCAAAGCTATGGTTTTTTCACCTTCCGAATCATACTGATAACTAGCGGTAGTCGTGGAACTCCAATCTGTAAAATCCGTTTCTCCATAGTCAAAACACCAGCGGTAATCCAAGTAATTAGAAAATCCGCGTTGATCATACGAGGCCGAGGCATCAAAGCTAAAAGTAGTATCTATCGAACCACTACTCGCACTAATAGTAAACGAGGCTGTTGGGTCATAATCAGATGCTAAAAGCAGGGCAGGGGACAGTAGGAGCCCCGCCACCAAAATAAGTGGGAGGAATTTAAGCTTCATAAAACTTAGTTAATTCTGAAAGGAGGTCATCTTCAGCCACAATACGGCTTTCAGATTCAGCGCGTTCTTTCCATTCAAAACCACCGTTTTCGAGCGAACGATTACTGATTACCAGCCGCACCGGAATTCCGATCAAATCTGCGTCATTAAGTTTCTCGCCGGCTCGAGCGTCTCGGTCATCGTAAAGTGTTTCAAAACCGGCCGCAATTAGGTTTTCGTATACTTCCAAAGTTTTTTGGGCGGCCGCCTCATCATTTCCTAATTGCGTTAAATGAACCTGAAAAGGGGCTACATTTTTGGGCCAAACAATTCCTTTATCATCGTGATGCTCTTCGACAATCGTGCCCATGGTGCGCCCGACCCCAATTCCGTAGCAACCCATGTAATAAGGTTTGGCTTTGCCGTCATTATCCGTGAATACGGCTTTATCCATTTTGGTTGAATAGTGCGTGCCGAGTTGGAAAATATTCCCAACTTCAATTCCGCGACCTTCTACTAATTTTTTGCCATCTTCAGTAACGCAGCCTTCTGGGGGGAGCGCGATGTCTGCTAAAACATCACATTCAAAATCACGGCCATAATTCACGTTCAAGGTGTCTTTGTGATGCGCATCGGCTCCAGTATAAAAATTCTTTACTGTTTTTAGTGAGATGTCACCAATTTTGCGTAATTTTAACTTGAGTGGCGACACAAATCCCACACAACTTCCCAGTTTTTCAATCTGTTTATCCGTGGCTGGATTAAGTTCATAACAACCCAGAACTTTCTTTAATTTAATTTCATTCACATCAAGATCGCCGCGCAGCGAAACCAACACAGTTTCGTCCTCTTCTGTCACAAAAACCACGGTTTTAATTTGACGCCAAGCTGGTTGGTCATAAAGTTTTACGCCGTCGTCTATTGTTGGACCTCGCGGCGCATCCTTTACCTCCAGTGGTAACTCTTTTTCATCTGGATTCATGTCTTCGCGTTTAAAAATCGCTACTTCTTCATGGGCCGCATAACTTCCATCTTCAGTCATCAAAAATCGACTTTCACCAACCTCGGAATTCACTACAAATTCATGGCAATAATCACCGCCAATATAACCATTATCAGATTCAATTGGCACAGTTTTTAGCCCCATTCGATCAAAAATCGTGGAATAAGTTTGCCACATTTTGTCATATTCTTTTTTGAAATCTTTTTCATCGGCGTGGAATGAGTAGGCATCTTTCATCAAAAATTCCCGTACCCGCAATAAACCTCCACGCGCCCGCATTTCATCCCTAAATTTCTGGGAAAACTGATAAATATTAAACGGTAAGTCCTTATAACTAATATTAAATTTGCGAACCACATCCACCATCATTTCTTCGGCTGTGCCCCCCAGCGCAAACTTGCCGCCGCGCTGATCTTCGATGGTCATCAGTTCAAATCCGACACTCGACGTGCGATTTGTCTCCTCCCATAATTCAAGTGGATGCAAAACCGGAGTAATCATTTTTTGCGCACCAGCTTTGTCCATTTCCTGTTCAATCACGTCCACAACATTATCGCGAACCTTCATCCCCAGCGGCAAAAAGTAATATCGCCCGGCCACAGATTCTCGAATAAAACCGGCCTGTAAAAGTAGCCGGTGACTTATCAGCTTTACGTCCTGATCAACGTTTTTAATTGTCTTTCCAAAGAGAGTCGAATAGAGCATGAAAAATAAGTTACTTTAAACAAGAGTAACTTACCAGAAAAACGCCTAGCAGAGAAGAGGGCTAACTTTAAAACATCTATCCGAGCCAGCGCCTTATCTGATCTCGTATTTCTGCCGTACTTGGCCTAACAAATGTCCACCGTTCTGACTGCGGAAGACTTAAATCTAATTCAGCTCCTTGAATCAACGCCTCAGGAATATGAGTTACCCCAGCAGAGGATTTATTTGGACCGGCAGGGTTAGGACTTATATGCATTTGAGCGCCGTTCTCTAATAGGATATGTCGCCGTTTTATAGAGTCGGGTAGTTCGTCAAAAGGTATATCTAAAACAATTATAGTTTCTATCCCGGCCGGGAATGAATATTCCACTTCCTCAAGGTGCATGTCTGGGTCTGCTTGAACGCTAGACACCAATTCACGCACTACTGGCCCCATTAACTGTTGTAAGAGATTGTGCATCCCATTTAGACCTTTCTCTAGTCTATCTCTAGTTTGTACAAGCTGTCTCACTAAATCTTTCGCCAGTGTTCTTGAATCAGCTACAGTTTCCATCAAAGCTTGCCCAGGAGGGTTAGTAGGAGCTTCACTTTCTTGAAAATCATTTAAACTAGCCCCTCGAAAAGCCTGCCCATCTAAATCAACACTATAAACATCATTACTTCCCGTGGAGTGTTCTTCAGTAGGGGTAATAGTGGCTAAACTAGTTTCTCCAGTTGGTTTAAATCCTTCATTCACAAAAACCAGATATCTAAGCGGATCTTCACCAAGTATGCGCATATATTTGACTTGACCAGTCCCAAAATATTCATCTGCCGCACGTTTAGCTAAATCCCATCCTAATTTTTTTCGTGCGGAAGAAAGCGCCTCAGCCTCGTCATTTGCGGTCGCGCGCCTTTGGGTGGCATCTTCCAGGCGCAGGGTTAATTCTTCGCCAGTTAAGAACAAGAGATCTTGATCAGGGGTGGCCAAGGGTTGTTCAGCCATAAAATTGAGTTATTTTTATTTGGGGTGTTTGGTCGACATTATAAAACTCCGCATAAAAATGTCAAGCCGACTTCGTGATGTGGCTGGTGCGATTTAGTCCTCAAAAGAACTCAACCACTCCTCATCCACTTCGATCTTAATGTTTTCGAGCACCGTGGGAATTGTTGGCGCCCACATGGGCCAACTCGAAATAGTGACTTTGTTAATTTCGGATAAATTTTGCACGTAATCTTCGGCTTCTTTAGTTTGTTTGCCTGCGATGTGCTCTTTGATTTTTTTGACTAACTTAGCGCCACCTTCAGTTTCGGGGTTAATGTCGTAAGCCTCAATTCCTTTAATAGTAGCCGTGATTTTGAGCTGTCCCGGTGATTCATCTTTTTCAACAATTTCATAAGTCACAGAGTCAGCATCGATTTTGATGAGCTCTTTATCCGGACTTTTTCGATCATTAAGCGCCTTTTCTAAAATTCGAATAAATTCATTGTGATCAAAAGCCACTCCAGAAACTTGGATAGATCCAGTTACGGCAAATTCATCTTGAAGAGCCTCTAAAAGATGCGTTGGAACACTTACCAATGGGTCATTCATTTCAACCGCTCCATAACCTGTTAAAAGCTCTAAATTAGTCTCATTAAGTAGGTTGCGGTTTATGACTTCAGTTTGTAGTTCTTCTAGGGCTGAATCTTCGAGCGTGGCCTGTAGCAACGATTCAGCGGCATTCAAATCTTCCTGCGAAATTTTCAAAGTCACGGAGGTAACACCTCCGGTCATACTCGAATCACTGCGAGCATAAAGTTCTTTTTGGCTAGCTTCTCTAAGGCCAGGCAGGAAAAACGAAGAAGGTCCAATATTTCCACGATCACCAATCGCTCGTCCATAGGCATCAATCTCATCGGCCACTACCAAAGCTTGGATTGAGCCGGCACCTTCAGTTCCGGCTGCCGGAACAGTCACTGAATCTTGAATTCGGAAAATAAGTCCATCTTCGGTTTGCAAACGAGTCAAAGCCACTAAATCCCAGTTAGTGGCCCTTTCATTTATCAAAGTTACATACCCGCTCGCACTTGTCCCGGTAAAAATTTGTCCGGTTGAAGTATAAGTTAGGGAATTTTCAATAGTCATATCAATCGGGTAGTAGGCAATGGTATGGCTACTACCAATTGACGGGTTTGTGCCATAAATTGAAGCATTCGCAAAAGTAATATTTACACTTTGTTCAATAACATTAAATTCTGGAGTTACGACTACCGTGGCTCCAGGTAGTGCCACGTAACTAATCAAAAGCAACACCGCTAAGCTAGCCACCACCAAAGTCCCCATGGTTTTACGACTTGGTGCTCCCAAGGCAAATTTAGAAGGCTCTTTAAACATTTCCGCATCTTTTCTTTTTTCTAAAAACTGACGCATGGACCGTAGTGAAAACGCTCTTTTCCCTTTTTTCGCACATACAATGTCAAAAATCGATAACTTCTTTTTAGTAAGCCGTTCCGGCCGCTCTTCTCGTACCTCGTTGCTCACCGCGGAAATAGGTTCCACTGAAAAATCCTCCAAAACATCATCCTCTAGTTCTTCATTTTCGGGAGTTTTGGGCTTAGATAGCTGATCAAAAACAGGAATTCCTGCCTTATGGGCTAATTTAACCCCAATTGGATCCTTGGTAATGAGTGATAGGTTTTTCCCAAGTTCATCTACTTTTTTCTTTAATATACTCAAATTCACCACACTCTGAAAAATCGCTGCTCTTTCTGGAACTACCAAAAAAACATCCGAATAATTCAATCGTTCAACGCGCTCAAAAATCGAAGTAATTTCTTCATCCAGCTCCACATAGAGCACTTTGCGTTTTGAGATTTGGCGGATGGGGTCATCCATTTTTAGGGAGGTTAGACTTGCATTAAACGCACCACTTTTCGTAGAAGCTTCATCAGCACTTGCTCTTCTCCAGCTAATTCTAACCCAAGATGAGCCAGAGCCATAGGGGTAATGTCCTGGGGGTCATGCAAAAGATTAGTTTCATCTCTAATTGTGGGGAGGTCTTGAGGGTGCACAAATCGAATTTGCGGTTTTTTGGGGAAAGGAAGGTTTTTCCACCAGTCATTTTCAGATAAAATGGTTTTTATTTCGGGAAGGTGAGAGCCGCCACCAACTAGTAAAATTTTTGAAGGAAAAATTTCCAAATCATTAAATTCTCCCAGGGTTAGGGACATCCCTGTTAACCAAACATCACAATCACCTTTTAGGGCTTTACTCACAATTTTATGAGATTGCTTTTCGAGTCTAGAACCAGCGTAGGCCAGTTTAATTTCTTCGGCTTCCGAAAAAGCCACATTTAAGTTTTGGGAAAGTCGTTTTGTAAAACTACGACCACCAATGGTAAACATCTTGGTTCCCGCTAAAGTGTTATCCTCTACAATCGCAACATCCGTTGTGCCTCCACCAATATCCACAAAAATAGCATTCAAATGACTAGCTTTATCCGAAGAAAGCATGCATCGCGATACCGCATATGGTTCTGATGTGATGGCAAGTAGCGGAATATCCAATTCCGCGGCAATTGTTTGTAGAGCTCCATAATGAACCAGCGGCGAAAAAGCATTAAACACTGTCATCACAACCTCTTTTCCCTGAAAACCAATGGGGTTGGCCACGGTGTAACTATCTACTTTTACGTCCACAATAGCCGCGCTAACAAGCTTAACATCAATTTCATTGTAGCCGGTTTCGTAGGCCAATTCCGATCGGATTTGCTCAAATGCTTTCCATTGAACCTTATGAATAATATTTTTTAATTCTTCAAAGTGGATTTTGGCGTGTGGTTCGTGCCGACGATAACGAATCGTACGCGTTGCTCCTTTTACTAATTCACCAGCAATGCCCATTACCAGTTGATCTGGCATAACTCCCGACATGCGCTCCGCTTCAGCAATTGCCTCTTTGCAGTTTGCAATCACGGCCGCAATATCTGTTACAGCTCCGTTTTGCATGTCTCCTGGGTTTTGGCGAGATTTCCCTACACCCAAAATACGTCCCTTTGTCCCATCAAGTTGAACTACCAGCGCTTTTACAAATTCAGTCCCAATATCTAGAGCCAACAATGAATTCCCGACTTTTCGGGAACGACGTTTGAATAAAGAAAACATAGCAGACGTAATCTATCTCAAACCTGGCGCAAGTGCAACATGAAGAGAGGGCAGGAGTTTGTTTTGAGGTAGTTCTCGGAGGGCCGCTGGCTTGGTCTTTTGCGCAGCAAAAGCAGCGGCCCGAGAGTACAGGTAGGCGATCGTCGCTGGAGCGATCGAACTCCCAATTTTATCCTTGAAACCAATCTGTTTCCGATTCAAACGACATTTTTAAGCTCTCCTTAGCCTCGTGACGTTTAATTGCCAGTTGAATTAGCTGATCTACTAAATCCGGGTAGGGGATTCCGGCGGCTTCCATTAATTTGGGATACATACTGATTTTAGTGAATCCAGGAATAGTATTGATCTCATTTAGGAAAATCTTGCCGGAATTTCGTTCGACAAAGAAATCTATTCGCGCCAATCCCGCACAATCCAATGCTTGGTAGGCTAAACGAGCAACTTTTTTAATAGATTGGGCTTGATCGGAAGCTAGTTCAGCCGGGATTTGGGTTTTCGAAACATTATTCACATATTTATCATAAAAATCATAGAATTCACCGCCAACGTGCACTTCACCAGGAGGGGAAATAACTAGATCATCGCCATTACCGAGGATCGCAACTTCAATTTCACGGGCATCAATCCCATCCTCAATAATTATTTTATCATCAAACTTGTAAGCTAAATCAATTGCCTCTTTAAGCTCTTTGGGATGTTTAACTTTGCTGATTCCCACGCTCGAGCCCAGGTTAGCTGGCTTTACAAATACAGGCATGGAAAATTCTTCGCCAACCATACTTATAATTCGTTCGGGATCCTTGTCCCAACTCGCTTTGCGCACACCTAAATAATTTACCTGCGGCAATTCCCATTTTTCCCAAATCGTCTTGGCCATTAACTTATCCATGGCCGCGGCCGAGGCAAAAACTCCGGAGCCAACATATGGAATATTAGCCATTTCAAACAGCCCCTGAATAGTGCCATCCTCGCCGTACGGTCCATGCATCACTGGGAAAACCACGTCTAAGTGCTGCAACATAAGTTGAACCTGTTCGCCGGTGTTTTTTAAGGTGCGATGTTCTCGGCCCATGGCAATCACCCCAAGTTGTTTAGGATTAGTATGAAAAGTAGCCGGATGTAGTTCGCTGGTATCTCCATCTTTAAGAGCTTGGATAGTTTCTGCTCCAACCACCCATTGCCCTTCTTTAGTAATCCCAATCGGAATCACTTCGTATTTATCTTTATCAATTGCTGCGATCACGGAATTAGCCGAAACTAAAGAAACTTCGTGCTCTCCTGAGCGGCCCCCAAAAATGATTCCCACTTTTATCTTTGACATAGTAGCAGTAGTTTAGCAAAACAGAGCTGTTTCGCAAGTTACTCCGCACTGGGATAGAGGATTTTTTTGTCATAGTGTTTGGCCCATTCACGGTCTCCATAACTAAAATGCCACCACTCATCCGGAAAATTAAAAAATCCAAGGGGAATAAGCGCGTTATAAAGGAGCATGCGGTTTTGGTGAAACTCATATTCTTCTGTTTCGGGGTCTGCTTTTTCAAAATGAAAAGTATAGGATTCTTTATCAAAATGATCAAAGGGTGTGCCCATTCGAAGTTCAACCCCCGCGGCATCCACAATTGTTAAGTCCACAGCTCCTCCGGTATTGTGTGGTGCCGCAAAAACAGGGTCTTTTGTGGGTTCTGCCACAAATTCCAAAACTCCTTCATGAATCTGTTGTTTGCCCCATTTCGGGTTTTCGTGTACTAATTTTTTGTACAAGTCATCATAAAGTAGTTGCTGAACAGCTGTGGTTCGAAATCCATCCCAAATTTTAAAATTAAATCCAGTCGGAAGATTATCACGCCCAGTTTTCAGCATTTCCAAAACACGGCGTCGAACAAGAATTCGCGCATCTTTATGCAATCCCTGCTCAAAATAAATCGGCTCCACCAAAAACCCACATTTCTCGGCTCTTACCAACGGATCACTATTTAAAGTTTGCATAGATCCATTCAATCAGATTTAAAAAGGAAGTCAACAGGGTAGCGAGGTGTTGACATGATTGCCTATTTGCGGTACAATATAATAATACGTTTTGTATTTTTATCACTTAAACAAAAACAAAATGCAAAAAATAAAAAACCTATTAGGCGTTCGTGCCGTTCGCCTTGGAATTATGGCCGTCTTTGTGGCGACCTTTTTTGGTGCCCCAGCCTTGGGTTACAAGACCGGGAATCAAGTTCTTCAGAAATTAGATCTCATCGAAATAACAGCCGATGTGCTTGGTGTTGACGATGACGACAATCAAACAACTTCTCTACCTGATCTAGGAATTTATAATCTTGAGATTTCAGATTCTGGGAAAGTTACCGTTGAAGTTATAAACTACGGTGTAGGAGAAGTTCCAACCTCTTCATTTGGTGTTTACATTTACATTGATGAAGACGCTAGTGATGGCCGAACCTGGACTTATAACGTTAGCACTTTATCTGATCAGGACTGTCTTGATCCCGGAGGTGTTTGTACAATCAGTCCGCAGTATTTAGACATGAGTACTTCTCATACTGTAAGGGTAGAGGTGGATCCAAATGATATAGTTGAAGAAGTAGATGAATATAATAATCACTCAGACGTTTCATATACAGTAGAAGATAACACCACTACTAACGAATTGCCTGATCTAGGAATTAACAATCTCGAAATTTCAGATTCTGGAAAAGTTACGGTTGAAGTTATAAACTACGGTTATGGAGAAGTTCCGACCTCCTCATTTGGTGTTTACATTTACATTGATGAAGACGCTAGTGATAGTCAAACTTGGACTTATAACGTTAGCACTTTATCTGATCAGGACTGTCTTGATCCCGGAGGTATTTGTACAATCAGCCCGCAGTATGTAGATACCGACGTATCTCATACTATAAGGGTAGAGTTGGATCCAAATGGTGTAGTCGAGGAAGCAAATGAAGATAACAATTCAGAAACACTTTGGTATTCTTATTATGGGTCGAGCGATGGATGTGACGGTTGGGAAAGTGATGATGGTTATTGCGCCGATTTTGGTGACTGGGGTTGGTTAAATGGTGACTGGTGTACAGTTTACGATGAAAATTGGAACGACGTGGAATGTGATCATGACGACGATGACGACAATCAAACAACTTCTCTACCTGATCTAGGAATTTATAATCTTG
>CAYYQE010000028.1:9787-13420 GCA_964473745.1 uncultured Candidatus Peribacteria bacterium
ATGGGTCGAGCGATGGATGTGACGGTTGGGAAAGTGATGATGGTTATTGCGCCGACTTTGGTGACTGGGGTTGGTACGGTGGAGAATGGTGTACCGTTTATGACGAAGATTGGAACATGGACTGTGATTATGATGATTGGAATGAATCTGTTTGTGGTCAGGATGGGGTGACTTACGATAGCGAAGATGACGCACTTGCCGCTGGAACCGACGTAGAATACTGGGGAGAATGTGGCGTGGCTAGTAGAAACGAACTATATGACATGCAACGCTCTCTCGACCATGATCACGTTGATTTTGAAGATATTATAAATCGGGCAGACCACAACATCGAAGGACTCGATAAATATATAGAACTATTTGCTCGCTATGTTAGTGAGGCAGAAGAGAGAGAAGTCACTGAACTTGATGAATTAAAAGATGTCGTTAGTGAACGAACAGACGTCTTTGAAGGCTACAAAGCAGAAGTAGAAGCCGTCAAAGATGAAGCTGAATCTTTTATAGCTGGCTATGAAGAATTTATTGCCGAAGCTCAAGCTCGTTACGATCTAGTAGAGACTGGCGATCGTGGTAGTCAGTATTTCTGGGGTTGGTGGCAAAAAAGTGGATTCTATTGGACTATAAGAGAGACGGTTGAACGCAAAATGGATCCTTATGGTGATTATGGTATTTACGATTTAATTGGTCGTGAATGGGTAAAAATCGCTTACGAAGCCGCTACCCAAGAATCTCTTTCTAGCCTGGATTGGGGTGCTTTAGAAGATGTTGAAGATGATGTTAATGATTTAGACGATCTTTGGGAAACAGTTGTTGATCAGCTTGATGAACTTCAAGCACAGGTTGTTGAAATTGTTGAAAGCACAGACGTTATGAGTTGGGAAGAATCAGATGACTTGCGTTGGGAAATTGAGGAAGAGATGGAATGGCTTCGTTGGGATATTGATGATTATTGGTGGGAGAAAGATCAGTTTTGGCAAAATGAGCCATGGCAAAATATCGACGCCATGTGGCAGTCTATTAATTGGGCTCGAGAAAGTGAATTTGCCACTGCTGAGCTCGAAAATATGATTGAAATGTGGGAAGAGGGCGATGCTTTAGATCTTGCTAAGAGCATCTTTACAGAATCTACGGCTCAGGATTTCATAACAGATTTAATTAGAGTTCGTGATGAGACCTTACTTCCTGCTGCCGAGTACGCTCTAGAAAAAGCAGAAGAAAAACAAAACCCAGATCCAATTTGGTACTTCTTTGAAGAAGTCCTTCACCCAACTGAAGATTGGGCTATGCCAAAACTTGATTACTTGGCTGATCTTTATTTCGGTAAATACGAACGAGAAGTTTCTGACTCTGATCGGGAAGTCTTAAATGATTTCTTTGGAAAATTTGTAGGATTCCATTATGACTTATCAGGAGGGTTTGATGATATGTTTGATATGGATGACGATAAGTTAGATCACTTTATTGGTTTAGTTGCCGAAGATCTTATAAATGATGTGATTGAGCAAGTTGTGGCTCATGTCAGTGCCGAGGTTATCAGAGCCTTGGTTGAGTTTGACCAAAACATTGATATTAGACTTGAAAATCTAATGAACCTTAGTGCTTATGCTGGTGATTCTGACAATCTAACGCAGCACGCTACCAATGTTAATGCTATGGCTGAGACCTTATATAATCTCCAAGTAGATGGGAGCACTAACTCTGATTTAGAAGATGTTCTTGAGGACATACAATACCACGCCAGTGTGCTTTATGGACCTGACGCTAATGATCTTCGAAATCTGTTAGCTGCTCTGGATCCAACCAATGTCAGTGATGATGAGATCACCGCTCTTGAAGATAAATTAGCCGATGCGATTGCTTCTTCTCCAGAAGAAAAATATAACGATAATTTGGTTGCTTTTACTGATACTGGCGAAGATCAATGGTTCTACCAGCATGTTGCTGGAGCGAAAAATAATGATTGGGTCGGTGGTTACGGAGATGGGACTTTTGGTCCTGCTAACTCTGTGACTCAGGCTGAAATACTCAAGATGGTTTTTGAATCACTTGAATACGGTCCTGCCTCTGGAACACCAAATTTAAGTGTTGCTCACGGTCACTGGGCCGAAGGCTACTACAAACAAGCCGAAAATTGGGGAGTAGACCTTGGTGGGTTTGACGTACCAAATGACCCAGCTATGCGTGTTGATATTGCTGCTCTAATTGTTCAGTTACTCGATCTAGAATCTACTGGCACAAGCTTCTCATATAGTGATGTCCCTTATGATCTACAAGGGACTATCGATGCTATTGCCGGTGCTGGAATTATGACTGGTGACGATGGAACAAACCGCTTTAGACCTTACGATGGAATTAATCGTGCGGAGGCCGCTACTGTTATTAACAGAGCTTACGACGTACTATTAGGTAACGCAGCGGCTGAGCTTGATCTTACTGAGTACATGAATGATGTCGATCAATTTGACGTCATTGAAATGGAAATGGAGGAGGCCGAGCCTATGTCTACTGATGTAGATACTGACGTATATGACTCTAATGATTGGGCTACAGATCTGTTCAAGAAACTAGGAGCTAGCCTTCTAGGAATTATGAACTTGGGCGGAAGATAAAGGGCCAGAACCTTTTTTACATAGAACTAGGGAGCTGTTAAAACAAGCAGCTCCCTATTTTCTCTTGCAATTTAGTAAGATTTTAGTATTCTCTAACAACGAATAAACGTAATTTCTCATGCCTAAACATCCAGTACCAAAGCAGAAACAATCCAAAACGCGCTCCAAAAAGCGTTATCACACTTATGAGGGCAATGTTCGCCGAAAACTCACCAACAAAGTTCAATTAGTGGCTTGTTCTAAGTGTGGCGAAAAGCGCCGCCTTCATCATGCCTGTTTAAATTGTGGAATGTATCGAGGCCGCCAAGTTTTGGCTGTTGATAAGAAAATGGAAAAGATTACGAAAATGCAGGCTTAATAACCGCTCTTTTTAAATCCTTCTAAATGGCTTCAAACCGCCATCTCTCCAGAATAGCTGTGGTCCAAGCCTTGTTTGCCTGGGAAGCGCATGCGGAAGATGTGGAAGGTCTTTTAGAGTATATTTTGGATGAGTTTTATCCTCGGGTTAAGAAAGATGGGTTTGCAACGAGCAATTTAAAGGGTGTTTTAGCTAAACTTGAAGATATTAAAAAAATTATTGGGGAAACCGCGCCCGAATGGCCATTTGACAAAATAGCCCCAATCGATAGAGTTATATTAGAACAGGGGGTATACGAGATCATTGCTTCACCAGATGTCCCTCCTGTTGTGGCCATTAATGAGGCCATTGAAATAGCTAAAGAATTTGGAAACGAAAATTCTCCAAAATTCATCAATGGTGTTCTAAGTAATGTTATGAAGAACCATAAACCAAAAAAATCATGACTAAAGACCGCTTTAAACCACTCGAAGATAAAATAGGTATTGTTTTTAAGGATAAAACCACCCTTGAAACTGTTTTTGTTCACAAATCCTACATTAATGAAATCTCTGATAAAAATTTAGGGCACAACGAACGGTTAGAGTTTTTAGGTGATGCGGTTTTGGAATTATTAGTAACCGAATTCCTTTATAAGAATTATCCAAATGATGAAGGAGATTTAAC
>CAYYQE010000029.1:0-12609 GCA_964473745.1 uncultured Candidatus Peribacteria bacterium
CAATCCGGACCACCCTAGCTTGGAGTGCGCCTCTACCCACGACTACCTTCCGTTTTTTAAAACAGAAATCTCGTCCCGGCGCGCCCTCAATTATCCCCCATTTACCCGCACTATTAAGCTAACATTCAAGTCTTCTGATCAAAAAAGTTGTTCACAAGAAGCACAAGCCATAACCACTGCTCTCAAAAAACATACAAGTACTCACGTCATTAACTGTGCCCCAGCTCTCATCTACAAAAAACACAATAAATTCCGCTACCACGTTTACCTCCAAGGACCAAATCCACACTCCACACTTAAGTCCTACATCCAAAAACATCCCCTAAAAAAAGGCTGGAGCATCGACGTAGATCCAGTGGTAATGAATTAACATTTTTGCTATTCTGCGAAAGAAGTTTTAACCTTCCCATTTTATGAAACGCGTTCTTTCCGGAGTTCAACCCAGTGGACATCCACACATTGGCAATTACTTAGGCGCCATGAAGCGCCACGTAGCTCATCAAGAAGAATTTGAGTCTTTTATTTTTATTGCGAATTATCACGCTCTAACCACCACCCGCGACGGACAAACCTTGCGAGACTTCACCACTGAACTAGCTCTCGATTACTTAGCGATTGGTCTGGACCCAGAAAAAACAACTCTTTTCCGCCAAAGCGATGTTCCGGAACACACCGAACTTGCCTGGATCCTCTCCTGTATCACTCCCATGGGCATCCTAGAACGCTGCCATGCCTGGAAAGACGCTGAAGCGAAAAAGAAAAAAGATCCTTCTACGGGCCTCTTCATCTACCCGGTTCTAATGGCGGCAGATATTTTGATGTATAAACCAGACCTTGTCCCGGTTGGAAAAGATCAAAAACAACACGTTGAAGTCACCCGCGATCTAGCCCTTAAATTCAACAATCTTTACGGCGAAACTTTTCCTCTACCAGAACCAAGTATTAACGAAGAAGTCCAAACAGTTGTTGGGACTGATGGCGAAAAAATGAGTAAAAGTTATGGCAATACCATTGCGATGTTTGGTGACGATGCGCAGCTTAAAAAAGAAGTCATGGGAATTGTAACTAATTCCACTCCCCTCGAAGAACCCATGGACCCTGATAATTGTAATGTTTTTAAACTTTATTCCTATTTCGCAACACCAGAGGATATCAAAATCTTCAAAGATAAATATCTTGCCGGAGGTTTTGGTTATGGAAACGCTAAAAAAGAGCTTCTAGAAAAATTACATAAAGTCCTAGATCCTTTTCGCCAAAAAAGAGTTGAGCTTAAGGGTAATATGGACTATGTTGAGACAGTGTTAAAAAATGGTGCGAACAAGGCTCGGGCGATAGCGCAAAAGACCCTAGCCGAAGTTCGAGATAAAGTCGGCCTATAACCCTCCAACCTAACCCATGCCTACAAAATTCATCTTCGTAACAGGAGGCGTGTGCTCTTCACTGGGAAAAGGAATCGCCAGTGCATCAATCGGCACTCTACTTAAAGCCTCCGGATTTAAAGTATTCCCTCAAAAGCTGGACCCGTATTTGAACGTGGATCCCGGCACCATGAGCCCTTTCCAACACGGCGAAGTTTTCGTCACGGATGACGGCTCAGAAACAGATTTAGACTTAGGACACTACGAACGGTTCATTGATACCAGCTGTTCCATTCTTTCTAATGTCACTACTGGCCGCATTTACACCGAAGTTCTCCAAAAAGAACGTCAGGGCGGCTATTTAGGAAAAACTATCCAAATTATTCCGCACATTACCAACGCCATTAAAGACAAAATCAAAGCCGCCGCCAAAAAATCTGGATGCGATGTTTTGATGGTCGAAATTGGTGGAACTGTTGGTGATATCGAAGGACTCCCCTACATGGAAGCTATTCGCCAACTCAGACATGAACTGGGCCCAGAAAACACCTTATTTGTACATTTAACACTCCTTCCTTATCTGGAAGCATCGAATGAAGTTAAAACTAAACCGACCCAAGCTTCGGTCCGCGAACTGCGTGGGATTGGTATTCAACCTGATATTATTTTAGCGCGCAGCGACAAACCAATCGATGATGAAATTCGCCGCAAAATCTCTCTTTTTTGTGATGTGGATATCCAGGCAGTTATCCCAGCTTATACCGCTAAATCGATTTACGAAGTTCCCCTTAACCTTCAAAAATTCAAACTCGCTCAATTAGTAGCCAAAAAACTACATCTTGGCAAAATCAGTCCCCGAATTAAAGACTGGCGAGATTTAACCGATAAAATCAAATCTAAACGTAAAGAACTCAAAATTGCCCTAGTTGGCAAATACACCAACTTAGAAGACGCCTACATTAGCGTCATTGAATCCTTAAAAATCTCCTGCTACCACCAAGGACGCCATTTAAAAGTAGTTTGGATTGATTCTGAAAAATTAGAAAGGAAGAATAAAAAAACCTGGAAAGACCTTAAATCTTGCGCTGGAATCGTAGTTCCGGGAGGCTTTGGCATTCGTGGCACCGAAGGCAAAATCGCGGCCGCCAAATACGCTCGTGAAAACAAAATCCCCTACCTTGGACTCTGTCTTGGCATGCAAATTATGAGCATTGAATATGCCCGCCATATCACTGGCAACAACAAACTCACTTCCGAGGAATTTGATGAAGATGAAAAACTCACGAAAGATGACTATGTCATTCACTTTTTACCTGGTCAGCACAAACATAAGGACAAAGGAGGCACCCTCCGCCTCGGCGCTTACCCATGCAAGCTTACACCGGGCTCCAAAACCGCCAAACTCTACAAAAAACGCACAATTTCAGAAAGACACCGCCATCGCTACGAATTCAATAATAATTTCCGCGAAATCCTAGAAAAAGGAGATTACTTAGTAGCGGGGATGTACGAAAAAGGAAACCTTGTCGAAATCGCTGAAATGAAAAAACATCCCTTTATGATTGGTACACAGTTCCACCCAGAGTTCCTATCCCGCCCAAGCAAACCACACCCCTTATTCTACGGATTCATTGAGGCCAGCACCAAAAAAAAATAACCATTGGCCCTCCCAAAAATGCGTTTCAAATACACCGCAACCAACACGGAAGGCAAAACCCTAACCGGCATTATTAACGCCGGAACTGAAGAAGAAGGCCGCGCAAAGCTCAACAACCTTGGGTTTTCAATTTTAGAAATAAAAACTATTGAAGAACAAGACATTGCCGCGACCACAGATTTAGAAAAATTTGAATTCGAAGCTATTGATAAAAACAACAAACGAATCAAAGGTAGCATCCCGGCAAAAAGTGCTGACTTAGCTTATGAAAGGCTTATCGACGAATACAGTTTTACTATCCAATATCTCGCCCCAGTCAACGCTTCTCCAGAAGAAAAAGCCCAAATCAGAGCCCAAGGAACAAAACCTTTAGCCGCAGTTTACGAAACATCTCATAACCAAAACAAAGGCGACGAAGCCATGCAAGAAGTAGTAGAAACACCCGAATTTGTTCAAGAAAAACAAATTTTAATCACTCAAGTAGATAGTATTATCGATAAAATCCACAATCTACTCACCACCTTTGAAGGCAAAATCTCTCCAGAGAAAAAAGCTCTAATTGAAACCGATATCGACAAACTTATGCGCATTAAAAGCTCCAACAATCTCGATTACATCCGCCATACCTGCACCGAATTACTCGAAAAAATCCAAGGAGAAGAAATATTTTTAGCTTCACAACAACACGAACAAGAACGTAGTTCTATGGTCTTAGAAAGCCAAAAACTCATGATGGGACTTAACAAAGCCGCCGGCTCCAAAGTAAACGTCGGTTTACAAGTCAAATCCGGCTTAGGCAAACTCGAAGAAAAATTAGCAGGAGGAAAATTCGAATTTTTGCTAGAACCACTTCGAAATATTCAAGCCTGGTTCACTCCCGACCCCGAGGCCCTAATGATCAAAACCCAACTCAAATCCATTCGCGCCCAAGAATGGGGCGCCCTAAAAATCGCCATAAAATCAGCAAAAGACACTCGCCAAGCCGCTATTGAAAATTTCAAAGAACTATACGCGCAAGACAAAGCCATTCGAGCCAAACTGCGCACCGTCAAGCAACTTCGCTACGAAAAAAACCTTATGATCCGCAAAAAACGTGAAGTTTATTTTATGGAAGAAATCAGCACTTTTTCAGGTTGGCTTCTTCTTTTCTATTTAAGTTATTATTTTGTGGGACATTACGTGACCACCAAAGGAATACCATTAAATCCTGTCCTCGGCATTCCTTTTGATTTAGGAACCTCGGTGTTGTTTAAATATCTTCTGGTTATTATCTTTTTGGTGCATATCGCTACTAGCATCAAACTTAACTTCTTTTTGCGAAGTCAAATTGCTACCATACTGCTTGGCACCGCAACTATTTTCTTAAGCCTTATGGTCGTCTTTAATTTTTAAATTTATGTTACCAACACTTCTTGAACTCGGCCCTTTTACACTCCATTCATTATGGTTATGCGTGGTTATTGCCATTATATTAGGAACCCTTTTACTCCTGAAAACCGCAAAATATCAACGAATGGAAATTCATTTTTTGCTGGATCATAGTTTAAGTCTTTTAGTTAGTGCGGCTTTTTTCTCCCGCCTGGTCTTTGCCTTAACAAACTGGGGATATTTTGGGCCACCAAGCCTAGGCGGAATTTTCGCTCAAATTTTTTCCTTTTGGGAAATTGGATACTCATTTTGGGGCGCGATGCTGGGATTCTCTTTTGTTTTTATTTGGCACTGTCGTCGCAAGGGTCAAAACCCTATGGATTGGCTCGATGTGGCTATCACTCCCCTATTTTTGGGAATTATGATTGGAAATTTTGGTCAATTTTTGGATGGACAAGCTTATGGAAAAGAAACCATTCTTCCCTGGGGCATTGTTTTTGAAAGTACAAATGTCAAATACACAGTTCCAATTCATCCTACCCAAATATATTCAATTCTTATTATTGCCGCCATTCTATTAACAAAGAAAAAACTCATCGCTAAATGGCCTGTTTTAGGAGAAAAATACAACTGGACTATTTTTGCTCTAAGTGCTTATTCTTTAGCTCGATTTTTGCTTGAATTCCTTCGCGGTGATGACACTTTTCAGATTGGACCGGTCCGCATCGGACATATCGTTACTCTCATTTTATTTATCATAACTACGCACATCCTTTATAAAAGAACGCGTAAACCTAACCCTCATAAAAAATGAATCCACTTAAATTATTAAGCCCAAGTTATCTTTTTAATCTTCAGCCAGGATCAGAATTCAGATTTATGGTGCCCTTAATTGTTTTGTTTTTAGTCTTGGCCATTGGGTCTTTTTATGTGGAGAAATGGATCAAAAAACAACCTCATCGAACCGCCATTCGCAATCTCTTGCCTAAATTTGGATCACGCCTCCGATTATTCGGAATTTTTGGTTTTTTACTGTTATTTTTCCGTTACGAAAACATCCCCTATTTTGCCATGCGCTTTTTGCTACTGATGTATCTAATCGCCATTGTTGCCTTTATTGGATACAGTCTCTACAAATATCACAAACACCTCCCTGAACTCCTAGAAACACGCCAAAAAAAGCACACTCACCACAAATACTTACCAAAGAGCAAAAAGAAGAAAAAGAAAAAGCGCTAACAGGTTGACAACTAACCAACAATGCAAATGCTTTTAAGCACTCTCCAAAAAATAGGATTTTCCGACAAGGAAGCCAAAATTTATTTACAACTTATCAGGCTAGGAGCCCAACCCGCCTCCACCATTGCCAAAAAAGCTGGCATCAACCGGACCACCACCTACGACATCATTGAAAGCCTTACCAAAAGAGGATTAATTAGTTCCACTCGCAAAGGCGGCTCCACCTATTTTAAAGCCCTAGACCCTAAAGAACTTATCAACTATCTAGAACGTGAAAAAATCGAACACACCAAAAAACTATCCAAATATCAACAAGAAATCGAAGATGTTCTCCCGGCGCTTATCTCCTTAGAAAACCCGGAGAGCACCAAACCAAAAGTCACTTTTTACGAAGGCAAAAAAGGCATGCGCCAAGCTTATGAAGACACTTTAACCTCCTCCGAGCCTATCCTAGCCTACGCTAATGTCGAAGACATGCACAACGGCCTCCCGGACTTCTTTCCCGAGTATTATCAACGTCGTGGCGTAGAAAAAAAGATCCACATCAAAGCAATTATGCCAAACAACCCCACCTCTATCGACCGCGCCAAAAAAGACAAACAAGAAAACCGCGAATCAGTCCTTATCTCCCAAGACAAATACGATTTCTCTCCTGAAATCAACGTTTATGACGACAAGGTCCTAATCGCCTCTTGGCGCGAAAAAATGGCTATTATCATCAAATCCAAAGAAATCGCAGACTTACACAAAAAAATGTACCAACTCTGTTGGGACCGCGCTAAACAAATTGAAAAAAAATCTACTTAAGCTTCACAAGCTTATAAACAACTTTTCCAGCCGGGACATGAGCGTCGAACTCGTCCCCAACTTTATGGTCCAGCACTGCCTCCCCAATCGGAGATTCATTAGAAATCCGGTGGCTCAAAGGATCAGCCTCGGTTGAACCAACAATCGTATAAGTTTCTTTCTCACCTGCACGTGGCTTAACTCTCTTAATCGTCACCTCACTTCCTAACTCAGCTACTTTCCCCTTCTTATGAGTAATAATTTTCGCATGCTTAATCTTTTCATCTAATTCCATAATCCGAGCCTCCAAAAAGGCTTGTTCATTTTTTGCTTCCTCATACTCAGAATTCTCCGAAAGATCACCGTAAGAAATCGCTTCTGCTAAACGTTTTGCCACCTCTTTACGACGGACTTTTTTCAAATGATCCAGCTCATCAATTAGCTGTTTTAATCCATCTTTTGTCACAAATGTTACTTTTTCATCTTGAGCAGCAGGGTTCATATTTTTAAAAATTAAAGATTACGAGCGAATGCGAACACTAGTTGGGTGTTCTTTAAGTTTTTGCAAAACCTTGGCTTCAATCTGGCGAATACGTTCACGCGTTACACCAAACTCTTGTCCAACCTCCTCAAGCGTATGACCAATCCCATCTTTTAAACCAAAACGCATTTCAATAATTTTCCGCTCACGAGGGGAAAGATACTGAAGCATTTCATGAATATTTTCTTTAACAATATTCCGATTTGTAAGATCAGAAGGAGAAAGTGATTCTTGATCCTCGATGAAATCTCCCAATTTGCTGTCCTCCTCAGCCCCAACCGGAGCTTCTAAAGACACAATATCCTGAGAAATTTTCATAATATGGCGCACTTTCTTCACTTCCATGGTCATTTCCGCGGCTAACTCTTCGATTAACGGCTCCCTTCCCAGTTCCTGCACTAAACGACGTTGCGTATGAGTAAGTTTATTGATCGTTTCCACCATATGAACTGGAATACGAATCGTCCGCGCTTGATCAGCGATGGCTCGCGTAATTGCTTGCCTGATCCACCACGTTGCATAAGTAGAAAATTTAAACCCACGATCTGGGTCAAATTTTTCAACTGCCCGGAATAAACCAATATTTCCCTCTTGAATTAAATCAAGGAATGAAAGTCCTCGACCAATATATTTTTTAGCAATACTAACCACCAAACGAAGATTTGCTTCGGCTAACTGTTTTTTTGCGGCCTGATCGCCCTTGGCAATCCGACGAGCTAAATCTGCTTCTTCTTTAGCAGTTAACAGATCTACTTTTCCAATTTCACACAAATACATACGAATCGAATCATTGGCAATATCACTCAAATCCACCTCTTTACGGGCTTTTTTATCAGCGGCTTCTTTAGTTTCCTTCTTAGTTTCTTTTTTAGTCTCGGTTACCTTTTTTTTCTTCTTATCCCAAATCAGCTTATCCTTCACATCAATCACATCAATTCCTAAATCCAAGAAAAGCGTATAAATCTCGTCAAGTAACAAAACATCATTCTCAATATCTGGAATTGCATTCATTAATTCCTGCTGTGTCACAAAACCACGTTCGCGACCCTTCTTGATCAACTTTTTAACAGCCGGCGGATAATCATCGAGCTTATCGTCCGTGTAGTGAGAAATGAACTTTTTGGTTCGAGCCATAAATTTAAAGGGAAATGAGCCTGGAGTATTCTTGGAATAGCTTGGCCTCGGTCTCACTGTCGCTGGCTGATTGAGCTTTTTTAATCTGATGCATAAGCTCTTTTGCCCGTTCTTGTTGCTGATTTTTGAGGAGTTTTTCCCCAACGGCTTTCATTTCTTTCTGAATCATATCCTCAGAAAGATTCGAATTCTTCGTTTCTGCAAACAACATTGTAACTTCCCATTTCTTCTGTTCTTTCTCTGATAAATTATTTAAAACAGCGTGAACGTCGACACAAGCCTCGGCATTATACTGAGAACATATGGTTTTGTAAACTGTTTTTAAAGGTTTTCCAAACACTTTTTCCGGGATCGTCAATACTTCTTTTATAACCTGTTCCGGAAATCTGAGCAATAATCCCACAAAATACTCAGCATTTGAAGGTTTTTCGCCAGAAGTTGTAGGAACATTACTCTGATGCCTTCTGCTAACCGCGTAAGGATCTTTTTTGAAAGAATTAAACTCATCGTAAACAAAAGAAGGGTCTGTTTTTAAGAGAAATCCCAACTGCTTAATAAAATGATCTCGCTCCAAGGACCCTGCTTGTTTAAGTAGTGGAAGAAATGATTGTAAAACCTCTTTTTTCCCTTCCACGGTCGAACAATCAAACTTCTCACTCACATCCTGCAAATAATAATCCAAATAAAAAGGCGCTTTTAAAACCGCGTCTTCCCATAATTTGGGATCCTGCTTAATACATTCATCCGGATCTTTCCCCTCTGGAACTTGAATCACACGCATATTTAACCCATATTCTTGCCCCAATTCCACCGCTCTTCGCAACGCATCTTGCCCAGCCGCATCAGTATCAAAAGCAAAGGCCACATTTTTAGTAAATCTCTTCAAAAGCTTAACTTGCGCCTCGGTTAGAGCAGTCCCTGAACTAGCCACAACATTGGTTGTTCCAGCTTGCCGCGAGGCCATTACATCCATATATCCTTCCACAACCACGACTAAATCCTGCTCGCGAATTGATTGTTTTGCTTTATCAAAACCATAAAGAATATCACTTTTATGATAAATCGGGGATTCCGGTGAATTCAAATATTTAGGTTGTTCCCCTTTTTTCAGGGCTCTCCCCCCAAAACCAACTACCCGTCCTTTGGCATCCCAGATCGGAAACATCAATCGAAGGCGAAAACGATCATAAACTCGTCCGCCGGAAGTATCTTTTGAAATCAATAACCCTGACTCTAGTAAATCCTTTTTTGAACACTTTTTTTGTACAAGATATTCATAGGTCGCCTCAAATGAATCTGGCGACAATCCAACCTGAAATTCTTGAATTGTGCTGGCGGTAAATCCTCGATTTTCCAAATATTGAAGTGCTTTTTTGCCTTCTTTAGAAGAACGTAATAAATCCTGATAAAACTTGCTTGCTTCATCGTTCACAGCATAAAGAACTTCCTTATGATCTTTGGCTACTTTTGAAACAGGCGCAGCCATTTTATAATCAGATAAATCCAAACCAGCTTTATCCGCTAAAAACTCAATCGCCCCTTTAAAATCAAGTCCTTCAATTTCTTGAATAAAAGTAAACATATCTCCCCCCTTATTGCAGCCAAAACAATATGCTAATTGGCGCTCGGGGCTCACCACAAAGCTAGGAGTTTTTTCATGATGAAAAGGACAACAAGCTTTTAAACTGCGGCCCGCCCTCTTAAGTTGTACATAAGGGGCCACCACATCTTCGATAGACAACCGATTTTTGATATCAACAACAGGATCTCCTTTCATAAAAATCACTTAAGGGACGTCACTATAACAAAAATTCTAATCTAATGACAAATAAGTTAATGGGAAGCCTTCTACTCCACAAGCGGCCGTGAACCAAACCGGGTCGCCAACTCCTTTGTTTACTCGAGGCGCCCAAATAACGTCCGGCTTAGTCAACTCATGATAAACAGTCCCTGCTATATCTGGACCATAACAGTGATAATCATTATTTAATCGAATCATAAGCTCCACATCATCAGAATAATTACGCCTAATATCAGCTCGAACAGAAAGAGTCATAGTATTACCCTCCATAATTCGGATCCCAGATGAACTTGCATCATTCATATAACCGGTTGCCATGTATAAAGTGTTGTAAAACTGCAAACCTCCCAAAACCGTACCGGTATCATAATCAATCACGCGAACATCACTAATATCCAAGCCATCAGACTCCATATCAAATCCCAAAGCCATAATTGAAATATTTCCATCCTGAGCTGTTACTTTAAAACGATAGATTTCTTTGTCGCCATAAGATGTAATCTCGGCCGGGAAAGAAGGATCATCAGCCACAATTGGATAACCATTTAAGTAACTCGCCATATCACCGCCGGGCTCGCGGCCAGAATCGCCATCACCAGTTTCGGTAGCAACGGGGTCGGTTATGGTATAGGTCGTGGCTGCAGTTTCCACTGTCGCATCTGTATCTCCCCCACCACGTCCCATCATACCTAAATAATCTGTTGTTGTGCCTAAAACAACAGCCAAAACTAGCACGCCTAAGGCCCCGCTTAAAAGGGCATAATTTCTTTTAATTTTCATAAATAAAGGGGTTAAATTATGGCCGAAATCGAGTAATCATTCTCGGGAAAGGAATTGTCTCACGAATATGCTCTACTCCACACACAAACCGCACCATTCGTTCTAATCCTAGTCCAAAACCACTATGCGGGACTGAGCCATATTTACGCAAGTCCAAATACCACTGATACTCTGGACCGGCCATCCCCTCTTCATCGATTGCTTTTTTAAGAATTTCATAAGAATCCTCACGTTGAGAGCCGCCAATTAATTCGCCGGAGCCTTCAGTGCCAATAAGGTCATTATTTAGAACCAATTCCGGATTTTCCGGGTCAACTTTCATGTAGAAAGGCTTGATTTCGCGCGGCCATTTATGAATGAAAACTGGCACATCACTATCTTTAGTCAGAGTTACTTCATCGTCATTACCAAGGTCTTCCCCAAATTCAATATCCGAGCCCTTAGAACGAAGATCCTCGATAGCCTCGGTGTATGTGAGTCGTTTAAAAGGAGCTTTAATTTTCGTTAGGGGCTCAATATCACGCTCTAAAATTTCAAGCTCTTTTTTACAACGCTCTAAACAACGCTCCACAATAAACACAATCATGTTTTCTTGAATTTCCATATTTTCATCATGCTCAACAAACGCGGCTTCAGCATCCATCATCCAAAATTCAGTTAAATGCCTTTTGGTTTTACTCTTTTCAGCCCGAAAAGTCGGTCCAAAATCAAATCCTCGTCCCACCGACATAATCGCGGCCTCCAGATACAACTGACCAGACTGACTCAAATAAACGGTGCCTTCTTCAAAATATTCAATCTCAAATAAAGTCGTGGCCCCTTCACAAGCATTTGGGGTCAAAATTGGCGTATCAATCTTTACAAAACCATTCTCGTGAAAATAATCATACACCGCGCTAATCACACAATCACGCACGCGTTGGATCGCCCATTGTTTTTTGGACCGGAGCCACAAATGACGATTATCCAATAAAAAATCTGGACCATGCTCTTTTTTTGCAATTGGATACTCTTCTTCCGGAATATGAACGATTTCTATACCTGTTACCTGCAATTCAAAAACATCATCCTTTTTGGGATGCTGTGATACTTTTCCCGTGATTTTACAAGAAGTTTCCATGGTCATTTTTTCCGCCTCAGCCATCACTTCCGCCGAAACATCAGACGAGGAAACAACACCCTGCGTCATCCCACTACCATCACGCAGCTGCAAGAAATAAATCTTGCCACTACCACGTTTGTTAAACATCCAGCCACGAATTGTGACCTCTTGGTCAACATGGCTACCGAGGTCTTTTATAAGAACATTCATAAGGAGTAGTTAAGTTTTATGTGAGCGGCCTTTCATGACCACCAATCCACCCAAAATTACCATAAGACCCAACATCACCGAAAGAGCAATCATTTTTTGCGCAGAACCCAAAAACAAAGCAGTCCCCCCAAAAATCACCGACACAGCATAAATAAAAAACACAGCCTGACGCTCAGAAAAACCAGCAGTCATAAGACGATGATGGATATGACGCAAATCCCCCTTAAACGGCGATTGTTTTTGCCACAAACGCCGCCCAATCACCCAAAGGGCATCGAGAATTGGAAAACCCATAATAAGAAGGGCCGTGGCAATCTTTCCTCCTGAAAAAATCGCTAAAATCGCCAACATAAATCCCAAAAACATGCTCCCTGTATCCCCCATCAAAATCTTAGCGGGAGTAAAGTCAAAAAACCAAAAAGCCAAGGCCGCTCCTGCCAAAATAATGGCCAGCAACGCCACGTCAGCTTGATCAATATAGTGAAAATCTGGACGAATCGCGAGAATAAACATCACGACCGAACCAATGGCGGTCAGCCCACTAACTATCCCGGGAACGCCATCCATCCAATTCAACGTATTCATAAGCAAAATAATCCACAAAATCGTAAACAAATCCGCCAGCACCGTAAA
>CAYYQE010000030.1:0-11104 GCA_964473745.1 uncultured Candidatus Peribacteria bacterium
ACGATAATCCGGGAGCATCAATGAATGTTTACCCCTCTTCCGGCTCAACTTTGACCACGTTTTATTTTGATGGTTCTGACTCTTATGACACGGATGAATACCGTTGGGATTTAGATGGTGATGGCCAGTTTGAATATGATTGGGGCTCAGAAGAAAATCCCACTACAAAATATAGTATTCCCGGCACCTACGAACCGATGTTACAGGTTAGAGATGATGAAGGAAACACGGATGAAGCTTATGTGAGTATCACAATTAGCGAAGATAATTATGCGCCCGAAGCTAAATTTTCAGTATCATCCGATAGTGCTCTTACGGATAAAAATACCGGAACTACGAGTACTAATTTTACTTTTAATGCCTCGACTTCTAGCGATGAAGAAGATGAGTATTATGACCTACAAGTTCGCTGGGATTACGATGGCGATGGCACCTATGACACAACTTATTCCACTACCCGGACCGCTTCTACTCGTTATCTTGATGCGGGGACTTACACCGTGATTTTAGAGGTAGTTGATTCCGAAGGAGCCTCTGACACGGCCGAAGAAACTATTACAATTGTGGATAATGACGCGCCGATCCCTGATTTTGAAGTCTCCCCGATCGCTGGCACTCCCGGCACTACTTTTTATTTTGATGCTTCGGATTGCAGTGATAATCAGTACGAAACATACCAATTACAAGTTCGTTGGGACTGGGATGGTGACGGAGATTATGATACTTCTTTTGAAACCGATAAAACTACTTCTTATCAGTACGAAGAGCCTGGGACATACGAAGTAACCATGCAAGTTCAAGATCCCGAAGGAGCTACCGCGGAAACCTCAGAAACTGTACTGGTAGAGGATTCAAGTTACCCGTATGCCCGTTTAACAGTCGATGAAACTTCCGGGACTTATTCCACGGCCTTTAATTTCGACGCCTCAGAATCTTATGATAGTGAAACCGAATTTGATGATCTCTGGTTTAGATGGGACTTTGATTACACTGGTGAAAACGATATTATTTATGATACTTCTTGGAGTCAGGCTGAGACCAAAACTAAATATTTTGATGAATCTGGAGAATTAGTGGTGAAAATGGAAGTTAAAGACGAGGAAGACCAAGTTTCGTATGCCTTAGTAACCGTAAATTTGCACTGGGCCTCTGAATATTTAGATTATTTAAAGGATAATGGGATTATCAAAGGTTACTCTGGTGACCTGGCCCCAGACCGCGAAGTAACGCGGGCCGAACTTTTAAAAATGGTCATGGAAGCTACGGATGTAAATAAATATGGCCATTCTTATGAAGGTTATTTTTCGGATGTTTTGAATACAGATTGGCACTATTCATACGTTGAAATCGCGGCGGAAATGGGCATTGCTAACGGATACGACGATGGGACTTTTAAACCGAATAATTCGGTTAATCGGGCCGAAGCCATGAAAATTATTCTAGAAGGATTTGCGGTTGATGTTGAATCTTATGATTCCGGTACTTTTCCGGATGTTTCGAGCAGTGATTGGTTTGCTGAATATGTGGCAACTGGAAATGATTACGGGCTCATTAATGGATATGACGATGGATATTTTCATCCGTCATATTCAATGACCCGAGGACAAGCGTCCAAGATTATTGCACTGGCGATGCAAGGCGGGCTATAAACTAGAGACCAAGTTGCTTCCGAATATCATCGGCTTTGCCTTGGTCTTCTTCCTTTTTGCCTTCTTGTTCGACCATTGTTTCTAGATCTTTCCATTCTGCGGCGTGTTTTTGCTCAAGCTTTTTGAGTTGAACGGAATGTTTAGGTGAAAGTTCGATGAATTTTTCCTTTTCTTCTTCAAGAATATCAATTAGTTCATCAATCTGTTCTTGGCGAAGTTTAGGAATAGATTCAACGATTTTCTTTTTTTCGTCACGAGTCAAAGAGATTGATCCCGCCAGTAATTTAAGAAAATAGAACTCGTCAAATTTAAGCTCGTGCTTAGGAATTTTAACATTAGTCTTGAAGTTTTTTAGGTGCTCGCCAAATTTGTAATTGGGATCGTTGGGTGGTGGTGGCGGCGGGGTTGCCCCAGCGCCAAATCCTCCGGCTCCCATTGGTGCGCCCATACCTGGTGCTCCGGCTGCTGGCATGCCGGCCCCGGGTGGCGGTGGTGGGTACGCGCCTCCGGCTGGCGGTGGTGGTGGAACGTAACCTCCTGGTGCTGGCGCGGCTGGTTGTTGCGCTGGCGGCGGGGTAGGTACTCCTGGTGCTGGTGCGGCTGGTTGCTGCGCTGGCGGTGGAGGTGGCGGAGGTGGTGTCCCCCCAGCAGGTTGCGCTGGTGGCGGGGTTCCGGCTCCTTGATTTTGTTGGTCATCTTGTGGCTGTGCGCCACCTGGATTAGTTGGATCAGTCATGAGGTATCTTTTTAAAGAATTCAGGTTACAGGAAACACTAAATTTCGATTTTAGTCAATAAAACCTTACTGCCTAACTATTCCTAAACTCTACTCATGCCGCAAGGCATCAATCGGATTAAGACTGGCTGCTTTTCGGGCTGGGTAGAGCCCGAATATAAATCCCTCTAAAATGGCCGCTCCAACAGCGACGGCTACTCCTTGAATTGGGATAAAGAAATGAATCTCCATCCCAGAATAAGACGCTCCCAAAACCGCAAGAAAAACAAACACAATTCCAATTATTACCCCAATCAGCGCACCGAGAACCGTAATAATAATCGTCTCCCACAAAAACTGCATCATAATGTCTTGATACGTGGCCCCCACGGCTTTTCGAAGGCCAATTTCACGCGTTCTTTCCGAAACTGCTACAAACATAATATTCATGACGCCAACTCCCCCAACAATTAACGAAATCGCAGCCAAAATAATTAATAAAATCTGTAAGGCGCCAGTTATCACACCCATCATTTCTAAAGCCTCCTGCATGGTTGTTACAAAAAAGTCTCTTCTTTCGATATCTGTAATATTATGTCGATAATCCAATAAGTCCTCTATTTGAACCTTAAGCGAATCTATCATGAGCTCATCTTCAACCTGGACTAGAAAGTAAAGGATGTGATCTACTCCCATAATAAACTTTTGCATGGCGTTTAAGGGAATATAAACTTGCTCATCCATATTTTGCATAAATACTACTCCCAATTCCTCCATCACACCGATTACCTTAAAGTTCATCCCTTTAATTCGTACGGATTGAGAAATAGGATCTACTCCCGGAAAAAGCTCCTCTGCCACGGAATGCCCAAGTACTACGACACGAGACAATCCTTGATCCTCCTGCTCGGTAAAATACCGCCCAAACTCTACTTCGGCCTGATCAATATCAATAAATGAAGAGCTGGTGGCTTGAATCATGTATTCTTCGTCTTCATAAATTGAAATTACTTTTTCCATACCAAAAAGTCCGGCATAGCCATCACTAACCCCTGGGATATCCTTGATTGCTTCGACATCATCCTCGGTCAGAGTAGTAATAGTCATCCCCTCTACAAAAGCCACGGCATTAGCTGGACTGGTATGAGAAATCCCCGGGATCGAAATCTCCCCTTCAATCAAATTAGAACCAAACGCCTCAACTTCACTCTCAATCACTGCAGTAGTGGCGTGTCCCAAAGCAAAAACTATAATTACAGTCACTATTCCAATAATGATTCCTAGAGTTGTGAGCAAACTCCGGACCTTGTTTGCTTGCAACGCTTGCAAAGCGAGTTTTAGATATTGTAAATATTTATTCATACCGAAGCGCATCAATAGGATTTAAATCCGCTGCTTTTTTAGCGGGATAAAATCCAAAAATAATTCCAACCGAACAACTCACCAAAAAGGCCGTTAAAATGGCGTTTCCAGAAATAACTAAATCCCAATCATAACCGAGTGATTGAACCACAATCGCCACAAAAGCAGACATCAAGGCTCCGACCGTAATCCCAGCCACACCCCCAATCATTGTGACAGTCACAGCCTCCAATAAAAACTGTTCCAAAATTCGTCGGCGTCGCGCGCCGAGTGCCTTACGCAGTCCAATCTCACGAATTCGTTCGGTCACAGACACTAACATAATGTTCATAATCCCAATCCCCCCAATTACCAACGAAATAGCCGCAATCGAGGCTAAAAAGAACTTTAAAACATCCGTAATCGAAGAAAGCATATCAATTGCATTTTCCGAAGTTTCCACTATAAAATCATCATCTGCAGGATTACGAATATCATGGCGTTCCCTAAGAGTGGCTTCGACATCTTGGCGCGCTCGATCTAAATTTTCTTCGCCATCAATTTTTACGCGTGCCATATTTATATAATCAATTCCTAAAAATAGTTTTTGAGCCACATTTGCCGGCACAAAAACCTGATCATCCCTATTTTGAAAACCAGCATTGCCGCGCTGCTCAAAAACCCCAATCACCTCAAACTGTTCACGTTGGATTTTTATATTTTCCCCCAGCGGATCTGTCCCATTAAAAAGTTCCTCAACAACTTGCGATCCCAACACAACAACCCTTTCTAGCCCCCGTTGTTCTGATTCATCAAAAAACCGACCATACTCAACTTTTACATCTTCTACATCTGTGAATGTATAAGAAACCCCGTTGAAAAAAGTATCAATAGCGTCCCCTCCATAAGAAACCGTAGACCCTCCTTTTACATAACCCGTCGCAGCCACCACATTTGGAACATTAGCTGGATCGTTCAGAGCTTCGACATCCTCTAGTGTCAAAGTTGTAACTGTAATTCCAAACAAAACCGCTGGTGGCCCCTCTTCTAATCGTCCTCCGGGCAAAACCCCAATTAAATCACTTCCCACACCTTTTACTTGATTCACAATTAAACTTTGCGCCCCTGAACCAATAGAAACAACCATTACCACCGAAGCAATTCCAATTGTAATTCCCAAACTCGTTAAAAGCGTTCGTCCTTTATTGGTTAAAAGTCCTCTGATGGCGACGCGAAATGACTGCAGAAAATCAAACATAATTTATTTCTTCGAGCGATGGCCTTTTTTTTGATCTTTCACAATGTTTCCATCCAAAAGTTCAATCACCCGGTTGGTGTGATGTGCGATATAGTCTTCATGAGTAACCAAAATAATCGTGTGTCCATCTTTATTAAGACTATTAAGAATCTTCATAATTTCTTTCCCAGACTCGCTATCCAAATTCCCGGTAGGCTCATCAGCCAAAATCAAACTGGGCTTATTTACCAAAGCTCGAGCAATAGCTACCCGCTGCTGCTGTCCCCCAGAAAGCTGGTTGGGCATGTACTCTAACCGATGATCTAGCCCCACACTTCCCAATGCTTCCTTGGCTCGTTTAATCTGTTCATGTTCCGGGACTCCAGCGTAAACTAAAGGAATGCGCACATTATCAACGGCCGTAGTTCGCGGGAGTAAATTAAATGATTGAAAAACAAAGCCAATTTCCTTGTTTCGGATCAAAGCCAATTCATCATCGGAATATGTTGTGACGTTCTTTCCTTTAAAATGATACCGTCCAGAGGTGATGGTATCCAAAAAACCCATAATGTTCATTAAGGTCGACTTTCCAGAACCACTTTGACCAATAATTGCCATGAACTCGCCCGAGTTAATCTTGAAACTAATCCCGCGCAGAGCTTGGGTTTCTACCCCATCAGACCCATATGTTTTGACCACATTATCAACCTCTATCAATAGGGATTTTTTTGACTTGGAGGGCATAAAACTTTTTTTAAGCTAAAAGGCACCCCTAGTATACCTGAAAGATATTTGATCTCAACGAAGAAAGGTATTAAAGTAATCACACTATGCTAAAAAAGCTCTGGAAAAATAAAATTGCATTAACTTTGGTACTGGCTTTCGTTGTAGGAGGCGGTTATATGGCTTTTTCAAATGGAGACGACAAAGAATCATTCGAATTTGCGAAAGCTGAATATGTTGATATTACGCAAGAAGTTTCGGTCACGGGGACAATTGAGGCAGACCCAGAAATCACCCTGCGGTTTCAACGAGCTGGACAAGTTCAATCTATCCCGGTTGATGTTGGGGATTTTGTAGCAAAAGGAACCACACTAGCCAACTTAGATGCCACAGCCTTGGCTATTGAAGTTGACTCTGCCGAAGCTGGATTGGCCCTAACACGAGCTAATTATAATCAAACTTTAAGCGGTAGTACGGATGAGGCTATTCAAGTTGCCCAAGCAGCTACTGAAAAGGCGGATGCTGATCTTTCCCAAGCGCAAATTAACCTGGAAAACGTCACTAATTTAGCCAGTGAATCTGTTCAAAGTGCCGAGCTGGATTATGACTCAGCGCTCACGGATTATGACAATGCCATGGACACTTATGGTGAAGATGTGGTTCATGCCTATGAAGACGCTTACAACAACATCCAAGATGCCATGAATGAAGTTGAGGATAGCCTTCGAGAAGCTGACAATATTCTGGGTGTAGATAATACTCAGGCAAATGATGATATCGAGAATGAGCTCACGTCTGGGGGGACGGCGGCTTTCACGCTTATACAAGCGGAATACACTGACGTAAGTAATGCTTACGACGATTTACTGGTTAAACTTTCTGAAGTAGAAACTGATGATTTTACAGAAATGGATACCGTCTTTGCAGACATTGAAGAACTCTTGAATGATATGTATGCATTGCTTAATGAAATCGACGATATTCTAGTGGAAGCTCCGATTCAAAACTCCTTAACTCTGACTGTAAAAAACACCAAACGCGACACCATAGCTACGGAAATTGATAATATAGTTAGTACTGATACAACTGTTTCAAATGCCATTCAAACCGCCGAGTCAGCCTTTACGAGCGAAGAAACTAATTTGGGAAGCGCTCAAGACTCTCTAAATGAAGCTGAACAAGCTCTGGCCTTAGCCAATGCGCAAGCCACCGCTAATATTAGTGAAGCCGAAGCTTCAATTGCTATTTACGAGGCCACTCTGGCGCAAAAACAAGCTAGCCAAGCCGAAATAGAAGCTGGTCCGCGTGATGTTGATTTAGCAAGCTTACTAGCCTCTATTCAAGAGGCCGAGGCCGCCTTGAGCCTCGCTCAATATAATTTGTCGCTAGCCTATATGACCGCGCCTATTGCCGGCCCAATTACTAAAATCTATTTTGATGTTGGTGAAAATGTAACTACAACGGAGGATTTCCTAGAAATGGTGTCTTCAGATTACCAAGTTATTGCTAATATTTCGGAAACTGATATTACAAAAGTTAAAGTTGGAGATCAGATTAAAATGACTTTAGACGCGTTCTATTATGACAAGATTTTTGAAGCAGAAATTATTAAAATTGACCCGGCAGAGACCATTGTTCAAGGTGTAATTTATTATCAGGTAACAGCTGTTTTTACGGCCGGAGATACTGATATTAAACCGGGAATGACCGCTAATATGGATATCATTACCGCGGAAAATAACGGGGTGCTTGGTGTACCAATTAGAGCAGTGAAATATAATGGAACACGAGCTTATGTGCTTCAGCTTGATAAGGCCACTGGAGGAACTCTGGAAACAGATATCACGGTGGGAATTCGCGGCGACCAATACATCGAAGTTCTAGAAGGTCTTGAAGAAGGTGATGAAATTATTACTTATGCTCGATAATAACTCTACTTGAATTAACCCCCTTAGAATGCCTACTTTAAAAGGTTCCCAAACTGAACAAAACCTACTCAAATCTTTTGCTGGCGAGTCTCAAGCTCGCATGAGATACGATTATTTTGCTAGCCAAGCCAAAAAAGATGGCTATGTTCAAATTTCAAATATATTTGCCGAAACCGCTTTAAATGAGAAAGAGCATGCCAAACGATTTTTTAAATTTTTAGAAGGAGGAGGAGTGGAAATTACAGCGACTTATCCAGCCGGGAAGATTGGGACGACACTGGAAAACTTAAAAGCGTCAGCTATGGGTGAAAACGAGGAATGGACTGAATTGTACCCACACTTTGCCGAGGTAGCGGATGAGGAAGGATTTAGTGAAATTGCTATGACTTTTCGCCATATTGCCGGGGTGGAAAAAGAGCATGAGGCGAGATTTACAAAATTAGCAAAAAACATTGAAGAAGACGCCGTGTTTGCCAAACCTGAATCTGTTAAATGGAAATGCAATAATTGCGGTCATGTTCACGAAGGACCAAATGCCCCGGAAAAGTGCCCCGCTTGTGTACACCCTCAAGCTCACTTTCAGATTAAGGAAGAGAATTATTAAACTACGTCTGAGCAAGGTCTAGTTTCTCCTGGCGGGATAGCTGTTTAATGCGGTATTCCTCTTTGGAAGCAGCTGCTCGATTCTCTATTTCGCAGGAATAAATCAATTTTACTGGTCCGCGGCCTTTTGTATATTTAGCCCCTTTCAAAGACGCATTATGCTCTTCCAGCCGTCGATCAATATCAGTCGTAATGCCGGTATAGAGCGTCTCATCTGAACATTCAATAATGTATACGTGCCACATAACAAAACATTAACAAAAGAAAAAGTAGTCGACCATGGGTTTTAGAGATTTTTGCTCCAGCTCATCTTGGATTTTCTGCTGATCATCTGGGCTGGCTACCACCACAATAATTTGCGGATTATCAAGCGACTCGATTGAAGAAACATCCTCCAGAGTGCAATCATGAATTTTCTGACCAATTTTTTGCGGATTATTGCAGACCCAATGAAAAGGTTCTTTAAGATTGCAAAGAATTTGCGCCAAAGCCTTGCCCTTGCGACCGGCGCCCCAAATAACGAGCGGCCTTTGCGGATCACGATTAAGCTTTAAAAAATAGTGGGTTTTAAGATTCAAAAACCGATTGTCGGCATAGTTTTCGTCAGTTCGTGACGCACGAGTGGGATAATCCCGCCAACGATGTAAAACTTGATCTGAAGGAACGCACTTTAATCCTCCCTCATAAAAACGAAAGGCCAAATCATAATCCTCTGGGTATTTATCTGATTCAAAACCGCCACAATTTTCTAAATCCTCTCGATGAACCATCCAACAAGGAGACGGGATCGAGCATTCTTTATAAATCTCATCAAAGCTAGCGCCTTTTTTGATGAGTTCATTTAGCCACTGTTCATAATTTTGATAACCCTCTCCTAACGATTCCGCGGCAAAATATTCCACGAGACCCAAAGCAAGATGTCCTGGCCCAGCGGAACGTAAATTCTGACTTAAAATCGCGAGTTTTTCTGAAGGCATGATGTCATCCGAATCCATACGGGTGATAAGCTCCCCTTCACTCTTAGAAAAGGCCAATCGCAAGGCCGGAATAATCCCCGCCCCCTCATTTGTAAAAACCTTGATCCGCTTATCTTGAGCGGCAAAATCGCTCAAAATCTGAGCACTTTCATCGGTGGAATGATCATCCACCGCAATCAACTCCCAATTCGACTCAGTTTGATTAATAATAGACTGCAAACAATCCGGCAGAAAGGCGGCTGTGTTTTTAACCGGCATCAAAATACTTAGTAAAGGTCGCATGAATGGAATATACCATGTAAGCAAAAGGCACTCCCGAGAAAAGAGACCATATTTCCGGCTTAAAAGCTTAAGAACTAAGCGAAAACATTATCTAGTAAATCCTTTGCTCGATCTCCAAACCTGCTACTACTGTCTCCAATAGGTTCCTCACCTTGTACCGCTAAAAGCCTGCTATCCATTGGATCAAACTCTACACCAGTAAGTTTTTGTCTAGCCGCTTCTAAATCTCTTATGCGACTTTGAGCTTCTGCCACTAATTGTTCCTGAACTACAAGATCAAGTTCTTTTACCAATGCAACCAATTCAGGCTTAATAAGGGCTTCGATGATCGCTTTATATTTTTCTCTATCAGCTGCTTCAAACTCTTTACCATGAAGAGTAAGAGCCCCATGGTCTAAAGTTGCATACGGTAAACGAGCGCTATTATCAGGCCTTACCTCTATATCCCTACCTACAAGCGTTGCCAGGGTTGTCATAATTCTCATAGTATCCCGCCCATAAGAGCCATACCATGTTTCTAGTTCAGCTTGAATTTTTTCAGTTGAGCGTTCTTTAAAACTAGCCACGTTAGGGTCGCTGATATCAACTTCATAACCAGTTGTTTGTTCTGAGTCTGTAGGGCTTTGAGTCATAAGAATTATTTTAAATGAGCACGTCAAACTATAGCATAAAAGATGATTTATTGCAAGGTTTATGGTGGGCCACTCTGGGTGAAATTAGAACTATGTTTATACAAAAAAGCATTGCTTAAATAACAGGTTTAGTATATTATATTAACGACAGATGAACGACAATTTAAGCGACACTAAATTTCATGTTTGATCCAACCTTCAAGATCACGCCTCAAATACTTAATGCGTTAACCCGCATTGAAGTAATTAAAGAAAAAATAGCTAGTTGCCCGATTCATCCAAAAGAAGAAATCCGTCTAAAAAAAGAGGCCATTTTAAGTATGGTTCACCACTCTACCGCCATTGAAGGTAACACCTTAAATGAGTATGAAATTAAGAGAATATTTGAAGGGAAACAAATTGATGCTGTACCAAGGGAAGTTTTTGAAGTTAAAAATTATAAAAAGGCTCTAGATTGGATTAGAAAAAAACAAACTGCAAAAATTACTAAAAAAGATATTTTGCGCATCCATAAACTATTAAGTGCCAATGTTATTCGGGAAGAAAGATCTGGGGCCTATAGAGAGGAACCTGTTTATGTGGTTTCAAGAACTCCCATTTCGCAAGAAATCCGTTATACAGCGCCAGAGCATCAAAGAGTAAAAACTCTTGTTAATGAATTGTGTAATTGGATTAATTCCGCACGAAAAGAGAATTTATCACCAATTATTGTGGCTGGGATTGCTCACGCTGAAATGGCAGGCATACATCCTTTTGTAGACGGTAACGGGAGAGCGGCTCGCTTGCTAGCTACCCTTATTCTATATACTGAACAACATGACTTTCGAAAACTTTTTGCCCTTGAAAATTACTATAATACTAACCGCTCCGCCTATTACGAAGCTATTCATTTGGGAGCGACTTACAAGGAACGTAACCAAGGCGATCTCACTAATTGGCTAGAGTATTTTGTGATGGGCTTTTTAGCAGAAATGGAACTTGTTATGGATAAAATTAAACCATTTATGTATTTGAAGCG
>CAYYQE010000031.1:0-11086 GCA_964473745.1 uncultured Candidatus Peribacteria bacterium
GACAGCGCCCGAGACCGAACCAGTCCCTGAAACAGAACCTGAAACAGAACCTGAGACAGAACCTGAAACCGAACCCGAAACAGCGCCGGAAACCGAGCCTGAGCCAGCGCCGGAAACCGAGCCTGAGACCGAACCTGAAACAGTCCCCGATACCCACTGGACCAAAGAAGTAGCCATAGACTCAGGGCTCGTTGTGAAAAACGCAGATGATGGCAATTGGTATCCAATAGAAGGGTATAAATGGGTTGATGATAGTGAAGGGAGTGATAATTGGGCAGTTGAATTAGTGGTGCCAGAGACCGATCCAGAACCAGCGCCAGAGACCGAACCTGAGCCAGCGCCGGAAACAGTGCCTGAGGACGCAGAAGCTGCTCTAGAATTCAGCTCTGAGTTCACTATGGACATGATGAAAGAGGCTATGGGAGCTCCCGATGGTGCCGAAATTCTTCCAGTAGAGGGAGAACCAGGAAAATACATCTATCAGGCTGACGGGAAACAAGTAGAATTTACTTTTGAAAGTATTGATGTAGCGCATCCCGACCAATCCATGGTTAATTTTGATACAACGATTGGCGCGGCAGAAAATCGACCTTTAGACGAGATGGAAGCGTATCGAGACATGATGCCTTAAATTTTTCAAAAAAATGTATTTTTTCTCATCTGAAAGATTAATTTTTCAACAGATTCCTGAATCTTGCGAAATTGGTGATGCTGCGGCCGAACAGGCGTGTGCTGATGCCCATGAAGATTATTTAAGAAGCTTAGATAGTAAACTCTCTTTGCTAGATCATCTGTTAAGTAATAATCCAGATAGTGATCAAGCCAAGGATCTTAAAGAGGCTGTTGAACAAGAGCGCGATCAGTATAATCTAATGACCCACGGGTTTGGAGTAATTCTAGCAAAATTTGATGAATTAACTCCCAGTGTATTAAACACTCCTGACGGTGGGAAAATAATCAAATCTATTTTAAGTGCTACAAGTCTAGCATTTGATATTTTTGAAGGGCCAGCGGCCCAATATCCATTTTATCAGGAACGATACATCGCCCTAAGGGGGACTGTAACGCAGAGATTAATTACGCTTGAACCACAGATTCAAGGTCACGCATTAAGGAATGAAATACGCGCAACACTTAGCTTGCCTTTGTTGCCGCCCGGTGAATCTATTTACGATATTCCTAAAATCACGCCAGAAAGAGTTACCGCTGCTACGGAATCCTTGGAAAGTGCTTACACCTATATTGCAACAACTTTGATCCCGGCTCTTAAGGCCAAAGTTGCTTCTGGGGGGTCTGGTGATTTAAGAAATGGTTTAGCCAAGGCTGAAGCCCTAGTTGCTCAGCCATTTGATGTGAACGATTACCTTCCTATGATGATTAAGGAAAGTGGTTTAGATCCAAATAAGAATAAAAATAATTCTAAAGGAGCCAAAGGAATTTGTCAGATAATAGGAGGACTTTATGCTGCCAGGGCTGAGGTTGATAAATATTACGGTTACGCTATCAGTGATTCTGAAGTTTACGATCCTGTTAAAAACTGTGTAGTTGGAATCTTATATTTACATCGTTGTCGCGAACATTACGCGCAGCAAGATATTTATAAGGGCTTAAGTGCGGCGGATCAAGAACTTTTATCCCTAGCAATGTATAACCTCGGGCCAACTGATATTGGCAAATTATGGCGATTAGTTACTCCACCGCCCCAAACTTATGCGGATTTTGAAAAAGCGATTTCCGATGCTTTTATGACTCAATTACAAGTTAGTGGTTTTGTGCCAGGGCAGAATCCTCATTTAACTAAAACAAAAGATAAACCTAAATACTACAATATTACTTACCAGCAAACAGATGCGGTTGGGTTTTATTTAGATCATTTGGGGGAGGCAATAATGAATCCTTATTTTGTGTTAAATGGAACTACCACTTCTATCCGCTTGTATAAAGTTGGAGAAGTTACTCGTTACGCACGCATGATTGAATCAATTGATAATTTGATGGGTGATGGGACGCCAGTTGCCCCGCCCGTGGCTCCACCAGTCGCACCGCCAGCACCAGAGTTGCCAGACTCGCCAGATACTTTCCCATCTCACAATCCGGAATTTATAGATCATGTTTTTGAAACAGGGGATTCTTTGTGGGAATTGGGGCGCAAACATGGTGTCGGGCCAAAATATTTAATAACAGTTAGCCCAGATATTACTAGCGCGCAGACCATTCATGTCGGAGATATAGTTAGATTGCCAAAGGTTCCTGATTCAGTAGATCAGTATTTACACACCGAACTTTTTGGGAATGGGGTTGGTTGGATTACAGTTACTAAAGGAAAAGGATTTTGGTCCACTCTAATTGAAAATGAAAATTATGCCGCTTATTTAGAAAAAGAATTACAGTTTAGAGATGGAGATAAGGATTCAGAGTATACAAAGAAAGATATTTTAAAAGTAGTTATTGCTTTTAATCGTCGTTATAATGTTGAGCTAAAAGATTTAGCTGATGACACTGGTAATATTCCTCCCGGAGCTCAAATTTGGATCCCAAATATAGACTTTTTTACAGATTATTTTTGTGATGAAATTGATGATGGTAGTAGAAGGGGGATTCTTCCTCCATCACCTCCGCCTCCACCGGTAGCTCCGCCAGGGCCAGGTGGTCAGCCACCAGTTTCGCCGCCGGAGGGACCGATTACCCTCCCAGGGGTAGGTGATTATCCAGCGTTGCCAGAAGCTTTAACTATTTCTGAACAATTAGACCGCACAACTCGTGGGCAATATGTTACAAGAAATGCAGACGGACAATGGATTCGTGATGTTGAGGAAATGCGAGCCGGAGCAGAAATTTTCACTACTCAGGATTGGGGAGATCACCCTGCCTGGGTTGATAAGACCTCACCGAAAGTGACAAGATATAAAAGAAAAAAATTCTCTCCCGAATATATTGTATTGCATTCCACGGGCGGCTCCACGTGCAATGATGCCGTTAGTGGTAGAGACGCACATTTTGGTGTTGAAAGAGATGGGACAATTAAATACATCGTTCCGGTAAACAAAGGAGAAGAAGATAAACATATGTTTGCTTATCACGCCGGCCCCGGGAAAAATATGTGGGATGGGGTTAGAAACCTAAATGTTAGCTCAATAGGGATTGAAGTTGCAGCATCAGGCGGACATGATTGGACTGACAACCAATATGAAGCTGTTAAAAAATTAGTTGAATGGTTAGGAGGATACTATGGCTTGCCTAAAAGTAGCGTAATCGCTCATAAGCAAGCGGCCAATCACAAATGGGGTAGAGGGAGAAAGCAAGACCCTTATCAGAAGGCAAGTGGTATGTTTAGTAGACTTGGATTACCAGATAATTCAAGATTATTAGATTTAGATGTGGCTCATGGCTCTAGTGGACGAGTAAATATGAAGCCGGCCCATCTTAAAAAGATCCAGAGCGCCTGCGGTGAAGTATGGGATGGGGTGCAAGCCGGGATGGATTTGCGTGGCACTTTGCCTGATGTAAGTCCGGTTACAGTTAATCCGCAAGGGTTGGCTGCCTGGAAACAAGAAATTGAGCAGAATTTTGAAATTCTTGATTACACAGTACAAAGAAAAGACACCCTAAATAGAATAGCAAACGAGACAGGTTGTCCGGTTTGGGTTCTACAGGCTTACAACGACATAAGCGACCCAAGTCAAATTAGTGTTGGGCAAGAGATCAAGATTCCTATTCCAGAATCTATCACCATAACTCCAGAAGTAATTGATAGTAATATGACGCTGGAGGAAGCTATGGAAAATCTTCCTGCGGGTTGCCCAGATTCGATCGAAAATAAACAAGCTTTAGTTACGGTTTATTATTATTCCTTTGATGGGAAAATTCACCAAGGTCAACTGGTAGTTGATGAACGCTTGCAAGCAGATGTTAGGGCTGTGTTTAGAGTCATTTTAACGGAAAAATTCCCGATTCAAGCCGTGGTGCCAGTTACAAGTTATGATTGGGATGACGATCGTTCTATGGAAGCTAATAACACGTCGGCCTTTAATTATCGAACGACTACTGGAAGTTCTACGTTATCAAAACATGCCCGTGGTTTTGCGATTGATCTGAATCCGGTGCAAAATCCTTACAGCAAAGGGTCTACGATTTTGCCTCCGGGCGCGACATATGATGAAAATGCCCCGGGGACTTTAACTGAAAACAGTCCAATCGTTCAAAAGTTTAAGGAACTTGGTTGGGAGTGGGGAGGAAATTGGAATACGCTCAAAGATTATCAACATTTTGAAAAGACTCCTTAGGACCCTCTGAAAAACACACCATCTACTGCAATTTGCAAACTTTGGCTGCAAATTATTCAGTCTTCCTTAACGTATCGTATCTGATACGCTTTCGTCAGTCTTCATAATTTTCGCTCAAAGTTTGCAAATTTCGTCACGAAGCCGTATTTTTCAGAGGGTCCCTTAGTTTTGATTAGCAGCAGCTTTTTACGGCCTCGGCCACGGCCTCGGCCACACCCGGTTCGGCAATTTGCGGGATGATTTTTTCAGATGTGGGATTGGGGATTAGGTTAGCTAGGGCGTGGGCAGATTTAATAAGCATTTCGTCTTTGACGGCTGGGGCGCGGCCGTCGAGGAGCCCCCGAAAAAGCCCCGGAAACACCAAAGCATTGTTAATTTGATTAGGCAGGTCGCTGCGGCCTGTGGCCACGACGGCCGCGCCTCCCTGGTGCGCCTCATCAGGCATTATTTCTGGAGTGGGGTTGGCCATCGCAAAAATAATTGGGTTTTTCGCCATAGACTTAACCATGTCACTAGTTACCACCTCTGGTACCGATACCCCCACCAAAACATCCGCATCTTTCATTGCCTCAACCAGCCCCCCACGCACATCCCGTGGATTAGTCAGCTCAGCCATTTCTTCCTTATAAGAAGTTAAATTTTCTCGTCCTTTAAAAATCACACCACGCGAATCACAAATCACCAAATTAGTCACTCCAGCGCGTATTAACAATTTAGAAACCGCCACTCCGGCAGCTCCCGCGCCATTCACCACCACGCGCACCTTTTCAATCGATTTTTCCACCACGCGCAGCGCATTTAACAAGCCCGCCAAAGTCACAATCGCCGTTCCGTGCTGATCATCATGAAAAACCGGAATATCCAACTCCTCACGCAGCTTCTTCTCCACCTCGAAACATCGCGGTGCGGAAATATCCTCTAAATTAATTCCGCTAAAAGTTGGAGCAATCGCCTTAATAGCCGTCACAATTTCATCGACCTCCTGTGTTCCCAAACAGATTGGAAACGCATCCACATCCGCAAAATGTTTAAAAAGTAGTGCTTTCCCTTCCATCACCGGAAGACCAGCCAATCCACCTATATTCCCCAGCCCTAATACGGCCGAGCCGTCGGTTATCACAGCCACCAGATTCCCCTTAATTGTATAATCACGAGCCGCTGCCGGATCTTTGGCCACCAAGCGACACGGCTCGGCCACCCCCGGCGTATAAGAAACACTCAAGTCATCCAGCGTCTCTAATGGGACTTTTGACGCGATCTCCAGTTTGCCCCGATGTTCTTTGTGAACCTTCAGGGATTCTTGATAATAATCCATATTAAATAAAATTATTCAGCAGTTGGGGGAGGAGTTGTTGGTTCGTCGAGCTCTGCTGGGATTTCAGCTGGTAATTCAATTTCACTTTCCGGATCAGCATAAACCACCTCAACCTCAACTTCATCATTAGCATCATGCAAATCATCGACCACCTCATCCGTGCCAACATCTTCGATGACTATTTCTTCTTCGCCACATCCAGTTAGGGCCAACATTAAAATTCCAACACCCAGCAAAGAAAATAATTTCTTCATAATTTATAAGGTTAAAAAGCAGTAGTTTGAGTCTCTTCAATGTCCAAAATAACATCAAAGGAACGTTCATATTTTAGCGTAACATCCGCCCACTCGGAATAGTAATAATCCACCGGCCCGGTGCCCACTCCAATCGTGTCCGTTTCAATCAAAACGCGATCTTCAAATAAATCCAACATGGCTTGTCCTTGCCCATCTACTTGAATATTTTCGCGCGCCATAGCCACAACTTCTTCCGGAGTGGTTTCCGGCACAACATCTTCCTCTTCCGGAACCGGAGAGTAAACAATGCTCTGCTCAATCGCCTCTACATATTCATACAGTTGATCCTTTAGCAGACCAGTCCCAAAAGTCCCCTGAATTATTACAAACACATCGCCTAGCTCCACATAAACATCTCGAAATCCCTCATAATCTCCCAAATAAGTTGTTACCATCGAATAATAACCTTCATCATTCTCACCATAAGTCGCCACAATATTTAAATTTTCGTAACCTGTTAATCCCGCTTGAATCGCTGCGAAATACGAAGTGGCCTCAATTGCCTCTTCATTTAAATCCACCTTTATCGTCACCACAGCCGAGCCTTCGGTTGTCCGGTCCCAACTTTCTTGTCCATTCGCCTCATCTTGATTCCAAAAAATCATAGTCCCATCATCTCCAATAATTTGTTGCCAATCAGTCGGTGCTTTTATCTTATAATCAAACACTTCACTCTGAATTTCAGGCCAGTTAGTCGATAGCGAGAATTTATCTAATTCATAAGTCTCGGTGAACATAAAACGGTAAATAATTTCTGCCAAATCACCGCGCGTAACATTTAATTCCGGATGTAAATAACCGTCCACCTGCGCCTGAATAAAATTCCGATCCATGCAGTACGCCACGTACGGCGCAAACCAATCCGTGGCCGCCACATCTTCATAAGGATCACTATCGATTTCTTCGACCTCAATCCCACGCGCTAGAGCAATCATTTTTAAAGTTTCCGCTAAATTTACAGTTTGGGCTGGCAAAAAAGTACCATCTTCATAGCCTTCTACAATTTCTAATTCAGTGGCTTTATAAACATACGGCGCAAACCAGTCATCAAAGGAGACATCCGAATAAAAAACCTCATCATCACCACTCAATTCCGGCACTTCAATTTCACTTCCTAGTAGAATAATTTTAAGAGCCTCGGCGCGATTAACTTCGCCATCTGGCAAAAAAGTACCATCTTCATAACCCTGAATAATACTGCGGGCCTCAATCCACTGAATAGCCGCATAATGTTCATGCCCCTCTGGAACATCTTCAAAACTAGCCAGCGTCACGTTCGCGAAACAGAGCGCCACTAACCCCAAAATTCCAAAAAAACGTTTCATAGAAATTTAAGAATAAACCAGTTCTCCTGGCGAATATCTATCAAGATTTTTTTCACCAATCAATTTTACAACTTCATCAATCGCGGTATCAAAAGGGATAATTCTTTGCTGACCTTTGGCCATATCACGAATAATAATCGTGCCTTCGCGAACCTCTGTAATTCCTAAAATTAGCGTATAAGGAACGTTGAATTTATCTGCTAAACGGAGTTGAGCCTTCATACTACCTTTGCCCAGCGCTCCAACTGTTTTCACGCCTCGTTCACGCAATTCCCAGATCAAATTCAAGCAGTTTTTCTTGGCTTCATCACCTAGTTGCGCCACAAAAATATGCAAATTATCCTTGGAAGGAACACGGATATGTTCCCGTTTCATATTGAGAATAATTCGTTCCATCCCAAAAGCTGCACCTAATCCCGGAGTATGAGGGCCGCCGAGAAGTTCCATTAAACCGTCATAACGACCACCACCACCAACCGCGTTTTGAGCCCCTTGCGACCGATCCCAGAATTCAAAAACCGTTCGAGTGTAATAATCCAGGCCACGCACTAATTTATCGTTTTCTTCGTATTCAATCCCAGTCGCTTCCAAAAATTCCAAAACTTTGGCGTGGAAATCTTTACATTCCTTACAAATATACATCTTAAACTGCGGGGCTAGTTGCGCCAGAATCTGACAATCTTCCTCTTTACAATCAAGCAAGCGGAGCGGGTTTTTTTCTAAACGATCAACACAGTGATCACAAAGCGATCGCTCTTTGCCTACATAATAATTTTGTAGTTGAGTCATATATTCGGCGCGGCATTCCGGACAGCCAATCGAGTTGATTTGCAAAGTTAACATGTGGGCAATGCCCAGGTCTTCAAAAATCTTGTGAGAAAGTTGAATAACTTGCGCATCAAGCGCTGGATCCAGTTCCCCAACTATTTCATATCCAAACTGCCAAAATTGACGATAACGACCTTTTTGCGGGCGATCATACCGAAAATGAGGTTCAATATAATAGAGTTCAACTGGTTGCGGAAGTTCTTTCATGCCGTGCTGCAAATAAGCACGCATTACACCAGCCGTCCCCTCGGGTTTTAAGGTTAAAGAACGCTCTTTTTTGTCTAAAAATGTATACATTTCTTTTTGCACAATATCGGTCGCGTCGCCAATACTGCGTTGAAAAACATCAGTAAATTCAAAAATAGGAGTGCTAATTCGACGAAAACCACTTTGCCGACAACGATGACGGACAACTTTTTTAATATGCGTGTAATAAAGCTGATCATCCGGGAGAATATCAAAAACTCCGAGCGGGTTTTGCAGTTTGCGAAGTTTTTGTTTTTTTGGCTCAGGCTGATCGTCTGACATGTGGTTTGTAAGTTAAAGGCCGATATGTAAATGCAACCTTTACCTTATCACCAGATTGGATCAGAGGCAAGCCTCAGGCTCCACAATTTGCCATTCATTATAAGTCTCGGGATTTTGCTGGTATTGAAAGAATCCAGCCCCCGCAATCATGGCCGCATTGTCAGTACAGTAGATAAGTTTTTGGGGATAACGGAAAGTGGTTTTTGACCCGGCTGCGATTAGTCGTTTGTGCGTTAATTCGCGCAGGCGCTTGTTGGCAGACACCCCTCCCGCTAAATGGACTTCTTGTGCTCCAAATTCTTCGCTCGCCCGCACCAATTTTGCACTTAAAACATCACAAATTGCTTCTTGAAAAGAAGCGGCAAGGTCGGCGCGATCAAGTTTATCACCTTCTTCCTGAATGAGCCGCGCTGTGGCTGATTTTAAACCTGAAAAACTAAAGTCATAGGCTTCACGCATTAGGGCGCGCGGTAAGTTATATCGGGTCGGGTCGCCAGCTTCGGCGAGCTGTGAGATTTCTGGGCCGCCGGGGTAGGGGAGCTCAAGTAAGCGCGCCACTTTATCAAAAGCTTCGCCCGCCGCATCGTCGCGGGTCGATCCCAAGACTTCTGTTTGTCCGGATTCGCGTAAAAGCAAAAGTTCATTATGTCCGCCCGAAACCGTTAAAACCACAATCGGGAACTCAATTTTTTCCTCAACATCTAACCAATTAGCATAAATATGACCTTCAATATGATTTACTGGGATTAAAGGCTTTTTTGCAATCAATGCCAGGGTGGTAGCCGCACTGGTTCCTATTAATAAAGACGAAATTAAACCCGGTCGTTGCGTCACTGCAATCCCATCAATGCTATCCATAGTCACATCAGCCTCGTTCAAAGCTTTTTCAATCACTGGGAGAATTTTTCCAACATGTTCACGCGCTGCCACTTCTGGCACCACGCCACCAGTTTTACGGTGCAAATCAATTTGGGATGCAATAATATTTGAACGAACGATCCGTCCGTCTTCCACGACCGCTGCCGCTGTTTCATCACAAGATGTTTCGATTCCTAGGATTAACATGGACCTAAGATAACAAAAGAAACCCGCAAACCCAAGGCTTCACGAGTTTCTTTTAAGATTCAAACAAAATTACTCAGCCGCAACTTCATCAGCTACAACTTCGTCAGCTGCCACTTCGTCAGCAACAACTTCGACAACAACAACTTCGTCAGCAACAACTTCGTCACCTGCAACTTCGACAACAACAACTTCCTCAACAACAACTTCGTCGACAACAACTTCCTCAACATCAGCTGGAAGACAGCCAATAAGAGCGAAAGCAAAAACCATTAAACCTAAAAGTACAGTAAGTTTTTTCATACCAAATTGGGTAAAGAATAAAAGGGTTTTAAGGTTGGCCTATTATTAACATAAAGTTTGCTTTCTGTAGTGGAAAACAACTTGCAAAATAGTAATCTTATGATGAAAAACCTTTTATGTTAAACTGTAACTAATGCAACAAACCTCTATTAAAATTGTCAAAATTTTGCAGGATGCTGGTCACGAGGCTTATTGGGCCGGAGGCTGTGTTCGCGATATGTTGCTTAGCCATGAACCCAAAGATTACGATATCGTCACCAGTGCCAAGCCAGATGAAATCGAAGATTTGCTCGAAAAAACTATTCCTATTGGTAAAGAATTTGGGGTGATTTTGGCGGTGGAAGGGGAGCATCATTTTGAAGTCGCCACTTTTCGATCTGACAGTGGATATTCAGATGGCCGCCGCCCAGATGCCGTGATTTTTACACACGCTGAAGAAGATGCCAAACGCCGCGATTTTACTGTGAATGGCATGTTTTACGATCCAATCTCCAAAAAAATCTATGATTACGTCGGCGGCCAACCAGATCTCGAGGAACGCCTCATTAGATTTATTGGCGATCCACATGAGCGAATTCTTGAAGACCACCTTCGCATTTTACGCGCCATCAGATTCAAAAACACACTTGATTTCCAATATCATCCCGATACTTATCAAGCTGTTCTTACGCACGCCAAGCTAGCCGACAAAGTTGCTGGGGAACGCATCCGCGATGAGTTCAATAAAATGCTTTCTTCCGAGCATGCACTAGAAGCTCTCGAGGACCTTCTTGAAACTGGAATACTCGAAGAAGTTTTGCCAGAAGTTTACGCCATGAAGGGCGTTGCCCAACCTTATGAATATCATCATGAGGGCGATGTTTGGGAGCACTCCAAACGTTGCTTAGACGCCTTGCCCAAATACGCCAGTCTTAATCTCCGCTGGGCTACTTTTCTGCACGATATTGGTAAACCAGTTACTTTTAAATTAAAAGAACGCATTCGTTTTGACCACCACACCGAAGAAGGAGTCAAAATCGCAAATCGCATTCTACGCCGCCTAAAATTCCCCAAAAAAGACATTGATCACATTTGTTGGCTTATTGAACACCACATGACGCTTAATAATTTTCTCGAAATGCCGCTTGGCCGCGCCCGCCACTGGTT
>CAYYQE010000032.1:0-10389 GCA_964473745.1 uncultured Candidatus Peribacteria bacterium
AACTTTCCTTACGACGTAAGGGTAAAGTAAAAAAAATAACCAAAATCCCAGCTTGGAGAGCTGTTTTTTCCTGCGGTTCGTGATTTGGAAAGGTTATTTTTAATCATAGCGGGATTACTATAACAGGGGGTGGGGAGTGTGTCAAATTTTTGATGAAGGGGAGCTTTGGGGTGTCCCTTTTTGCATAGGTACAATAGCTTGACTCGTATGACATATTTGAACCTGATGAGAAAGTGTTATGTCAAACGTAACGTACGATAAGGAGGGATTTTGGAGTTGTTAGGATTAATTTTCTTGAATTATAAATCATTCAAAACATGAGTTAATCTTTTGCCTAGACCCCTCGTACCATAGCTTGACAGGAATACAATGTTTCCAGGTAGGCTCAAATCGACATGTCAAACGTATGGTACGCACACGAAAAGGGGTCCCATAAGGTCGGTGGGTGAACTTGGGGCAATTCAGCGCGCAAACTCAGGGCAATTCGCGTAAATTTGCGCATCTCGTGGTGCGCCTTTTGTGCTATATTAAAGCGCGATGCTAATCGATACTCATTGCCACTTAACTTTCAAGGATTTCAACCATACTGATCGTGAGGTCGAGGAGATTGTGTTGCGTGCGCAAAAGCAGGGCGTGGAGTGGCTTGTGTCAGTGGGCGTAAATTTGGAGGATTCGCTCAAAAACTTAGAGTTAGCGCGGAAATTTGAGGGAGTTTTTGCGACATTTGGAGTGCATCCCAGTGACGCGACCAAGTGGGACGCCACAGTTTTGGATGTGTTTTTAGAGAAAATTCGAGAAGGATGGGATACTCACACTAAAAATGTAGTAGCAATAGGAGAAATTGGACTTGATTATTACCGCATGCGGGCGCCAAAAGAAAAACAACTGGAAGCGTTTCGGGCGCAACTTAAATTTGCGAAAAAAGTTCAATTACCAGTAGTGGTGCATTCGCGACAAGCGTTCGAGGAGGTGTTTCAGATTTTGGAAGAGGAGGCCATGGAATCAGTGGTTTTTCATTGTTTTGCCGAGGGGCGCAAGGAGGCGGAGCGAGTGTGGGCCAATGAATGGCACACTTCGTTCACCGGAACAGTAACCTTTGAAAAAAATGAAGATTTGCACGAGGTGGCCATGTTGTGTCCAGATGAGTTTTATTTTTTGGAGACTGATGCCCCGTTTTTGTCACCGCAAAAACATCGTGGTCAGCGCAATGAGCCAGCTTACGTAACAGAAGTAGCGCGGGTCGTGGCTGAGCTCCGCGGCCAGTCATTAGACCAAGTCGAATGGCAGTCCACTAAAAACGCACAAAGTTTCTTTGGATTGCCGCGAATTGATTAGCGACTTCTTTTTTGGCCTTTCCTCCGTTTTTTCTTGAGCTTTCTTTTACGTGAAGGCTTTTTGGATGGTTTAGGTCGTGGTTTTTGGGCAGCAGCGAGATCTCTTTCTAATCTTGATGTTAAGCCTGCTTGACTGTGTTTAATCCATCTTTGTAGTCGATTAACAACCTCATGAAGATGTGGGTGAATAGACTCTACAAAACACAATTTAGCGATTTTAAGTACTTTTTTGAGATTATAATTGCGATCGTTGTTTGGAGATTGTCTGGATTCTTTAGCTTCAAAAGTACAGCGTGGCATTATTTGGAATTCAATGTGGACGCCTTCTTCGGTAATTCCATATAATTTCATTACCCTAAATTCAAAAGATATTTCACTGTCTGCATTTTCATCTAACTTGTCTGCTACACAAAATTCTCCTGGTTGAAGTTCTTTTCTTGGTTTATTGCGGTAATGGAGGCCAATTGATTTTCCCGCTTTTTTAGCAGTGGCTTCTAATAATTCCCGACTCCTTTCTCTGACTGCCATATCTTCACTATCTAATTCTTTTTCAGTAATGTCCCACATTACTATTCGGCCACGAGCCATGTCAGAGAGTTTTTCGATGTCTAAGTCTCGATCCTCCATAAGTTTCATAACCCAAGATTTGGATCGTTTGTTGTTGATATCGTCAAACCAGACTCGTTGTGTCCCCATGTCTTCGAATCCGGCTAATGGCATTTCACGAAGTTGGAATTCTTTCCACGCCACGCCTTCTTCTCTAGTAACGTTGCCTTGTTTGGTGTAGTTAAGTCTAACGAGTTCTTTTGGTTCATTGCCCTCAAATACACCTTGTTCAAAATCTTTTCTTAAATTATCGAGTATGGCGCGTGATTTTTTGTAAACCGGGTTTTGTTGAACTAAGAAAAAATAGTAAGTGAGGTACGCGATTACTTGTATTTCATTAAGATCTCTTAATTCAGCGCCTTCGGGAGTGTTTATTACGAAATTGAGCATTTCAAAAAGAGATAGTGTTTTGGTTTTGGAGCAAGCATCCACATGAACTTGATAGCCTTGGACTTTGGCTCTTCTTTGACCCTGTTCTAAGGCTTTTCCCATGGCTTCGTAGGCTTCTAGAGCGTTATTACGTGCTTTTGCAAAGCTTTTTTGGATTTCTGGCCATCTTTCAAAAGCTTCTCCTTGTGGAATTATTCCTATTTGAATTAATAGTTCCATAGTTGCGTCCTCTGGAAGGAGGACTTCGTCGTCTATGCTTTGGTGTAAGTTTTTGATGATTTTTCTCATTTGGCGCATACTGATTCTTTGGGTAGGGTCTTCCAAAGAAGTTCTGATTAGTGGTTGTTCATCAACATTGCGGAGGTTTTCTCCAATAATTCTGTAAACAGCATTACGGACGGTGGTAATGGCTAAGGCAACATCTTCTGCGTCATTTTCTTCAGCGTCTTCGTCTTGAGGGAGATGAGTAATAATTCTGGTAGCAATGGCTTCAATTCTGGTAGCTACCTGTTGTTCATCAGAGTGATAAGGGATTAAGGGAAGAATATTGCGATCTGTATTAGCAGGATTCGAAGAGCTTTCGTCAATGATTCCTAAAGGCGGAATTTGTTTGAGTAAAAATGCTTCGTATAAAAAGTTATTAGCAATTTCTGATGGTAGTCCAATTTCTGATAAGAGTTCTCGGATACGCCCTAAATCATCTTCAATTTTTTCATCAATAGTCCTGACTTCTGGATCAGTGCGTCCAACATAAGCAGCCCCCATATCAACCGAAAAGCGTCTACCAGGGTTTCCTTGCGCCAACGGCGACATGGCTAGGCGCGTCAGGCTAGTAGATGTAGTTATGGTAGGAGTTTTAGACATCCCTAAATCGGCTAATGTTTGAAAGGTGGTCATTGTGGGCTATTTTTGTTATTTTGTCAACCCCTGAACCACCTGATGGAGGAGGTTTTTAATCGGGAGGACGGAGAGTTTGGCTTTTTGAGTGGCCTTGGTGCGGTCTTGGTAGCGGAAGCCTTTGCGAATTTCGCCGGAAAGGCCTAGTTCCCCAAATGCGACCAGGTTTGGGGGGAGGGGGAATTTTTTGTGAGAGGAGAGGATGGCTAAACAAACGGCTAAGTCGATGGCGGGGTCTTTTACTTGAAGGCCGCCCACGACATTTACGTAAACATCATGTTCGCTGAGATTGATTTTGGCGTGTTTTTGTAAGACGGCGATAAGAAGTTGTAAACGGTTTAGATCAAATCCTGAAGTGGCGCGTTTAGGATAGCCAAAATGGGTTTTGTTGGTCAGGGCTTGGATTTCTATAATAAGTGGTCGAGAGCCTTCAATTGTGACTGTTAAACAGGAGCCGATTGGTTTTTCTTGGCGATTTTCAAGGAAGGCTTTGGTGGGATCAGGGACTTCTTTTAAGCCAGTGCCAGTCATTTCAAAGAGGCCGACTTCATTAGTGGAACCAAAGCGGTTTTTGATACCGCGAATCAGGCGTAAATCATGGTAACGATCGCCTTCTAAATAAAGCACAGTGTCGACGAGGTGTTCCAATGTTTTGGGACCAGCTAAGTTGCCGCCTTTGGTAACGTGACTGGTGATGAGGAGGGGGATGCCAGACTCTTTGGCAAAGGACATGAGTTCCTCGGTGCAAGCGCGAACTTGAGTAACGCCGCCTTGTAAACCAGTGACTTCGCTACTGGAGACAACTTGAATGGAGTCGATAATTACAAAATCGGGTTTTTCGGTTTTGAGTGTGGCCAAAATTGGTTCGAGTAAGGTTTCGTTTAAAAGGAAAAGGTTTTCGGTTTTAATTTTGAGGCGTTCGGCGCGGCGGGCAATTTGATCAACAGATTCTTCGCCAGAGACGATGAGAACTTTTTTACCATCTTTGGTGAGATTGGCAGCTAGTTGAAGAGTGATAGTGGATTTGCCAATTCCCGGTTCACCGCCGAGTAGTATTAAGCTCCCTTCTACAATTCCACCACCCAACACACGATCAAATTCAGACATGTTGGTTGTGATTCGTTCAAATTTTTGTGTAGTTTGCGAGAGGCGAGTAGGGGTCGAAGCCTTAATAGCGCGTTGTTTTCGATCTTTTTTAGCTTCTTCACTAGACACCACATCCTCGATAAAACTGTTCCAAGCCTCGCAATTAGGGCATTTCCCGGCCCAATTGGAGGTTTGGTGAGAACATTTTTCGCAAATGTAGATGGTTTTGAGTTTCATGTTTGAGTCGTAAGTTGTGCCAGAAATTATACCATATTTAATTTAGGTTTTGACAGTATTTAATTTTGGGGTATATTTGTTCTCCTATTTAAGTTTAATTTTACATTATGGCTACCACCCCATCAGAGCTTAATGACTCCAAACCAAAAGGCAATCCTAAAGGTCCAAGAGTTGATCGACGTTTAGTTAAGGAAGGAGATCTAGATCGGGCTGCAGAAAGATTCCGAGCACAGTTATTTGATGTGAGTCTGTTTTCTGATGGCCCATATGGGGCTTTTACTCCTTCGGATGTAGATAATTATTTTGACGCTGCAGCGGCAAAACGAGTGGGAGACGCTGAAACTGTTAAGCATTTGGCTTGGACTCATAAAGGAGAAGTTCCTTCTTTTCGAAAAAGAGATTCAGATGATTTTGTTCAGCAAGTTAGGCGTCGGGTAAAGGCTTCAGTTGGTCATCAGCATTTAGAGGATGTTACGATAGAGGAGCTTTGGCAGGCGGCCCCTAATCACAGAGATTTAATGGTTGAAGGTGGAGAGCATGTTCATATTACCGAAGTACCGGCACAAGTTTTGATGGGAGTTGCGGAGGGGGTAATAAATGCGGAAGCTCTTGTGGATTATGGTTTAGTAGAGGAGTTTTTAAGTGGATATACTTTGGGGCAGGTTTTTTATAATAAGGATGTTGTTTTGGAGAGATGTGAAGAGTTTTTGGCTGCTAAGAAGGCGGAGGGATTTTTCAATAAAGCTCATGTAGAGGTGTTGATAAATGTGTTTGGGCGTATTTTTTGGGGTGAATCATCCACTTTACTTAAAAACTTAGAATAAAAAATCCCTTGGCGAGTGGCCTAATTTTTGTTAAAGATGCTTTGGGTCAGTAGCTCAGGGGCAGAGCAGTCGGCTCTTAACCGAACGGTCGTGGGTTCGATTCCCACCTGACCCACCATCACGCGAAGAGGCCGCAGGCCTAGTTCGCGCTGCGCAGCGCTTGAAAAGCGCGAGCATAAGGAGCGCGAAGCGCGACGTAACCTTTGCGCGATTTTTGTGGTTTGGGAGGAGTTATGCTTAGTGAGCAAGGTGGATTTTTAGCTTTATCAAATCGAGATGAGGTTACAAGTTATGTTGAAAAAGCTTATAGAAGTAATGTGGTAAGTATAAATGAATTCACAATATCGGGTGGCTACAAAATTAAGAAGGCTTATGTTGTGGCCCAGCGACCGGAAGGAACACCTGAAACGCCTCGTAGACAAAGAACTCCAGTTCAGGATGATGCGAGTATGTCCATGGGTGTCGCCTAAACAGGTGATACGCGAAAGCAGACTTTCGTCTTTTTCGCGATGGTGCCCGGGGTGGGGATCGAACCCACACGGAGTTGCCTCCAAGGGATTTTAAGTCCCTCGTGTCTACCATTCCACCACCCGGGCAGGGTTTTTGTGGAGGCGCGGACCGGAATTGAACCGGTGTACAAGGTTTTGCAGACCTCTGCGTAGCCACTCCGCCACCGCGCCATAATATATCGGACCTATCATAGCCGTGGTTTGTTTTTGTTTCAATATTTTAATGATAAGAATCTTGCTTTACGAAAAACTCTCCCTTATAGTCGGAGCAACATGGAAAAAGCAAAATTAATTTGGATGAATGGAAAATTGATTGCTTGGGATGAAGCGAAGATTCATTGCATTAATCATAGTTTTCATTATGGAGGAGGAGTTTTTGAGGGGATTCGATTTTATAAAACTCCAAAAGGGCCGGCGGTTTTCCGGTTAAAAGAGCATATGGAACGATTATTGTATTCCGCGGGGGTAATGGGGATGGAAGTTGTTTATTCAGTGGAAGATTTGATGAAAGTGACGCTTGATTTGATTAAGGAAAATAAACTAGAGATTGGTTATATTCGGCCTTTGATTTATTTAGAGGGGAAAATGGGGATTAATCCGGTTGGGAATTCGGTAAGTGTTTTTGTTGCGTGTTGGAGTTGGCCAAAATATTTGGGGCATGATGGGACTAAGGTGAAAATTAGTAAATATATGCGGATTCATCCGGATTCTACGGTGATTGATGCCAAGGTTTGTGGTCATTATTCAAATAGTGTGATGGCTTCACTTGAAATGCAAAAAGCTGGTGCTCAGGAAGCGCTTTTCCTTGATTATGAAGGGAATGTGGCGGAGGGGCCGGGCGAAAATGTGTTTTTAGTGAAAGACCGGGTCTTGAAGACGCCCGGCCCCGGAAGTATTTTGCCGGGGTTAACGCGCGATGCAGTGATGAAAATAGCTCGTGACCGTGGATATGAGGTGCGCGAAGAAACTCTTACTAAAGAAGATTTTTACGATGCGGACGAAGCCTTTTTTACGGGGACAGCCGCAGAAATCACTCCTTTTTCCTCACTAGATGATCACCAATATGGCGATGGAAAACCAGGGCCGATTGCTAGTGAATTAAAAGAGGCGTTTATGAAAGTTGTGCAGGGTGAGGATTCGAAATATGAGGATTATTTAAGCTATGTAATGTAGAAGGTTTGCAGACTTTGTTTAACTTGATCAATGGCTAGTTCCGTGTCGTTTTTGTCGTAAGCTCCAGTTATCACAAAAGCAGTTGTTCCGGTAACGCCTGAAAGCTGCATAAAGTGGAGAATTTCTTCTTTGGTGTCGTTAATTCCCTCAAATTCGTAAAGATAAGTTTTCACGGGCTCTCCGCCAATAAAAAGATAATATTCTTCCTCTTCTATTTTTTTGAAATTTATAAGTTGATTTTGGAGAGTTTCAAACATTTGGATTGCGTAATCCGAAGAAATGGTGCCTTCATCGACGGTATTTCGAACTACATTTATATTTGCGATAAACTCATGATCTTGGACATTATTGCGAAACGCTACTACGGTATTTTCTGGATAGTTGGTGGGGAAAGTCTGAATAGTTTCCCAATCTTCGGGCACTTGCATAGTAAATGGGCCGGCGTCCACAACGCGATAAAACGAAATTTGTTCAATAGGTGGGCCTTCGGGGGTTGTGCTGCCACCACCACAGCTTATTAATGGTAATGAAAGGGCTAAAATTAAGCAGATTGATTTAAAAGTTTTCATTTAGGAAAAGTTAAGGTTTATTGCAGTATAAATTTTTTCTTGCGTTTTATCAAAGAAAGCCTAAAATACCATCGCTATGAATATTGGTATTCTTTCTTATACTAGTGCGCGACGAAAACTTAGTTCACGCCGCAAAACTTTGGCTGAACGGATGCTGTGCGAGGCAGTGAAAAATCGTGGTCACAAACCTGTTTTTTTGCGATCTGATAAGTGCGAACTTTCTTATGCAGACGGGAAAATGAGAGTTCTTTATGCTGGTAAAAAATTTCCAAATTTAGACGTAATTATTCCGCGTCCAAGCATCACTATTAATGTGGATCTAAAACTCACTTTAAATAAGCATCTTTTGCTTATGGGAATGCCACTGGTGAATGGATATATGCCGATTTTAAGGGCGAAAAATAAGATCCGAACTTTGCAGATTTTGAGTCATAAGGGGATTAAGGTGCCCAAAACTGTGGTTTTGGAGCGATTGGAATATATTGATAATGCGGTGAAAAGGGTGGGTGGATATCCAGTTATTTTGAAAACTGTGGCTGGATCGCTTGGTAAGGGTGTAGTGATTGTGGAAAGTAAGCGATCTATGCTTTCGGCGCTGGATATGATTTTGACGCAGGATCATTGGAAAATTCTTCTTATTCAAGAATATGTGGCTGAGGCCGAAGGTAAAGATGTGCGGGTGTTTGTTGTTGGTGGAAAAGTGATGGCTTCGATGGAGCGGAGTGCGGCAGAAGGTGATTTTCGTTCTAATTTGCATGCTGGTGGGGAGGGAATAGTGGCTCATTTAACTGAAGCCGAAGAAAAGATGGCTCTGGATGCGGCTAATGCACTTAAATTAGATTTAGCGGGGGTAGATTTGCTTCGTGCTAAAAACGGTCCAGTTGTGATGGAAGTCAATGCTAATCCCGGTTTAGAGGGGATTACTGAAGTGACTGGAGTAGATGTGGCCGGCGCGATTGTGGATTTTGCAATCAAAAAGGCTGGCGGCGCGCCGCCCCAAAACCAAAACTTCCGCGGTAGCTTAAACAGCGCGCGTCAAAAAACGCCTCTAGCAGAAGAGCTTTCAATGGATGAACCGTACGCTGTGGTTTAGTTGTGCAGCGGCTTAGTAATAACTTTGTCGATAAGTCCGTATTTACCATACTTTACGGCTTCTTCAGCGGAAAGGAAGTTATCGCGGTCCGTGTCTTTTTCAACAGTTTTGAGTGGAGCGCCACTGTGTTTAGCTAAAATTTCGTTTAGACGGCCCTTGGTGGTGACAATATGTTTAGCGTGAATTTCGATGTCTGAAGCTTGTCCTTCTACACCACCAAGTGGTTGATGGATCATGACCTCAGCGTGGGGGAGGGCATAACGTTTGCCTTTAGCCCCGGCCGCAAGTAGTACGGCTCCCATCGAAGCAGCCATCCCAATACAAACCGTTGAAACGTCTGGACGAATATATTGCATAGTGTCGTAAATTGCGAGACCAGCTGTCACGTGTCCCCCAGGAGACTGAATGTACATAATAATGTCCTTTTTGGAGTTGTCTTTTTCCAAGAAAAGGAGCTGCGCAATAATCGCGTTAGCTACTTGGTCGTTAATCGCGGTCCCTAGAAAAATTACGCGATCCTTAAGTAAACGTGAATAAATATCATAAGCGCGTTCTCCTTCATGAGATTTTTCAATAACAGTTGGAACTAAGATGTTGTTCTTAGTTGGTTGGTAACCTTTAGCAGCGCTGGTCACTTTTGTTGGATCGAACATTTATAATGATTTTTAGATTTTTAACTCTGTTCATTATACCTGTTTTTTAGAGGTTTTTGAATGGCATCGCTGGTGACAGATTTTCTAAATATGTCTTAGTGGAGTGTTTGAGACTTTTTTTAAAAAAAACGTTGACTTTAAATAATCTGTTGCTAGAATACTCCTGCTCTTCGAGGTATAAACCTCGGGGAAATCCTATGATCTTTGACAGCTTGGTTGTAATAGAGAATCTTGTCTATTCTTTTTTTTCGGCTCCTTTTTTAGTAAAAAAAGGGCAATACTTTTGAGCAATTTATCTCGCAATATTTTTGTGGGATACAAATTCTTTTTTATGGAGAGTTTGATCCTGGCTCAGGGTGAACGCTGGCGGTGTGTTTAATACATGCAAGTCGAACGCGATCTTCGGATCGAGTGGCGAACGGGTGAGTAACGTGTTGGTAGCTACCCCCTACTCAGGGATAACCCATTGAAAAGTGGGCTAATACCGGATGGTCCCGCAAGGGTAAAGATTTATCGGTAGGGGAGGTGCCTGCATAGTATCAGCTTGTTGGTAAGGTAACGGCTTACCAAGGCTATGACGCTTAGCTGGTCTGAGAGGACGATCAGCCACACTGGAACTGAGACACGGTCCAGACTCCTACGGGAGGCAGCAGTAAAGAATCTTCCGCAATGGGCGAAAGCCTGACGGAGCGACACCGCGTGAAGGATGAAGGTCTTTTGATTGTAAACTTCTTTTCTGGGGGAATAAATGATGAAGGTACCCCAGGAATAAGCACCGGCTAACTACGTGCCAGCAGCCGCGGTAATACGTAGGGTGCAAGCGTTATCCGGATTTACTGGGCGTAAAGGGTATCGTAGGCTGTTAGAAAAGTCATTTGTTTAAGCCCCCGGCTCAACTGGGGAACAGCGGATGATACTTTCTAACTAGTGTACAATCGAGGATGCTGGAATGTCTGGTGGAGGGGTGAAATCCGTTGAGATCAGATGGAACACCGAGGGCGAAGGCAGACACCTAGAC
>CAYYQE010000033.1:0-7176 GCA_964473745.1 uncultured Candidatus Peribacteria bacterium
TCCTCAACGTTCCGACGGCAGCTTTGGTATAAAGCTCCCTCCTGGGCTTGATGAAGTTATAGGAAGAGAGCAGGCCGAAGAAGAGGCCGGCTTACCTGCTTCAGTAGGTAATAATGATGGCCCCATGCATGATAGCGACTACTTTTTTGGCGATGAATAGCCAAGTCATGTATAAAAAAGGAGATGAAAAGACCAACTCTTGGAGCCATTGCAGGCGCCTTAACCAAAAAAGCAGCGAAGCCGGCCACTCGAACTGCAAAAGATCTAGCCCTTGAATTAGCAAGGTGGAAATTAACGATTGATGTTAGTATTCCCTTAGGCAGCCCTTCGCAAGCTGAAGTTAGGGAGTTCTCTGCCCGCCTCAAAAAAGCATCTAAAACACCAGAAAAATGACAAAATTCAAAGCTATAATTTGGGACATGGACGGCGTGCTAGTTGAATCCGAAATCATGCACGTACAAGCTGAGGCCGAGACCCTAAAAGAATACGGAATCGATCTTTCGACCATCGATTGCACACAGTTTATGGGTATGGGCCTTCATCAGTATTTCGAAGAAATTGCCAAGTGTTTTAGCGTGGAACTCCCCATTGACGAAGTTCTTCAAAAACACGCTGTAACTTTGCATGGATATTATTCTGGGAAATTCCCCATTGTTCCGCACGCGCCGGAAGTGGTGCGCGAACTTAGTCAAAAATACCCCATGGCTCTGGCTACCAGTATGGATCGTCGTTTGGCAGATCTTTATCTTGTCCGCCTTGGGATCACCGACAATTTTAAAGTGGTGATTGGCGGGGACGAAGTTGCGCACGCCAAGCCAGATCCCGAAATTTTCTTAACTGCGGCGCATAAATTAGGAATTGACCCGAGTGAAACCATTATTGTTGAGGATTCTGGTCACGGCGTTCATGCCGGAAAAGCAGCGGGAGGGTTTGTCATTGCTCGCCAAGCCGTGCACAACCAGAGCCAGGATCTTTCACAAGCTGATCACATAATCACTGATTTGCGCGATATTTCAGTTTACTTAGATAAATAAATAACCTAGAATCTTAGGCGCGTTCTTTTACAAATTGCGGAGAGGTACTCAAGTGGCTGAAGAGGCGGGTTTGCTAAACCTGTAGGGTGGTGTATGCCGCCGCGAGGGTTCGAATCCCTCCCTCTCCGCCAGTCACGCCTGGATCACAATTTAAATTCAACCTTTTGGCATGCTTGGAAAATAGGGTACAATCATACTAGTAAATTGATTTTAACCTCTCTAAAATGCAGAAGGAGTATATAAATTTCGATCTCGACCCACTCGCTGGTGGCAAATATATGCTGGCGGTTTTTCACCTTGTTCCAAAAGATGGGCATGATTTAGTGGGCACAGCTTCAGAAGTAGCCGCGGAATCCAGCACTGGCTCCAACCTCCGAGTTGGAACCGCCACTGATTTTTCCGATGATTTAAACGCTATTGTTTACAAAGCTGATGAAGAAAAAAACCTAGTTTGGATTGCTTATCCGTGGCGCATTTTTGACCGCGGCGGCAATGTGCAGAGTATCTTAACTTATGTGGTTGGAAATGTGTTTGGGATGTCTGATGCCGTGGCGTTGAAGGCCCTGGATTGTTGGTGTCCAAAAGAGATGTTGGAGCATTATGATGGGCCGTCGACCACCATAGCTGATTTGAAGAAATATCTAAATATCGACGGCCGTCCAGTACTCGGCACAATTGTTAAACCCAAAATTGGCTTAAAGCCCAAAGAATTCGCCGAAGTTTGTTATCAATTTTGGTCCGGTGGAGGAGATTTTGTGAAATTTGACGAACCACAAGCTGATCAAGAATTCTGTCCGTTTAACGAGTGTGTGGATGAAATTCGCCTAGCCATGGATCGCGCCGAAAAAGAAACCGGCGACACCAAAGTCATGTCTTTTAACGTTTCTGCTCCGGATTTTATGATGATGCAGGAGCGCGGTGAGTATGTCCGCAGCAAAATGAAACCGGGATCATATGCGTTTTTAGTAGACGGTATAACCGCGGGTTTTAGTGCGGTTCAGACTGCCCGTCGCTTGTGGCCTGATGTTTTCTTGCACTTTCATCGAGCGGGGCACGGTGCTTTTACGCGCGCCGAAAATCCTATTGGATTCTCCGTTCCTTTTATGACCATGATGGGGCGACTTGCCGGGTCTTCTGGTATGCACACCGGAACAGCGGGCATTGGTAAAATGTCTGGCTCCAAAAAAGAAGACATCACTGCGGCCCACGCCGCCTTATTACCGGAATCAAAAGGCGAATATTTTACTCAAGACTGGTACGGCATGAACGGCACTTGCCCAATTGCCTCTGGTGGCTTGAATCCTGTCCTTCTTAAACCCTATGCAGACGCCGTAGGGACAACTGATTTTATTACAACCATGGGTGGCGGCGTCCACTCTCATCCCGGCGGCACATCTGCCGGAGCCACGGCCCTTCGTCAAGCTTGCACAGCTTGGCAAGAAGGAATTAAACTCACCGAATACGCCAAAGATCACGAAGAACTTCAAACCGCCATCGACTTTTACACTAAAAAAGTACCTTACACTAAAAAATATTTGGAATAGTCCCCCTAAAAAATTCCATCCCATTTAACATTTTATTTTTCTTACCCTCCCTACCATGCGAAAACTTCATATTATCCTCGGGGCTGTTATTCTCCTCATCGGAGGCTGCGTCGCTCTTGTCTTCACTCTAACCGCTGGGTTAGTTGGTGCTACCAATGATTTCTTTACTTTAGTTTCCGAAGGAGAAACACAAGCTGCTTACGATTCAACTGCCATTGAATTTCAGGAAGCCACTTCGTTTACTGAATTTGTTGATTTTGTCGAATATTTAGAATTAGATGATTATGTTAGTAGTACCTGGAGTCATCGTGAATTCGAAAACAATATTGGCTTTGTCCAAGGATCAGTTACTTTGAGTGATGGCGAAGTTTTGCCATTGCGAGTCGATTTAGTAAACAATGAAGATTGGCAGATTTATGGTATTGAAAGTTTCCCTGAAGAACTCGATTATTAATGAAAAAACTACTTCTTCTTTTTGTAATTATTGCGCTAGGTATTGGAATTTGTGTTGCCTTAATATGTACTTTATTAGGCGACCTCTCCACCATAGCTAACGACTTTTTCTTGCTTAGCGCTCAGGACAAAATGGAAGAAGCTTATGAATACACTTCTGTCGATTTTCAAAAAGCAACAGATGTTTCCGAATTAACAGAGTTTTTAGAAAGCACTCATCTTAATCAGTATTCAAGTTCAAATTGGTACTCAAGTTCTATTCAGAACAAAAACGGCTATTTAGAAGGGACCATTATTACCAACCAAAATGAAGCCGTCCCGCTAATGATTGATTTTGTAAAAGAGAGTGGCTCGTGGAAAATTTTTGGCATGCAACTTCTCGCCCCTGACCCCTCATGAAACAGCTCCGTATCCGCATCCCTGGGAAAATAATCGAAATTCCTTATCTAATTATAAAAGGTAAGGAAAAGGGGAGGCGGTGTGTTTTAACTGGAGGGGTTCATGGTGATGAAGTGAATGGCATCGCGCTGGTTCATAAATTTATTGAATACGCTCGCAAACATAATCTAGAAGAAACACTCAAAGGAGAAATCGTAGTTTTCCCAATTATTAATTCCAGTGGATTTGCCAAGCATACACACCAAATTCCTTATGACAAAAAAGATTTAAATCGCAGCTTTAATCGTAAAGAAAAAACCGCTAGCAACTGCATCGCTAATTCACTTGTTAAGCATTTTTATTCCAAGGCAGATATTGCTATTGATTGTCATGATTCTGGCGAAAGAAATATGCTTTTACCGCATACTCGCGTTCATCGTCATGAGAGTAAATTATGTACAGAATGCACCCATCAAATGGCGCGCGCTTTTGGATCAAAAATTATTGTGGAGCGAAAAGGAAAGCCTGGCATGCTCGCCGTTGAAATGGCTAAAAGGTACACCTTACCAGTGCTAACTATTGAAATTGGGGGCGCTTTAAAAGTAGCTCAAGATTTCTTGCACCGCGGCCTCGATGGAATTATTAATATTCTCAAACAGCAAGATTTTCTCCCGGGAGAAGTTCGTTTTCCACGTAAGCAATACTATTTGCGTGATCGGTATGGAGTGCCTTCTAAGCACACCGGTCTAATTCGTTTAAAGAAAAAACTCGGTCAACGCGTTCATCGTGGTGACAAAATTGGTTCTATTTATATTCCAGAAAAAACCCGCGAAGAAGATTTGCTTTCTCCGATGTGCGGCCTTCTTTTTTCTATCCAACACGCTGATTCAATTGCTAAAGGCGAAACAATCTATTCCATTTTAGAAGACAAAAAATGTCACACCAAGCGTCGCCGTACCGCCCGTTTATTTGAGGAAATTAAAAACATTCAAATGTAACCATTTTGCCCATGATAAATTTACTCATTTTGGCGATTGCGCCATCTGTTGCACTGATTTTGTTTTTTTACTTACGCGACAAATACGATAAAGAGCCGATAAAACTCCTTTTAAAAGTGTTTTTATTAGGTGTCTTTATTATTTTGCCAGTGGCTTTTGTAGAAATGGGTTTGTTTAGTTTATTTGGATTAGATCCTTATGTGCCGGAAAGTCTTTTGACCAATCTTTTATCTGCCTTGTTTTTGGTAGCCTTGGTAGAAGAAGGAGGGAAGTTTTTAATTGTCAGGTGTTATGCCTGGGGCAAAAAGGCTTTTAACGAACCTTATGATGGAATTATGTATACGGTTATGGCCTCACTGGGATTTGCAACTATTGAAAACATTCTTTATGTGCTTTCACTGGGGGGTAGTGTGGGATTGTTACGCGCTTTTTTGAGCGTTCCTTTGCACGCTCTAACCGCTGTGATTATGGGTTACTACATTGGTTTAGCTAAATATAGTAAAGTCCCGCACGTTAAACGTCATTTAGCAAAAGGGCTCGCCGCCGCGGTAATTATTCATGGATTTTTCAACTTTTTTGTATCAAGCCAAGCCATGTTTTTAGCTTTAATGGCGCCGGTTTTAATCGGTTATGCTTGGTTGGTAGGAATACGCGCCAGTAAATGGCACGCCGAGAGTTCACCATTTAAAAAGAAGTAAAGAGCTTACAGCTCCTCTAAATACAAAATAGCCGCGTCTAATTGAGGGTCTTCATCATTATCGCGATGCTCTTTGGTGTATTCCACTACAATGTCTGGATCAACCCCAACGTCATCAATAGAACGATCATTTGGGGTGTGCCATTTAGCAATGGTGTAACGCAAACTAGACCCATCATCCAAAGCATCCACTACTTGCACACTTCCTTTCCCAAAAGTGGTTTCTCCAATCAAAATTCCCCGTTCGTAGTCTTGAACAGCACCAGCTAGAATTTCTGAAGCCGAAGCTGATCCTTCATTTATCAAAACAACTAATGGGACACTAGCTAATCGTGAAGAAGCATTAGTATAGAAAATTTCATTATTAGCTTCATCGCGTTGTTTGGTAAGCACGGCTTTTTCTTTTCCTTCAATCAAATCAGACAAAATATCCACGGCCACATCCAAATAACCGCCCCCGTTATAACGCACATCCAGAATTATTCCTTCAATATCTTTCAAAAGTAATTCTTGAACTATTTCATCAAATTCTACTTCAGTATCGTCATTAAATTGCGAAACATTTATATAAGCCAACTCTTCATTTTCGCCATAATATTCTAATTCAACCGAAGGAACTTCGACTGTTGCTCGTTCAATTACAATCTCAATTGGATCTGTTTCATCTTCTCTTATAATAGTTAAAGTTACGACCGTTCCTTCTTCGCCACGAATCGAGGTAATGGCCTCAAAAAGAGTCATTTCTGCCACCAAATTACCGTCAATTAAATACACTTCATCTCCCGGGAGTAAGCCCGCTGTTTCGGCCGGTGACCCTTTTAGTGGGGCAATTACTACTAAGCCCCCGTTTTTAATAGTCAATTCTGCTCCTACTCCAACATATTCACCTTCTAAACTATTTCGGAAATCATTAGTTTCCGAGGGAGTCATAAAAACCGTAAAAGGATCATCTAAGGAATCAACCATTCCTTTTATAGCGCCATAAAGCTGTTGTTCTTCATCGATAGCCAAAACATCCACATAACTATCTTCTAGAATTTCATAAGTTTCCCAAAACAAGTTCAAATTAAGCGGATAAACATTTTCTTCGACCGTCGTTAATCCATTCAATTCATCTTTCACGCTATGAAGCGCGGATTTCCAACCAATAAAACCACCCACCAAAAATAAAATAAGAAGGGAAGCAATTGAGCGTTGCGGGTGTCTAAAACGAGCCATGAAGCAGTAAATTTAAGAATAAGAAACGTCTTGGTTAATCCGTTCAATAGAAACGGCCTTACCTTTTTCGCAGTCGATTATAACTGCATTTAGCGTAACAGGCGAGCCTTCGGTAATAGTGTGTTTAACTGGCATTTGCGTCAAAAATTGTTTAATGACTGGTTCAGGGTCAATCCCTATGGCGGAATCTTTTAAACCCACTGATCCAACATCGGTAATATAAGCGGTTCCTTCTGGGAGAATGCGTTCATCAGCTGTTTGAATATGGGTGTGTGTGCCTAAAACCGCGGCCACACGACCATCTGCATACAATCCAAAACAGACCTTTTCAGAAGTAGCCTCGGCGTGAAAATCTACCAAAACACAGTCCAAATTTTCTTTTTGAGTTTCTTCAAGAATTTGGTCTAGTTTTCGAAAAGGGCAATCTAAATCATCTTTTACAAAAACACGGCCTTGCAGATTAATAATAAGGATTTTTTTCATTAAAGGTCCTTCGAAAATGCGGTAACCACGGCCGGGATTTTCTTTGGAATAGTTAGCCGGGCGCAGGATGTCTGTATCTGGTGAATCCATTAATTCAAAAAGGTCATGCTGTCGCCAAATATGATTCCCAGAAGTAAAAAAATCTATACCAATTTTTTTGAGCTCCTGATAATGGCGCATATTCATCCCTTTTCCATGGCTCACGTTTTCCGCATTAGCCATGATTAAATTAGGAGAATGCTTTTTTTTGAGCTCCGGAAGGATTTTTTTTACCGCCTCCCGTCCGGGGCGGCCAACAATGTCACCTAAAAATAAAATTCGCATAACGCGAGGAAGTATAGCGGACTTTAAGAAGTGGGGGAAGATGAGCT
>CAYYQE010000034.1:0-6090 GCA_964473745.1 uncultured Candidatus Peribacteria bacterium
CTGACGCAGATGTTGATGCTGACGCAGATGTTGATGCTGACGTTGATGTTGACGCTGACGCAGATGTTGATGCTGACGCAGATGTTGATGCTGACGTTGATGTTGACGCGGATGTCGACGCGGATGTCGATAGCGATGCTCCGAATTTAGAAGAAGTTACTGTTGTTTTGGTTAATGAACTTGAACTAACTTTTGATGAGGAAGTTTTTCTTCCTGCCGATGAAGATCATGAAGATGACCTTGATCCGGCGCTTGATGTATTTGAAATTTTTGCCGCAGAAGATGATTCTGTTTTAGAAGTGACAGCGGTAGAATATAAGATTGCCACGGATGAAGAAAGTGGCGATTTAGTCGAAGATCGGACAACTTTAGTTTTGGCAACTAGTGATCACGCCGCAAGCACTGAATATTTCATTTCTGTGACGGGATTACTTGATGCGACTGGCAATGAAACTGTTGGAGATTTTTCCAGTGCCATGTCCTATGTTACTCCTTCAGAAACAGAGCTTAACCTTGTTGATGATGTTGTAGTAGACGAGGTTGCTCCCGAAGATATTTCGGAATTTGTAGCTACTGTGGCAGAAATGCTTGTGAATTTGAGTTGGGCAGAAAGTTTAAACACTGCTGGAGATTTAGTTGATCAAGTGCTTTATGTGAGCTCTGATGGCGGAGAAACTTTTGAAGAAGTTGCTTCACTTGGTGAGTCCACTGAATATAGTTACGAAGGTGGCGTGGAAGGACAAACTTACACGTTTAAAGTCACCACTAAAGATGAAACTGGGAACGAAAGTGAAGGGGTTGTTGCCACCGCGGTATTACCAGCCACTGGAGCAGGAATTGCACTACTTGGTGTAGCTTCTTTGCTTGGTGGTGGAGTGATGGCGCGCCGACGTCGCCGCCAGTAGAAAAAAGGACGCCTAGACGGCGCGCCTCAAATTTAGGATTTGCGTAGCCGTTGACCCTTTGGGCCAGCGGCTATTGATTAATTTAAAACAGGTTGACAAAACACTAGTAAGGGGTTTATTTTAACTTACCTTCTGAATCAACCCCTTTAATCCACCCTAAGCATGCGTAATCTTGCAGATCCGCCAACGACCGAAGCAGCTAACCGATTAGAACAACATATCCCCCTTGATACTCTTTTTCGCAACATAGGGGATCTTTGTAATCGTGATCTGGTTGAGCAAGCTGTTAAGAGGGCTGTTCATGACGTACTCAACATCATGCCCACTTTGTGGCCGCAACTTAGCCCCTGGTATCAAAAACGGATTCAAGATATTTCTACCGGGAGGAGTCAGGCCTTATTTGAGGTGGCAGCGGAATACGTCACTCAAGAAGCCTTTTATCTAAAAATTCATCGTTATTTTAACCTTGCTAAGGTTACCCATCTTGCCCAAAGATCTCCTGATGGGGCGCTTGTTTTAACTACTAATAATTCTCTTGTTATCGTAAGTAAAGTTAGCGATCCTCATGATTCCAGTCGTTGTCATGATGTTGAGTATGTGCCAATCCCGTGTCGAGAAGGCACCTTAGACACCGTAAGCTACCCTGGTAAACCATTAGCTCGAGATGTTGTTACTCATCAAAGATTTGCTTTTACTCCAGGAGACGTCAGAGAAGGTACGGGCACCTCACCAATTCGAGGCATCCTGCAAATTCCTTGCACTTTACCAGAAGAACAAATTCACACGATTTGCCATTCTGTTCGCACCGCCACCGAGGCGTCTACCTGCCTGAGTTCTTATTATGAAGATGATGATGAGTAGTTTCGTTCATCTTTTGTTCATCTCGTTGTGATATAAGGAAAGAATGAAAAGGTTTTGGGGATTTTTTGGATTTTCTAGTGTGATTTTGGCGACGCTTTTGGTGGTCCATTTGGCGCGCCTGCCGCACGAACAAATGGTGGTGGATTTTTTGAATGTGGGGCAGGGAGATGCGATTTTAATTACCACCCCAACTGGGGAACAAGTGCTGGTCGATGGTGGACCTGAACAATTCGTTCTAGGAGAGCTGGGTGCCGTAATGCCTTTTTTGGATCGAACTATTGATTTGCTAGTTTTAACTCATCCGCACGCTGATCATGTGATGGGTTTGATCCCGGTTTTAAGGCAGTACAAAGTTGGAGCGGTTTTGTTAACCGGCGTGGCTTATGAAAACCCGATTTATGAGATTTTTTTAGAAGAAATTCAGTCCCAAAACATCCCCATCTGGGTGGCGCACCAACAATCTGATTTTGCTTTTGGAGAAGTCTATTTCGATATTTTGTTCCCTTTCCAACCTTTAGTTGGCCAAGAATTTAATAATGTGAATAATAGCTCGATTGTCATGAAAATAAGTTTTTATGAAACTGATATTCTGTTAACTGGTGATGCTGAACACGAAGTAGAAGAGGCGTTACTCGCGGCCAAAGTTCATTTGGAAGCAGAAGTTTTAAAAGCCGGACACCACGGCAGTCGCACTGCTTCTGGACTAGAATTTCTAGAAGCAGTTTCTCCTGAAAAAGTAATCATTCAATGTGGCGCAGATAATGATTTTGGGCACCCACATGAAGAGACCCTAGCTATTCTAGGGTCCCATGAAGCTCAGGTTTTACGCAATGACTTAGACGATCGAATTCGCCTTACTTATCCAGTGTATTCTAATTCACATTCAAACGTGAATTGATCGTTTTCTCCCTCATCAACACTACCAAAATGACCAACGCAACTTTCTACTTTTGTAACTGAATTATTTCTAGTTCTTACTAAATAATAATTCCAAGACAAATAACCAGCATCACCATACCCGGTCATCATAACTGCTTTGCCATCTATGGCATCCGGCTGGAACGAATAACTAAGATCAATTAAACCGTCAAAAGTTCTTAAATCTTCTAGAACGAGTTCTTTATCGTCCCAAACAGTTAGGGTTATAGTGGTATGACTTTCACTAAAAATCACAAAAACACCGTTATCGCCGCTACAAACTTCGTTAGCGACTAACTCGCTAGTTTCTCCCTCCTCGCCAGCTTCTAAACGGGTTACAATTTCTGCTGTTAAAGCTTCAACTTGATCTTCATCCCCAAGAATTTCTAAAAGAGCAGCTTGGACTTCATCAGAATCTAAATCTTCAACCATGATTGGGTAATCCTGACTTTCAGTCATTTTGTAAAAATGGTGACAATCATCACTCGCGCGGTTAAACCAATCTTCTTCGTAAGCCAGTTTTTTAAGATAAGTTAAATATTCGTTAAAATTTGTACCTTCTTCGATAGTAATTGTTACTGGGCCTTCGGTGGCGCCGGTAGGCTCGATAAGTTCGACCTCGTCGCTGTCGACATTCTCGTCGATGTCGATGCTAATATCTATGTCATCTAAATCGCTATCCTGGACATCAATGCCCACGGTGCAACCAGTTGCAAAAACAATTAGTAAAAATGTGCTGAAAAGAATTGTGCTTTTTTTCATGGTTTAAGATTAGAAAAATAAATGCAGATAAGACAACGTCTGAAAGGTGGATTTATTACAGATTATTTAAGAGGGTTTTTGCGCGTAATTCGGGCCCCTAAATTATTTAGAGTTTTGTGAAGATCTTGGTAGCCGCGTTCTATATAACGAATATCACTGATTTCGGTAACACCCTGAGCAGTTAAGGCGGCTAAAACCATGGCCGCGCCAGCCCGAATGTCGCAACTAACAATTTTTGTGCCTCGTAAGGGAGTTGGCCCATAAATAGTAGCCTGATGTGAATTGTGAATCTCAACTTTAGCTCCCATTTTTTCGAGTTCGTAAAGATAATTTAAGCGGCCGTCAAAAAGTGTTTCAAACATTTTGCTTTCCCCGTCCGCTTGAGTAAGTAGAACTGTAAAAGGAGCCTGAAGGTCAGTGGCAAATCCGGGAAAAACCGCGGTTTTGAGTTGCTCAACAGGTTGGAAATATTGATTTTTGGGAAGAGGTTTAAATGTGACGGAATTTTCAGTAAGAGTGAAATGTGCGCCAACTTCACCTAGTTTTTGCCAAAAACTATCGAGGTGATCCGGGACAATGTTTTCGAGAGTTACTGTGCCGCGAGTTAAAACAGCGGCCAGAGCAAGTGTCCCAGCTTCAAGATAATCAGAAGTAATCTCATAATCTGTGCCGTGAAGGCTAGAAACACCTTCAATAAAAAGGGTGTGAGTGCCAATGCCACGAATTTGAGCGCCCATAGAATTCAAGAAATAACAGAGATCTTGGACGTGCGGTTCCATGGCAGCCCAGTGAATTTTGGTGGTGTTTTCTGCAAGAACCGCAGCCATGATGGCGTTTTCCGTGGCCGTAACACTGGATTCTGCCATGATTATTTTGGTGCCATGTAGAGATTTCGCAGTAGCGCGGATGCCATCTTCAGTGTCTTCGATAGTGGCGCCGAGCTTTTCAAGGGCATGAGTGTGGGCGTGAATAGAACGTTTCCCAAGTACGCATCCTCCAGGGAAAACCATTTCGGCTTCGCCTTTGCGCGCCAAAAGTGGCCCAAGCAGAAGAATCGAAGCGCGCATCTGTTGAACCAGTTCTTTTTGAGCTTGAATGGTGCCAACTTTGGCTGTTTGGATTTTGAGAGTGCCGCGCGCGTATTCAAATTTAGCCCCCAACCCCTTCATAATTTCTAAAAAAGCGTGAATATCTGAAATATTGGGAACATTGCGCAAAGTGCATTCGTCTTTGGTCAGGAGGGTGGCGGCCAAAATTGGTAAGGCCGCGTTTTTGGAGCCATGAATTTTTACGGTGCCACTAAGTGGCTGACCGCCTTCTACAATAAACCTCGGCATAAAAGATTTTTAAGTGGTTTGATTATAGAGATTTCACCCTAAGAGGCAAGAGATGAAATAAGTGTTGTCCTTAAAGGCTTGCTTTGTTATGATTTTGACGCTTAACCTAATTATTATGAAATTTGCCAAACTTATTGCTCTGTTAGGATGTTTTTTGATTTTTGCTGGTTGTTTGCCTTCTTCAGATGGAATCCCACTTTTTAGTGGAGATGATACGGAAATGACCGAGACTACCCCAGATGTTGAGGAGGTTTCGGACGTCGAACCGGACACTGACCCGGACGTCGAACCAGACACCGAACTTGAAGAATTTGGTTACATTGTGGAAAACACTCTTTGTGTGGACCAACTGCATGGTGGCTGTATTCCAACTGATTATCGCGAATACGAAAGTACGGCTTTTACGCTCCCGTTTGTTCATCCAACAGATTGGGTAAATACTCATGCTGATCAGTATTCAGTAACTTTTGTGGCACCTTTAGATACGGAAGAAAACGATCCAACAGTTTTCATGATTTGGCGCCAAGCTGCTTATGATCCTGCGTATGAAACTGCTCAAGAAACACTAGTTGATTCTGGGACAGGTGTGATTGGTCCTTATGATGTAACTTGGGAAATTTACGAAGGACTATGGAATGAAGTTCCAGTAAAAGCAGAATGGGTAACACTAGTCGTGGATGAGGAAGCCCCGCTTATTAATTATGTTTATTTCTTGATGACGGAAACGGAAAATTTTGGAGCTGATCAAGCTGTTATTAAAGCTGCGGCCAGTTATATTTTGATGGAATAATTTAATGCCCCCACAACCCGCCCCACCCCAGCGACCCTCCCTATCGCCTAACCCTGATTTGATCCCGGAGGAGGTGTGGTTAACATGTACGATAATGTCTCCGCAGGTAAGACAGCGATTAGCCTTGGAATTACAAGGTCTTTATGATTTTTTTAGAGAAGGTTGGCAGGATTCGGGTCATTTTCAAAATTGGTGGGAGGCGCGTTGTGTTTGTTACGAAATTTTGCTGAATTTAGCGCCAACACCCTTGCGCGATGAACTAATTACCTGGCTCGGATTCAAATTAGAAGGAAATATTATAGCCTGGAAAGAAGAGGCTGCTGCCAATAAGACGCCTTATGACAACATTCACTATTTGACTCATTATCTTCAAAAGGGTCGCAATTAGTTTGAGGCGCGGCAGAGGCGCGGCAGAGACGCCACGGAGGCGCGGCAGAGACGCCACGGAGGCGCTTTGGGGTGTCCCTTTTTGCATAGGTACAATAGCTTGACAGGTATGACACATTTAAATCTGGCG
>CAYYQE010000035.1:0-4260 GCA_964473745.1 uncultured Candidatus Peribacteria bacterium
TTTAATCATTTTTAACAGGATTTGTCAAGCCCTCTTAGGCCCGCCAACCCGAGGCCTGGTATATCATGTGCCCATGAAAATCGGCATTGACGCACGCATGTACTCCTCTTCGTTCACGGGCATTGGTCGGTATGTTTATGAGCTGACCCGCCACCTTTTTGAAATGGATCCCCAAAATGAATATGTGCTTTTTATGAATGAACCGGAATTTTCCAAGTTTAACCCACCGCACAAGCGTGTTCGTAAAGTTTTGGTTAACGCTCATCATTATTCCTGGGCCGAACAGGTTAAATTTGCGCGAATTTTGCGCCGCGAAAAATTAGATTTAGTTCATTTTACGCACTTTAATGCCCCGCTTTTTTATCGTGGACCTAGTGTGGTGACTATTCACGATTTAACTCTTTCTTTTTTCCCAGGGAAAAAAATGACTTCTTGGCTGTACCGGATTGGTTATCATCTAGTTTTGGAGTCAATTGTAAAACGTTCCAAATTTGTGGTTGCTGTTTCGGAAAACACGAAAAAGGACCTGATTAAGCTTCTCAAAACATCTTCTGCAAAAATAAAAGTGATTTACGAAGGAGTGGCAGCGGAATTTTTTAAAAAATCAACAGTGAAACCACCCGTTAAAGGTGATTTTTTCTTATATACCGGAGTCTGGCGCAACCATAAAAATCTTGTGAATTTATTGAAAGCTTTTGCGGAATTATTAAAGCGTGGAGATTTTGAGGGGAAATTAGTAATTACTGGTCGCCCGGACCCGCACTACCCTGAAGTTGCGCAAACTATTCAAGAGTTAGGATTAAAAGAGCGCGTGGTGCTGCCAGGGCTAGTTTCGGAAGAGGAGTTAATGGCTTTATATCAAGCAGCCAAAGTTTATGTTTTGCCTTCTTTTTATGAAGGATTCGGGCTAACCCCGCTCGAAGCGATGGCTTCGGGCACGCCGGTTGTGGCTTCTAATACATCTTGTATTCCGGAGATTTGTGGCGAGAAGAATGCGCGATTTTTTGATCCGCGTGACGTCGATGATATGGCAACAACCATGGCTAAAGTGTGGTTTGATGAAAGTTTGCAAAACAAATTGCGCGAACATGGTCTAAAGCGTGTTAAGGATTTTTCATGGAAACGCATGGCCGAGGAGACTTTTCGGCTTTATCAAAAACTTGTTTAGTATTGGTTTTATTGATAGGATTTATTACTAACATTTAATCTAAGTTATTATGATTATGATTACAGATTCCGCATTGGGAAGACCTCCTGCTCCAGAGCCTTTAGTAAGCCCTGAACTCGCTTCAAAACTAGGAATGAAAGGCTCACGAGATCTCCCTTCAGAACAAACTGTAAAAGACTTATTTGCCGAGCTAAGCCCAGGAGATATTGCTGAGCTTAGACAAATACGACGAGGATTTATACGAATTTCAGATGGCATCACCAGAAAGGACCAGCCATTTTATCCCTTTTTGGAAGAAGTTGCCTGATGTCAAAACCTGAATTCACACAACTCAACGAACTGATCCCTAAAGTGGCAGAAAAATACAATATGGGGCGACAAATAAAAGGCGCCTTAGTCTGTCATCACTTTTTAAGAATTGCCCGCGAAATCTGGAATGATTCTGTGGATGAAGTTATTGTCCCAGTCTCTTATAAAGAGGGGATTTTAAAGGTGGCAGTAAAGGATTCTGGTTGGGCGCAACAAATTCAATTCAAGCGTGTCGAGCTTTTGATGCGTTTAAAGGAGGCATGTAAAGACGCTCCGATCAATGATTTACGCTTGACTTTTGGCTTGCCCAAGCTACACTAGCCGTCGCAAACTGTTTTATCTCTTAAACTTATTTTAGCTTGCTCAAAATCAGACTTACCCGAACCGGAAAGAAAAGCCAGCCCAGCTATCGTATTGTAGTAGCGGAACATACCGCTCCTATTAAAAGTCAATTTGTTGAGATTATTGGTAATTATAATATCTCTCGAAATCCACGTGAATTAATAGTGGACCAAGACCGTGTGAAATATTGGATTTCCGTGGGAGCGCAGCCAACTGACACGGTGGCTACTCTTTTGAAAGGACTTGGCATGGAAGGTATGGATAAATATATTGGGCGTCGTGATTTGCAACGCAAGAAAAAGAAAACTACCGAAGAAGATAGTGGAGGGAGCGCTAAAGTAACCGAGGAGGCGCCAGCAGAGGAGGATGCAGCTCCGGCCGAAGAAGCCGAGGCCCCAGCCAAAAAAGAGCCAAAAGCTGAAGAGGACGAGGCGCCAGCCAAAGAAGAGCCCGCCGAAGCAAAGGCCGAGGAGCCAAAAGCTGAAGAGGCTGATGAAGTCAAAACAGAAAAAGAGTCTCCCGCCGAGGAGGCCGCTGATACTCCTGTTCTTAAAACTTAACCTTATTTGCTATGAATGACTCGCAAGGTATTGACCGCGATTTTATTGAGTATGTGGTCAAACAAATCGTCGACGAACCAGATGAAGTCGTAGTTACCCGCAGCGTTGATGAGCTCGGGGTTCTTATTACACTTCGCGTGGGACCACACGACATGGGTAAAATTATTGGAAAGAGCGGCCAAACCGCCAAAGCTCTTCGTGTTTTATTACGTGTTATTGGTTCCAAAAATAACGCTCGCGTTAATTTGAAAATTGTTGAACCAGACGGTAGCGAGACGCGTGCTCCTCAAGAGGAGGCTCCGGCCGCTGAAGAAGCTGCCCCGACTGAAGAAGCCACCGAAGAAGTTCCTGCTGCCGACGAGGCCCCGGCTGAAGAAACTCCTGTACTAGAAGAAGACACAGCTGACCAACACGCTGACCTCCCCGAAGAGGTTTAGACCTTGAAAAAAATTAAAGCCCTTGCTTATAGTGAGGGCTTTTTGGTTTAATAGGTGCATGATTGACGATTATGATGGTTCTTCCATTATCGATGCCGCTGAGCAGTTTGATATCCTTGAGATTCTCAATCGAGGTATCGCCTATGCGATTATTATTGCTGGCTTTTTGTCAGTAGTTTTCATCTTTTTAGGTGGTATTTCTTTTATCCTTTCAGGAGGGCAAGAGGACAAAATCAAACAAGCGGTTAGCACGATTCGTTATGCAATCATTGGCCTTATTGTGACTGTTTTGGCGATTGTGATCGTCGGATTAGTAGGCCGCGCTCTGGGCTTGGATATTATCCAATACCTTAACCCTTCCGATATTTTCGAAACTGTCCGTGAACTCACCTCTCAAGCAGGAGATAGCGGGACTGGGATCGAACGTTTAGAATAATTTAAGAAGGGACTATAAAGCATGACGAATCAAAAGCTTAAAAAGTTTGTGGTAGTTGATGGGCACGCCCTGATTTACCGTGGATATTACGCGTTGCCACCCTTAACAACGAAAAAAGGGGAGCTCGTGAATGCTGTTTTTGGGTTTACGAGTGTTTTACTTAATATGCTCGGGAAATTGCGCCCAGATTATTTAGCAGTGACTTTTGATCTGAAGGGGCCGACTTTTCGACATGAAGCTTACGAAGATTATAAGGCGACGCGCGCTGAAACTCCGGATGACCTGCTTGCGCAAGTGCCGCGGATTAAACAGATTGTAGAGGCTTTTAAAATCCCTATTTTTGAGGAAGAGGGGTTTGAGGCGGATGACATGATTGCCACTATTGCCAAAAAAATTACGGATTACCCTGACACTGAGCTTATTATTTTGACTGGAGATATGGATTTAACGCAACTCATTACTGATCAGGTGAGGGTTGTGGCGCCGATTTCTGGGTTTAATGAGGTTAAAAATTATGATGCCGAAGCAGTGATCGAGAAATATGGAATCCGTCCGGATCAAATGGTGGATTATAAGGCGCTAGTAGGGGATACGAGTGATAATATTTCTGGAGTTCCGGGAATTGGGAAAAAAACAGCCGCTAAATTGTTGCAAGAATATGAAACCCTGGATGGGATTTATGAGAATTTGGAGGATCTTAAGGGTGCGATGTTAAATAAATTAGAGTTTGGACGAGAATTGGCATATAAATCGCAGGAATTGGTGCAGTTGCGTTTTGATGCGCCTATGGAATTTGATTTAAATTCTTGTTGTACACATGAAGTGGACGGGGGACAAGTGAGGCTGCTTTTTGGTGAATTGGAATTCCGTTCTTTGTTACAAAAATTTGATGGCTTACAAGCTGCCTGGCAAATGGAAAATCAACAGGCATTGTTTTAAGGCTTTGGGTGTGTCTTTTTGCATAGGTACGATAGCTTGACTCGTATGACATATTTGAACCTGGCGGAA